>JBOHFI010000037.1:0-57119 GCA_050699595.1 Pseudonocardiaceae bacterium | reverse complement strand
CGTGGAAAGCGTCGTCATCCCTGGTGTTCACAATGCATATAATCGCACAAGACGATCACCTTGATGGGACCGACACGCCATATAGTCAAAATTCACTCTATTGGATTAGTTATTTACTTACAGCTACGTACCGGTCCTGGTGTCTCTCCGCGAACCATCCCGAGCGAGGATTCCCGCTTTGAGAAACGCTTTCACCAGAGCCAGGACACGTTTATCCCCGACGCGGTGCCGAACCCGGTCCAACAGGGCCGGATGCGAGATCTCGTCGAAGCACGCCGCGATATCTCCCTCCACGATCCACTCATACGAGCGGGACGTGAGAAAACGTACCTCAGCGACCGCGTCATGAGTCCGGCGATTCGGACGGAACCCGTAGGAACACGGAAGAAAATCCGCCTCGAAGATCGGTTCCAGAACCAGCTTCAGGGCTGCCTGCACCACCCTGTCCCGAACCGTGGGTATCCCTAAACGACGTAGTCTACCGTTCGCCTTCGGGATCATCCGCTCCCGCACGGGCAAGGGCCGGAAACCACAGGACTTCACATCACCCCGTAGTTCCTCCAGGAACCCCTCAACACCACGTACAGCCTCGATATAGTGAGCGGTTTGCCCGTCCACGCCGGCCGTGCGTGCACCCTTGTTGCCCCGCACCCGATCCCACGCCACCAACAGAAACGCGGGATCATAGACAAGGTTATACAGATCATCCAACCTGCGATGAGGTTCATCGACCGCCCATCGGTGCAGTTTGGTCTGGATCTCCCGTACCCTTCGCTCGGCCCGATACAGGGTGAGGTCAGGCTCGTCGGTATTCACCGGCGATCTCCGGGCATTCCAGTATCCTCTCTGCCGACTTGCTGGTCCCCTTCGCCGTGTACACGTCTTTCACGTGCCCGGACTACTACGGGACCTCCGCCCCATCTCCAGGTCCACAGTCGGCAACGAACCTGCCCATTTCCGACCTGGCCGGCCGGAAGAGAGGGCGACCGGAGACGGTTCCCACGTTCACCAAGGAATCGATCGACCAGGTAGGTGACCCAGCTTTGTCCCGGCAGCATCGCCACGCCTACGCCGCAGCCTTTCACCGTGGCCTCCCCACCGGCACAATCAACCGGCTTCGGAGTTGACCTCACCTCGCGGCACAGGTCACGCACTGCACACCGGCCCCTATCCACCAGATTTGAGCCGGCCGCACGCTTACGAGATGTCAACCACTGGTTCACTTTCGTTGCACCTTCTGGTCTTGCTTGCCGGACCCGGACCGTCTGGCAGTGCCGATCCGTCCCGTCGTTGTCGGAGCCGCTTGCCACCATCCCCGGCGTTCCCCGGATCAGGCTGCCCCCAGCTTCTACCGGACCGCTGCGACGGCCCGACGGCGAAGGTCTCCCACCTCCACTCGATTACCTGGCGCCTCGTGGCGCACAATCGTCTCATGCGACACACGCATAGTGTCGTCGTCGGGAAAGTCCTGACGCAACCGCTTGCTGATCTGCTTGGGCGACCACTTCTGCCCCAACCCAGCATTCACCGCGTCATGCAACGCCGTGTTCTCTTCCAGCACACGCGGTTTCGGGCGTGCACGGTGTTCATCAGCTCGCCGTTGGGCCGGTATCACCCGATACGCCGATCGGCCACCATTCCGCGCAACCTCACGTGACACCACAGTATGGTCCCGCTTCAGCAGCCGCCCGATCGACCGAAAAGAACGGCCGACGGCAAGCTCCCGAGAGATGACTTCTCGTTCCTCGGCAACAACCTCCACACCACGCACTGACGACGACTCCTTTTCCTTGCTGACTGGGCGAGCAATAATGTACCATTCCTGGTGGTGCACTCACCCTATGACACCAAGCACCCTTTGCGTGTAAACATTCACGTTCTTTTTTGGTGTCGGGCACGCTGAGGTGCCGCCGTACTTGTGTTGGACGGCGGGTGTTGGGGTTGGGTGGTGTTGTTAGGTTGGTGTGGGGATGGGTGGGCGCCAGGGGGGCATTGTCAGGTTGACGGAGCTGGGATGTTCGGTTGCCTGGGGTGGGTTGGGTCAGACTGGGTTCGTGGATGTCACGCCGTCGTCGTTGTACAAGGGGCACCGCTACCCGGTGGAGATCATCAGTCACTGTGTGTGGCTGTATCATCGGTTCCCGCTGAGCCTCCGCGAGGTCGAGGAGATGATGCTCGCGCGTGGTGTCCTGGTCACCGACGAAACCATCCACCAGTGGAACCGCAAGTTCGGTCAAACCTATGCGAACCAGCTCTGTCACCGACCGATGCTGATCCACAAAGGAGTGCTGACCTCGACCCACCCTGCCAGCATCGAACCGCAGGTCAGCCACGCTTGAGGGGTGTCTCCCACGGTTTGTTCCGCTCGGCCCCAGTCCAGGAGGCCCGCCAGCGGCGTTCCGCTGGCGTCGTGCCGTACCATCGCTCGCATGCAGGCTGAGAGCGCACCGAGACGGCCGACGAGCATGACCGCCGATGCTGGTGTGGAGATCGCCTGGGAGATGGCCGACGAGTTCGGCGCGCCCACCCTGGAGCATTACCGGCGGGTCTACGCCGCCTGCGGCGTGCCGTGGCCGGGTGATGAGGAGGTCCGCCGCTTCCTGCCGGTCGCGGTGCACTCCTGACATCGGTGGCTGAGCCGCCGTCGGCGCTCAACGGGCGCGTGCTCGATCCCAGCGCTGTCGCGTCCTGGACCGAAGGCCGGCTGGCGTTGCAGTCCTGGCTCGGTGTCGCCGGGAGACTCGGACTTACCATGATCGTGCCCGAACTCGCGGTAGAAGAAATCGCCAAGCTGCGTCCGGAAGCCGACGGTGTGCTCTGGCGGTTGAAGCGTCACCCGCAAGTCCTGCTCGCGCGCATGGACGCCACCCGTAAAGCAGCGATCGAAGCGATCCACGAGCACCAGCCGCTGGCAGATGTGACCGCCGCGTGGGTCGTCACTATCGCCCGAGAACGGGGCTGGACTGTGCTCAGCGCCGACCCCAGAAGACTGCGTGTCCTCGATCCCCACTTACCGATCGACATGGTCTGAGACGGGGCTGAGCTGTTGAGCGTCGTTCCGTGTGATGTGGGATAATCCGACGTTTTTGACAGGCCATAGCCACCTCCCACCACACCTTGCTCGGATGGAAAGGAGAGCGAGGCAAACCGTGAGCGAGGACTGTGAGTGGTCCCTGATCAGTGCCGACGGGGTCGGGGAGCGAAACATTCCGTGGGAGCTATGCCGCCACCAGCTGATCGTCCAGCGCGTCCGCTTCGAGACCGTTCGGATCTGGGGGAGATCATCTGCCCGAGAGGGGTCGGCTATGCGGCGAGCTCGACCTGGCCACCGTGGTGGGTGAAGTCCGGATACCACCGCTGGAAGTGAATGGCCAGGTCGTTGTTCAGTACCTGGGTGCGAACCTGGAGGAAGAGCTGGGCCCCGGTCGGTGTATGAAATATGCCCAGAGTTCCCTGGGTCTTCTGTGGCGGCCATAGCCCCAGGACCTGGGCGTTCTCCGTCTATCTATGCTGGTTCTGGCATCTGAAGCTGTCTCGGGTTTCCTGAAGGTTTATCGTCTGGGCCGTTCGTGTTGCTGGTGGGGTGAAGTCGTGCGTGTAGTTGCGGATCAGGTCGAGTCCGGCGACGCCGGGAGTGCTGGGCATGTCGCCGTGCATGTCGTCGTAGCGGGTGATGACCGCTGCGGCTTGGACGTAGCGGTAGCCCGGCGGCAGTCCCTCCGGAGCCGGGTTGGGGTAGTGGAAGCCGCCCCAGGCTGGCCGCGTTGAGGCGACGCCGACGAACGCGCGCTCGTGCGGAAGCGATTCAGACAGCCCCAGTTCGGCGAATCGCTCTCGCGCCAGCCGTACGCCGAGGGCGAACACTTCGCGGTCGCCGAAGCCGGGGAGCACTTGGTCGAGAGTCTGGAAGGCCAGAGTCGGATGTGTCTTAAGACAGTGTGAGCGTGTGGTCGGGTTGCCGGCGGAAGCGGGTCAGCCGCTCATAGATCTCCCGTTTCTGGTGCGGTGTGTCCGTGAGCTTTTCGTTGGGCGTGAGCACGGTCAACGTCGTCCCCCTTGAACCAGGAGCGATGGCGCTCGATCAGATCTCGGTGCTGTGGCAGCAGGCCGTCCGGCAGCTCGTCGATGTCGAAGAAGCCGGCGTCCAGGACCTCCTTGGGATCGGGCCGGTAGGAACCGCCGACGAATTCGGCGAGATAGGCGACCTCGGCGCGCAGCGTGAAGCCGGTGACCAGGCGGACCGGGTTGGGCTCGGCCTTCACCTCGAAGCCGGTCTCCTCGCGTGCCTCCCGGACGACGGTGTCCGCCCAGCGCTCGCCGGATTCGGCGTAGCCGGTGACCAGGCCCCACGGTCGGCTCGGTTTCCACATGCGGCCCTTGATGAGCAGCACTCGGCCGGCGTTGTTCCGCACGAGCCCGGAGACGCCGACGATGTACTTGGTGTGGGCAAACCACAGGATGCGCCACTGCACACCGCCCGCGTGGCGTCCGAGGAACGTCCAGATCTTCTCTCGCATGGCCGTCAGCCTCGCAGCCCCACTGTGATCCTGGCGGGACAAGCGGCTCCACGTTTTTCCAGAAGCTTCTATGCGAGTTTCAGCTTAGGGTGTCCACGGCCGAGGAGATCAGCTTCCTGACACCTGACCCGTACCCGGCGAGCGCCGCGTAGTCCGCGAACGCCTGTTCATCGCGAACGCCTGTTCATACAGGGCGATCTCGCGCGGTTCCTTATCGTCGTCGAGTTCGGCTCAGTGGACGACCTGGAGCGCATCGTCGCCCGGATTCGTCCGTGATGATCTCGTCGCATTCGGCGCTAAGTTAGCACCCAGAACGGCACGGCCAGCCATCTGTAGTGAAGCCGGCCTGGAGCGTACGTCGGGCTCGTACCTGCGGTGCCGCTGGTGTCAGCCTGGCAGGACGGTGGGCACTGGCCTGGTGGGGGTCGCCTGCGTGAATGCGTTCCACAGCAGGTTCAGTGGGTGGTTGTGGGCGTAGCGCTCCCGTTCGTTTTTGCGGGCGAAGATGCCGGTGACGATCTCCAGGCGCGGTTGGTAGTCGTCGGCGAGGTCGATCTTGCGAAGGTTTGCGCCGGGTAGGCGTCCTTCGAGGGCGGCGTCGGCGACTCGTTCGGTGGTCAGGAGGCATCCATGGAGCAGTTCGGCGGTGAGTAGGTTCAGGCCGTAGGTGAGGGAGTCGATCTCGGCGATGACGGTGAGCACACCGTGGTAGTCGGGTCCATACCAGCGGCCGAGAAACTGCGCTAACAGCCCGGCGGTCGGTGCCAGGAGTGGCAGGTGAGGCAGCGTGGCTGCGGTGACCGGGGTGTCGGGCAGCTCGCGCGGGGTGAGGTTGGTGAGCAGGGCGACGCGTTCCCGGTGCCATTCGAGAAAGTCGTAGTCGAGCACTGGCAGCCGGTCGTGTTCGGTGGCGAAGCTGCCGCAGACCATGTCGACCTGCTTGGCGTCGAGTTTGCGCCACAGGTCGCGGGTGCGGACGTGCTCGATCTTGAGCTGTACGCCTGCGCGTTCGAAGTCCGCGCGCAACCTCGGCCAGATCGCGCCGAGGAACTCGACGGTGAATTCGGTGGTTCCGAAGGTGACGGTGGATCCCACCCGCCGTCTGCTGCGGTGCAGGCTCTCGGTCCAGGAGAGCAGGGTCTGGGCCGCCAGTTCCACGACCTCCTCTCCGGAGGGGGTGAACAAGAACTCCTTGCCCCGACCCTGTTTGGCCACCAGCTTCTCGCCTAGCAGGCGGGTGGCGATCTTGTTGAGGTTGTCGAGCTGTTTCTGCACACTGGACTGCTCCCGGCCCAGCGCGCGTGCGGCCCGTTGGGCCGTGCCGGTTACGTGCACCACGGCGAGCGTGCGTAACTGGTCGAGAGTGACGTCGAGCATCTCGGCCGGAGCGCCTAGCAGGGTCGCCAACAGACCGGCCGCATCGCTCTCGTCGTCTCCGCCGCTCGGCACCGCGCCTCCTCGTTCTGGCACTGATTGACCCACCCTGACATGCGAGTTGTTCGAGCGGACAGGTGGGCTGTCGATGCTCGTAGTGCCACCCGAGTTGTCCAAAATATGTTCGCTTGAACAATGATAGCAACGATAGTGTTCTCACGAACATTCAGTGAGGGGTTTGCGCCCGGGTACGCCACCCGGCATGCGCCACACACATGAGCTGCTCGCGAGTACTTAAGGATGTGGAGGTTTCCCGATGGGTGGAGCCCGCAGCGTCGCCGGGGACGGTCTGGCCAGGTCCTGCTACTTCCGGACCACGGTGGCTGCCCCGCACCGAAAAGCTTTGGTGCAGATCAATGAGGACTGCAATCTGCGGTGCGCGCATTGCTTCGTGGCCGCAACCCGGATCGGTCAGCGGATGCCGCTGGACCAGGTGATCGACACGGTGATCCCGCGCCTGGCCGGCTGCCGGGTCCGGCGGGTCACCCTCACCGGAGGCGAACCGACGATCCACCCCGAGTTCATGGCCATCGTACGGGCGTTCCGGGGCGCCGGGATGGATGTCGGGATCTGCACCAACGCGACCACTCTTAACGACGACCAGGTCGGAGAACTCGCGGGCCTGGGCGTGCACTGCAACGTCTCCCTGGACGGCTTCGCGGCGGACTCTCACGGCAGGTTCCGCGGCGACCGGGCCTGCTTCGACGTCACGGTGGCCACTGTGGAGAAGCTCGGCGCGGTCGGCATTCTCCAGGGTCTGCTGTGCACTCCGAACACTCTGGCCCAGAACGAGGAATACGCGCGGCTGTGCGAGTTCGCCCGGCGCAGCGGAGCACGCTACGTACTGCTCAACCCGTTGGGCAGCATGGGCCGAGGGGTCACGTCCCAAGGCCGGCTGGCCAAGACCACCCTGCACATGCAGGAAATCTTCGAGCTGACCGCACCGTTGGACGGGCCGGACCTAGACATCGTGCACATCCGCTTCCCCAATGCTGCCGGCCGGCCGCTGTCGGGTTGTGAGGCCGGCACGATCATCTACGTGTTCACCCCCGGTGAGGTGACCGTGTGCCCCTACCTGGTCTTCGCTGCCCGGACTCCGATCTCCCAGCACACCGACACCGAGTTCATCGTCGGCAACATCTTCACCGATCCGGACCTGGCACAACGCCTGGACGACTACCATTTCCACGACCGATACCAGGTGGGCGTGAACGCCACCTGCGGTTCGTGCGCCTTGGCCTCCGGCTGTGGCAAGGGCTGCCCGGCCGCGGTCATCGCCGCTGGCGGGCGTATCGGCGACGTCGACACCGAGCAGTGCCCAGTCACTGTCCAAGGACACCGGCTGCTGCCGCTGATCCCCGCATGACCAGCCGCACCGATGACCAACCTCGCCTGCCCGGAACGTTGATCGCCATCGACGGGCCGGGCGGTGTCGGCAAGTCCAGCGCCGTCACCAGAGTGGTCGAGCTGCTCACCGCTGCGGGCCTGCCGGTGCACGGCACCCGGCAACCCTCCCGGGCCGAGCTGGGCGAACTCGCCCGGCACGGCACCGACACCTACCGTGGCATGTCGTTGGCCTGCTTGTGCGCTGCGGATCGGCATCACCAACTCGACACGGAGATCACACCCGTACTGCGGGAGGGCAGGATCGTTCTCTGCGATCGGTACGTCGCTTCCTCACTTGTGCTACAAGGGCTTGACGGCGTATCCAGCCAGATCGTGTGGCAGCTCAACCACGGCGTATACCGGCCTGACCTGTCCCTGATCCTCACCGGCGATCCCACGGTGATCGATACCCGGCTCCGGGCCCGTGGCGGGCACAGCCGCTTCGAGCGGGCCGCGGACAACAGTGCTCGGGAATCCGTGCTCTACGCCCGCGCCGTGGCCGATCTCCAGGACAAGGGATGGCCGGTGGAGACCCTCGACTGCACCACCGAGGGTCCCGACTTGATTGCTGCCAGGATCGTGTCCCTCATCTACCGTGCCCTTCGCGAAAAGAGCCTGGTATGTCCCTGAGTCTGATCACCGTCAACGTCGGCGCGCCCTCCGTTGACCGGGCGCGCCGGCAACTCGAGTGGCTCGCCGCCCGCCCCGAAGACATCTTCGTGCTTACCGAGACCAAAGCCACCCCCGGCAGCCACCTGCTAGCCGAGGCGTGCACCGCGGCGAACTACTCGGTGACCTTCCCCAAGCACGACCCCGGGGACCTCGGCGTCATGATCATTAGCAAGGTCGCCACCACCCCCGATCCGATCACCGGAGTACTCGGCTACTTACCGGCCCGCGCGGCGGGGGTCATCGTCGGCACCTCGGAGGGGCCGTTGCGGGTGCTCGGTGCCTACGTCCCCTCGCGGGATGCCACGCTGGAGAAGACCGAGCGCAAGAAGCGCTGGATCGAGGGCTTCCACACCGCGCTGGATGCGACGAAATCCATCGTCCCGGTGCTGCTGCTGGGTGACCTGAACGTCCTGGAACCCGATCACCAGCCCGAACACCGCCACCAGTTCGCCCCGTTCGAGTACGACTTCTACCGCGCCCTCACTGATCGACACGGCCTCATCGACGCATTCCGGCACCTACACCCTCGTCGCGTCGAACACAGCTGGGCGCGACGGCCCGATCTCGGCTACCGCTACGACCACGCCCACTGCTGCGCCCAGCTCCTGCCTCTGCTCCACGGCTGTGACTACGTCCACCAGACCAGGGACGTCCTCGCGGACGGATCGAGGCTGACCGATCACTCCGGACTCGCCGTGCGCCTGGCCACGACAGCGACGACACCGCTGCTAACCTCTGACCCCGCCACGGCGGCAACCAGCGAGCCCGGGCTGGAACCAACCCTGTTCTGACCCCGGCGTTCGTGCTGGCCGCCACCTCCGACCAGCACGAAGGACCTACCCGCATGTCCAGCACCAGCGTGACCCCGCGCCTCGGCGCTCGGGTCTTGCTGCTCGACCCCCTGAATCGGGTTCTGCTCATCCACGCCAGGGACCCTGAGGACCCCGGCCACCACTGGTGGGAGCTGCCCGGCGGCGGCCTGGACGAGGGAGAAGACCTGGCTGACGCCGCCCGCCGCGAACTCGCCGAAGAATCTGGGATCCTGCTCCAGGAACTGGGCCGCACACTGTGGGTGCGCGAGTCACGATTCCTCTACCGGGGCCGCGCCCACCATCGGATCGAGCACGTGTTCCTCGGACGCACTCCTAGCACCGGCGCCCAGGTTCCGCTCAAGCCCACCGAGAACGAGAAAGCCGGGCTGATCGAACGCCGCTGGTGGCCCGCCGCCGAACTCCGGTGCTGCCAGGACAAGCTCCTGCCAGCCAACCTGCCCGAGCTGTTCGATGACCTCCTTAGAGGCCGGCTCAGCGACAAACCCCTGATGCTGGTCGGCTGAGTATTCGGGTGGAGCTGATCACCGAAGCTGAGGCAGCCGCCACCCGGCTGGGCGGTGCCCGAGTGCCGCGGAATCCGTTCAGCGCCACCAACGTGGCGATCTATCGGATCGGGGTGCACACCGCGCTCGGCGATGCTGGCACCGCTCTTGGCTACGCCCGGAAGATCGATCTGCGCGGCCTGCCGACTCCCGAACGCCAGGCCCGATTCTGCCTGGACACCGCTCGTGCCTGGCATCGTTTCGGCGGTGTCCTCGTCTGATGCGATGACCAAGCAGGTCACCGCTGGGTGATCACTGTGACGGGGGCGCGCGCTAGTGTGCAGGCTGGCACACATTGAGGGAGTGATTGTGGTGCGTGAGGCAGTTGCGGACCCGTGGTACGAGTGGCCGCAGGCGCGGGCTGTGTTGGATGCTCGTGATGTGGCTGGGGTGTTCCGGTTGTTGCGGCGGGTGGGGCTGAGTCAGCGGGAGATCGGCGCGCGTACGGGGCAGTCTCAGTCGGAGGTGTCGGAGATCCTGCGGGGTCGCCAGGTGCTCAACGTGACCGTGCTGGAGCGGGTGTGTGACGGGCTGGAGGTGCCTCGGGGGTACATGCGGCTGGCGGGCTGCGCTGAGTGTGGTGTGGGCGCTTACGCTGGCGGGGGCGCTGATGTCCCGGAGGAGGTGGCTGAGGAGATGCGCCGTCGGGTCTTGTTGGCCGCCGGGATCACCGTCGTGGGTCAGTCGGTGTCCAGCCTGAGTGGGCTGCCGGTGCTGCCCGGCCCGGCGCCGGTGCCGCTGCCGTCCCGGGTCGACGGGATCCACGTGGCGCAGGTGCGCAACCTGACCCGGCGGCTCGGCGAGGCGGGTAACCCCGCATGCGCCCACCCGGAGGTGATCAGCGCCGCCGTCGGATGGGCCGCCCGGCTGCTGGGCGTGCCGGGTGTCGAGCCGGTCAAGCGCGCGCTGCTGGTGGCGGTGGCCGAGCTGCACATTGAGGCTGGGTGGGCCGGGTTCGACGCCGGGCGCTCTGATCGGGCGCTGCACCACTTCACGGCGGCACTGGTGCTGGCCGCCGAGGCCGGGGACACCTACCTGCAGGCCACCGCCCTGAACTACGCCGGACTGGCCATCAGCGAACACGGCCGCCCCAACGACGGGCTGAAGATGCTGCAGCTCGCGCTGTTCACGGCGCGGGGCATTCCCCGGGACGAGCAGCGTGCGGTGGTTGTTGGGGAACCCGGAAGGGCTGGCGTGGAGGCGCAGGTGCAGGCGAACGCCGCGAGTGCCCTGGCCGATCTCGGGGACCTGGACGGTGCTGCAAGGAAGATGGCGACAGCGCAGGAGCTGTGGTTGCCCACCCGCGCCGACCCCTACGGCGACCTGGACACTGCTGCCGCGCTCCTGGCGCTGCGTCAGGAGCGGCTGGACGTCGCGGAACCGCTCGCGGCGGCCTCGGTACGCCGGTGGGAACAGATCAGCCCGGTCCGCCACGCCCGGTCAGGCATCGTGCTGGCCACCGTTCACGTCCGGGCTGGTGAGCCTGGTGGTCTCCCGTTGGCTCATGGCGCGATCAGCGCCGTGAGCAAGCTCAGCTCGGTGCGCGTCCGCAGGAAGCTCGAACCGCTGGCGGTCTCGCTGGAGGCCCGGCCGGGCCGCGACGCGCGGGACCTCGCCCGGATGGCTCGGCAGTCCGTCACGGCACGGGCGTGACCAGCCCGTTGCTCTGCGGGCTGCGGCCCGTTCGATCAGCTCGCCCAGTCGGATGGTCGTGCCTATTTCTGTCTTTGTCCCGCGTCCGGGTCGGGGGTGTGCGCTGGGGGGCGTGTGGTCAGTGCCAGGACTGCTGACGGGCCGGTGAAGTCGGTGGGGGTGGCGTCCATGAGGATCTCGTCGCAGGGTTGGCCGAGCCAGTAGCCGGACTGGCGGAGTTGGCCGGCGTGGCGGAAGCCGGCGTTCTGGTAGGCGCGGCGGCCGGCGGTGTTGGGAGCGAGGACCTTGAGCCAGACCATGCGCAGGGCGGCGAGATGGAAGGCCCAGTCGAGGGTGAGGCGGGTGGCTTCGGTGGCGTGGCCGTGTGCCTCGGGGGCGAGCAGGATGATGTACTCGGCGGTGCGGACCTGGTGGTCGACTTGTAAGATCGTCATGCCGATGGGGTGTTCGTCCTTGATCCGGATGACCTCGAATTGGGCGTAGCGGTCTGAGCCGCGTGCTTGGCCTTCGTAACCGGCGGCGCGGGTTTCCCAGGACTGCGGTAGCTGGGTGCCGTAGCCGAGGATCACGCCGGGGTCGTTCTCCCAGCGGTGGTATTCGGGGAGCATGTCGGCGTGGGGTAGGCCGAGCGCGAGGGTGTCGCCGGAGAGCAGGATGTGTGGGCCGGTCATGGGCGGATATCCCTCGTTCGGTGGTCAGGGATTTCTGTGATCGTGGTGTAGAGCGCGCGGGGATGAGACGCGCGGCCCATTGCACGGCGCGGATCACGTCATGAGCCTGCTGGGATGATGCGGGTGGTAGCCGGGTTCCGAGCCGGCAGAGCCGTAGGAGGCGGTGGAAGCGTCGTGATCGGTGTCCGAGATGCTGGACCGCGAGCACCATCGCCAGGGCGGGGAGCGCGGTGAGTCGCCAGCGCCACGGGCTTGGCGCGGGCACGGGAAGGTAGGCGAGTACTTCCTGAGTGCCCCACGACGTGGTTGGGTCGCCCGCCCACACTGTCTGGGAGGTCGTGGCGTCGGGGCGGCCGGGGATCAGCCATCTCTTGCGAATCCAGTCCGGGATGCGGGTGTCGTCGCTCAGGTGGGCAGAGCCATCGAGGCAGCTCAGCCAGGCGAGTTCCGCGCCGCCGGTCAGGAGGGTGACCGTGCCGTCGAGGTAGTTGACGAGGACGACCGAGCGAGTGGTGCGGACCGTCCGCAGGTGGGACGCGGGCACCAGTCCCTCGGGAGAGAAGGTCACGAAGACATCGGCTCTCTGGGGTCGTGGCTCCACTCGACGGGTGACGTTGTTTCGATCGTGCGGAGCCATACCTCAACGGCGAGGAGCGAGACGAGCGAGCCCCACGGCGTGTTCAGTCCTGCGGCGGCTCGGCGCAGCACGGCGCGGACTCGGGCCGGGTCGGGCTGGCGGAACGGGTGGACCTGATGTTGTCCTACTTGAACACCGCTGACGCGAAGATTCACGGAATCTTCGCGAGCCACGGCGAGCCCTCAACAGGGCTCTAGGTTACTGACTTGCTGAAAAGACGTATCGGTGATGGCAGTACCACCAACCACATGACCCTGGCGTGGTGTCGCGGTCCCCATCACCCTTACGCCGCTGTACGCACTGCTGCGGAAGAGCGCCGTGAACTCGCCGGGGCCATAGCGGTCCTCCAGCCAGCTCTGGAGCGGGGAGAGGTTCCCGTCGAGGGTCGCGCGAATGATCAGCTCGTGGAGCTCGTCGGAGTCGGGACCGCCGATCTCGGCAAGGAACGCGGCGTAGGGGGCCGTCACCGATGCGGCGTAGCCGTTCATGGCGGTCAGCCAGGGATCGCCGCTGTCGGGGGCACTCAGCCCGCGTCCGGTGCTGTCGTGCCAGGCGTACCGGTCCATACTGGCTGTCGGGCACGGGATGCCAGCGGTGGCGGCCACGTCGCGGACCACGGCCGTTGCTTCCCGATCGAACGCGCTTTCCACGATGACGCCGAGGTTACGGGTCGAGGCCGAGTATTGCGGGTCGCGTGCGGAGTAGCTGCTGCCGTCCTCCCGGCGGAAGTTGATGCCGTGCTGGTTGCGGTGAATCCCGGTGGTCCCGAGCCGGTAGGACCGGAAGGTCCCCCAATGGAAGCAGTCGTGCGTGTAGTTGCGGATCAGGTCGAGTCCGGCGACGCCGGGAGTGCTGGGCATGTCGCCGTAGCGGGTGATGACCGCTGCGGCTTGGACGTAGCGGTAGCCCGGCGGCAGTCCCTCCGGAGCCGGGTTGGGGTAGTGGAAGCCGCCCCAGGCTGGCCGCGTTGAGGCGACGCCGACGAACGCGCGCTCGTGCGGAAGCGATTCAGACAGCCCCAGTTCGGCGAATCGCTCTCGCGCCAGCCGTACGCCGAGGGCGAACACTTCGCGGTCGCCGAAGCCGGGGAGCACTTGGTCGAGAGTCTGGAAGGCCAGAGTCGGATGTGTCTTAAGACAGTGTGAGCGTGTGGTCGGGTTGCCGGCGGAAGCGGGTCAGCCGCTCATAGATCTCCCGTTTCTGGTGCGGTGTGTCCGTGAGCTTTTCGTTGGGCGTGAGCACGGTCAACGTCGTCCCCCTTGAACCAGGAGCGATGGCGCTCGATCAGATCTCGGTGCTGTGGCAGCAGGCCGTCCGGCAGCTCGTCGATGTCGAAGAAGCCGGCGTCCAGGACCTCCTTGGGATCGGGCCGGTAGGAACCGCCGACGAATTCGGCGAGATAGGCGACCTCGGCGCGCAGCGTGAAGCCGGTGACCAGACTGTTCCGCACGAGCCCGGAGACGCCGACGATGTACTTGGTGTGGGCAAACCACAGGATGCGCCACTGCACACCGCCCGCGTGGCGTCCGAGGAACGTCCAGATCTTCTCTCGCATGGCCGTCAGCCTCGCAGCCCCACTGTGATCCTGGCGGGACAAGCGGCTCCACGTTTTTCCAGAAGCTTCTACGCGAGTTTCAGCCCAGGGTGTCCATGGCCGAGGCGATCAGCTTCCTGACACCTGATCCGTACCCGGCGAGCGCCGCGTAGTCCGCGAACGCCTGTTCACCAGGTTCTTGTGGAACGGTGTGGTCACGCCAGCGCCGCCTTCAGCGCGGGGATGAGCGACGCCGGGACGCGCACGATCGCCTCGTTGTCGGGGATGCTTCCGGCGTCGTGGTGGTGACCCGGGGTGGATCCGGCGCGCTCCGCCTCCCTGTAGTCCTCCTCGGTGGCCTTGTAGCCTTGCACGATCAGGTCGCCGTTCTCGTCGCGCCAGACGGTCGGCGAGTTGTTCTCCGGGGTGTTCGGGATCTGAGCCAGGAACGTGAACGCCACGAGTTCGCCCCTTCGGCTGGTCGGCGCGTCGTCTGTTCCTGTGAGCCTCTCTGCGGGAGGGTGGTGACGACGCGATGTGGCGCGCCAGCTACTCACTCTGACGGGGTCGCACGCTTGTGTGGCCCCGTCAGATCATTGAGGGAGGCGACGATTGTGATGAGTGAGGGGCACCTCCCCGTGGTATGTGTGGCCACAGGTGCGGGCCGTGGGCGCTCGTGATGTGGCTGGGATGCATCGGTTGTTGCTACAAGGGAACTCGTCGCGGAAGGTGTTCATGATGATCTCGGAAGATCTCGTCGCAAGTTACCGGAACCGAGCGAAATCAATCGACGGGATCAGGGATTGTCTGGTGGTACAGCAGCTCATAGAGGTGCGCACCTTTGACGAGGATCGACGCTTCGACTGGTCGGCGCTCGTCGGAGTAAATGATGCGGAACTGGCGGATGACGGGCACGTCTTCGGGCAGTTCCAGAGCTTCGAGTTCTTCGGTGGTGGGCGCTCGCGCGGACAGGCGGTCGATGAAGTCTCGTTGAGGGTAGCCGAGCGTGGCGAGCGCTCGTGGTGCGCCACCGGAGATTTTGGTGCGTGCGGCTAGCGGGCTGCGAGCGGCGATCTCGGTTGGATAGTACGACCAGGACAACTCCACTGGGTCACCGTCATGCAGGAGCAGCCGTTTGCGTAGAATGACCGTACCGATATCGGCAAGGTGGAGTGCTCCCGCGATTTCGATGGCCGGCCGAACCTCGGCCACGTCGAGTAGCCGGTATGCATACCCCCTCGGTGCTGGGGCGAAATAGGCGGCCACCTGCACCACGAAGGGTTGCTTGTCACGAACGTAGACGCCCTTGCCAGCCCGGCTGTAGATGAAGTCCTCGTCTTTGAGGGCAGCGAGAGCTCGCTGGATCGTGGCGTTCGCCGCTGCGTACCGCTGCACCAGGTGTTGGGTCGAGGGGAGCTGTACTCCCGGTGCCATTTCACCGGACATGATCTGCGCTCGTAGATCAGCGGCGATTTGTTGGTGCCGGGGCCGGTCATCGCGCTTGTTAGCCATGACAGCCACCTATGCTGGGTTGCATCATACGGCCAGGAGTGTGATCGCCCCAGCCGGTATAGTCTTCGGCTCGGTCAGCAGGGTGCCGTGAGCCATGTGCGCCGGGTAGTTGGAGCCGGTCAGCTCGACCGGGTGCTCATCAAGCAGCATGATCCTGCGGCGGACCACGACCATCTCTCTCACCGGGGCGCTGAGGGCCGCAGCCACGCCCGGCGGCGGCGTCATCGTGGCAACCTCGCGGAAGCGTTGCCTGCCGGTATGGCACCGTTGCGTGGTCTCCTCGGCCAAGGCATCTGGCTCGCCCGGCGAGCGAGGCCTCAGGCAGGGGATCGAGATGCCCCCCCACTCATTTGAGCTGGTCACACGATCGGCCACCCCTCCTCAGTGGGACTGTTAGCTCACCGGGCAACACTCGCATCGGTTCACTATACCGGCAAGGCGGTACACCCAGTGATCAACACCCCCGCGTATCCTTACTGCTGTACACGAAAAGCACTATAATTCAGTTTGCTCATAGCTGAAGGGAGCGATCGTGGGGACTCGAGATCTATGGCGCCGCCGCCATGAGGCCGTGATGCGGCGCCAGACACCCGGTCACCGTGCTCGACGCCGTCGGTGTTCTCCCGACGGTGTCCACCGTTGGGTAGGGGGACTGGTCAGGCTTGGACGCAGTTCTCTCAGGTCACTGTCGAACATGTGTGCTACAACGTGATCTTTGCCGATTACTGATTGCCAGAAAGGAACATGATGTTGATCGACAACGGCCGGATCGTGATCACTGGTGGCGCCGGTTTTCTCGGATCACACCTGTGCCGCGCACTGCTTAGGCAGGGCCATGACGTCGTGGTAGTGGGCAATCTCTGCACCGGCACCCGCGACAATATCTTTGCCGAGGCCGCTGCCATCACCTACCACCGCGAGAAGGGCCTCAACGTCGGCATTGTGCGCCCCTTCAACATATACGGGCCGAACATGTGGCCAGCAGACGGTCGTGTCGTAGCGTCCTTCTGCGCGGCCGCACTGCGCGGAGAAACCTTGAGTCTGCACAACGGTGGCACCCAAACCCGGTCGCTGCTCTATATCGATGATGCCGTTGACGGCATGCTGCGGATGCTCAGCAACGACGAGCTGAGGCTTCCACCGTTGGGCAAGCCCTCACCTGGCTGATCAAGGCACATCCGGTGCTCCGCGAGCGGGTCTTCATGGCAGACGAAGAACTCGCTCCCTGGATTGTCGTATGCCTCGGCGACGAGGACATCCGCACCTGCCAGGGCTTGGACACTCCCATCGTTGATCAGAATAGTGAGCTGCGAGTGATACCTGTGCTGATGGGAGGCTGACCGATGCGCAACATGATCCGCATTCCCGATGGTCTAGTTTCCATCGGCTCACCCGAGCACCACCTCGACCTGTTGGCCCGACTACAGCACTTCGACCGAGTGTGGTTCGAGGACGAGACACCCCAGCATGATCAGACAATTCACACATTCTTGATCGACAGACACCCTGTCACCAACGCCGAGTTCGCCGCAGCGACCAACTACGTCACCACCGCGGAGCAACGCGGTTACGGGCTTGTCTACGGTCTACGCTATTGGCAGAAGGAACCCGGAGCGTGCTGGCGGCGACCAGGGGGCTTCAGCGACTCGATCACGCAGCGAACTGATCAACCTGTAGTGCATGTAGACCACGATGACGCGACACGCTACGCCCACTGGGCAGGCAAGCGGCTTCCCACCGAGGCTGAGTGGGAATACGCTGCCCACGGTCCCCGATGGATGAACTGGCCCTGGGGCAACGCCTGGGCGGTTGACCGGGCCAACACCGCCGAACACTGGGCTGGCCAAGCTGTCCGGGACTCCCACGACTGGCGAACCTGGTGGTTCCAGCACTATCGCCAGCACGGGACGCGTCCTGCCACCACTCCGGTAGGCACGTTCTCACCCGCCGGTGACTCACCCTTCGGTCTCAGCGACATGGCTGGCAACGTCGCTGAGTGGACAGCATCCCCCTACCGCCCCTACGCCGCTGCCCACTCCTGTGACCCCGGGTACCTCGCGGCGATGAAGCTGGGGTTCCTCACCGTCCGAGGAGGGTCCTGGAAGCACTTCCGCTTCCAGGTGCGCACAAGTGAACGAATCGCCTGTATCGGCAGCTACAGCAGCTTCGATCTCGGCTTCCGCTGCGCCGCGAACGCCAAAGCAGCGAACAGATAGGGTGCGCAGCCATGCGCACACTTGTGACCGGCGGCGCCGGGTTCATCGGCTCACATCTCGTGGACCGGCTCATCACCGACGGTCACCACGTCGCCGTGATGGACGACTTGTCCACCGGCCACCGCGACCACATTCCCGACGATGTGGCGCTGCACGTCGTTGACATCGTCAACGCCCGCGAGGTCACCGACGTCGTGACCGCCTACCAGCCTGAGGTGATCTACCATCTTGCCGCACAGATCAGCGTTCGCTATTCGGTGACCAATCCCGTAGCCGATGCCACCACCAACATCTTGGGCACGATGAACCTCCTCAACGCCGCCACCGCCACCGGCGCTCGACTGATCCTGGCCAGCACCGGCGGCGCCATGTACGGCGACGGTGCTCCACTGCCTACGCCGGAAACCTGCCTGCCCGCAACCCTGGCTCCGTACGGGATCTCGAAATACTGCGCTGAGCAGTACCTCATGTTGTTCAATCGACTTCACGCAGGACGCCATGTCGCTCTTCGACTGGGTAACGTCTACGGCCCTCGCCAAGACCCACACGGCGAGGCGGGTGTCGTCGCCATCTTCTGCGGCCACATTGCCCGCGGCGAAGCCCCGACGATCTATGGGGATGGTAAGCAGACCCGTGACTACATTTACGTGGCTGATGTTGCGGACGCTTTCCTTGCAGCGGCTGACTACGTCGGCGACGAGTCGGTGTTCAACATCGGCACTGGCAAGCCCACCGCCGTAAGCGATCTCCTTGACATCATCAACACCGCTGCGGGAACAGTTGTTGAGCCGACGTTCGCACCGGCACGGGCAGGCGAGACTCGGCACAGCGCACTCGACTCCACCAAGGCGGCGGTCGAACTCCACTGGAGCCCAGGTACCAGCATCGCGGCGGGCATTGAGCAGACCTACCAACAGCTCACAGAGAAGCGGTGATTGTGGTGGATGCGGGAGGCACATCCACGTGGTACGAGTGGCCCGAGGCTCGGGCGGTGTTGGATGCTCGTGATGTGGCGGGGGTGTTCCGGTTGTTGCGGCGGGTGGGGGTGAGTCAGCGGGAGATCGGTGCGCGTACGGGGCAGTCTCAGTCGGAGGTGTCGGAGATCGTGCGGGGGCGCCAGGTGCGGGATGTGAACGTGCTGGAGCGGGTGTGTGACGGGCTGGAGGTGCCCCGGGGGTACATGCGGTTGGCGGGTGGTGCGGGCGCCTACGCTGGCGGGGGCGCTGATGTCCCGGAGGAGGTGGCTGAGGAGATGCGCCGTCGGGTGCTGTTGGCCGCCGGACTGAACGTGGTCGCTGGCCAGGTGCCCAGGCTGGGTGGGCTGCCGGTGTTGCCCGACCCGGCGCCGGTGCCGCTGCCATCCCGGATCGACGGGATCCACGTGGCGCGGGTGCGCAACATCACCCGGCGGCTCGGCGCGGCGGGCAACCCCGCCATCACCGACCCGGAGGTGCTCAGTGCCGCCACCGGGTGGGCCAACAGGCTGCTGAGTGTGCCGGGTGCTGAGCCGGTCGAGCGGGCGCTGAAGGTGGCGGTGGCCGAGCTGCACATCGAAGCCGGGTGGGCCGCGTTCGACGCCTGGCGCTATGACCGGATGGTGCGTCACTTCACGGCCGCTCTGGTGCTGGCCGCCGAAGCCAAGGATACCTACCTGCAGGCCACCGCCATGATTCACGTCGGGTTGGCCATCAGGGAGTTCGGCCGTCCTAATGACGGGTTGAAGATGCTGCAGCTCGGGTCGCTCAAGGCACGGCACATCCCCTTGGACGAGCAGCGCGCAGTGGTCGTGGGGTCCGTCGGGAGGGCTGCCGTGCAGGCGGGTGCGCGGGAGGAGATCGCGAACGCCCTGGCTGCTATGGAGGACTTGGACGGCGCCGAGGTGCAGATGGCGCAGGCGCGGGAGCTGTGGTCGGCGACCCCTGCCGACTTCTTCGGTGATCTGGACCGTCCCGCCGCGCTGCTGGCGCTGCGCCGGGGGCGGCTGGACGTCGCGGAGTCGCTCGCGGTGGCGTCGGTGCGTCGTTGGGAGGGCGTCAGCCCGGTCGGCCATGCCAGTTCCATCATCGTGCTGGCCACGGTGCATGTCCGGGCCGGGGAGCCCGGTGGTCTCCCGTTGGCTCACGGCGCGATCACCGCCGTGAGTAGGCTCAGCTCGGTCCGCGTCCGCAGGAAGCTCGAACCGCTGGCGGTCGCGCTGGAGGCCCGGCCCGGCCGCGACGCGCACGACCTCGCCCGGATAGCCCGGCAGACCGTCACGGCACGGGCGTGACGGTCTGTTCAGCCGCGGGCGACGGCCTGTTCGATCAGTTCGGCGAAGACCTCGCCCAGTTGTGCGCCGTCGGCTTCGATGGCCATCGGGAGTAGCGACGTCTCGGTGAGCCCGGGGGCGACGTTGACCTCCAGGAAGTGCGCGACTCCGTCGGGGGTGAGCACCGCGTCGGTCCGGGACACGTCGCGCAGCCCGAGTAACCGGTGTGCGCTCAGCGCGAGATCGGCTGCCGCGGCGGCCGCTGCGGCGTCGAGCCGGGCCGGGGCGTGGAAGGTGGCGAGCCCAGCGGTGTAGCGAGCGGCGTAGTCGTACAGGCCGGACGTGGCGTTGATCTCCACCGCGGGCAGCGCGCGGGGCCCGTCGCGCTCGTCCAGCACGGTGACCGCGACCTCGACGCCCTCGACGAGTCGCTCGGCGAGGATCGAGTCTCCGTAGGCCAGGCACCCCACGATCGCACCCGGTAGCTCGGAGATCTCGCGCACCACGTGCAGTCCCAGCGCCGAGCCGCCCTGGGGCGGTTTGAGGATCAACGGCAGACCAAGCCAGGCGACCAGCGCGTCGAGTACATCGGGTGCCCCGAGGTCGCGGAAGGCGGCATGCGGCAGCGTGACCCAGTCTGGCGTGCTCAGCCCGGCGCGGGCCAGCTCGTCCTTGGCGGTCGGCTTGTCCCACGCCCGGCGGCAGGCCCTCGGGTCGGCACCCACATAGGGCACCCGCAGCATCTCCAACACCGACTGCACGGCGCCGTTCTCCCCCGCCCCGCCGTGCAGCGCCACCACGACGGCGTCCGGCCGGCCGGTGGTGAGCCGGCTGACCAGCGTGGCATCGACGTCCCATTCCTCGACGTGCAGCCCGGCGTCGCGCAGCGCGGTGGACAGCCGGCGCCCGGAGCGCAGCGACACGTCCCGCTCATGCGACAGCCCACCGGCCAGTACAGCGACGGTGCGATCGGTCACCGATGGCTCCTCAGCGTCACGCGGTGTCCGGGGAGGGGGACTGCGAACCGGACATCATGCGTGGCGTGACGTTACCGAACGTGCGCTGCAATTCGAGCTCACGATCCAGCACGCCGGCCAGCCGGCGCACCCCTTCGGTGATCCGCTCCGGCGTCGGGTAGCAGAACGACAGCCGCATCAGCCTGCCCCCGGGGGAATGGTCGCCGTCGGCGTAGAAGGCGGTGCCGGGAACGTAGGCGACCCGCCCGGTCACCGCCCGGGGCAGCATCGCCTTGGTGTCCAAGCCTTCGGGCACGGTGAGCCAGACGTAGAATCCGCCCGCGGGATGGGTCCACCGGCACCCCGCGGGCAGGTACTGCGCCAGCGCCGCCAGCATGGCGTCGCGGCGTTCTCGGTAGGCCTCTCGATAGCTCTTGATCTGACCTTTCCAGTCATGCGCAGCGAGATAGCGGGACACCACGAACTGGGTGAACGTCGGGGGGCACAGCGTCGCCGACTCCGCGGCCAACACCAGCTTCTCCCGTACCGCGTGCGGGGCCAGCGCCCAGCCGACCCGCAGCCCGGGCGCGAAGGTCTTGGAGAACGTGCCCAGATACACCACGTTGTCCGGGTCGGTGGCCCGCATCGCCGGTGAGATCTGGCCGTCGAAGCCCAGCAAGCCGTACGGGTTGTCCTCGACGATCAGTACCCGGTGTTCGGCGCACAACCGCAGCACCTCGGCGCGGCGCGCCGCGGCCAGCGTGACGCCGGCCGGATTGTGGAAATTCGGGATGGTGTAGAAGAATTTGGCGGCGCGACCCTGAGCGCGCAGCGCGCACAGCGCGGCGTCCAACTCCTCGGGCACCACCCCCTCGTCATCCATGGGCACCTGCACGACCCGCGCCTGATAGGAGGCGAAGGTGCCCAGCGCCCCGACATAGGACGGAGCCTCGGCGAGCACCACGTCCCCCGGGTCGCAGAAGATCCGGGTGACCATGTCCAGGGCCATCTGCGAACCGACGGTCACCGTGACGTCGTCGGGGTGCGCCCGGATCCCTTCCAGCGTCATCACCTCGCAGATCCGCTCGCGAAGCTCCGGGGTGCCCTGCGCCGAGCCGTACTGCAGCGCCGTCATTCCGTCGGTCATGACCAACTGGGCGAGCTCGCCGGCCAGCGCCTCCAGCGGCAGCGCGGGCAGGTAGGGCATGCCACCGGCCAGCGAGACGACCTCAGGTCGGCTGGCCACCGCGAACAGCGCCCGGATCTCAGAGGCGGTCATACCCGCGGTGCGCTGCGCGTAACGGCCCAGGTGTGGATCGAGGTCACGGTGGGTGGACTGCCGGCCGGGGGTCGGTCTCAGAGTCCCGGGGGTTGGTCTCAGAGTCACAGTGGCGCCTTTACTGCGGTTGGAGGTCCCCTGGCAGTGTAGAGGTCAGCGGCGGGGTGCCCCGCCGACTTCACTCCCGCCGGCCGTCGGCATATGCTGCGCGAGGCGCTGTGCCTGCGGTGTGGGGAGCCCGACCGCTCAGCGTAGAGATTGCGGAGTTCAGGGAGGCCCGGTGTCACGTCGAGTGGTCGGTGTCACCCTGGACAACCTCGACCTGCTGCCGAAGAAGTGCCGGCGTTGCGTGTTCTGGGAGCTCGCCCCGCATATCTGGGAGCAGGCCGAGGAGTTCGGCCAGACCGAGCTGGAGAAGGAGTCCTGGGTCTCCAACGTGTTGCTGGAGTGGGGATCCTGCGGGCGGATCGTGATGTCCGGGGACGTGCCGGCCGGCTACGTGCTGTACGCCCCGCCCGCCGTGGTGCCGAGAGCGTCGGCGTTTCCCACCTCGCCGGTCAGCGCCGATGCCGTGTTGCTCACCGCGCTGAAGGTGCTGCCGGAGTTCGGTGACGGCGGGCTGGGCCGGATGCTGGTGCAGGCGGTCGCCAAGGACCTCATCCGGCGCGGGGTGAAGGCCATCGAGGCCTTCGGTGACGCCCAGCCCGACCAGGAGTCCAGCTGCGTGGTCCCGGCGGAGTTCCTGCAGCAGGTCGGGTTCAAGACGGTGCACGCGCACCCACGCTGGCCGCGGTTGCGCCTGGAGCTGCGCACCGCGCTGACCTGGAAGGAAGACGTCGAGGCGGCCTTGGAGCGGCTGCTGGGATCGGTGACGATCCACACCGTCGAGCCCAGCCTGCGGCCGGCTTGACGCCGTGTTCAGGGAGGCGGGATGAGCCGCGGATTGGAGACCCGGCCGGGCGCCACCACGCTTGATCTCGATGATCTGGTCGAGCTGGTCTGGAGTGGTCAGATTCGGGTCCCGCACTTCCAGCGAGACTTTCGGTGGACGCGCCAAGACGTCATCCGGCTCTTCGACAGCATCGTCAAGCGATACCCGGTCGGCAGCCTGCTGTTCTGGCGGCGACCGGCACCTGCGCAGCGGCTTACCCTCGGTGCACTTCGGATCGACGCCCCACAGATCGATCAGGCCTTATGGGTGGTCGATGGCCAGCAACGCGTCTGGAGTCTTGCCAACGCGCTGCACCCGGACGGGGCGCAAGACCCTCGGTTCAACCTTGGTTACGACGTCCGGGATGACCGCATCGTCAATCGTGCAGTAACTGATGACCCGTACGTGATCCCGCTGCCGATCGTCTTCGACCTCACGAAGGTCCTGGACTGGTTCGCCACCCACCCCGAGGTCGCCGATTATCGGAACAGGGCGTTCGAGCTCACCAAGCACTTGCGCCAGTTCTCGATTCCGGCTTACCAGGTGGTGCAGGACGACACACTCGTGCTGCGGGACATCTTCGATCGGATGAACAATTACGGCAAACGACTGAGCCGGGCGGAGATCTTCTCCGCACTCAATGCCGGCGATGAGTCCGACGCCGAGCACACCCTGGGCATTGGCCAGATCGCCGATCACGTGGAGGACCAGACCGGTTTCGGCCGGGTCGATCCCGACACGGTGCTCCGTGCCATCCTCGCCCGTCGCGGACCAGATGTGGAACGGGAGATCCGCCTCGAATTCGACGATAACAACCGCCGTGGTGACCTCGAATTCCGCAACGAGGATCGCGACTTCGCATTCGTGGCCGGAGAGGAGGCGCTGGTGCGGGCTGTGCGCTTTCTGCGGTCGATCGGAGTTCCCCATGTCGCTCTGCTGACCTATCGCTACCTCCTCGTCGTCCTGACGAGGGTCTTCGCCCACCATCCCGAGCCTGATCCGGCGAATCTTCGGTTGTTGGGTCGTTGGTATTGGCGCGCGGCCGTGCTCGGCCCGGGAATCTTCAAAGGCAGCACTACCGGTGCCATGCGAATCCTGTGCACCAAGGTCAGACCCGGCGACCTCAGCGGGTCGGTAGCGGACCTCCTCAGTGTGCTCGACAACGAGCACCAGATGACGTTACCCAACCTGCGCCGATTCCGAACCAACGAGGCTATCGCGAAGATCATTTTGTGTTCTTGGTGGGAGCTCGGCCCCCGCAGCCCGGATACCGGCGCCCGTTTCGAGCTGCCACAGCTCACCGAGGCGCTGATGGATCGGGGGACCGCCGCGGACGCGGTGGCCGTCTTCATTGCCCGGAGATTCATTCCTGAGGCCTACCGCCTCTGGGCGTCGAACCGAGCCTTGGTGCCGGCGCTCACCGAGTCCACGACTGAGGTATCGGGGGCCTTCATGCAACGCCCGTTCGACGTGCCCGAGGACACCTGGGCGCGGGTGCTCCAGTCTCACTCGATCAGCCCCGAGAGCGAGCGCCATTTGGTCGCCGGCGACACCGTGGCCTTCCTGGAGTCCCGCCAGATGGACCTGCAGCGTGTGCTCGAATCATTTCTGCGGCGCAAATGCGAGTGGGGTTTCGAGAACACCCCACCGCTGCACGAGCTGGTCATCGAGGATCTCGACGACGAGGGAAACGATGACGCTGCCTGAGATCCGGCACTCGGTGTGGCTGCGCAGTGATCGGATGGGCACGCTGGTCCAGCGCGGCGACTACACCCGTTTCGTGTTCGCTCAAGAATACCTCGACAACCCGGACCGACCGGTCCTCGGATTGGTTTTCGAGCAGGATCTCTCCGCTCGGCATGCGGCTGCGCTACGCCTACCCTGCTGGTTCTCCAACCTGCTTCCCGAAGGCCGGCTACGGGAATGGATCGCTGCGGATAGGAAAGTTTCCCCGCAGCGCGAGATGGAGCTACTCGCGCAGGTCGGGCACGACCTACCGGGTGCTGTGCACGTGCTTCCCGCGCCGGACAGTGAGGGGGACGAGATCGAGTGGTCGCCGAAACCCCCTCCGATGTCGGCGGCGCAGCACGGGCGGGAGCAAGACACCTGGCGCTTCTCACTGGCCGGAGTCGCGCTCAAGTTCTCCATGCTCGCCAAGGGTGACCGGCTGACCCTGCCCGCCTTCGGAGTGGGCGGCGACTGGATCGTCAAGCTGCCTGATGCGACATATCCCGACGTGCCGCGCAACGAGTTCACCATGATGTCCCTGGCGGCGTCCGCCGGCATCGCGGTCCCGCCGGTTCGGCTCGTGCACCGTGACGAGCTGGACGGCTTGCCCCCGGACGTCTGGACTAGCCGGGAAGAGTGGGCCTACGCCATCCGGCGATTCGACCGGGATGTGAACCGCGACTCAGTACACATCGAAGACCTGGCCCAAGTACGCAACGTCTACCCGGAGGACAAATACCTCGGCAACTACGAGACCGTGGCCGCGCTCGCCTATCGAGGTCACGATCTGGACGGTCTCCGTGAGTTCGCCCGCCGATTGGCGTTCACCGTTCTCATCGCCAACGGCGACGCGCACCTGAAGAACTGGTCGTTGATCTATACCGATCCGCGGGTCCCCAGCCTGGCGCCGGCGTACGACATGGTTTCTACCGCGTACTACCTCGGTGAGCGGGAGACGCTTGGCTTGAAGTTCGGCGGCACGAGGCGTTTCGACAAGGTTGACTTCACCACCTTCGAACGTCTACAGCTCCGCCTGCGTGCCCCGCAGGCGGAGCTGGCTGCGTGCGTCGCCGAGTTGGTCGAGCGGGTGAGCCTGCATTGGCCCGAACATCGCGACCAGCTCGCTGTCAATCCTGAGCTGGCTTCGAGCATCGAATCCCGCATCGCCTCCGGTAGCCGTTCCTTGCTGCGCCAAACAGGGAACGGCTGAGTCATTCAGCTCAGGTAGTCGGCCAGATCTTCCAGCAACGCGGCCTTGGGCTTGGCGCCGACGATCGTCTTCACCGGTTCGCCGCCCGAGAACAGGATCATGGTCGGGATCGACATGATCTTGTAATCTCCTGCGGTCTTGGGGTGCTTGTCGATGTCCATCTTCGCGATGGTGATCTTTTCGGCGTACGCGGAAGCGATCTCTTCGAGTATCGGCGCCACCTGCTTGCAGGGGCCGCACCAGACCGCCCAGAAGTCCACCAGCACCGGCTTGTCGCTGCCGAGCACCGCGTCGGCGAACGATTCATCGGTCACGGTCACGGTCGAGCTGTCTGCCATCTCATCTCCTGTGTGCGGGATCTGGTGGGAACGTGGGTGATCAGGGCGTCGGGCCGTAGCCGCCGCCGACGAACTCGTGGGCCACCTGGGCCCGCGGGTCCTCGGCGTGCTCGGCGAGCCAGCGCTCGGCGTCGATCGCGGCCGAGCATCCGGTGCCGGCGGCGGTGACGGCTTGCCGGTAGGTGCGGTCCACCAGGTCGCCTGCGGCGAAGACGCCGTCGACGCTGGTGGCGGTGGTGGATGCGGTCACCAAGACGTAGCCGTCGGGATCGGTGTCCACCTGAGTGCGGACCAGGTCGCTGCGCGGGTCGTGCCCGATCGCCACGAACATCCCGGTGACGTCCAGCGTCGAGCCGTCGGAAAGGTCCAGGCCGTTGACACCGCCGTCGCCGAGCACCGCATCGACGGTGACCCCGGTGCGCCAGCGGATCTTCTCGTTGTTCCGGGCCCGCTCGATCATGATCTTCGATGCGCGGAACTCGGCGCGTCGATGCACCACGGTGACCGACCGCGCGAACCGGGTCAGGAACGTGGCCTCCTCCATCGCGGAGTCCCCGCCGCCGATGACGGCGATGTCCTGGTCGCGGAAGAAGAAGCCGTCGCAGGTGGCGCACGAGCTGACGCCGCGGCCGAGCAGCTCCTGCTCTCCGGGGACGTTCAGGTAGCGGGGTGCCGCACCCATCGCGAGTATCACCGACCGGGCCAGGTGAGTCGTGCCATCGACCATGACCCGCTTGAGGTCACCGGCCAGCTCGACCGACGTGACGTCCGCGGGCCGCAGCTCGCCACCGAAGCGCTCGGCCTGAGTCCGGAACTGATCCATCAGGTCTGGCCCCATGATCCCGTCGCGGAACCCGGGGTAGTTCTCCACCTCGGTCGTGGTCATCAAGGCGCCGCCGTACTGGCTTCCCTCGAAGACGAGCGGTTCCAGCTGGGCCCGCGCGGTGTAGATCGCGGCTGTGTAACCGGCCGGACCTGAGCCGATGATGATGACGTCCCGGATCCGCTCGCTCACGCCTGCCATAACGCGATCCTACGGACCACTGTTCCCGCAGCCGGTCGAGCGGCGAGTGGATGCTGCCCGGCGGGCACGTCGAAGCCGATGAGAACCCCGCCGAGGCGGCGCTGCGCGAAGTCGCCGAAGAGACCGGCCTCGCCGCCCGGCTCCTACCCGGCCCAGGACTCGATGAGCCCGACGGTGCCGACGAACCCTCGGTGATCGCGCCGTTGTGGATCGTCGAGCAACACGTGCCGGCCGAACAACGCGAACCTGAGCCGCATGTCCACGTCGACCATCTCTACCTCGCTCTCGCCGACGCGAGCGCGCCCGCACCCGACGCCGAACTGCCGTTCGGGTGGTATGCCGCTGATCAGTTAGCCGTAATGGACATGTTCGAGGACACCCGGGCTCGCGCCGTATACCTCCTCGACCGGATCGACGTCCTCACGGAGCTGGCGAGACGACGAGACGACGAGACCGTGCTGGTTAGGGAGTGGTGATCGGTGATGGGTTCTGGGGATGACGACCTGATCGTCAGGCTGGTGGGCAACATTCCACCGGTGCATCCTGCGCTGCTGGCTCGTCCGGATGTGCGGGTCGCCTTGGCCGGCCATGGCATCGGCACGGTGTTCCGGGTGCTGAATGAGAACGGGTGGAGCCAGCGGGGGATCGCCGATGCGGTCGGGATGCGCCAGTCTGAAATCTCGGAGGTCCTCCGGGGCCGGCGGGTGACTGGTTACCGGGTGCTGGTGCGGATCGCCGACGGGTTGGGGATCCCGCGTGAGTGGATGAACCTCGGCCCCGCCGACGGTGGTGGCGCCTACCCTGGTGGGGTCGGGCGTAGAGAGCTCACCGAGGAGGAAGTTGAGGAGATGCGCCGTCGGGCGTTGATAGCTATGGCCGGGATGGCTTACGCGGGCCGGCCATAGCAAGAACTCGGACAGCGGCCCGCGCTGCCCGCCCCGGCACCGATCCCGCCGCCCTCCCGGATCCTGGGGGTCCACGTGGCGAAGGTCCGTGACCTCACCCGGTGGCTCCGCGAATCCCGTCGCGCCTACGGCTCCGACCCCGGGGTGAGCAGCGCTGCCGCAGCCTCGGTGACCCGGCTGCTGGATGTCTCGGGCGCCGAGCCGGCCAAGCGGGCCCTGAAGACGGCGGTGGCGGAGCTGCACATCCAGGCTGGATGGGACGCGTTCGGCGCGGGTCTCTACGACCGCGCGATGCATCATTACCACCGCGGGCTGGAGCTGGCCACTGAGACGGGCGACGTCTACCTACAGGCCGTTGCCCTGAACTCTGCCGGGCTGACCACCGTGGAGCACGGCCGCCCCGATGATGGGCTCGCGATGCTGCAGTTCGGGCAGGTCATCGCGGCGGGTATCCCCGCGGGCGACGAGCGTACGAGGGTCGGCTGGCAAGGTTCCCGAGCAGCCGTGCAGGCCTGTGGTCTGGCGGACTCCGCGACCGCCCTGGCGCTGATGGGAGACCCCGACGGCGCTGCCGTCAAGATGGCGACGGCGCGGGAGCTGTGGCAGCCCACCGCCGCGGACCCGGACGGTGACCTGGACCAGCCGCACGCGGATCTGGAGTTCGAGCGCGGCCGGTTGGACGTGGCAGAACCGCTCGCCGCGGCGTCGGTGCGGCGCTGGGAGGCCGGCAGCAATGCGGGCCGCACCGTGTCCAGCATTCTGCTGGCCACCATCCACGTCCGGGCCGGTGAGCCCGACGGGTTGCCGCTGACCCACGGCGCGATCACCGGCGTGCTGAAGCTCAGCTCGCTGCGCGCCCGTCGGCGCCTCGACCCGCTGGTGAGCGCCCTGGAAGCCCGCCCCGGCAATGATCACCGCCAACTCGCCCGCATGGCCCGCGACGTCGCCACCACCCGCGCCTGAGCCCGACATCGTGCTCAACCCGAAGCACTCACGGCTCGACCACGGTGATCCGCAACAGAATGATCTTCTTCCGTTCGGCGACTACCGCATAGGTGATCAGTCCGTAAGCGAAGCTGGTGCGGTAGTCGTCGAACTTCTCGTGACAGGTGCCGTACCTTGTCGGATCCGGATCCCTCTCCAGCTCGGCGACCCGCGCCATGACGGCTTGGCGCACGGTCGGGGCCAGCGAGGCGAACTGCTCTCTGGCGTACTCGACCCACTCGGTGTCGAAACGCGGCGGCTCCGGCGTCACACCTCGACGGCTGGCCGGTGGTGGGAGAACATCCACTCGCCGGCCGCGTTCTTGCGGTACACGGCGTGACTGCCATCCGGCGCAGGGCGCCATCGTTCAACGATGTCGGATTCGTCGCCGGCCTTGATCCGTGCCCACGCCGCGTCGGACTCCGGGTCGGGGTTGGCCTCGGCGATCGCGTACGCCCACCATCGGTCGATCACGTCCGTGATCCGGGTGGTGTCGAAGTCGACCTGGGTTTCGATGATCGCGGTGTGGAACTCGGCCTCGAACCGGGTGCAGGCGTGGGAATCGAACCTGGCGAGAACCTCGCGGACGGCCGGGCCGGTGCGGTCGATCCCGGCGACGGTGGCGGTGGTCATCGCCCGATTATGCGGGGTACCGCCCCGCCGGCCGGTGTCGGCACAACGACTCACAGCGTCGTTACCGCCGCAATCGCCGGACCGGACGTTTTCTGCTCTGGGCTAGCCGTTGCTGGGGCCGTCGCGGAGCAGTCCGATCTGTGCGAGCAGCGCGCTACCCACGGGATCGTTCGGGTCTCCCATGCCCAGCGGCAGGTCGAAGTGGTTGCGCGCCGCGACGACCAGCTCGGTGACCGGCACGCCGAGCGCAGTCGCACCCGACACCAGCCAACGCTGCTGGTCGGCGAACCCGGTCGGCTCGTCTACGCCCCTGGCGACGACCAGCGGCGGCAGGCTCGCGTGCAGCCGCCGCATGAGGCTGTTGGCTGCGGCCTGTGTTTCGGACAACCGGATTGCGGCACCGACCGAGCTGCGGCGTACCGGCTCCAGCTCGTACAACCCGCCCATCAGCACGGCGGCGCACACCAGCTCGCTCGGGTGCATGGGCTCGGGCAGCCAGCCCTCGACGAGGCACATCCCCGCCAACTGGGCCCCGGCCGAATGGCCCGCCAGCACGATCCGTTCTCGGTCGACGCCGAGGTCTCCAGCGTTGTGGTGCAGCCACAACACTGCCCTGCGGACCATGGCCACGATGTCGTCGAGCCGCACCCTCGGTGCCAACCCGTAGCCCAGGGCGGCGTAGGCCGCGCCCGCGGCCACGACGTCGCGTGCGGCGAAGGCCGAGTCCGTCTCGGTCAACTGCTGCCAGTAGCCGCCGTGCACGAACACCACCAGCGGTGAGTCCGGTTCCGGCGCGGGAAAAAAGTGCAGCCGCTCGGCGGGGTCGGGCCCGTAGCGCACCTCGCGCCAGACCAACTCACGGCGCGCCAGGGCCGAGCGTTGCGCGTACTCGTCGCGGTAGCGTTGCACGGAGGGGACCGACCGGCTGGGCAGGTACGCCCGGTCCCACGCCTCGCTGCCCGTTGTTGCCTCCATACCGACTCCCGAGTCCCTTGTTACGCGCTGGAAGGAGTGGAAGGACAACGGTCGGAGGCTGCGCAGTGAGCTCAGCTGACGCTCAGTCGGTGGAGAAGTCGAACTCGCCGAGGCGGACGCCGGCGGTGAACGCTTCCCATTCGGCGCGGGTGTAGAGGATCGCAGCGCCGTCGGGGTGGTGGCTGTGGCGCACCGCGACCCGGCCGGAGCCGTCGCGCAGCGGCCCGGCCTCCACACAGCTCATACCGTTGTTGGGAGACCGACTGCTGATGTGCCAGTCGACGTTCGCCAGCTCCTCGGGCCCCACCGCGCCCGGCCCGCTGGACATACCCAATTACAGCTCCTTCGCCGCGGCCACGATCAGCGCGGCCGACTCCTTGCCATTGAGCGCCATGGCGCTGAGTTGATAGTACGCCTGCCGGAACCGGTCCACCGCCGCGTCATCCTCGACGTACACCGCGCCGGCGAGATTCGCTACATAAGCCACGTCGGGGTAGGGGTCGGGCATCTCATAGAGCTCGAACGAACCCTCCAACCCCGCATGCGCGCCGAGGTGCAACGGGAGCACCCGGACCTCCACAGTGGGCCGCTCGGCGACCTCGAGTAGTCGGGTGAGCTGGCCGCGCATCACCTCCGGGCCGCCGATGACCCGGCGCAGCACCGACTCATCCACCACGGTGGCGAAGTCGACCGGCTCGTCGCCGCCGAGCAGCTGCTGGCGGGTCAGCCGCAGCTCGATGCCCTTCTCGATCTGCTCCTCCGGGGTGTCGGCCGCCGCCGTGTTGCGGATCAAGGCCTCGGCGTACTCCCGAGTCTGCAGCAGCCCGGGCACCAGCATCGCCCCATAGGTGCGCAGCCGCTCAGCGCGCGCCTCCAGCCACACCAGGTCGATGAACCGGAGGCCGACGGTGCTGGTGTAGTCGTCCCACCAGCCCTTGCGCCACACGTCGTCGGAGAGCTGCAGCAGCCCGTCGCGGGTGCGCTCCGCGCAGATGCGGTAGAGGTCGAGCAGCGCCAGCACGTCGCCCCGGCGGATCGGGGTCTCGGCGGTCTCGAACCGGCTCACCATCGACGGGTCGCGCTGCAGGTACTCACCCGCCTGCCGCAGCGTCATCCCGGTCGACTCGCGCAGCGCCCGCAGCTGCTGGCCCAGCCACTGCGCCCGCAGCGTCAACCCCGGCTTCGTCTTCGGCACGGCAACCCATCCTCTCGACACCTGGCCAACACCAACCTTGTGATCATAAGTATCACTTGTTCATCAAACTTGCAAAATCCGGCTGGATGGGAGAAGCTCTGCCAGGTTACCGAGCGCACCATGCACTGAGAGGAGAGTCATCCGATGACTGAGCACGATCCGGGGCCCGCGCAGCAGGCCGATCCCGCGAGGGTTCTCCGCTGCGTCACGCTGCCCGAGCTGGCCATCATCGTGCCGCTTGACGAGGACGGCGAAGCGGACGGAACCGGACTGATCCACACCGACCTGGACGGGGTGGTGAGCCGCTGGGCACCATGGGACCACTCGGACCTGGTACTGGTCACCACCTGAGGTAAAGCGCACCACGCGGTCGTGACAGGCCTGCATCCGCTCAGCGACGACCCGGCGCCGCCGCCCGTGCCGAGCTGGACGCTTCCCACTACCCTCTGAAAGACGTTGACTACCCATTGCACAACAAGGTAAGGGGTAGTCCATGCAGGTGAGGCTTACCGTCGACGGGGACGATGCCCCGGCCGCGATGCGGTCGCTGGAGGCGTGGCTGGTAGGCCATGACGAGCTGCGCGGGCGGGTGCGGCCTGTGGTGGAGGCTCCGCAACCCGGCACGATGGGGTCGGTGGCCGACGTGCTGATGGTCACCCTGGGGCAGGGCGGGGTGGCGACCGCCGTGGCCAGTGTGCTGATCTCGTGGATCCGGCGCCAGAGCGGGACGGTGTCGGTGCGCGCGACCCGGTCCGACGGCGCGGAGTTCACCGTCACCGCTGAGCATGTACGGGGGTTGACCACCGAGGAGGTACGCTCGGTGGTCAACCAGCTGGCGGCGACGCTGGATGGCGCCGGTGCCGGGGAGTAGGCGCGGATGGGGGTACTGACCGGCGCGGGGGTGCGCATCCTGCTGGTCGGGACCGGGCAGAGCGTGGCCGGGTCGGAGTTGCCGGAGCTGCCGACGGTGTCCACCACGGTCACCGACCTGGCCACCGCACTCGTGCAGCGCTGCGGGGCGCAACCCGAGCGGGTACGCACGCTGCTCGACCCGGCGAGCCCTACGGAATTCGGCCGGGAACTGACCGCGGCGGCGGCGCACGCCGAGGATGTGCTGCTGGTGTGTTATCTGGGGCACGGCCTGCTCGACGTTCAGGGTGAGCTGTACCTGGCGACTCAGGCCACCGACCACCTGCGCGACGGGCTGCGCTACAAGGCGCTGCCGTATGCGGCGCTGCAGGCGGAGCTGGCCACCAGCCCGGCGCAGTCGGTCATCGTGCTGCTGGACTGTTGTTTCTCCGGGCGGGCGAGTGGCTCGCCCTACCCGGCCGATCTCGACGGCTTCGTCACCACCCGCTCCTCGGGTGGCTACCTGCTGGCCTCGGCGGCCCCGGAGGAATTAGCGCTGGCCCCGATCGGGGAGCGTCATACGGCGTTCACCGGTGAGCTGATCCGGCTGCTCGACGACGGCGACCCGGCCGGCCCACCCGAGCTGACCCTTGATCATCTCTACCGGTGTCTGGACCGGGTGTTGCCCGAACAGGGCCGGCCCCGGCCCCGCCGTTACGCCGCGGGCCGCACCGGGGAGCTGGCGCTGGCGCCCAACCGGGCGTACCGGCCGCCGGTGCGCGGCACACGCCGGGTGCCCGCACCAACTTCTGACGCGGTCTGCCCGTACCCGGGGCTGGCCGCCTACGGCGTCGATGATGCCCGGTATTTCTTCGGTCGCGAGGCGCTCACCGGGCAGCTGGTGGTACGGCTGGCTGAGCAGCTGCCGGGCGCGGGCATGTTGGTGGTGGTCGGGCCGTCGGGGTCGGGGAAGTCCTCGCTGCTGTGCGCCGGCCTGATCCCTGCTCTGGAAGCGGGACTGCCTGACATCCCGGGGTCCCGGGCGTGGCCGCGGGTGGTGCTCACCCCCGGCGCCCACCCGATCACCACCCTGGCCAGCCGTCTGGCCCCCGTGGCCGGCGAGGCGACCAATACCCTGCGCACCCGGTTGGCCGCTGACCCGGCGCAGCTGAGTGCGGTGGCCCAGACGGTGGTGTCCCGCCACGCCCGAGGCGCTGATGCCACCGGGCGCCGCCTGATCCTGGTCGTCGACCAGTTCGAAGAGCTCTTCACCACTTGCGAGGACCCCGAAGAGCGGCGGGCGTTCCTCGACGCGCTGAGCGCCGCTGCTGCCTCGGCCGTGCTGGTGGTAATCGGCCTGCGGGCCGACTTCTACGCCCAGTGCGCGGCCGAACCCCAGCTGGTCGAGGCCCTGCAACACAGCCAGCTCATCGTCACCCCGATGAGTAGTGAGGAGCTGCGCGCCGCCATCGAAGAACCCGCCACCAAAGCCGGCCTGGCGGTCGAACCCGGGCTCGTCACGCTGATGCTGCGCGACCTGCGGACCAACGACGGTGAGCACACCAGCGGGTTGCCGCTGCTGTCCCACGCCCTGCAGGCCACCTGGCAGCAGCGTGAGGACAACCTGTTGACAGTGGCCGGTTATGCGGCCACCGGCGGCATTTGGGAGGCCGTCACCCGCACCGCCGAAGACCTCTACGCTGGACTATCCGCCACGGAGCGGGACACCGCTCAGCTGGTGCTGCTGCGTATGGTGCACCTCGGCGACGGCAGCACTGAGGACACCCGCCGCCGAGTTCGCCTGGCCGACCTGCCCGACACCGAGGACACCAACCGAGTCCTGACCGCTTTCGCCGACGCCCGGCTGATCACCCTGAGCCAGGACACCGCCGAGATCACCCACGAGGCCCTGCTGCGCGCCTGGCCCCGGCTGCGGCAGTGGATCGACACCGACCGGGCCGGCAACCTGACCCGCCAGCAACTCGAAGACGCCGCCGCCGGGTGGGACCGGGAGGGCCGCGATCCCGCGGGGCTGTACCGGGGAGGCCGCCTCGACGCGGCCCGCACCTGGGTTACCTCCACGCCGAGCGAGGGTGGCCTGAGCCCCGCCGCGTCCGCATTCCTGGCCGCGTCCACCCACCAGGAACGCCGCGCCACCAGGCTGCGCCGCGTTGTGCTCATCGTGCTGTCCGTGCTGGCGCTGGTCACCTCGGGAGCCGCGGCCGTCGCACTCCGACAAACCGGTACCGCGCACAGTGAACGTGACACCGCCATCGTCAACCAGCTCACCCGCGAAGCGGACCGGTTGCGCGGCACTGACGTCTCCCTTGCCGCTCAACTCGACCTCACCGCCTACCGCATCCGACCGAATCCGGACCTCTACACGGCCCTGGTCACTGCGGGGAATACCACGTTGTCTACCCCGCTGGTCGGCCACACCGACTCGGTCAAGGCGATGGCGTTCAGCCCGGATGGGCACATCCTGGCCACCGGCGGCCGCGACCGGACCGTGCGACTGTGGAAGGTGACCGACCCGGCCCACCCGAAACCGCTGGACCGACCCCTGACCGGCCACACCAATTCCGTCAAAGCGGTGGCATTCAGTCCAGATGGGCACATCCTGGCCAGCGGGAGCTGGGACCGTACCGTGCGGCTGTGGAACGTCACTGACCCGGCCCACCCCACGCCGCTGGGTCCACTCCTGACCGGCCACACCAACGCCGTCACCTCGGTGGCGTTCAGCCCTGACGGGCACACCCTCGCCAGCGGCAGCGAAGACCGGACCATACGGTTGTGGGACGTGGCCGATCCGGCGCACCCCGCGCCGCTGGTTCAGCCCCTGACCGGTCACACCAACTACGTCAAAGCGGTGGTGTTCAGCCCTGATGGGCGCACCCTCGCCAGCGGCAGCGAAGACCGGACCGTGCGGTTGTGGAATGTGGCCAACCCAGCCGACCCGGAGCCGCTGGGTCAGCCCCTGACTGGCCACACCAACGCCGTCCATTCGGTGGTGTTCAGCCCTGACGGGCACGTCCTGGCCAGCGGCAGCGAAGATCAGACCGTGCGACTGTGGAACGTGGCTGACCTCGCCCACCCCACGCCGCTGGGCCCACGCCTGACCGGCCACACCAACCGCGTCTACTCGGTGGCGTTCAGCCCTGACGGGCACACCCTGGCCAGCGGCAGCTTCGACCAGACCGTGCGGCTGTGGAATGTGACCGACCCGGTCCACCCCAGACCGCTGGGCCCACCCCTGACCGGCCACAGTAACTCGGTTAACGCGGTGGTGTTCAGCCCCGATGGGCACACCCTGGCCACCGCCAGCGACGACGACGTAGCCCGGCTATGGAACCTTCCGCATGCTCTTCTGACTGGCCACGCCGACTACGTCAACGCGGTGGCGTTCAGTCCCGATGGGCGCACCCTGGCCAGCGGCAGCGGCGACCGGACCGTGCGGTTGTGGAATGTGGCCAACCCGGCCGACCCGAAACCGCTGGGCCCGCCTCTGACCGGCTACACCGATCCCGTTGAGGCGGTGGCGTTCAGTCCCGATCGGCATACCCTGGCCACCGGCAGTGACGACCACACTGTGCGGCTGTGGAACGTGACCGATCCGACCCACCCCACGATGCTGGGCCCACCCCTCACCGGCCACACCAACTACGTGTACTCGGTGGCGTTCAGCCCTGATGGGCACACCCTGGCCAGCGGCAGCGCCGACCAGACCGTGCGGCTGTGGAACGTCACCGACCCGACCCACCCCACCCCGTCGGGTTCACCCCTGACCGGTCACATCAACTGGGTCAAGGAGGTGGCGTTCAGTCCGGATGGGCACACCCTGGCCAGCTGCAGCGAAGACCACACGGTGCGGTTGTGGAATGTGACCGATCCGGCTCACCTCACGACGCTGGGCGCACCCCTGACCGACCACACCAACTACGTCAACGCGGTGGCGTTCAACCCCGATGGGCGGCACATCCTGGCCACCGGCAGCGGTGACCTGACCGTTCGTCTGTGGGACGTGGCCGATCCGGCCCACCCCTCCCGCTTAGGCCTACCCTTGGCTGGCCACACCAACCCCGTCACTGCGGTGGCGTTCAGTCCGGATGGGCGCACCCTGGCCAGCGGCAGCACCGACCAGATGGTGCGGCTGTGGAACGTCACCGACTTGGCGCACCCCGCGCCGCTGGGCCAACCCCTGACCGGGCACACCAACGAAGTCAAAGCGGTGGTGTTCAGCCCGGATGGGCACACCCTGGCCACCGGCAGCACCGACCGGACGGTTCGGCTGTGGGGGATGAACGTCGACCAAGCGATCCAGCGGATCTGCGCCACCACCGCGAACACCCTCACCCCCGCGGAGTGGGACCGGTACGTGTCGCCGGACCTGCCCTATCGCCCGCCTTGCGTGTGACGGCCGCGTGGAGCTGGTCGCGGCTGTCAACGACGGCTACACCGGTTCCGAGACGTCGCCCGGAACCGGTGGTGTTCCCACCCAACGATATGCCCGTTGCGGGCTCTGCGGATCTCCCTCAGCCGCGATGACACCGTCCGCGATCAATGCTCGCAGAGCTGTGAGCACGGCCGCCCGGGAACGACCGGAGACAGTCACGAGATGGGCGGCAGTGGCCCATCCCCTCCGGCGGAGTTCCGCCACAACAGCGTCTCTGGTGGAGCTAGGCGGATCAGCCCACTCACGTACCGGCGATCTGCTGAACTCCACTTCGAAGTGGCTCGGGAGATTCCTGAAGATCGGCCCGTCCAGTCCCGACCGGTGTAGAACACGGATCATTGCCGGGATACCGGACGCGCGGTTCTCGGCCACCAGCCGATCGCTGCGCGGGAGGTACGTGTCAGCCAGCAAGGTAGCCAGGAAGGCGTTGCGGGAGGACGACACACCCTCGGTGCCAAGGTCCTCAACGCGCACCGGACCGTACAACGAGCCCGGGCTGCGGACTACCAGCCGGTCTGGGTCCAGCTCAACCTGGATCTGCGTGCCCCGCGTCACGTGGCTGTAGTCACGGTGCAGGACCGCATTGACGATCGCTTCCCGCACCGCCTCCAGTGGGTAATCGTACTGTTCCCGGCGTCCGGTGCCATTCACATAGCTACGGACGCTCATGTGCCGCCGCAGCACCGAGACCGTCTCCGCAACAAGATCGGGGATCGCGCCCCGGATCACCGGATTGTCCTCGAACCGCGGTGCGTCTGCCCCGCCGTCGTCCTCTCCCGGAAGGACGATCACAGAGATGGTGAGCTGCGGGAAGAACTGCCGGGGAACACCCCGAAGGTGAGAACGCCGGCCACCGAGGGCACCATCTGGCTGTCCTCGTGCGGCACCAGCACCCGGATTCGACGCAACGCCGTCTCGTCATCGACATCGCGGAGTGATCGACTCGTATCGCGCACCCGGGTGAGTGTCCTGGACCCCGGCAAAGTCCTGTTTCGACAGATAGATGTCATAGATCACCAACAAGGGAAGGTCGGCGATCTTGGGTGCTCTCAGTGCGCCGAGTTCGACAGGAGCGCTGCTCGGTCGCCTTCCGGCAGCTCTGAGGTCGAACTCGGCGACAATAGAGTTGATCACGAGCCACGAGATCTACGGGACACGCTCTGGCCCACCCGGTTCGCACGCCGTACCGCCGGGCATCGCTGCAGGTCACAGCTGTTTCTGCGACTTTGCCGGGACGTTGGGTGAGTGTCCTGGACAAGGCGGCGTCGACCTCGACCAGCTCAACGTCGAGACGGATAGGCGGCACGAGCTGGTCGCTGACCTCCGAGACGGGATCATCACGGAGTTTCGCGGGATCAGTGAGCCGGACCGGGGCGAACCCCGCGCTCTCGCCCATGCCGACCAAGGAGAGTGTGAAGTAGTTTCAAGTAGGTTTCAAGTCGTCACGTAGGTCGAGCGGTTTGTCCAGCACCCCACCCAGGAGGCGCCAGAACTGTCGGGGTGGGGCGCGATGATGCGACCATGTCAGGTAAGAGCAATGCGGAGGTGATGCGCTCATGGCCGCGCCCGTCCCAGAGGTGTTCGCGCACAGCGGTCTGTGGACCGAGGAGGAGTTCCTCGCCCTGCCGGTGGACCGGCGGGTCGAGCTGCTGGACGGGGCTCTACTGGTGAACCTGAGCGCGGGTCTCCGCCACCAGCGGTTGTCCTCCCGGCTCGCGGTCGCCCGTCTCCTCGGAGCGATTAGCCCGCCTTGGTCGTGGTGAGCGCCGTGCCGAACCGCACAAACCCCATGAGCTTGTGGTAGCCGCGCATGGCGGTGCGCTGGTGGCTGCGCACGTACAGTCGGCGGACCTCGGCGCGCGCTGCTTGTTCCTCCGCCGGGGTGAGGGGCACCTGGTGCAGGTAGGCCAGCAGCTCACGGCACTGCGGGAGGCTCGCGGCCCGAGACTGCCACGCCGGCACATCCAGCTGGCCGGCCCGCTGCGTCACGTGGGCGGGTATCTTCCAGCCACGATGCGCGAGCACCTCGGGCACCTGGTCCCACGGTCCGGCCAAGGCCAGCTTCGCGGCGAATACCTCGTCTTCGCGGAGCATGGTGCGCCGCGGGATGGCCGCGACCGGTTCCCGGCGCATCAGCCCGTAGATCGGGTCCAGTGGCAGGTATCCCTCGGCCAGCAACCGCAGTATCTCGGTGAAACGCTCGACAGGTCGGTCGGACGAGAGGTCGCGTCCCGGGTAGGCGGAGGTCTGCGCTTGGCCGTCCTCGCCGAGGAAGACCTGCTGGGTGGTGACGAGGATGAGCCGATCATCCTCGGCGAGGCGTTCGAGGCACCGGGAGAGGTAACTCGGCGCCAACCAGTCGTCATCGCCGATCCACTTGAGGAACGTTCCGCGAGCAAGGTGCATCACCTGCACGGCGTTGGCCAGCCCGTCGATGTTCTCCGGCTGGCGGTGATACCGCACCCGGGAGTCGCTTCGCGCGTAGGAACGGCAGATCTCCTCGGTGCCGTCGGTGGACGCGTTGTCCGAGATCACCAGCTCGAGATCCTCGTGCCGCTGGGCGAGGATGCTCCGGAGGGCGCCCTCGATCACCTCTTCGCTGTTGCGCACCGGCAGCCCGACCGAGACGAGCGGAGGTGGGGTTGACATGAGAGCCTCCTGTGGGTGGTGCGCATCGCGTCGACCGTCTCAATGCTGAGTATCTGCGACTCCACTTAACCCGTTACAGGGTCACCCAAAAGAGTTTATTTCGGGAATTTATCTCGCTCTTAGTAACTGGTTCACGTGGCTGGGAGCGGTGGTCGAGGAGTATCCGCTGTGTGGCGTCCGTGAGGGGGATGGTGGCGATCAGTCGGTAGCCGCCCGCGTGGGGTCCGGCGTGGAGGTTGCCACCGGCGGCGTGGGCTCGTTCGCGCAGGCCGACCAGGCCGCGACCGCCGCCGCCGGAGTCCAGGTCGGTCGGGGTGCCCTCGGTGTGCACGGTGACGAACATCCCGGCGTCTCGCAGTGAGGTGAGCAGCTCGGGAAGATCCGCCAGTCCGGGTTGCGGTTTGAGGGCACTGGGAGACGATGTCGTGCAGCTCACGGGCGATCCGTCGCCGCTCGGTGGCCCGCACGTCGGCTTCCCGGGCCGACTCCCGTCGTGTTCCCGGTACTGGACCCGCCGTTGGTTGGCCTGGGTCACCCGGCCCAGGCCCCACGTCCAGACGGCCGCGCCGTGGTCGGCGTGGTGGAGCGCATGGGCCTGCTGCCGTCCTGCTCGCCCGCGTGCGCCGCTGGCACTCTCGCACCCGTGGTAGCGAGTGTCATCCGGGATCGAGCGTGTCGCCGCCGTCCATGACGGACCTGACGAAGAGCTCGACCTGGGGTGTGCGCAACCGCCGGTGACCTACCTGCTCGACGAGGTCGAGCACCTGGTCGGCGGTGTTCAGTGCGAGCTGCGCCGCGAGCAGAATGATGTCCTCGTCGTCCTCCCCGAGGCGGTGTGCGAGACACTTCAGTACGAGAACCATTTCAGCGCTGGCAACCTCGCAGCGCAGTCCCGGCATGTCGAGGGTCCTCGTGGGGAACGTGTCCGGACCCTGCAGAAAGCCTTTGACTGCGTCGTTGAGCCACCCGTCGGGTAGATCGAGCGCGGCGCCGACCCGCGTGGCGGCCGCGTAGACCTCATTTTTCGGAACGAACACCGCGTCGATGTCCCTGGTCGCTCGACGTTCGTCGTATGCCAGGGCGATGGCGGCCCCACCGACTACATAAAGATCGGCTACCAGTCCACGTTCGGTCAGGTCGGCTCCCAGCGCGGCTAATGCTGTCAGGATTTCTTCTCGGCGCATCCGCTACACCCGGCTCAGCATTCCGGCGCCGAGCAGGATGCCCCGCCGACGAAACGCCGAGGGGGATTCCACGATGGCGCGGGCCCACAGCCCGGGGTAGCGCGGCCACCAGATCCGGGGGAGGAACCGGCCGGGCTCGCCTGCCCAGGGTGGTGCAGGGAGTTCACGCTCGGCGGTGACGTGTTCTGCCAGTGCACCGAGGTAGGCGTCGGTACGCGGATCGAGATCGCGCGGCCGCTCGCTGATCCGCTGCTCGACGTCGTTGTCGTCCCGGGCCCACCGAAGATCGTCAACGAAGTCGGCCACCGCTTCCCGCAGCGCGACGCCATCCGCGATCCGATCTGCCGTTCGAGCAAGGGTCATCGGATGCTGAGCTCGCGGCGGCAGGAAGTCACGCAGCTCGGTGCCATCGTCGTCCTCGAGCTGCGCGAAGATCCGCTCAGAAGGGGTGCTCACGCCACCAAGTCTGCCGTAACGGCGCGAGCGCCGAAGCCGGACGAGCCGTTGTCTCTCACGCTCCGAAGTAGAGGCGCTCGAGGTCCAGCAGGATCACCTCGCCGGCATCTGCTGCCGCCCGTAGTTCCGATGTGAAGCCCGCGCCGCTCGCGCACAGCAGTTTCGCACCTGTCGCATCGATGTCACGGTGGCGCCGCAGGAGGGTGCGGATGTGGCGGAGTCGGTCGAGATGAGCCTGCCCCATCTGCTCACCCCACCTCGTCTCGCCCAGGACGAGGACTGGGCGCGGGCCGGTGTCTGGATCACCAAGAGCCACGATGTCAACCTCGTGACTCGTTCGCCCGGCGGCGCCGTTGACGGCACCGTGGCCGACCGCGGCGGGGAGTGCGCTGAGGGTCCCAGGCGCGGCGAACTCGGCCACCCAGGTACGGCGGAGCTGCTCGAAGTGCGGTCCGAGCACTCCGCTGTCGAACCGTCGCCGGGCACCGAGCCATACCTGGGACCCCTGGCGGCGTTCCAGCCGGGTCCAGGCGGGACGCATGATCGCCTGATAGAATGTCACGAGTGGTTCGATGATCCGGTAGTTGCTCCGGCCGGACCGGAGCGGATCATCATCGCGGGCCGGTAGGCCGGCATCCTCCAACACGGTGAGAGGGTGTTGCAGGTCGGTCGCTTTGCGTCCGATGTAGCCGGCGATGCCCCCGCGCGTGGTGTTGCCGTCGACAACCGCGGTGAGCACCGAGTGGTAGAGCGTGAGGTCGCGTAAGCCTGGGTCTTCGGTGAGCAGGTATCGGGCTTCGCGGAAAAGCGGGCTGGCTGGGTTGAGCACCGTCCGGACCACCCAGCTGTCGAAGTCCGCTATCGAGGACGCGGCGTCGTCACGGACGTATTCCCGGAGATAGGCTGGCGTCCCACCCACGATCGCGTGCACGAGTACGGCGAGCCGCGGGTCGTCCAGATTCCAGAACTGTGCTGCACTGCGGTAGTCCAACGGTGGGTAGTCCAACGGTGCGACCTGCAGCTCCAACCCTGCGCGACCCCGCAGCGGGGCCGTGCCCGAGAGCATCTTCCCCAGACATCGATGGCGTGTTCCCACGACCCCAGTTACAGCGGTGCGGGCGCGCCGACGTGGTCGGCGACGACCTGACCGAGACGGCGCAGGGAGTCGGCCTCGGTCGCCTCGGTCGCGGCGAAGTAGAGCCCACTCGTCGTCTCGGTCGAGCATCTCCGACGGCTTGCGCGGCGGTTCCACAGTGAGAAGTCTACTTCTTAGAAGTGTACTTCTCGTCTATAAGGGGCCGGGCCGTGCTCGGTTAGAGCAGTCGGTCCAGCTGCAGGCGGACCGGGAACGGCTCGGTGGTGGTGAAGACGCCGATGATGCCGCCGCCGTCCCGGTAGCCGAACCGCTCGGCGAGGTGGCAGTCGAGCAGCGACACCGGCTCGTCGAGGTCCACGATCCAGTAGTACGGAATGCCGGCATCGGCGTACTCGCTGCGCTTGGCCACGTGGTCGGTCCGGCGAGAGCCGGGCGAGACGATCTCGACGACGACGAGCGCTTCAGCAGCCCGGATCATCCCACCCTCATTGCGCACTCGTCGACGCGCACCCTGCTTGACGATCACGAGATCCGGTCGACGGGAGAACCCCGGCTGGTCGGGGTCGGCGAGCTCAAGGTCGACGTCGACGTCGGGGATCACTTCGAGGTGATCCGGCAACTGTGGGCGCAGCTGCATCGCCAGCGTAAGGCCAGCGAAGTTGTGATCGGGAACCGGGCTCGGCGACATCAGCAGGCGGCCTTCCAACAGCTCGGTATAGCCCGACTCGGTCTCACCGAGCTCGGCGTACTCGGCCACGGTCAGGAGGTGACCCAGCGGCTGGGGAAGGGCTGTCACAGGGGTCTCCTCATGTCGTGGCCAGTCTCCCACGGTGACCGTCCCGATGGTCTGATCCAGCAGCACCCGCAGTTGGCCTGTCAGGTGTTCGAGTAGTGCCGTGGCGGCTTCAATCGGCAAGCTGACCATGCCACCCCGGGCGGCCGGTGAGAACACGGCCGCGTCCGACCCAGGTTGGGTCATTCAGCAACGGAGCGACGCGCGGCGAGGTCGGCAGCAATGGCGTCAACCGAGAACACCCTGCCGGCGCGTGCGTCCGAGAGTCCTTCCGTGAGTTCACGGACGAGGTCGCTATCTGACAGCACCTCGATTGTCTCCCGGAGGCGGTCCAGCTCGCCCGAGGGAACGATGTCAGCGACATGTGCACCGTTCGCGATGACGGCGACGGTGTCGCCCTGCTCGGCGTGGCGCACAACGTCAGACCAGACCGGGGACTCCTCGGCGATCACGCTGACACGCTGCTTACTCATGACCCCAGGATACGGCGGGGAGCTCTTGTTCCGCGTCGACCCAGACTTCCCTTCGCCATGGCAGCCATCCTCTCGACGCACGGTCAGTGGCATAAACCCGGCGACCACCGAGGATATGAGGTCTTAGACTTGAGGAAAATACTCGGATGCGAGAAAGTGTGTCATGTCATCGAGTGCGCCATGCACTGGCGAGGGGGCCACCGATGACGGAACAGTGTCCGGAACGCCGTGCCGCGTCGATCCGCTAGCGAGTTTGCCCGCGCTACCGTCCCGGAATGGCAACCTACCAGCCCGCCCCGTCGGCGGCCACCACGCAAGGAGCCGGGATGTCGCGCTTGGTCGCTCGGATCTGGCGGGGGCTACGCGGCCCCGTCCAGTGGTGGATTCTCTGGGTCGCCCACGCCCAGTTCATCGCGGGTATCACCGGGCTCGTACGGAACGATGCCGGGCACGTCCTCCTGCTGCGGCATCGACTCTGGCCTGTGCAACACCAGTGGGGCCTGCCGACGGGCTACGCGAAACGCCGGGAAACCTTCGAGGCCACCATCGTTCGCGAAGTCAAGGAAGAGACCGGTCTGGACGTCACCGTCGGCCCGCTCCTGCGACTGACCAGCGGCTACCAACTCCGAATCGAAGTCGCCTACGCGGCACAGTTCATCGGCGGCGAGCTGAAGCTTGACTCGCTGGAAGTCCTGGAAGCCGGATGGTTCCCGGTCACCGAACTGCCAGCCGGAACTCTGCCCGCCCACCGGCAACTCATCGCGGCCAACGCCGCCCGGGGCGTCGACGGCGCCAACACCACGGAGACGACGGATGAACGTCCTGACCCCGAACGAAACCCTGCGAGGCGACGCTGAGACTAAACGAGAGATCTTCGATCGGCTCGCCGCGCTTCGTGCCACTCCCCGTCTGCATGACGACCACCCTGACGTCGCGTTCAGCCGCATGCCGGACGTGCTCCAGTCACCGCTGATCGATCGCGATGTCTTCCAGACGGGCTGGGACATCATCAGCCGCCGCTACTCCGCTCTCGGCCTTCATCGCCTCCTACCACCTGAGCGAGTGTGGGTCGGCACGCACTCCGTCTCACCAGCCCCGGCGTTCGGCGGTTTCCATCATCCTGGACAGGGCTACCGGCACCTGCAAGCCGCAGCCATCATCACGGCGTACGGCGATCTCAGCGGACGCACATTCTGGACACCCGATCTCACGGCCCTTGACCTACTGCGGTCTTACGCCCACGACTGCCTGCACTACGGCTCCTACCGGCGTTACGGCCTACCGAAGGCAGGCGGAGGCGTGGACCGGGTTCGGTACGGCATCAACTTCCGACGGCCCGACGGGCGCACCTACTCCGCACGGGATGGCGCTGGCGCGACGACGACCCGCAATCTCGGCGTCGTGATGGAAGGGGCGACCGATCGGGAGGCTCGGTCGATTGCCCGGCAGGCGGCGGTTGACACTTCGGTACGCCACCCACCGCGCGGCGTGAACTATTTCGCGTTCCGCGACGAAACCGGTCTCCTGGACGCCGACGACCTCTGTGCACTCCGGAAAGCACGCTGGGCGGGTACGACAGACCCCGCTACCGAGTCTTACCTGCAGAATCTAGCGGCGTATGCACGCGGAGTAGGCGTCCGCTACGAGGCGTTCCTCCGTGAAGTCGCACAAGACGAGGAGGATGACCTGCACTCGCTCATCCTCGCGAGCATGATCAGCGGCAGGCTCGCGCCATTGTCCTCGTGGTTGGCTGCCCGACACGGTTCCAGTGCGTTCGCGACGCTGTTCAAAACCGAGAACTACTCATCGACCTAGCTAGGGTGGCAGGGAGATCTCAAATTTGCGACACGGAAAATGTGAGAAGGCGGCAGGGAGTCACGCAGCTCGGTGGCATCGACCCCCCGCAGGCTGCGCGAAGATCTGTCCGACGGGGCTCACACCGTCGAGTCTGCCGTCAGTAGCGGTCAGGCGGTGGGGAAGTCGAACTCGCCGAGGCGGACGCCGGCGGTGAACGCCTCCCATTCGGCGCGGGTGTAGACGATCGCCGCGCCGTCCGGGTGATGGCTGTGGCGCACCGCGACCCGGCCGGAGCCGTCGCGCAGTGGCCCGGCCTCCACACAGCTCATACCGTTGTCATTAGTCTGGCTGCTGATGTGCCAGCCGACGTTCGCCAACTCCGCACGGCTCGCTGCGCTGGGTCCGCCGGTCGTGCTCATCACAGCTCCTTCGTGGTGGCCGCGATCAGCGCGGCCGACTCCTTACTGTTGAGCGCCATGGCGCTGAGCTGATGGTACGCCTGCCGGAACCGGTCCACCGCCGCGTCATCCTCGACGTACACCGCACCGCCCAGGGTGTCCACATTGGCCACATCGGGGTACGGGTCGGGCATCTCGAACAGCCAGAAGGAGCCGGCCAGACCGGCATGCGCGCCGCGACCCAGCGGGAGTACCCGGACCTCCACAGTCGGCTGCTCGGTCACCTCCAGCAGCTTGGCGAGCTGGCCGTGCATCACCTGCGGGCCGCCGATGGCGCGGCGCAGCACCGACTCGTCCACTACGGCGGCGAAGTCCACCGGCGCCTCGCCGCGGAGCGCCTGCTGTTGGGTCATCCGCAGCTCGATCCCTTCCTCGATCTGCTCCTCGGGGGTGTCGGCCGCCGCGTCGTTACGAATCAGCGTCTCGGCGTACTGCCGGGTCTGCAACAGCCCGGGCACCAGCATCGACCCGTAGGTGCGCAACCGCTCGGCGCGGGACTGCAGCCACACCAGGTCGACGTACTGGCGGCCGACGGTGTCTTCGAAGCCGTCCCACCAGCCCTTGCGCCACACGTCGTCGGACAGTTGCAGCAGCCTCTCGCGGGTGCTCGTCGCGGCGACGCGGTAGAGGTCGAGCAGCGCCAGCACGTCGCCCCGGCGGATCGGGGTCTCGGCGGTCTCGAACCGGCTCACCATCGACTGGTCGCGCTGCAGGTACTCACCCGCCTGCTGCATCGTCATCCCGGCGGACTCGCGCAGCGCCCGCAACTGCTGGCCCAACCACTGCGCCCGCAGCGTCAGCCCCGGCTTCCTCTTCGGCATGACGACCATCCCCTCCATGCGATCGCTAAGGTCTCAAACTTGCTTCCGATAGCCTATATGCGAGAACGTTGTGGATGCTAGCGCGCCATCCATGCACCGAGGGGAGCCACCGATGGACGAGCACCGTCCTGAGTCCGCGCCGCAGTCGCCCGATCAGGTCGAGGGCCTGCGCCGCGTCACCCTGCCCGCGATCCCGACCGTCTACGGCCTGGAAGAGCCCGATGGGGGCGTGACGGAATGGGTGTTCGCGCTGCCCGGCGGGCTGGCCTACATCGTGTCGCGCGACGAGGAGAGAAACCGCGGAGTGGTGCACATCAGGCTGGACGAGGTCGTGGGGTGGTGGGCCCCGTTCCATAAGATCGAGCTGGTGCAGGTCACGGCCTGATGCCGGCCCGAAGGCCCCGAAACTGTCGGTGGTCACCGGCATCATGCGACCATGAGAGCTGGGTCGGATCGCGGAGGTGAGTGGCTATGGCCGCAGGTACGCACGCGCACGTGTTGGAACACGTCGGCCCGTGGACCGAGGAGGACTATCTCGCGCTGCCCGCGGACCGGCAGCGGATCGAGTTGCTGGACGGAAGCCTGCTGGTGAGCCCCAGCGCCGGCTACCGGCACCAGCGGCTGTCCTTCCACCTGTGCTACGCGCTGGCGGTGGCGGCTCCGGAGGGGTTCGAGGTGCTGGAGGCGATCAATGTCCGGGCCGCCCCGGGCCGGATCCTGATCCCGGATCTGGCGGTGGTGCGCACGCCTGGGGTGGATCGTACGGTCGGTGATCCCGCCGAGGTGGCTATGGTTGTGGAGATCACCAGTCCGGGTAACGCGGTGGTCGATCGGGTGGTCAAGCCTGAGCTGTACGCCCAGGCCGGCATCCCGCACTATCTGCTGATCGAGCTCGGAGCCGCACCGCCCACCGCCGTCGTCTTCGCGCTGCGCCGGGGCCGCTACGCGCCGGTGCGGCGGGTGGGTCCGGGCGAGCAACTGCGGCTCGACGAGCCCTTCGACGTCGATATCGACCTCACCGCACTGGCCACCGCCATCCGTCCACCGCGCTCACCCTGAGGCGGACGCTCAGGCGAAGATATCCTCGGCGGTGATGGCGACCACGTCGTCCGGCAGGTTGCTCACCCGCTCGCGGGCGCAGATCGCGAGACGCAGCTCATGCGGTGCACCCGGCAGCGCCGCAGTCTTACGGTGCAGATCGGCGACGAGTCGGGGCGCCGAGACCTCCCGCGCCCACTTCGCCTCCCCGGCCAGTATCGGTGTGCGAGCGCGCCCGGCCAGCACCACGACGTCGATCTCGTTGTGACCGTCGGTGGTCCAGAACGGGCCCACCGCGACGACCCGATCGCCGAACTCGCCGCCGGCGGCGAGCCGGCGCACCTGCTGGCGAAACGCCGCTTCCCACCGTCCTCCCTGGTGATCATCCAGGGAGTCGAGCAGCACCCGCAGGACCGTCGGTCCCAGCCCCGCTTCGATCTCGGTGCGGTAGCTGGTGAGGATGGCCAGGTAGAACGCCAGAAAGTTGTCGGCGATGCGGTAGATACGCCGCCGGGTTCGCCCCGTCTCGGTGACCGGTTGGACCCGCTCGATCAGCCGGAGGCTGACCAGGCGATCGAGCAGGCGGGTCGGGTCCGCGCGGATCTCGTCCCTGATCTCGTTGTGGCGCGTGGCGCCGGTGGCGATCGCGTGCAACACGGCTCGCGGGTACTCGCCTGCCTCGGCTTCGGTGGCCAGGATCAGCTCACCTTCGGTCAGTAACCGAGCCCCTGGCTCGCAGGCCAACTCGCGCAGGTTCTCGGCCAGCGGTGCCGCCTGGTCCCACCAGCCCAGATACATCGGAATACCACCGACGATGCCGTACACCACCGCCCGCTCGGCCGGGCGGAGATCGGGCAGCATCAGGGCGGCCTCCCAGGGCTCGAACGGATGGACCGCCAGGGTGAGGTCCATCCGCCCGTAAAGTGGCTGGCGCTGCTGTTGCAGTGCCTCCATATAGCGCACCGCAGAACCGCACAGCAGGATCCGCAGCCGGGCGTGCCCCTGGCTGCGATCGAGGAAAGCCCGCAGTAGGTTCGGTAGTTCGGGTGTGGTCGCGGCCAGCTCGGGGAACTCGTCGAGCACCAGCAGCAGCGGCTCCCGCTCGGCCACCATGGCGACGTGGTCCAAAGCGTCGTCCCAGTCAGTGTACCCGCGGGCTGCCAGATCCCGCGCGCCGGTAGCAGCGATACCGCTGACCTGCCGGGCCAGCAAGGTGAGCTCGGTGCTCTGGCCGCGGCTGGCTCCCGTGTGAAACACGGTCCGTCGCCCGTCGGCGAAACGGCGCACCAACGCGGTCTTGCCCACCCGCCTGCGTCCCCAGACCATTGCCATCCGCGCGTCAGCTCTGGACCACCACCGCTCCAGAGCGGCGAGCTCTGCCGTGCGGTTGACGAACATAGCGCCATCGTAACCGACGCAGACTGTTACCGACGTCTCACGTCGCCGACGTCCCGTACCGGTAACCCATGGCATTGAGGCCGATGACGTGACCAGGAAGCGGGCCACGGGCACCCCGCACTGCCTGCAGCCTTGTGTTACCGCCCGAAGCAGCCCCGAATCATCTGCTTCTGGTGGGTGGGCAGAGCCCGACCCTGCGCAACCCGCCTCGCATCCAACCCGAGCCGGTGTGGGAGATGCCTCGCTGCCCGGACATGCCGAGGATCATGGGGTGAGCTGGCGAGCCTACACGGGGCGCACTGGTTACCCGGTCTCCTTCTACGCCCAACTCCAAGGATCGCCGTGGGTCGTGCGCTCGGCACAGTTCGCCGTCGACGCGCGGGCGGCCAGTTGCCGGTGCTGTCGATGGTCTGGCATGACAGCCCGTTTGACGAGCATCCCCCGGCCGATGTCACCCTCGGCCAGGACACGATCCGGCAGGCTGTAGACGCCGTCGTCCAGGCCGGGCTGTGGGCTTCCACAGTGTTCATGCTCACCTGGGACGACTGGGGTGGCTACGACGATCACGTGGACACCCCGAACGTGGAGCACACCCCCGATGGGGTACAGCTCGCCTACGGGCCTCGGGTGCCGCTGCTGGTCTTCGGCGGCCGGGTGCGAGCCGGGATCGATCACCGATGGTCTTCGCACGTCAGCATCCCCAAGACCGCCCTGCAGCTGCTGGGACTGCCGCCGTTGGGCGTCCCCCGGCTGGATGACGACCCAGGCCTGGCCGATCTGGTGGATCTGACCCCGGGCGACACCGTGAATCCCCCACCGCCGGCCTACGGCAGCACCATCACCCAGCCCCCGGTACCAGATCCGACCCCGGAGCCTGTCTTGCCGCCTCCGTCTCCGGTGCGGCAATCCCAGCTGGTGGGGCCGGTGGTGCTGCGCGACGGCAGCACCCTGCCACTACCCGACGACGTCCCGATCACCACCCACTCTGGTTCTGCGCGCCGATTCACCGATCGGCTTTGAGTGATCGTTTTTCTTCAGGTGAAGACTACTGGGCTCTAACCCGTGCCCTGCCGTCGATACGGGCGGGCTGAAGGTCGTGTCGGCGGCAGGTGGCCTATTGCCATGCTGGTGACGGCGCGAAAGGTCTGGACTAGCCGGGTGGTTGCGGGTCATCGCCCGGCGTGGTCACGTACCGCTTGCGTGATCGTCCTGTCGCAGGGTCACCTCATAGTCCAAGCTCTTGCCGTTCGGCTGGCGCAAGGAGATCCACCGCGAACATGACTCTTTCGGTATCACCGGCTGGCAGGACTGTCGCGTGGAGCGCGACCGCTGCGCCGTCGAACGACATAATCCAATGTACAAAGTTCCTCCTCAATCGACTTTGGCTGCCAACTGTATGATCGAATCTTTCTACCAGCTCCTTCAAGTATGCGAGGTAGCCACCGGCGAACCGATCGCGCGCTTCGCCGATGTTCGAGGGGGGAACGACCGTGGCGGCAACCGAATATTTGGCGATGGCACAAGTTCTAGTGGCAAGATCATGCGTCCGGCGTGCTTCGAGGAGACCCTGGTGCAGGAGCTCTGCGGTCGCTGTGACCATCTCATCGTTGCCAAGTCCGGACCAGCATTCCCCAACGGCTGCGGCGGGGATCTGGCTGACCATATGCCGCACATGATTTGCCATCATGCGGGCGACGTGGTTTTCCCAGCCGGGGATAGGCGTCGAATCCGGCTGCCGGACAGCAGTGATCCTGCGCCACAGGCGGCGCCAAGGGCTTACCATGGCGGTCTTGGCCTTTCCTGAATCTGGCGATGAATCCGACGGATAGTCAGGGTAGACACGTTTCGGAATTTTTGCAAAAATCTTGGCAAGTGCACAATGGATACCATCCTGATCGCGTCCATCGACAATCCGAATATCATATCCGTCCGATAAGTACTCCCTATGATGTAAGGCTATCATTATCATCGCCAGCTCTCGGGGATCATCCCACCCTGAATCCCCAGTAAAGAAGCTAATGGTCGCGCCGTCCTCGAAAACTTCCGGTGCCATGACTTGCAGGAGTGTTGTTAGGTCGTAAGAACCGATGCGATCAGGGACCTCACGTATCACGCAGACGTGGATGAGTGGCGGATTATTAGGAGTCGACCCCGGCTTCCGGACGACAGTGATCAGGTAGTCGGTGTCATCTGCGGTGCCCGCGCGGACGAACAAGGGCCTGGAACGTTTCCATGCACCCGGTGCCAGCACCCCGTCACGCTCCAAGTCCTGGACGAGGGAGAAGGCCAGCCGATTTCGGGCGAATTCATCGGTCATCATGCCGCGAGCGCCGGGGCCGATGTGGATGAGTGGCGCGTCGTCGGGTAGGATCGGGACGAACTTGGTCACGGGCTCGAGGGCTTCTTCCATCGTGGGGGTGATGGGACCCTCCCGTACGACGACGGCACGCTCGATGCTGTCGGGATCTATCGGCGAGACGCCGTGACGCCCGGTGGGTAGCACCGGAACGGTCAGCGTCCCCTGGCATCTGGGCGCTGGACACGGGCGGTTCAAAATGACCAGCGTTTTCAATCCAAGGCAATACCTGCATAGCGTGTACCGGCAGTCCTGGCATTGCAGGCCCAAGGGATTCGTAGCTGTCATTTCTTTGCCAGGAAAAAGTGTGTGGTTTGAACACCAGACGGCCTGACACGCCGAGCATTCCGTGGCGATCGGTGCGAGAAGTGCACTTATTTCCTGGAGGGGGGTCAACGGTTCGGGGGACCTAACGAGGTCCGTGCGACCGCGGCTTAGAATCAGGATGGCTAGGACCATCGCCTCAGTGTTTGACGGGTCGTGGCGCAGGTGGCGTAAAATTTCGTCCATCGCGGAGCGGTACCGGCCGCTCCTTATGGATTCTTGTACCCGTTCCCGGAGGGCTGGGATGCGCTCCCAGTGCTCCGGTAGCTCGAATCGCTGCGGGGGGATCATCGCCAGCCTTCGAGCGTGGCTGCGTCACTGGGGCGCCCGGCAGCGGTTAACGCCTCCCGGGCGGCGTGCCGTACCGCCGCGGAGAGCACCGGCGGCAGTGATGTGGACAGCAACCGGTTCAGCCGGCGAACCGCCTCATCGACACGGCCAATCCTGATCAGTGCCTGCGACAGGGCGAGCTCCCGGCGCTGACGGTCGATCTCGGGTAGCGGAAAGGTTTCCGCGCGCACCTGCGGGATCCGGAGCGTCCCGGTGAGCCACTCGGCGAGGTGACGAAAGGAGGGGGGACGGTCAGCCATATCTTTCCTCAGACAATCGGAAATTGCGGTACTGATTCCTTCGTTGGGCAGCGCGACTGGCACCTGCGTCGATTTTAATCGTCCCCAGTATTGCAATTCTTCGGTGCGATCCTTCGGTCCCGGTGACTCGTAATAGTCGAGCAATTGCGCACGCTGGTCGTTCGGGGTGGATGCCAAAGGGAAGGGATAGGGAAGCTTTCCCGTGCAGGCCTGGTAGAGAAGCACCCCGAAGGAAAAAATGTCCGCTCGGGAGTCGCAGTGCTTCTGCTGGATCACCTCAGGGGCGGCGTAGGCCCATGTTCCGCCGGGTGCCGGGGAATACCGCCCGTCCCGGGTACGGACTCGCTGGGACAGGCCGAAGTCGGCGATCTTGGCGTGGCCGGCGCCGTCGATGAGCACATTCGACGGCTTGAGGTCGAGATGAGCGAACTCTCCAGCCTTGGAGAGATAAGCCATGCCGTCACAGATTTCCTGCAGGACCTCGGCACGGGGAATTAGCCACGGCGGCGCTGCCGTCTCGGCGAGACCGGCGCGGCGACCGCCTGAAGGCCGCAAAGATACAGTGAGGAGCTGTCGGCGGAGCAGATCGGCGAGGGTGGCTGGCGCGTACTCGAGCACGATGCCCCGTCGGCCGCTGACTTCGGCGACGTCGAGTGTCGTGACGACATGGGGGTGCGGTTCGAGCCCCAACAACGTGGCGAGCTTGGCGTCTCCGGTGAGCGCGCCGGAGCGCGGGATCTTGATGGCGCGGCGGTTTCCCTGCTCGACGTCGTCGACCACCAGCACCCAGGCTTGCCCACCCCGGTGGATCTCCGACACCGACCACCCGCCCAGCAGCACGTCACCGACGGCCACCGGTGCGTCCTGGAGCGGTTCGGGTGGTTCGTACGGGACGCCGGCCGTCAGGTCAGTCTCCACCCTCGGTGTCCTCCCCGTCTGCTGTCGCCGTTGAGCCCGCCTTCGGATCATAAAGATCCGGCGCGGAGAATTCTACTAATATCACGCCACTCGCGAAACGCAGCCGGTCCTTGTCGCCGATCGGGCAGGAAACACCCGTACCGATCTTAACTTGGCGTGTGGCGCTGACCAGAAATGCCGGATGAGAACCCAGATGCCGGTAGACGAGCGAGGGGCCGACCAAGCTCAGCGTGCCGTGAAAACGACTGTCGCGATCATCTTTCAGGTAAATCAGATTGGCCGAGTTGCGACCCAGGGAGACGTGGAAGTCGTCAGTTTCCAAGACGAGGTCTGTTGTGTTTCCCCGGTCCCACGATAACCGCAAGGTCCCGCCCAGGTGCCGCCGGACCGGTTCGGTGAGACACAGGCGCCCGGGCGCGAGCGCGACGATATCCTCGGTCCGGGCGACAAGCACGGTGTCGCGGTTCCAGCGGCCCACATTGAGCCGCGCCGAAACGAGTCCGATAACGCAGCCGGTTCCGGTGAGCAGCACCGGCGCGCCGCTCATGCCCGGCTGAGCGTGTCGGCAGCTCACCTTGACCCAGACGCGACCGTGTTCTCCGGTTTCGCCGACGTATTCGCCGACCCCGGAGTCGTAGTCGAATGATTGGGCGAAACCGCGAAGGTGAACAGGATCTCCGGGGAGCACGTTCGCGTGCGACGCGAGCGTCATCGGCTGCCAATCACCGGCCTCGGCGATGCGAACCAGTGCCACGTCGGCTGCCGCATCAGCGGGCATGGCTGCGTCGACCGGCAACGACAGGCCGGGCGCGGCCAGCGGCTCGAAGGTCAGGCTGGCGTCCCTGCGGGAACCGATGACGTGCTCGGCGGTGGCGGCAACCCCATCGGCGGAGACAACGAAAGCGGTGCCGACGGCGATACCGTCGCACACCAGCCGCCCGATAGCGTCCACGGCGCCGCCTCAGTCGGGGAAAAGCTGGTTGGCCAGCTCAAGGAGTGGATCATGTCCAGATCCAGCCGCCAGCCGCTCCCGCGTTGTCTCGGCGCCGGCAGCCCGGGTCGCCTTGACCGCGGCGGCGAGCTTGTGGCCGTTGACGGCGTCGGTCTGGTAGGTGTCCGCGCGGGATTCAGCGACATCTGCCCGCACCCGCTGGTCCTCCACCCGCTGCCGCTGCACCGTGGTACCGAACAACGCGCCCGCGGCCGCGAACGCCACCGCCTCTACCGACCCCAGGACGACGAGCAGGCGCGTCCAAGTGACCTCACTCGCGTTGACCTCAACGAGGAGCCAGATGAGAAAACCAAGCCACACCGTGATCACCGCGACCGCGATGGCGAGTGCGGCCCCAGCAAGCGGCGTTCCCGATTTGGCTCCGCTGCCCGCATTCTCGGTACGAGGCACCGAGCCCCCCTTCCTGGTCCTCGCCGTCAGCGTCGATCACGGTCCTGCCGTCTGTTGTCCATCTCCGGGCAACTCGCCACCAAACGTCGAGGCTAGCCCACGGGCCTGTCGGTGGGCCCGATCGGTGCGGGCAACACGTCACGGCCGGTGAGGTAGCGGTCCACGCCGGCGGCTGCGGAGCGGAATGCGCCGAGGGTCTCAGGTGCGGCGAACTCGGCCACCCGGGTACGGTCAAGTCGAGGCCCTGCGCCGCGTCACCCTGCCCGCGATCCCGACCGTCTACTGCCTGGCTGACCCCGATGGGGGTGTGACGTCCGGGGTGTTCGCGCTGCCCGCGGACCGGCGGCGGATCGAGTTGTCGGAGCCGCACTGGCCACCGCCACCCGCCCGCCGCGCTCACCCTGAGGCGGACGCTCAGGCGAAGATCTCGATGACTACTCCACGACGCTAGCCGAGTCGTAGTACGCGCGTGGTACGTTTGGGAAGTGTTCGGGGAGGTGGCATGGGATGAAGCCTCCGAGGCGCACGTCGCTCGTCATGCGGTCACCCCGGACGAGGTGGAGGACGTGTTGTTCTGTAGGCCGCGTCTAGTGCAGGTCGGCCCGCATGACACGACGTACGTGATGGGCACGACCTTCGCTGGCAGGTACCTATTTGTGGTTGTCGCCCCAGCGGGTAGCGGCGGGGTGTACGTAGTGACAGCGAGGGAGATGACTGACGCCGAGCGGCGACGGTTTTGCCGGAGAGCGAGATGACGATGAGCAGCAAGTCGCGGGCAGAGCAACTAGCAGAGGTGGCTGAACACGTCGAGAGCCACGACATGGCCGATGTGATGGACACGGCGGTATGGGAGACCGACATGGTCGCGGAGCCGATGGTGGTGACGTCGGTCCGGCTGCCGCGACCGCTGATGCAACGAGTGCGCGCGCAGGCGGACGCTGCGGGAACGCCGGCCACGGCGTTGATCCGCAGTTGGGTGGAGGACCGGCTGGCAGCGCAGGAGACCGGAGACATCGGCCGGGACCAACTAGTGGCGATGTTGCGGTCCGTGCTGGCTGATCTGGATCCGCTACGTGCCTACTTGGCCGGAGAAAATGTTCCGTTACAGCGTCGGGTACCGCCTTCCCCCGATTAGCGCCACGCTTATGCGCCGCACATGGAGGTCGTGAGTGGGTGACAGTGTCGAACACTGTCACCCACTCACGACAGGGGTCGTTCCATGGGGGCGATCGGCATCGAGATACATTGCGCAACCCACGCCGACGCGGTCCGGTTCTGCATCCGTCTGTGACTGATCTGGTCGGCCGACTTATTTGCTGAGCCACTCTGCGGTAAGTTTTCGCGCTCGAGCGGGATCGACGTCATGAACGAGCGACGCGAAGTGAATGAGCGTCATCGCGCTTGCGAGCTCCTCATCTTCGCCGCGACAGATGGCGGCAATTCGTCGGGAAAATCCTCCCGGTTCGCTAGGAAAATCTGGATGCTCTATGTCGGGTTCACCGGCGGCAACAAGTCCTTCCGTATGGACGCTTCGGCACCAGTCGTGGATGGTCAGCAGGGCTTTTTCGGGTACGGTTTCGGCCGCCCCTGGGGTAAGCGAGATGTCGCCGGAGACTGCGCTGTGAAGTGGCCCGTCGGCGGCATCAGTCAGCCGGTACAACGCACCCCGCAGCTGAGCCGCAGCGTGATCGGCAACGGCCTGTTCGGTTGGCTGCAGGGGACGGTTGCTACGCAACATGCCCATGGTCGGCAAGGTGTCCAGGCTCGACTCCGCCTCGGCGGCGGCCACGTAGGATGGTGCATCCAGGATCGGCAATTGCACGCGAGGTTGCCATCGAGCTGCCTCGTCCGGGCGAGAGAAAAGGCCGTTTTCGAATACGATGCGACCCATGGGTCGCATCGCCACTCACGGGGCCTCTAGGCCCAATGCCACTAAGTTAGGCGACCCGGCGTAGTTCCACGGTCGGTGGCCCGTCGTGCTTGGTCCCGGTATCCGTAGCTCGTTTGACTCGGTAGGAGTTATGGCGGGCTCGTTTGACCACGCGGGGGTA
>JBOHFI010000036.1:0-57322 GCA_050699595.1 Pseudonocardiaceae bacterium | reverse complement strand
CCCCGGCGATGCCGTGCGCGCAGAACCCGGCGGCCACGAAGAACCCGCCGACCTCGGTCTCACCGAGGCAGAACTCGTTGTCCGGGGTGAACGCCTCGGGCCCGTTGACCAGCGTCCGGATCCCGACGTCGGCCAGTGCCGGCACCCGCATCCGCGCATTCTCGGCAAGCTGCGCGAAGCGTTCCCAGTCGCCCGCTAGCAGCCGTCCGTTGAAGTCGGCCGGTATCGCATCGACGCCACCAGCAGTAACCTTCCACGGCGCGGCGCACCGCTCGTAACCGCCCATCACCAGGCCGTCGAGTTCCTGGCGGTAGTAGACGAGCAGGTCGGGATCACGCAGCGTCGGCAGCACACTGGTGGTAGTCAGGAAAGGCTGGGTGACGACGTACTGGTGGGCCATCGGCACCACCGGCACCCGCACCCCCACCAGGCGGGCGATCTCGGCGGCGAACATCCCGCCGCAGTTGACGACGACCTCGCACTCGACGTCACCATGGTCGGTCCGGACGCGTGAGACCCGACCGCGTCGCACGTCGATGCCCAGTACCCGGGTCCGCTGCGCGATCGTCGCCCCACCGGCGCGGGCCAGCGCCGCCAGCGCATAACACAGCCGCGCCGGGTCCACGTAGCCGTCGGTCGGTGACCATGCCGCGCCCAGCACGCCCTCGGTCTCGATGAGGGGGAACAGCTCACGGGCCTGCGCGGCGGAGATCTCCACCAGCTCGAGCCCCGCGTGGCGGGCCCAGCCGAGCTGGCGGCGGATCTCCGCCAGCCGTGCGGGCGAGGACGCCAGCCGGATGCCGCCGCACTCGACCCAGCCGGGGGCGTGCTCGGTGCGCTCCAGCCGGCGGTAGAGCTCGACGGAGTAGGTGTTCATCCGGGTCAGCGTCGGGTCGGCGCGCAGCTGGCCGACCAGCCCGGCGGAGTGGAACGTCGAGCCGCTGGTCAGCTCGGCGCGCTCCAGGACCAGTACGTCACGCTCACCGCGCTCGGTCAGGTGGTAGGCGACGCCGGCTCCGCCCACCCCACCGCCGATCACCACGACCCGGGCTGACGCGGGGAGGGACACGTGCGAGGCTAACATCGACCGGAGGCGAGGAGAACGTCATGCTGGCCGCGTTGCTGGACCGGATGCCGTGCACCGCCGCCCACCCGCGCACCGTCGAGGACCTCCCCGGTGGGCTGACCAACCGCAACCTCAAGGTGAGCACCCCGAACGGGGCGGTGGTCGTGCGGCTCTCGGCCGGCGCGACCAGCCTGCTGGCCATCGACCGCGACAACGAGCACGCCAACTCCCGCGCCGCCGCGGCCGCCGGGGTGGGCGCGCCGGTGCTGGACTACCTGCCGGGCGAGGGGGTGCTGGTGGTGGGTTTCCTGCCCGGCCGCACCCTGACCGACGAGGATCTGGCCGACCCCGCGCGGCTGGGCCGGGTCGCCCGAGCCTGCCGGACCCTGCACGCCGGCCCGCGCTTCGTCGCCGACTTCGACATGTTCGACATCCAGCGGCGCTACCTGCGGATCGTGCAGACCCATGGTTTCCGGTTGCCGCCGCGCTACCTGGAGTTCGGCCCGGCCGCCGAGCGCGTCGAGCGCGCGCTCGGCCTGCGCCGCGAGCCCACCGTGCCCTGCCACAACGATCTGCTGGCGGCCAACCTGATCGACGACGGCGAGCGGGTCTGGATCATCGACTACGAGTACTCGGGGAACAACGACGCCTGCTTCGAACTGGGCAACATCTGGAGTGAGGCCGGCCTGTCGCTGGATCACCTGGCGGAGCTGGTCGGGCAGTACTATGGCCGGACGCTGCGCAACAGGATCGCTCGGGCCCGGCTGTGGGGGCTGATGTCGCAGTACGGCTGGACGTTGTGGGCCTCGATCCAGCACAGTGCCGCCACGTTGGACTTCGACTTCTGGTCCTGGGGGATGGAGAAATACGACCGCGCCGTCGCCGAGTTCACCAACCCCGATTTCGAACGCCTGCTCCAGGACGTCCAGCGAACCGACTGAGGGGGGACGCGCATGGGGTCAGGGCACGGGCGGCTGACGCTCGAGGAGCTCCGGGTGCTGGTCGACGAGCGGCGGGTGGACACGGTGCTCGTCGCGCTGACCGATATGCAGGGCCGGTTGCAGGGCAAGCGATACGCCGCCGCGCACTTCCTGGGCGAGGTGGTCCCGAACGCGGCCGAGGCGTGCGGCTATCTGCTGGCCGTCGACGTGGACATGAACACCGTGGACGGCTACGCGATGTCGTCCTGGGAGAGCGGCTACGGCGACATCGTGCTGGCGCCCGACCTGGCGACGCTGCGCCAGGTGCCCTGGCACGAGGCGACCGCGCTGGTGCTCTGCGACGCTCGGTGGGCTGACGGCGCTCCGGTGACCGTGTCTCCGCGCCAGGTTCTGCGCCGCCAGCTGGATCGTCTCGCCGAGCGCGGGCTGACCGCGCAGGTCGGCACCGAGCTGGAGTTCCTCGTCTTCACCGACTCCTACGACGCCGCCTGGCGCCAGGGCTATCGCGAGCTGGAACCGGCGAACCGCTACAACGTCGACTACTCGCTGCTCGGCACCGGGCGCATCGAGCCGCTGTTGCGCGCGATACGCAACGGCATGACCGGCGCCGGCATGATCGTCGAATCGGCCAAAGGCGAGTGCAACCTGGGCCAGCACGAGATCACCTTCCGCTACGCCGACGCGCTCACCACCTGCGACAACCACAGCATCTACAAGACCGGCGCCAAGGAGATCGCCGACGCGGCCGGGATGAGCCTGACCTTCATGGCCAAGTACGACCAGCGCGAGGGCAACTCCTGCCACATCCACCTCTCGCTGCGCGGCGCCGACGGCGAGCCGGTGCTCCCCGGCAACGGCCCCCACGGCTTCTCCCCGCTGATGAGGCACTTCCTGGCTGGCCAGTTGGCATGCCTTCAAGAGCTCACATACCTGCTCGCGCCGACCGTTAACTCCTACAAACGTTTCGCGGTGGGCAGCTTCGCCCCGACCGCGCTGGTCTGGGGGCTGGACAACCGCACCTGCGCGCTGCGGGTGGTCGGGCACGGCCCGTCGCTGCGGGTGGAGAACCGGGTCCCCGGCGGCGACGCCAACCCGTACCTGGCGGTGGCCGCGCTCATCGCGGCGGGGCTGCACGGTATCGAGTGCGAGCTGGAGCCGCCGGCGCCGTTCGCCGGCAACGCCTACCGTTGCGACGACGCGCCGCGAGTGCCCGGCACGCTGCGCGAGGCCGCCCAGCTGTGGGCGGACAGCCCGGTCGCGCTCGCCGCGTTCGGCGCCGACGTCGTCGAGCATTACCACAACGCCGCGCGCGTCGAGCTGAGCGCCTTCGACGCCGTGGTGACCGACTGGGAGCGCCGGCGTGGCTTCGAACGGCTCTGACCGGCACCGCCCGGTGATCGGGCTGACCGCCTATACCGAGCGGGCGCGGTACCTGAGCTGGGACGTCGAGGCCTCGCTGCTGCCCAGTACCTATGTCGACGCCGTCATCCGATCGGGCGGTGTCCCGGTGCCGCTACCGCCCGTGGACGGCGCGGTGCAGGACATACTCGGCGTGCTGGACGGCCTGGTGCTCTGCGGCGGCGGTGACGTCGACGCCGCCGCGTACGGCGAGGTGGCGCACCGGGCCAACGGTGGCGTGCGGCTGGCGCGTGACGTGTTCGAGCTGGCGCTGTTGCGCGCCGCGGCACACCGCGACCTGCCCACACTCGCGGTGTGCCGCGGCGCGCAGCTGCTCAACGTCGCGCTCGGCGGCTCGCTGACCCAGCACCTGCCCGACGTGCTCGGCCACCATGAGCATCAGCCGCGGCCCTGCGTGTTCGGTCCGGTCCAGGTGCGCCTGGCCGCGCGCAGCCGGGTCGCGGCGGTCCTCGGAACCGACGCGCGGGTGCTCTGCCACCACCATCAGGCGCTGTGCCGGGTCGCGGAGGATCTCGACGTCGTCGGGTGGGCGCCGGACGGCACGGTCGAGGCGGTCGAGCTGCCGGGACGCACTTTCCTGCTCGGGGTGCAGTGGCACCCCGAGCAGGACCCTACCGACGACCGGTTGTTCGCCGCGCTGGTCGCGGCCTGTGCGAGGAGGTGACCAGGTGGGCGGACGGCTCGATGGCCGGGTCGCGGTGGTGACCGGCGGCGGCAGCGGGATCGGCCTGGCCGCGGTGCGCCGGCTGGCCGCCGACGGCGCCTCGGTGGTGGTCGCGGACATCGACCCCGTTACCGGCAATGCCGCAGCCGCCGACGTTGACGGGCTGTTCGTCCGCACCGATGTGACCAGCGAGTCTGAGGTGTCGGCGCTGTTCGCCACGGCGGTCGAGCGCTACGGCGCGGTGGACGTCTCCTTCCACAACGCCGGCATCTCCCCACCGGAGGACGACTCGATCCTGACCACTGGCCTGGAGGCCTGGCGGCGGGTCCAGGAGGTCAACCTCACCTCGGTGTACCTGTGCTGCCGAGCGGTGCTGCCGCACATGCAGCGCCAGGGCCGCGGGTCGATCATCAACACCGCGTCGTTCGTGGCGGTGATGGGCTCGGCCACCTCGCAGATCTCCTACACCGCGTCCAAGGGCGGGGTGGTCGCGCTGTCCCGGGAGCTGGGCGTGCAGTTCGCCCGCGAGGGCATCCGGGTCAACGCGCTGTGCCCGGGGCCGGTGAACACCCCGCTGCTGCGCGAGCTGTTCGCCGCGGACCCCGAGCGTGCGCAGCGCCGTCTGGTGCACGTCCCGATGGGCCGCTTCGGCGAACCGGAGGAGATCGCCGCTGCGGTCGCCTTCCTGGCCGGCGACGACGCCGCCTTCATCACCGCGTCGACGTTCCTGGTGGACGGCGGCATCTCCGCGGCCTACGTCACGCCCTGGTAGCCGCCAATCAGGAGGATTGGATCGGAGAATCGATGGGGCGCCGGACCGCCGACAACGGATAGGCGATCGGGCAGCGTAGTTGCGGGCCGTGTCGACACATAGCTGTTCAGCCGGCGCTGCCAAGCTAGCTGTGATCATGATCAATTTACTTCAGTGCTCACAGAATCAGGTCCTCAAGGAAGTCGAACATGGAGTTAGGTGCTGCGGAAGGAGGGGGTGTAGGTGTAGGGCGGCGACCAGGAAGCCGGCGGCGAACTTGCGACACCGCCGTTGGCAGAGTGTATGAGGAGAGTCGACCTCGTATGTCAACGGTGCGCGACCTTGATCTCGGCGGAAGTTCGCAGAGCGTGCGACACGGCTCATGGAGGGCGACGACAGTGACGGACGAGGTGACTACCCACGACCCGCAGGTAGCGACGGCCGTCGGAGGGAACAGCCCATCCCGCTGGATGAACGGCACGATCACCGGCACTCTGCTGGCCAGCGTGCTGGTCGCTGTGCTACACCATCACGGGCTGCAACCGGACCCGATCTATGACATCGTGTGGATCCTCATCACCCTCGCCACCACCGGGCTCATCAGAGCGTATACGTCCTTCGTGACGGGCCGCAGCCAGCGGGAGAACACCCTGCGGACGGCCCTGCGGATGCTGGCCGGTGAGTGGACGCTGGTCGCGGCGGGGTTGCCAGCGGTGGTCATCTTGCTTGGGTCCTCAGCCGGGTGGTATCCGACGCTCACCGCGATCCGCGCGGTGCTGGGTACCACTGTGGCCATGCTGCTCACCTGGGGGACTATCGGCGCCAGCCAGGCCGGTTACCGACCGCTGCCCGCCGCACTCCTCGGAATCGCCGACGCCGGGCTCGGCCTGCTGATCATCCTCGCCAACGCGCTGCTGAAGTGAGCAGCTAGTCAGCCGGGCGGATCGCGGTGAGGATCTCGCCGAGGGTGCTCGTGATCGATGCGAGGGCGCCCTTGATGTCGGCGAGGTCGCGACTGTGCTCGGCCAGCGTGTGGGTGTGGGTGTCGACTGTGGCCTTGATGTCGGCCAGGTCGCGACTGTGCTCGGCCAGTGTGCGGGTGTGGTCGGCCAGTGTGCGGGTGTGGTCGGCCAGCGTGTGGGTGTGGTCGGCCAGCGTGTGGGTGTGGGTGTCGACTGTGGCCTTGATCTCGGCCAGGTCGCGGCTGTGTTTGGACAGCGTGCGGGTGTGGGTGTCTACTGTCGCCTTGATCTCGAGAACGACGTCGCCGATCGCTGTGATGTCTTCCTCGGCGCGCACAAGGCGTTCAGGGCTGGCCACCGCGGGAGTGTACCGCCACCGCCCAGACGAAACTCGGGCCCGCCGCCAGCCTGGTGAGCGGGCCTGGTCGACTCGTCACCTCTCACCTGGGCCCGGCGGACGTCCGGATTGAATCAACCGGTTCAGAATGACCTGGCACTCGATGAGGTTGGCTGCGGTGTGTGGCGCTCCGGCGTCTCGCAGTGCCTGCATGCTTGCCGTGCCGGTGGCTACTCCGATCACCCGCACGCCGGCCGCTAGCGCCGCTTCGACGTCTTTCGGCGTGTCGCCGATCAGTACTGTGGCGTCGTTGCCGAACATCACGCCAGTTCGTTCGGCTGCTCGCCGCTGGGCGATCGCGACCAGCTTGGACCGTTCGGGATCGTCATCGCCGTAGGCCCCGGCGTCGAGGTCGAGGTAGTGATCTAGGTGGAAGACTTCGAGCTTGATGCGGGCCACGTCGCGTAGGTTGCCGGTCAACACGCTCTGGTAAACGGTCGGACTGTGCGCCAATCTGGCGAGCGTGTCGTGCGCGCCGGGAAGTGCTCGGCCCACTGTGCGCAGCTCGTTCCGTGCATCGTGATAGCCCCGTATCAAGGCTCGCGCCAACCGCGTGATCATTTCGTCTGTTGGTGTGATGTCGTTGAGCCGCAAGCTTTCGGCCATGATGTCCAGCTCGGTCCGACCGGACATCGACGCCACCGCAGCGGCGAGCGGTGTGCCGGTGGCGGCGGGGAAGGCTCGCTCGTAGATGGCCTGACCGATACCCCGTGCCGCGATCAGCGTGTGGTCGAGGTCCCACAGCACGAGCAGGCGCGGTGCAGGCCGTGAGATGGATGCGGCGGACATGAACGCAGTCTGCCTTCCGGTATGTCGTCTGCGGCCTTACGCGGGTTGTGGGCTTCTGCTTGATTGTCGCTCGGGCCACAGTGCATGGAGCTGGGCGGGGGTGCGTGGAGCTTCGTAGCAGGCTCTCAGGACTGTCCGCTGCATGGAGTCTGGCGCATCCTCGGCGAGTGCGACAAACCAGTCGACGCCCGCGGGGTAGGACCATAAGTACGATCGCAGCAGAGGATCAACTGATCGATCCTGGACGCGCGAGCGTTGCCGCCCGGCATCACCGCGTGCGGCCCCGATTGCTGGATCGTGTCTTCCGGCGCAGGCTCCGCCGCGCCGGCTGCGGGCGGCGCTGTCCGGAGACAGTGGCCGACTGGTTCATCGCCTATGGGTCGCCCGGTAGGTTGCTTACGCTGTCGGGGCGCACGCCCTGATGGGCACCGAGTCGGGCTCCAGATCGTTACTACCCGGTCATGGTGCCTGACCAGGCCAGACACGGTGATCGCGGTGGCGATGCCGTCGTAGCGTGGGGCTCGCCGTCGCGTGAACAGGGAGGCAGGTGTTCCATGCCCGTCGACGACGGGAGCGGGTCACGCACTCACGCGGTCATGCTCGGTGTTGTCCTCCGGGAGCTGCGGGAATCGGTGGGCTGGTCACAGTCTCGGCTCGCTCAAGCGTTGTGCGAGGTGGCCAAGCATGAGACGGTGACTCGCGAGACCATCTCGCGTTGGGAGACCGGTAAACGTGTTCCGGGCCCGTGGTGGCTGCGCCACTTGGCCGGCGTCCTGCAAGTTCCCCTCGAGATTCTGGAGCGCGCCGGCGTGGATCGTCGTCGTTTTCTCACCGACGTGGGCGGTGTGAGCATCGCGCCACTGGTCGCCTCCGATCTGATCGAACACGGCTTCGCCGCTGCGCTGCACGGCTGCTACCCCAGCGTCGATGATTGGGGAAACATGGTCGACGCTTATGGCCGCGACTACATGACCTCAGGTGCGGGTGAGATCCAGAAACGCCTCGCCGCGGACCTCGTGGTCCTTCAGCAGCAACTGGACACCCCGCGCCTCTGGGCGGTCGGCGCCACGCTGGTGACGCTGTACGGAAAGACCTTTCCCGGCAGTGACGGGACTAAGGCCCTCGCCTGGTATCGGCACGCGGCCACCTTCGCCGACCGGTCCGGGGACAAGGACACCCGGGTCTGGGTGCGTGGCAGGGCGGCCATCGCGCTGGGTTATGAGGGCGCGTCCCTTGAGGCCGCCGAGCTGTTGGCTGAGCAGGCCATCGCGCTGGACCGGCGGCCCTCGCTCGGTCGGCTCAACGCCGTGATGGGCAAAGCCCACGTCTCTGCCATTCGTGGCGACTCCCGCACCGCGATGGGGCTGTTGGATGAGGGGCGCCGGGTGTTCGACGCCGCCGGGTCCGATGACGCTGAATCCGACTACGCGGTGCCGTGGTGGCGTTTCAACGTCTTCATCTCGCTGATGGCCGCACGCCTGGGTGAGGAGCGCTTGGCCTTGCAGGCTCAGGACGAGGCGACCCGAGCCCTGCCGGAGTCGCTGCCTCGGTTCCGCACCCATCTGAAGATGCATCGGGGCCTGATGCTCGTCCGCGCCGGAGATCGCGAAGGCGGGACGGCCCACGCCCGAGCAGCACTCGACGCGCTACCGGTGGAGAAGCATTCCTTGACACTCCGGATGCTGATGACCGAGATCGAACACCTCTGACCGGCGTGGCTACTAAGCTGGCCACTCGACCTCTGCCGCTCCGGGGCCCGGGGTGACTGTCTCTATGTGGGTGCCTGGCTCCGGCTGTGTCGTGCGGCGCACCGCTCAACGTAGGCGGGGAGATAGGTCAAGGCGAAGCTCTGGGCGTCCCATGTGTTCGGGCACGCTTCCGAATCGTTGACCCATACGTACGTTAAGCCGTCCTGCCTGTCTAAGAGCGCAATCCGCCGCAGTTCGTACCTGCGGTCTTCGAAGTCATCGAGCAGGCTCCATTCATCACCGCTTAGTCCTATCAGCAGACGGCCATGAACTGTTTCTCCAGGAATCGCGACTAGGCCCGGATAACTTCGGTTCTCCAGTGTGGCGACTCGCCAACCGTCAGCGCTAGCCGGTTGGCTTTGCGGAACTCTCCCTAGGAGTGCACGCAGTACTTCCGGGAAAAGCAGGGTGCCATAGGTGAAGAGAGGCATCGATCCTAACGGCAGAAAACGATCCAGTCTGCTAGCGGGAGCTGGCGATACGTCACGGTGGCTCATCGCGTCCTTCAAGATCGATTTCTTCGGGAGGATGGTTGTCCACGAAAGTATAATCGCGCGCGAAGATCGAACGTGGTAAGAAGCTTCCCGCCATCCTTGGCCTTCCGGTATGTCGTCTGCGGCCTTACGCGGGTTGTGGGCTTCTGCTTGATTGTCGCTCGGGCCACAGTGCATGGAGCTGGGCGGGGGTGCGTGGAGCTTCGTAGCAGGCTCTCAGGACTGTCCGCTGCATGGAGTCTGGCGCATCCTCGGCGAGTGCGACAAACCAGTCGACGCCCGCGGGGTAGGACCATAAGTACGATCGCAGCAGGGGGTCAACTGATCGATCAGCTAGTATGTCCGCTATATTATCATTAGTCCAGAATGGCACGAGTCGACGGGCGAGGGCGGCGCACTCCTGAACTCCCGTACCGTCGTTGATCGCCACGTGCAGTTCTGCGCGGATCAGTTGTAGATAGTGGTCCAGGTGTACATGCGCGAGGAGCCTGTGGTCATCGGGCGTAATGAACAGTGGAAGCGCCTGCGCCAGGCCCTCGAACATTAATTGATGGTTCCCGAATACGGAGAATTTTCGCAGCCAGCTTGTTGGCCCCTTGGTGCACGTCGCGTAGAAGGATGCGAATTGGAGGGCGTGTCCGAGAATTTCATGAACAGCGAATTGCTTTATCCGGGTCGGCGTGAATGACGAGTTCTTGCGATTAAGCCTCAAGTGTGCTTGATCCCGGACGCCATCGATCCAGTATGCCCAGTACGCGTCGATGTCGACCAGCTCGATCGACAGTTCATAGTCCGCGGTGGTCCCGGTTGCTTTACGCGCATCAGGGAGTAATCTGTCCGCCTCCTGGCGCAGTGCATCGGGTACGTCCGTGATCGAGAGCGCACCCCCGAAATTCTCGACTTCCGTGCGAGTCCCCTTGTTCCATGGGATTCCGATAGTGTCGAGTCGTTCGAGTGCGATGGTCCTCCGCTCATCGAGGTAGTCAGGCCTCCATCGGCCGATCTCGGACCCTTGGGTGGCTTTGATGTACTCGCTCAGCGAAAGTCGCTCACCGAGTGTCGCGCGTAGGTAGGTGATGTTCGATCGTATCACGGTGGCCAACTCTGAAATGCCTTGCTGTGCGGCGGTGATAGCTAGACTCTCAAGTCGTTCCAAGGTCGTCAGCCGATCGCGGGGAGACGCCTGGTAGTCATCAGGCGAGCAGTCGTAGGTGATAATCCCGGTTCCTCGACGCTCAATCTCGTACCAATTCCAGTCGTCAATAGTTCGCTCTACTTCGTCTCGCAACATCACTGTTCGATCTCCCATCTGACTGTAATCTTTTGGCCGTGCTCCAGGTAATCACGCGTGACTCGGAGTGTGTGACACCCGTTGGTGGTGTCCCAGATCAGTCCCTCCATCGCGGATCGCTCGGAGCCATCCGGAAACTCCTCGGTCGCAGTGTGCGCTATCAGCTTGCTCGGGACGCGGTGCCGCACCGTCAACGTGAAGTGACGCGTACGGTGCGGTATATCCTGGCGCCAATAAAAACTGTCGGTAAAAAGCCCCCCATGGCAGAAATATGTCACGCGGGCGGTGTCGCCAGGATCAACTGATGGTGACAAGAGAGTCGCAAATTTTACCAGATTCATAGTGTTGTGTATGGTTGCAATACTTATGTTTCGGCCATTGCTCTCGCCTGGTGCGATAGTGATGTTCGAGTGCGCGTGCTTGAACCAAACGCCCCAACTTAGTCGCGAAATGGGGTGGCTCGTCAAATTGACGATCAGTCGATCGTATTCGACCACCGAGTGCCCATTGGTGGAGATGTTGACATTAATTACGGTGTCCAGCTCGACAACCTGGCCAACTAGCTGCGCGAGACTCTCGAGCTCTGTCGCGCTCATTCGAAGACGTTGGGCGAGGAGTATGAGCTTCTTGCCCAGCTGGTTGTCGAAAAAATCGTCCCCGATATGCGCTGGTGGGTGTTCGTCATACCTGATCGAATCAGGCCCGGGCTGCGTGGTGAAGTCGATCGCCACGCCTCGGTTTCCGGTCCACCCACTCTCGTCATGCGCGCCCGGATCCTTCATTTTTTGGATGAGCATGCTTGGGATATCACCGGAATCGGCACATCCGGTCGCTTTCGTTGGTTGCACTCGGGTCGGTTCGAGCAGCTCGCTTCGGTGTGCCTGTACAGGTTGGAAAAGTTGCCGAATCGTGAACCTCGGGAACATCGCCTCCAGGATTCTGCACGCGTCAGGATGGGGCATGCCGCGAACATCTCCCCTGAGCCATCGATAGAATTGTGCATGCGCGGGGCAGGTTCCGATGAGTGAGGAGTCGAGTTCCTTGGCAACCTTGTCCCATTGGCGAGAAAACGTTCCCCTCGTCTGCCAGTGGCGCACCCTGAGTAGCGCCTTCAGCAGGGTGGGCTCATCGATGAGCTGGTCCCCGTCCGCTTCCATGGTTGCCATCATACTCCGAGAGATATAGGTAGGATATACGCGAGTGGGTCGAGTGGTATTCTGATGAAACATGGCAGAAGTGGTGATGGTAGCCGGTCTTCGGGGAGTCTTGGCGTTGCACCCGATTGTGTACGACCGCCACTCGGCTTCCTTGGGGACGTGAGCATCACGATGGTTAATTCTACAGACTATGGCGGGCACTCGATGACTGGCGCAGCAATGGAGGGAGCCCAGTCGTGGATGACCGTCTTGGACGCGCGAGCGTTGCCGCTCGGCATCACCGCGTGCGGCCCCGATCGCTGGATCGTGCGTCCCGGCGCAGGCTTCGCTGCGCCGCTCCGGTCACCGGCGGTGCTGTCGGTGGCCTGGCTCGCGGTGGCGGGATGCGGCCGATGACCCGCAGCGGCCCCTCGGGGTGCCAGATCAGCTATGACTCTCTGTGTCAGGCGCTGGGCGGGGTTTTGGCGGATGGTGTGCGAGCCGGGCGGGGTGGCGCCGGTGGGATCGGGTCGGTGTTGTTCCGGGCGTGTGTCGCATTGTATGGGCTGCTGGTGGATCATCCGGTTGATCAGTGGGGTCGGTGTCGGTCGTGTCGTCGGCCTGGGTCGGTGTTCGGGTGGCGGTGGCGCCCGTGCCAGGTGCGCGGCAAGGCGATGCTGTGTCTGCGTCAGCTTGATGAGGTGCTGCTGCTGAGCGTGCTGGCTGAGTTAGGGCTGGCCGAGGAGTGCGGGCTGGGTGACGCGCCGCCTGGACCGGCACGCCGGTGATCGATGATCGACACTAGCGTGCCGGTCCGCGATCGCGGACCGATTCCCCCGCTGGCCATCGCAAGACCCCGGCGGTCCCGCCTCGCCTCCCACAGGTCCTCGGGGCGGGACAGCCGGGCCTCCACCACGGCGGGGCCGGGGATGATCCCGCCATGGCCTCCGGCCTCGCCGTGTTCCACCCGCCAGTCCCGGACGGCTCCACTACGCGGGCAGGCCGTCACTGCGCACCGGAGGCATGACGTGACAGACCGCACCGACGCCGCGAACAGTCACCGCACCGCCGATCCCCCGACTGTGGCCGGGGCGCGGCCGGTGGTGCTGCTGCGCTACCGGCGCGGCGTCGCCGGGCAGACCGCGTGCGTCGTGCACCTGGTGCCCCTACCCGCCGGAAACCAGGCCGGGGTCGCGTTCTGCGGGGCCTTGCTGCGCCGGGATCTCGTGGAGACTGTCCGCCCCGGCCAGAGCATGCCCTGCACCCTGTGCATGATCAACCATCGCGACACCAGCCCCCCACCAGCACTGGCCACAGCGCTCTCGGCCGGCCGCATCGGCCGCGGTACCGATTCGCTGACAGCGGCGGGCTGCTACCGCGCATGGGGCTGGCCAGTGACCCTGCGCGGTACCCAAGTGTGGCTGGACCTCGAACCCGGCACCGTCGCGCTGACCATCCCCGCACCACTGGCCGCGCAGGCTACCAGGATTCTCACCCAGTGGCGCTGCCCCCTACTCGCGCTGATCCATCCCGATGCGCCGGAGCACTGGGTGGTGCTGGCCACCGAGCGCCACAGCGCGGCACCGCCCTACCCCCGCAGCGTGCACCGAACCACCGGAGCCCTGCCCCTGCCCCCCACCACGACCCCCCACGGACTGCTCACCTGGGTGCGCCCACCCCAGGCGGGCCCGCTGCGGCTGTGCCGGGAGTTCGAGGTGTTCGCGGCACTGCGCACCGCGCTACGTGAACCACCCACCTGACGTCGCTCTGAGTACCCTCGTAGGGCCGCGGTAGGCAGCTGAGCGTCGACGGCTACCTAGCGCAGTCGAAAGACGGCGCGTTGCGACCATAAGCATCAATTAATTACTCCGTATGGTTGATTGTGTAGCCTAATTTCGTGTTCTCTGGGTGACTTTTTGATGTCGCATTAGCTATACATAGCCTAACTATCACTCGATGGACTGGTGGGGCATCCGGAGGGGTTCGATGTCGGGCAGTAAGTGGCGGAGCTGGACTCTGGCTCTGGTGGTTGTCGGCGTTGGTGGACTCACGGGGTGCGCAGGTGGCGGGACGTCCGCCGCACCCGCGGCGGTGCGGGCGTACCTGGCGAAGTACCCAGGATGATCGAGCGCAGGATGATCGGGCGTCGACTGTTCGGTGTGGTGCTGGCGCTCGCCGTCCTGACGCCGGTCGTCGCCTTGGTGGGTTCTGCGTGTGCCGTCGCGGATACCGCCCAGCGGCAGACGAACTCGCGCGCGGAGGCGGTCCGCCAGCTGGCCGTGGTGCGCGTGTCGATCAACCAGACCCTGGAGCTGGTCAAGCAAGGGAGAGTAGAGCAGGCCTACAACCAGGCCAAGACCGGGTATCTGGAGCACTTCGAGTACGTCGAGGTGCCGCTGCGGGCGGCGGCTCCGGATCTGACCATCGATGCCGAGACGCAGTTCGCGCAGATTCGCGACCTGATCAAGTCCAGGGCGTCGGTGGATACCGTGCGGGCGGATATCGTCGAGTTGCGGCGGTTGATCGATGACATCGAGCGGCGGCTGACCAACACCGGTTTCGGTGCTGGCGCGGTGGTGGCCGGTCAGTCCTTTGCGATCATTTTTCGGGAGGGCCTCGAAGCGGTGCTGCTGCTGACCGCCCTGCTGGGATACCTGGAGGCCACGAAGTCCACGGGGTACCGCAAGCCCATCGCGTGCGGAGTGATCCTCGGGCTGGTGGCTACCGCGCCGGCCTACCTGCTTCTGCGGTTCGTACTCGCGACGGTGACAGCCGGGCGGGAGGCGCTGGAGGCGGTCGTCGCGACCTCCGCTGTCGCGGTGCTGCTGTACATCTCCTTCTGGCTGATCGCCCGGCCGGAGCACCCCAGCTGGATGGCGTTGCTGCGCAGCCGGCTGTTCAGCGCGGTGTCGGTCGGGTCCACCACCGCGCTGGTGTCGGTGGGGTTCACCGGGATGAGCCGGGTGGGGCTGGAGACCGTCCTGCTTTATCAGCCTCTGGTCGAGTTCGGTCAGGGGCTGGGTCGGTGGATCGTGGTCGGGCTGGTGGTCGGTCTGGTCGCCGTGGCGGTGGTGGGCTGTCTGATCTTCATGTTGGGTCGGCGGCTGCCGGTGAAGACCTTCCTGTTGGGCGCTGTGGTGTTGTTGATGGTGACTTCGGTGGCGTTCCTCGGTAACGCGGTGCGGAGTCTGCAGACAGCCGACCTCCTCGGGCGCACGCCGTTGGCTGGATGGCCGCACGCGTCGATCTTCCTGGGCCAGGCGGTGGGTTACTGGCCCAGCGTGCAGACCCTGACCGGCCAGGCGGTATTGGTCGCCGGCTATGTCCTGGGGGCCACGTGGTTGTTGGTGGTGCGGCCCCGCCGCGCCTGGGAGGCGCGATGGGTGTCCGGGTAGGCGCCGTCGCGGTCACCGTCGGGCGTCCCTGATCATGGTCCTCTCCACTCCGCAGGCCCGGAGACACCGGCAGCTGGTGATCGTCGCCCTCGCCGCGTTCGTGGTCGGCGGCCTGCTGGGCGGGTTGGCCGGCCGATCCACCGCGCCGACCTCGGCAGACCGGGTGGCGACGGTGCGGGAGCAGGCTCGGCAGGCCTCCGCGCAGCTACACGCGCTGTCACTGCACGTCGAGGCCAAGGCGGCGTCGTCGGGAGCCGGCGGCGACGCGGTCGCCGGTCTCGCGCTACGGCGCGCTGAGGACGACCTCACCCGCACGCTGGACCAGGCCCCGTGGATCACCGCGGAACATCGCAACGCACTGCACACGCACCTGCACGAGCTGGAACGCGCGGCGAGCTCCCGACCGGCAACAGCCCCCTTCTGCGCCGACGTCGACCGCCTGGCCACCGAGATCGACACCACCTTCGGCCTGCGCCCCGCGCCCTGAACCCACCCTGACCACGCCATCCGGCCCAACGACCCCACCCCCGGGCCTACGGCTACCACAGGCCCGAGTCACTCATCGTCATAGCCGACCTCACCCGCGGCGGCCTCTGCCCGCCACTCCTCGGACGATCATGATAACCCACCCACAGAAACGTCAGTAGAGCCTGTTCCGCACCTGTGAGTAAGCGAGGTTGATGATTATCTTGGGGCTCGTGCCCGACCCGTTACCCAGATCCTCGGCGTGTCACCCACACGCGCAGATCAACCCTCAATGACGACTTCGTCGGACTCCTGGCCGTCACCGTACGCGCTAACACTCACCCAGAACCGGCAAATCGCCAGAAGGGCACGTCGACGATCTCACCCGAACGGTAATTGTAGTTTCAAGGGTTGACATGCTCGGCTCCTTCTCTGACAATTGATATGTCAGCCAGCAGTCCGTCAATAGCCCCGGGTGGTTCACGGAAATCCGACCGCTGGGCCGGTAACTCATCTACTTGTCCTTGTAGCGGTGAATCGGCGGGGGAACTAAGCGTGGCCAGATGGTAGAAAATTTGGCGATGCGGGGGAAATGTCTTTATGATATCTCCGTAGATCATGGCCACGCGGTCTGAATTGATCGATATTGTTGATCCATGTTGAGCTGACGACCGCATAATTGCAACGACTACAGGGGAGTGCTTGCGATGACGCAGATGCAGACGCAGAGGCTGGTTTTGAGTGCCAGGGCTGAGGATGCCCAGGGTCATGCTCTGACTCTTTCGGCCAAGCTCAAGGTTACGGTCAGGCAGGCTAATGACAACCTGCCGGTTGCGGGTCTGCCCATCACGTTCAGATTCAGCAAAACGGGTGGTGAGCTGGCTACTGCGGTCACCAACACGGAAGGGGTCGCCGAAGCCGAGTCCGGTACGCAAATCAACGTGATCAAGGACGCTGCTAGTTTGGCCTTGGGCTATGACGCTGTCTTCGACGGCGACGACACGTACCAGCCATTCACGACTCACGCCAGGATCCTGTTCGGTATAATCTAGTGGTGGTGTGACAGTCTGAACTGTCACGTTCTGTTCTGTGGGAGCCCGGGGGAGATTCCCCCGGGCCACCCCGCGCCCTGAACCCGGCCTGCGCGCCAGACGCACTTTTACCGCTGGGCGTTAGTCCTGGTAACGTGCTTCGATCTTTTCGATTTTTGCCGCCAGGGCCTTGCTGAGATCGATATCGTGCGAGCTGGCCAGGATGGCGACGCAGATCATCACGTCGGCGATTTCGCCGGACAGCGACTCGGTGGTGAAGCGCTGGTCCTTGGTTGCTCGCTGGTAGCCGGCGTGGCCCAGGACCTCGGCTTGCAGCTCACCGACTTCCTCGGCGAGCTTGACCGCCTGGGCAAGCACGAAGGCAGGCCGGCTACTCGTGTCGCTGCCGAGCGCATGACGCAGGCGTTCCGTCTGCATCGTGGCCCAGTCGTTCAGGTCGCGAACGGTCATATCGGGCGAGAGAGCCCTGCTGGTTCGAGGGTTCACTTCACTGCCTCCTTTTATCAGGGGTGGCCGGCCCAGGTGGACCAGATGGCCGCGCGGGGGATGGCGCAGTGGCGGGAGATGTGGTGGCGGGCGAGGAGGGTCGCGGGCAGCCGGGCCGCCACTTCCGCGAGCACCCGCAGGCGTAACGGGGGCGCGAAGTTGGGGGTGCCGGGGTTGTTCCCGCGAAACGGCAGCACCAGGGTCAGCCCGGTGAAGCGGGCCAGCTCCCGGGCGGCCACCCCCGCAGGTGCGCAGCGCAGCAGCACCAGCAGCCGGTTGCGCTCATTCCAGCGGTGGAAGGCTGCCGTGCCGTGCCGCGCGGAGGCACCGCCGAGGTGCCGCACCCGGGCACCGGGCACCGTGAGCACCCGGTAGCCCGCCAGCCGCAACCGCCACGACGTGTCGGTGTCCTCGTAGTAGCAGAACAGTGCGCCCGCCACGCCGCCGATGGCGCGCAGCGTGTCGGTGCGCAGCAACGCCGCCCCGCCGCAGAAGCCGAACGGCAGCGCCCCGGTGCTGTCCCGGCCGTATCCCAGGCGGGTGAGCGCTACGCCGGTCGAGGTCACCACGCCGTCCGGGGCGTGCAGCATGGAGGCTGCGGCTGCGGCCGCGCCATCGTCGTCCAGGGCCTGCTCCAGCGCCGCGAGCCACCCCGGCTCCGGTTGCGCGTCGTCGTTGAGCCACGCCATGAACGGCGTGTTGACCAGCGGCAACGCGGCGGCCAGGGCCCCGGCGTAGCCGACGTTGCGGGCCATCCGCAGCACCGGGTGCGCGGCGATCTCCGCAGCGGTGCCGTCGGTCGAGGCGTTGTCGACCACCAGCACCCGGTGCGGACGGGTCTGGGCGGCCAGCGCGTCCAGGCAGCACCCGACCAGACCGCGGCCTCGCCAGGTGACCACGACCACCGTGGTCCGCGCTCCCGCTGACACGGGGCGTGACGGTACGCCGTGCCACACTCACCCGCGTGCCCAAGCTGGTGGTCCTGCTGGAGCAGCTGCTCGCACCGGTGCCGGGGGGTACCGGGCGGTACTCCCGCGAGCTCACCACGGCGCTGGCCGCCACCGCGCCGGCCGGCTGGACGGTGGGCAGCGCGGTCGCCCGGCATGCCGACCCCACTCCGGCGATCATCCCCGGAGTGGAGGGGCCGCACATACTGCCGCTGCCCCGCCAGGCGCTCGTCGCGGCCTGGGACTGGGGTATCCCGGGCGTCCCGCTGTGGCCGGGTGGTGACGCCGTGCACGCCCCCACCCCGCTGGCCCCGCCCGGCCCTCGACGTGGCTGCGAGCTGGTGGTCACGGTGCACGACACGGTGCCCTGGACGCATCCCGACGGGCTGACCCGGCGCGGGGTCGGCTGGCATCGCCGGATGGTCGGGCGGGCGGCGCGCCGCGCCGACGCCCTGGTGGTGCCCACCGCCGCGGTCGCCGAGGACCTGCCGCGGCACGTGCCCTGCCAGGCCCGGGTGCACGTGGTGGGGGAGGGGGTCACCGCGGCCGTGACGCGGCTGCCGCAGGAGGCCGCCGGGATCGCCACCCGGTTGGGTCTGCCGCCGCGATACGTGCTGGCCATCGGCACCCTCGAACCACGCAAGGGCATCGAGACGCTGCTCGCCGCACTGGCCGCGCCGCACGCCCCGGACCTGCCGGTGGTGCTGGCCGGCCCGCCGGGCTGGGGGCGGGTGGACCCGGCCGCGCTGGCCAGGCGCTGCGGGCTGGACCCGGCCCGGATGCACCTGCTGGGCCGGGTCACCGACCAGGAGCTGGCCGTCGTGCTGCACGGCGCGGCGGTGCTCGCGGCACCGAGCCTGGCGGAGGGCTTCGGCCTGCCGGTGCTCGAGGCGATGGCGGCCGGGGTGCCGGTGGTGCATTCCGACGTCCCCGCGCTGGTCGAGGTCGCCGGGGGCGCCGGTGTGACGGTCGCGCGGGGCGACCCCGACGCGCTGGCCGCCGCGCTGCGCGCGGTGGCGTCCGACCCTGCTGCGGCGCGGGCCATGAGCGCCGCGGGTCGGCTCCGGGCGCAGCGGTTCAGCTGGGAGCGCACCGCCCGCCAGGTGTGGTCGGTGCACCTGGAGCTACGCAGTCGGCGACAGCTCCCAGGTCGGTAGGGTTCTGTCACCAGCGGTGACGCCGGGGGTTCGGGTGGCCGGACGATCAGACGACAGCACTCACAGTTCAGGCCCGGTAGTGGCTGGTCGTGCTGGGTGAGGCTCGGTCACCTCGCTGGTGTCCTCCCGCTCGGTGTAGCGCAGGCAGGGCAGACACATCGAGCTGCCGAGCGGCGGCTCCTCATACAGGGTGGCGCTCCTGAACAGTAGTTGCCCGCAGCGGGCGACGTACACCGCGTCGGTGTGCTCGGCGTCGGCGTCGACGGCGTGGGTGTGGTAGTCCAGCGAGGACACGCCCCAGCGCGGGGCGGCGCCCGCCGGGTGCGGCTCGCGCTCGCCGGGCACGGTGGACGGGTCGGGGTTCACCGGCCCAGCCACGTGCGCAGTGTTTCGAACAGGACCGTCGCGCTGTCCTCCTCGAAGATGATGACGCACCCGCCGGTGACGTGCGGGTCGAAGATGATCTTGCCGCCCTGCTTCTCCACCACCAGGTTCGCGAAACCCCGGGGGCCCTTGTGCAGGGCGCAGGTGACGGGGATCGCCCTGCGGTTCGCGCGGGGAGCCCCCGCGGTCGCGCCATCAGCCATGGTTAGCCCTTCTCTCGGACGGGGGGCGGGGTCGTGTCCCGCCCGCTCATCGTTTGGTGATCCACACGGCACCGGCCGGACACGCGCCGGCCAGGACGAGCCGGATCGCGACCCAGCTCACGGGGTGCCCCCCACGCACGCCAGGCAGAACCCCCGCTCAGCGGCCAGTCTCGCCGGCAGGACGCGGGCGCCGCACACCGCGACGTAGCGCCCCCGCTCATCAGCCGCCCCGTCGGTGACCAGGTGCCCGACCAGCGTCCCCGCGTCGGTCACCCCGGTGGGGCGTGACCTCGACCACGCGCGCACGGACTCACCGTGGCGCCGTCGCCGCCAGGTATGGAGCCTGTGCCTACCCCTCATGAGTCCACCTCCGCTGCTGGAGCGCCGCCCGGCCCGGCTGGTGGGGGTACTGCGGGGCGACACCGGGCCGGGCGGTTCGTCAGGTGGCCGTGGCCACCTGACAACTAGAATAAACGTGTCAGGTGGCCTCAGGCAAGTGGCTAGTGGGGGAAGTTTGGTGCGGCAGACTTGCCGGGTAGACACTGACGGCGTTCACCTATTGACGGAGGCGACGGTGGCGGGCAGCAGCCCCACGGTGCGGATGCGCCAGCTCGGCATGGAGCTACGCCGCCTGCGGGAGGCTGTCGGGAAGACCCAGGCGCAAGCCGGCGACTGGATCAACCTCAGTGACACCGCGATCAGCAAGATGGAGACGGGTGACCGGAAGGTCAAGGTCTCGTACGTCAAGTCGCTGTGCCAGCTGTACGACGTCGACGCTCCGCATGCGGAGTTTCTTGAGCGGCTTGCCCGCGAGTCCGAGCAGCGTGGCTGGTGGGCGGACTACGGAAACACCGTACCGTCGTGGTTCAAGGATTTCCTGGGGATGGAGACCGCCGCCGCCGAGGTCTGGACCTACGAATCGGAGTTAGTTCCAGGCCTGCTCCAAACTCCAGAGTACGTTGAAGCGAGGGGCGGCACTGAGCGGTTCGTAGAGTTACGCGCCGCTCGACAGGCGAGGCTCGTGGGCGATGCCCCGTTGATCCTCCGGGCAGTACTGAACGAAGCCGTGCTGTGCCGCCCGGTGGGCGGCCACGATGTGATGCGAAGGCAGATTCGATACATCATCGAAGCGGCGAGCCTCCCGAACGTCACGATCCAAGTAGTGCCGTTCTCGATCGGATTTCACCCGGCCATGGCCGGATCGTTCACGGCTCTGCGCTTCCCTCAGGTGCCGATGAACACCGTCTATGTGGAGATGAAGGGTGGCGCTGTCTACATGGAGAAGCTGCCCGACGTGGAACGGTTCGCGGCCACCTTCGAGCGCTTGGTGGAACTTGCGCTCGGCATCGAAGAAACAGTCTCACTGCTACACGATTTTGAGAGGAGATACCCAGAATGAACAAAGAGCTGCTGATGTGGAGAAAAAGCTCGTTCAGCGACGAGGGCAACTGCGTGGAGGTCGCTGATCTCGACGGCGGGCACCGAGCCGTCCGCGACAGCAAGGACCCGGGCGGCTCGGCGCTGATGTTCAGCGTGGCCGGGTGGGCCGTGTTCACGGCCGGAGTCCGTGCCGGCGAGTTCGGCTGATCATTCCGGCGGGGACAGCCACGTGAGAACGAGAGGTAGCGCGCCGGGCTGGCTGGGCGCGGGACCTGTGTCGGATGCCTCTCGTCGCCGGGCACGCCACAAGCGCCCCGCTCCAGCCTCCGTGGGGGAGGTGGAGCGGGACGCTTGTGGCCTCCGGGCTAGGGATCTGAGACCCCGGCCGCGACGGATCCAGTGGGGCCGCGATCACGCGCGGGCAACCGCCCCCTTAGACGCGGCGATGTGGATCTGGTGAGGCCATCAGGCTAGTGGCAGCGGCCACCGGTACCAGCCGTCGTCGTTATCGAACCAGACGAACTGAGTGGTGGAATTGGCAACGATCCCGAAGCGGTCGGGGTCCGGCCGGCCAAGCTGCTGCCACAGCTGATGGGTAGCCTCCACGGTGTCCCAGAGCCGCCGAGGGCCGCCCTGAATGACCCGCAGCTGTCCGTTGACTTCGGGGTCGGCGATGGCCTCGGCGTACGAGCCGTCGGAGGCCTCGACGAATACCCCGTGCCGCAGCGTGCGAATGACCGGGTCGTGGACCTTGGTGAGGCGGAAACCGCGGGCACCGCGGAGCTGGAGTTGCAGCAGAAATCGGAAGCCGTCGTCGTCGATCAGTGTCGATGCGTCGAGGGCGGTGCTGGTGCGGGCGGAGCGCCGCGTGCTGCGGATAGGGGATGGCTCCGGGGTGCGTAGCGGGCTGTCGGCCTGCGGGCGAAGCCACATGAAGTGGCCGCCGATTGGCAGGATCGTGCCGATGACCTCGTCGTCGTCCTTGGTGAGCAGGCAGAGCGTTCCGCCGGCGAGATCGCCGCGGAGATTGGCCAGGATCTTTCCGCCTGGTGTGAGTTGTTCGATCCATGGCAGGGGGATGTCGGCGATAGCGGCGGTGGCGATGATCCGGTCATAGGGTGCGTGTAGGGCAACCCCCGCCGCGCCGTCGCCCATTATCAGGGTGGGGTGGTGACCGAGGCCGGCGAGGTGTTTCCCGGCAGCCGCGACGAGGGTGGGGTCGATGTCGATGCTCACCACGTTGTCCGAACCGAGTCGATGGCACAGCAGGGCGGCGTTGTACCCGGTGCCGGTGCCGATCTCCAGCACCCGGTGCCCGTCCTGCACGTCCAACGCTTCGAGCATGCGAGCCATCAGGCTGGGCATCGTGCTGGAGCTGGTGGAGACCAGCAACGGCGTGGCGTCCGCCGTCATGACCGAAGGGTGGGCGAGGTATTGTGTGACGAGTGAGTCGTCGGAGTACGCCTGTTCCAGCCAGGATCGGTGGTGGGCGGGATGAGCGCCGCTCGTGGTCGTCGGGCCCGACTCGCTCATCGTGATGATGTTCGGAACGAACACGTGCCGCGGGGTCTGTTCGAACGCCAGGCGCCACGACGAGCTGCGCAGATGGCCATGTCGGGTGAGCTGGTGGACCAGCGCGGCCAGGTGCGGCCTCCATTCCGCATCGGACGCGTTCATGGGGCCTTGCCGCTGGTCAGCAGGTCCGCCACGGCGGTCGTGATCGGAAGATCTGTGCGGTCCTCGATCCAACCCCATTGACCATTTGGATTAAGCTCCAAGAAGACCCATTCACCGTCGGGTGTCACAGTGAAATCGAACGCACCGAACGGCAGGCCGAGGCGCCCCAGAAGATTTTCTATAGAGTAGCGTACATCTTCGGGAGTGTCGATCGACTCATATTTCAACGCGCCATAATCGGAACGCCAGTCGATGTAAGCTCGATCCGAGCCGGCATGAATGGCGACCGCGAAGAATCGATCGCCGACGACGGTCAACCGGACATCGTATTCCTTAGGCACCCATTCTTGAAACAAATTAGCGGTGAGTCTGATGTCGCCTTCGCCTAACGCGCTACTGTCCACTCGTGTGGCGTATATGAGTCGCAGTTCGCCGTCGACGTGAACGCTGGGCGCCGACAGTGGCTTATATATCATCGGCCCGGGTAGTTGCTCGGCGAACTCCTGGACGTGCGCCGCGTCGTTGGTGATCAGCGTGTGGGGTACTCGCAATCCGCATTCCGCGGCGAGCTGGAGCTGCAGCGGTTTGAACTCGGCGTCAGCGACCCGTGACGGGTGCGAGACCCACCGCACCGGGAGTGTGAGAAGCAGGCCGCCCAGTCCACGCCGCGCCTCCGCTTTCGCGAACCGCTGATGCTCGGGCGACAAGTGATCGGGAAAACGGAATCCAGTCGGACGCCGGTAGTAGATAGCTCGAATTTCGTCCAGGTGCACACACTTCCCCGCCAGGCTCAATGAGCCGCGCCACTTGTGGTGGCCCGCCAAAGATGCCACTAATATGGCGTCTAGTGGGAAGTCGCCGACATCAGCCCGCGCGACAGCGACCCCGCGACGCTCCAACTCGGTCACCACGCCGCCGGCGGTTCCGTCGTTGGGGCGGGTCAACACGAGAATAGTCATGGTAGATCAGTCGACCTCCACTTCGCGCCGTACGACGTCTGGAATGGTGTAGACTTTGCCATCGTCGCAACGCTCGGTATCCTCAGTCACAGTCACCGTGGTATAGGTTTTGCCATGTTTGCCTGCGCGAACCGGATTCGTGGCAAATCGGAAACCAAGGGGAATCGGAGATGCCGGCAGCACCGTTGGTTCTGTCGCCACCGAAGATCCAGTGGCAGGCGACAACGGAAACTTGTCCTCCACGTCAACCAGTGGATCGGCGGGGTCAAGCGCCTGACTTGACATCATCTTCCCTCCCACGATCAACGTCCATGACTGGTTGTGACAATATCGTGTCGGGAAACATCGGCAGCCCGTCAAGCTCATCCACGCTGTACCAGCCGAACGGGTTGACCGGTTCGCTCACCGGCAGCATGATCGCCGTCGCCAGTCGGGCGGTCTCCTCCTCGGCGAGGCGGACAGCGCCGATCTACTCGTCGGGTGATGCACGCCCAGCGCGGTGAGTTACTTGGCTGTGAGCTACTTGATCGGCGGGACGCCGTATGGTGCGGCTGTGTCGTCACTGTCGGTGCCCATGGTGGTGTGCCAACCGCGCGACGCCGAGCTCTACGGCGCGCTGGCCCCGCACGCCGATGTGCGCGGGCAACACCTTTAGACGCGGCGATGTCGTCCGCGCATGTGCCGCGTGCCAGAGGAACAGCGGATTTTCCCCCGGCGAGGGCCCGCTCACCCAGACCAGCTCGGGTGAGCGGGCCCGGTTCGCCGACCTGCTGTGCCCGGCGCTGCGGAACCCGCCACCGGAGGCGACGCTCGGGCTCTCGGCCTGCCCACACCCCGACAACGGTCACCAAAAGATCACAAAGCGGCTGCTGACGCCACGAGACCCAGGCCTTGTCGCACCGAATAACGCGTCCCGCGACGAGTTCGCGCAACCGGACCTGGCTTGGGGAGCCCACGTACGAGTACGAGTACGATGCGCATGTGACCAGTAGGGACAAACTGTTGGAGCTCGTCGAGAACCTACCTGAGGAGCAGGCCGACGAGTTGCTGAGGCTTGCGATGGAGCGGTACATCCTCCCAAGCCAACGCCAGCCGTTGCCGGCGTTCGTCGGGATCGGCGACAGCGGCCGATCGGATGTCTCCGAGCGGGTAGACGATTTCCTTGCCGACGGTTTCGGCAGCGCATAACCCATCGTGATCATCGTGGACACGGGTGTCCTCTACGCCCTGGCTGATCGCCGCGACACCCACCACAAGGCTTGCGTGCGCTGGCTGGCCGCCGCTCCCAAGCCCTTGATCGTGCCGCCGCTCGTCATAGCGGAGACGTGTTATCTGATCGGCCGGCATCTCGGAGCCACCGCCGAGGCGACATTTCTCGACGCGTTCGGGCCCGGCCAGGCACTGTCACTCGGTGACTTCCTGGAGGAGGACGTGATGCGGATGGCTGTCCTCGTCAGGCAGTACGCCGATCTCAAGCTCGGCGGCACGGACGCGGCCGTGATCGCGACTGCGGAACGGCTGGGCATCACGCGCGTCGCGACTGTTGATCGACGCACTTCACCGTGGTTCGGCCTAAACATGTGGGGTCGTTCGCGTTGCTACCCGACCCCCTGTGAACGGCCGCCGCTCGGACCCCAAGCGGCCTCCGGGGGCGGGAGCGCAGGTTCGAATCCTGCCGGGGACGTACACCGAACTGCACCATGTCGAGCAGGCACGGCGCTGTGTCCAGAAGAGAGCGGCCGATCTACTCGTCGGGTGATTCACGCACAGCGCGGCGTGATCGGCGGGACGCCGCATGCCGTCACTGTCGGTGTCGTCGTAAGATCCCTGCGTGTTCACCGAGCCGCGGGTGCTCATCGACGCGACGGCGGTGCCGGCCGACCGCGGTGGTGTCGGTCGCTATGTGGACTGCCTGGTCGCGGCGTTGGAAGCCGACGGTGCCGCACCCATGGTGGTGTGCCAACCGCGCGACGCCGAGCTCTACGGGGCGCTAGCCCCGCACGCTGACGTGCTGCCCGCCAGGGAGCGGCTCGTCACCCGGACCGCCCGGCTGACCTGGGAGCAGACCAGGCTGCCCTGGCTGGTGCGGCGGGCGCGGGTCGACGTGCTGCACTGCCCGCACTACACGATGCCGCTGGCCGGCCAGGTGGCCACGGTGGTCACGCTGCACGACGCCACCTTCTTCACCGACCCGGGGGTGCACTCCCCGGTCAAGGCGCGTTTCTTCCGGGCCTGGACGCGGACATCGTTGCGCCGGGCCGACGTGTGCGTGGTGCCCAGTGCGTCGACGGCTCGCGAGTTGGCGCGCGTCGCCGGGGCTGAGGTCGAGAACCTGCACGTGGTGCACCACGGGGTGGACGCCGACTGTTTCCACCCACCCTCGCCGGAGGAGATCGCCGCGGTTCGGCACCGCCTGCGCCTGGGCGGGAGCCCCTATGTGGCTTTTCTCGGCGCGCTCGAACCGCGCAAGAACGTGCCGGCGCTGATTCGCGGGTTCGCTCAGGCCAGCCGAGTCCTCACGGGCCGGCCCGATCCGCCGGTGCTGGTGCTGGCCGGGCAGCCGGGTTGGGACAGTCAGGTGGAGCGCGAGCTGCGGGCCGCGGCGCACCGGGTCCGGGTGATCCGGGCCGGCTACCTGCCGCTGGCGGAGCTGTCCGGGTTTCTCGGTGGTGCGGCCGTGGTGGCCTACCCGTCGCGGGGGGAGGGGTTCGGGCTGCCGGTGCTGGAGGCGATGGCGGCCGGGGCCGCGGTGCTGACCACCCGGCAGCTCGCGATTCCGGAGGTGGGTGGGGACGCGGTGGCCTACTGTGGTGTCGACGCCGAGGACATCGCCGCCGGGCTCGTCGCGCTGCTCGATGATCCAGCTCGTCGGGCGGAGCTGTCGGCCGCCGGGCAGCGGCGCGCCAAGGACTTCTCCTGGGCGACGAGCGCGGCGCGCCACCGCGAGGCCTACCGCCGTGCCGCGGTGGTGCGCTGGCGGTCCCGCTAAGCCCGTTACGTGCGCTGGGGTGCAGAATCGAGCTTCGTGCCCCCCGGTAACTCCTACGGCCACGAACTGGCCGTCATCACGGTCACCTACTCGCCCGGCGACACGCTCGAGACGTTCCTGGACTCGGTCGTCAAGGCCACCAGCCGGCCGCTGCGGGTGCTGCTGGTCGACAACGGGTCCACCGACGGAGCCCCGGAGCGCGCGGCCCACCGCGACGGTGTGCGGTTGCTGCGCACGGGTGAGAACGTCGGCTACGGCAGTGCCGCCAACCGGGGGGTCGTCGAGTGGGGACCCGAAGTGGGCTGGGTGGTGGTGGCCAACCCGGACATCGAGTGGCACCCCGGAAGCCTCGACGAACTGCTCACGGCCGCGCAGCGGTGGCCCCGAGCGGGGGCGTTGGGGCCGCTGATCCGGCAACCGGACGGCACGGTGTACCCCTCGGCGCGGCTGCTGCCCGCGCTGGGCCGCGGCATCGGGCACGCGCTGTTCGGCCCGATCTGGCCGGGCAACCCGTGGACCACGGCGTATCGCCAGTCCGACACCGCGCTGGGGGAGCGCAGCGCCCAGTGGTTGTCCGGGTCGTGCCTGCTGCTGCGCCGCGCCGCATTCGAGTCCGTCGGCGGGTTCGACTCCCGCTACTTCATGTACTTCGAGGACGTCGACCTCGGTGAGCGGCTGGGCCGCGCCGGGTGGCTCAACGTCTACGTGCCCAGCGCGGAGGTCACCCACCTCGGTGGGCACGCCACCAGCCGAGTGTCCGAGCAGATGCTCGCCGAGCACCACCGCAGCACCTACCGCTACCTCGCTGACCGCCACCCCGGTCCGCTGTACGCGCCGCTGCGGCTGGCGCTGCGAGCTGGACTGGCCGGCAGGGTACGCCTGGTACGCCGCGCGGCCCGGCGTGCCTGTGACTCTGATGACCGCCAGCCGCGGCGTACCTGAGACCGTGCGACGAGCCTGGGTACCCGAGTACCCCGTGGATCTCCACGCGGTGCTGGCTCCGCTGCGCCGCGGCCGGGGTGATCCCACGATGCAGGTGGACGCCGAGGGCACCGTGTGGCGCGCGGGCAGCACTCCGGCCGGCGCCGCGACCCTGGCGCTTCGGCGCGACGACAGCGGCGCGGTGCACGCCACCGGATGGGGACCGGGCGCGGCCTGGGCGCTGGACGGGCTGCCCGCGCTGCTCGGTGCCGATGACGACGACAGCGCCTTCGTGCCGCACCACCCGCTGATCGCGCAGGCCCGGCACCGGATGCCCGGCCTGCGCCTGAGCGCCACCCGCCGGGTGTGGGACGTGCTGGTCGCCGCAGTGCTGGAGCAGAAGGTCACCAGCGTCGAGGCTCGACGTTCCTGGCGCGAACTGTGCCGGCGCTTCGGCGAACCGGCGCCGGGCCCTGTTCCACTGCGGGTGCCGCCCGGCCCGGCGGCGGTGCGTGCGATCCCGGACTGGGAGTGGCACCGTGCCGGGGTGGACCGGTCCCGGCGCCGGGCTCTGCTGGCGGCGGCCGCGGTGGCGCCTCGGCTGGAGAGTGCGGTGGCGCTGACCGGCCAGGCCGGCCGTGACCTGTTGTGCCGGCTCCCCGGGATCGGGATCTGGACGGCCGCCGAGGTGGCCCAGCGTGCCTGGGCGGATGCCGATGCGGTGAGCGTCGGCGACCATCACATCCCGTCGGTCGTCGGTTACGCGCTCGTCGGCAGCCCATTGGACGATGCGGGCATGCTTGAGGTCCTCGCGCCCTACGCGCCACAGCGGCACCGGGCCGTGCGCTACGTCGAAGCCGCTGGATTCAGGCGTCCCCGTTTCGGCCCCAGGCTGTGCCCCCGCGATTACCGCCTGATGTAGCCGTGCCCAGGCCTAGCGTGCGCAGTCGTAGCGTGCCCAGTCACGACCGTCGTCCGAATAATCGGTACCCCCCGAATAACCCGTACTTCGCGCCGACCTGGGAGGCTGCGGAGTCGTCGCGGTGCCGACCACGGCCGAGCAACTTACTGAGGAATCCGGTGCGGGATGCTGAGGCGCGTTCGGAGAGCAGCAGGACATTTTGGCACGAGGTGCACCGCCGGCCCGGTGGGGAGACCATGGATGCGACACACACCGTCGCGCCACAGAGGGCCTCGTATCGGCCGGAGCCATCCGACATCCCGGTTACCACGTCGTCTTCGCTGATTGCGTGATCTATGTTTTCGGAGCCACAGGTGAACCAGGTCACGAATGACGTTCGGGCCTTCGCATAGTCCATCTCTACGCGTCCTTTGTTTGCCGATTTCATCGGTCACGTAACCGCGCTGGTCGACTACCTCGTCGCGGCTAATGTCGCGAGAACCAGCGCTGCACTGCCTCAGGTCGTGAGGATCCGCGGAAGGTCACGTCATTATTCTTTCAGTGCTGCGGCCTCGAGGCGACCGCTGGGCCGGCCACTGCGCTTTGCGCTGCGCCACATCGGCAGGTCCGTGTGGACAACACGCAGCCGTGAACCGCCCCGGCCATCGCTCGATGCCCTTCTCTTGTGCGCCTTTCACTCTTGTGGGTGTCTTTGCGCGCATTCGAAGGTTTGAACGTAGCACGTTCTTCCGCACGGGTCAATGCACGTGCAATTGCGGACGCAAGTACTGGGAGCTGACCCGGGCCGGTTGGTGTCCTGGGCTGCTGCGCACGGTACGCGGCCCACCCGGGTGCGCCGCGTGGACCGGCCTCGTCGCCGCGGCGCTGTGGTGAGCCCATGCCCGACGATGGCGGCCACGCGCCGGCCGCCGCGGTCGGAATCCTCTTACTCGTCGTGGTCTTCCCTGCGCTCTGGGATACGACCGAAGCCGGTGAAAGCACCGAGGTTCACGCGATCGGGGTTGAGCATGGCGTATTTGCCGAGCGTTGCGCGTGCTCGTTCTTGTAGTGGATGGTACCGAGCTTGACCAGGCCCGTGAAGGATACTGGAGACGATGGGACTTTCCCGGCAGGAACACCTCAATCAGGCTCTCATGCGGATTCCGCGACGCGCGGAGGGCGCGGACCGCTCCACCCTCGCCATGACGTTCGTCTCGGCCGGGTCGTTCTCCGCCATGCTGCACTCGACAGACCATCAGATCCTCTACGGGCGCCGGGGAACCGGGAAGACCCACGCTCTGCTCTATCTGAGCAACCTCATCGAGCGCACCGGTGATGTGGCGGTGTACCTGGACCTGCGCACCATCGGTTCGGCCGAGGGCATGTACACCGACGCTGACCTGAGCCCGACGGTGCGCGGAACCCACCTGCTGGTGGACACCCTCGAGGCGATCCAGGACCAATTGCTCTCGGTAGCGTTCGGACCCGAGATCGGTGACCAGAACGCCCTACTGCTGGCGCTGGACGCGCTAGCGGAGGCGGCGACCGCGGTCAAGGTCGTCGGTGAGGTGGAGCAGGAGACCACACTCGGTGGCTCGGCCGAGTCGTCAGCGGGCATCGAGTTGACCGTGTCGGCCACGTCGCCGAATGCCAGAGTATCCGCGTCACGGCGTAAGTCGGCCACGGCTCAGAGCCGGATGCGGCGCACGGGGATCGAGCGGCATCACGTGGTGTTCGGACCGCTCAGCAGGGCGCTGCGGCGTGTGACCAGCGCGTTGGGCGGCGCGCGGTTGTGGCTACTGCTGGACGAATGGAGCAGCGTCCCGCTCGACCTTCAGCCCCTGTTGGCGGACCTGCTGCGCCGGGCAGTCCTGCCGACCGCGGGTATCACGGTGAAGTTCGCGGCGGTCGAGCGTCGGTCACGGTTACGCCAGTCCTCGCGGGGCGGGGACTACGTCGGGATCGAGGTCGGCGCCGATGCGGCCTCCGCGGTCAACCTCGACGATCTCATGATCTTCGGCAATGCCCGGAGCCGCGCCGAGGAGTTCTTCGCGCAGCTGTTCCACAACCACACCAGCGCCCGACTGGCCAAAATGATCTGGGAGCCGCCGCCGGACCCGGGTAGTTTCATCGAGGTCACCTTCTGTCCCAACACCTTCTCCGAGCTGGTGCGCGCGGCGGAGGGCGTGCCGCGGGACGCGATCAACATCGCCGCGCTGGCCGCGCAGCACGCCCGCGACGAGCTGATCAGCCTGCGGGACGTGCGCCGGGCGGCCCGGGACTGGTACCTGCGCGACAAGCAGACCGCGATCGACGCGAACGAGCCGGGCCGCCAGATGCTGCGGCAGCTCATCGACGAGGTGGTGGGCCGGCGCCGCTCTCGCACCTTCCTGCTCGACCACCTGGACGCGCGGCACGGGGCGATCGACGAGCTCTACGACGCGCGCCTGCTGCACGTGTTGCAACGCGGCATCGTGGACCCGAAATGCCCAGGCACACTGTATGACGGATTCGCCATCGACTACGGATGCTATGTCGACCTGCAGGTCAGGCCACGCGACCGCGGTGGGTGGCTGAACTCACCACGAGGCGTCCCGCCGGATGAGCTCAGCCTCGCCAAAGAAGCCATCAGCCTGGCCATGTTCGAATGACGCCCATCACTCGCCCGACTCGCGGATCGCCTTGCAACTGCTCCAGGCTCATCCGCAGCGGCAGCCGCCAGTTCGGGTATTCGTCGACGGTGCCGGGCAGGTTGGGTTGGTGTACTTCGCCCACGACGTCGTAGGGGGAGGCCAGCAGCAGCCGGCAGGGTGTGCGGGCCAGCAGTGCGTGCATCGCCACCACGATCTCGTCTTCGTCGTCGGCGTGTTCGGCGCGGAGCAGGCCCTCGGCGCGCAGCAGGCTGAGCAGCTCCGCGCGTTCGGCTGCCCACTGGGCCCATTGCGCGGCGTCGTTGTTCAACAGCCCCAGCGCGGCGCGCGCCCGCACGTGCTCCCCACGCAGAAAGCCCACTGCGGTGGGCAGGTCGTGGGTGGAGATGCTGGCCGCCGCGTGCCGGGGCCAGCGCGCAGGAGCGAGGAGCGGCGCGCCGGGGGCGTGGGCGTCGCGGGCGAACCACAGCACCGCGCAGCCCAGCATCCGCTGCGCCGCCAGCGCCTCAGTGACCTCCGGCTCCACGGTGCCCAGATCCTCGCCGATCACCACCGCGCCGGCCCGATGCGCCTCCAGCGCCAGCGCCGCGAGCATCGCCTCGGCGTCGTAGTGCACATAGGTGCCCTGGTCCGGGGACGCTCCGGGTGGCACCCACCACAGCCGCCACAGGCCGGCGACGTGGTCGATGCGCAGCCCATCGGCATGCGCGAGCACGGCCCGCAGCATGTCTCGGTACGCGGCGTACCCGGTGGCGGCCAACCGGTCCGGGCGCCACGGCGCCAGCCCCCAGTCCTGTCCCTGCTGGTTGAAGTCATCCGGCGGGGCGCCGACGGTGACCCCGCCGGCGAGCACGTCCTGTAGCGCCCAGGCGTCGGCACCCTCCGGGTCCACCCCGACGGCGAGGTCGTGCACCACCCCGATGGACATCCCAGCGGCGGCGTCTCGCACGGCGGCCAGCTGCTCGTCGCACCGCTGCTGCACCCAGGCGTGAAACGCCACCCGCTGAGGGTCCGCGCTCGCCGTCGCCGGGTGGCGCAGCTCGCTGGGCCAGCGTGACCAGCGCGGGCCGTGCCGCTGCGCGAGCGCGCAGAACGTCGCGAAGTCGCGCAACTCCGCTGACATCACCACCCGCGGCGCGCCCTCGGCCCGCCAGAGCAGCTCCAGCGCGGCCTGCTTGGCCCGCCAGACGGCGTCATGGTCGATCCGCTCGCCCTGGGGGTCGATCCGCTGGGGGTCGATCCCCTGGGAGTCACTCCACAGGGCGTCGACCTCGGCTCGTAAGACCGGGTCCCCTCGGCGATAGGCGCCGATGTCCGTGATCCGCAGGTAGAGCGGGTTGACGAAGCGGCGGCTGGAGGGACTGTACGGCGAGGGCTGCACCGGGCTGGTCGGAGTCACCGCGTGCAGCGGATTGACCAGCACGGCACCGCTGCCGTGTGCGGTGACCGTCCAGGAGATGAACTCGCGCAGGTCGGCGAGGTCCCCGATGCCCCAGGAGCCGGCCGAGCGCAGGGCGTAAAGCTGCAACATCCAGCCCCAGGTGCGTGGCGGTTCGGGCAGCGCCGGTGGGGTTACCACCATGGTAGTGCCCGGTAGCCGGGGTGTCCGGGCCGCGGCCAGCGCGTCGGCGACCTGCGCCGGGGTGTCCGCGCTGACGCCGAGCAGCCCGAGCACCCGGCGCACCACGTCGGGGTCGACATCGACCCGCCGGCGCTGCGAATCCCGGTACCAGGTCGCGACACCGTGGGCTGCGGCAAGCTCGTCGAGTGCGGTGTCCATACGGGCCATCCTGACACCGCACTCGGTTTCCTCCCCGCTCGGCCGCTGGTCGCGGACCGGGTTATCCACGTAGCGACGAAACACTAAAGAGGCTATCCTGCACCCGAGCGAGTTAACGTTGATCTCACTTTTTGTAACTATCTGATCCGGAATGACGAGTGGCTGGAGGTGAATGATGACTCCCCTCTGTGCCATCGCGTCCGCCCGCACGGGCTTGCACCACGGTCTCGAGATCGGCGAGTACAGCGTGGAAGTCGGCTGAGTTCCCCAGTCGATTTCCGTACTAATCCGCCTAATTCGCCCGAACAGTAGGCAATGACCGGGCTGTGGGCGGGGGAGGACGCAGCCCTTTGAGTCACCATTGGAGGCTCGCGTGGACGTGAGCCGGCGCCCGTCGGACGCCGTGCCCTCACGTGGGCGAGCTGTGGCCTCGACTGCTTTCGTCGCCATCCTCACGCTCACCGCCGTGGTGGCTGGGGCGGCCGTGGTGGTGGTGCGCACGGCTTCCCTCACGCTAGGTCCTGGCACGCTGCCCGGCGGCCTCGCCCTGGCCGCGGCCTTCGGGATCGCTCGAGCTCTGGCGATCGAGGTCGAGGTCCGCCGCGACACCGCGCGGATCACGCCCACCGAGATCCCCCTGATGTTCGGCTTGCTGTACCTCCCTGGCTCGGTCGTTCTGGCCGCCTATGTCGGCGTTATGGTCATCGCGCGGCTGCTGCGCCGTGACACCTGGCCCAAGCTGTTGTTCAATCTCTCCTACGCGACCCTCACGGTCGCGCTCACCGACCTCGTGGCCCGCTTGGTGTTCAAGTCGATCTGGCATGGGCTGCCGCACTGGATCGCGGTGCTCGCCGGGTTCGTCATCGCGCACGCCGTCACCTCCGGGCTGACCTGGGTCTTCATCGTGTTGCTGGACCGCAGACGCCCGGGCGAGAGTGCGCGCCCGGTGGTGCACCTCTACCTCACCGGCCTGCTCAACGCCGCACTCGGGCTCACCGCCGCGGAAACGGTGCTGATGGGGGGGTCGTGGGGCTTCGTGCTGGTAGGTCTGCTGGCGGTGACGGTGGCTGCGGTGTACCGCGTCTACTACGGACTGCTGCGCGACCACCGGGACCTCGGCGTGCTCAACGACCTCAGCCTGCGGGTGGCGGCGGCCGGGCGGGGTGGGGACGACGGGGTGCCGGAACGGGATGAGGGTGTCTGGAGTGCGGCCATGGAACTGGCCCGAGAACAGCTCAACGCCACCCGCGTCGTGCTGCACCGGATACCGGCCGACGGCGAGCCGTGCACCGTGGTCGCCGGCCTGCCGCTGCCCTGCCCGCTGTCGCGCAGCGATGTCACCGCTGTCGTGTCTGCCTCGCAGGCTGTGATCGGGCAGGTGCGGCGTCTGGTGGACAGCGGTGGGGACCCGGTCATCGTCTCCGCCCTGACCACGAGGGCCTCCTCGGAGGTGCTGGTGGTACCGCTGCGGGGAGCGGACCAGCTCCTGGGCGTCATCGAGGTGCATGATCGGCAGAGTCGGGTGCGCGGCTTCGGAGTAGCCGATGTGCGGTTGGTCGAGACGTTGGCCAGCCATCTCGCCACCGCGCTGGACAACTGCCGGCTCCTCGCCCAGCTACGACACGACGCTTACTATGACAGCCTCACCAACCTGCGTAGTCGGCTCGGTTTCCGGGAGGCCGCGACCGAGGTGCTGCGCCGGGACCCGACACCATGCGCTGTGATCGTCATCGAACTCGGGCTGCTGTCATCGGTGAACGATGCGCTGGGCCACGTCTGGAGCGATCGCGTCCTGCTGGGCGCGGCCGAGCGCCTTCGCCGCACCCTGCCAGACCAGGCGCTCACCGCCAGGCTTGCGGGGGACACGTTCGCCGCGTTGCTCCTCGATGTCTGCGCGCAACGGGCGCAGCAGGTGGCTGAGCAGGTGCAGGCGACGCTGAGTGAGTCTTATCCGGTCGACAAGCTCGCCGTTGAGTGCAGCGCGGTGGTCGGCGTGGCGCTGACCGGGATCGAGCCCACGCGGGATGCGGATACCCTGCTGCAGCGGGCCGATGTGGCTCTGCGCGTCGCCCGCGGTGGCGACGAGGTCCTCCGGTGCTACCTACCCAGCATGGGCCAGGCTCTGCTGCGCCGTTTCCAACTGGTCACCCAGTTCCGTCCCGCGCTGGACGCCGGACGGGTCGACGTGCACTTCCAGCCTCAGGTGGCGCTGTCCACCCGCCGAGTGATCGGGGTGGAGGCGCTGGTGCGCTGGCAACACCCGGAATTCGGGATGCTCGACCCGACGGAGTTCGTCACTCTCGTCGAGACCACCGGCCTGATCGGCCCGCTCACCGACTACGTGCTCGACCGCTCCCTGGCGCAGTGCCGTCGCTGGCTGGACCGCGGGCTGTCGCTGTCGGTCGCGGTCAACCTCTCGGTGCGCAACCTGGCCGACACCGGGTTCCCCGGCCGGGTGACCGCCGCCCTGACGCGGCACCGGGTGCCCGCCGCGCTCCTGAGCTTCGAGCTCACCGAGTCGGCGGTGATGAGTGATCCAGAGCGCGCGTTGCCGGTGCTGCGCGAGCTGCACGGGCTGGGTGTGCGCATCGCGGTGGACGACTTCGGTACCGGGTACTCGTCGCTGGCCTACCTGCGACGCCTTCCGGTCGATGAAGTCAAGATCGACAAAAGCTTCGTACTGGGGCTGGCCAGTGATCTCGGTGACCTTGCGGTGGTCCGCGCCATCATCGACCTCGGCCACTCACTCGGGTTGGTCGTCGTCGCGGAGGGGGTCGAGCAGGATGCCACCCGGGATCAGCTGGAACGGATGGGCTGCGACGTCGCGCAGGGCTTCCTGATCTCCCGCCCGCTCGGGCCGGACCGGTTCGACGCCTGGTTGGCCGCTCAGACCGTGCGCGCCGTCGGAGCACGTGAGGAGACCGTGCTCACCCTGGTCCGGTAACCGCTGGACGCCGGCAGCGCCGGGCCGGCGTTCGGCGGTGGTGCCGCGGACCGCTTCGAGGTTGTGTATAGTCGGCGTCGCTGCGTTCGACGTGACGGTGGTGAGAACGCTGCCCCAATAGCTCAGACGGCAGAGCGTCTCCATGGTAAGGAGAAGGTCTACGGTTCGATTCCGTATTGGGGCTCGCAGGGGGGCGCCCCGAAGGCGGTGTAGCTCAGTCGGAAGAGCAAGCGGCTCATAATCGCTGTGTCGCCGGTTCGAGTCCGGCCACCGCTACCACCGCACCCGGCGCACGAGGCGCCGGCTGCGGCGGGCCCTACCCCCAGGTGACGACAGTTTCGGCGAGAGAGAGGCACCCGTGGCCGCCACTGATGTTCGACCCAAGATCACGTTGGCGTGCGAGGAGTGCAAGCACCGCAACTACATCACCAAGAAGAACCGGCGCAACGACCCTGACCGGCTCACCATGCGCAAGTACTGCCCGAACTGCAACACTCACCGGGCGCACCGCGAGACCCGCTGACGCGGGTGGCGTTGGACCCCTCCTTCGTCGGCCGGTGTTATCCCGCGTCCGGTACCTACCAGGTGGGACGCGAGAAGATCCAGGAATTCGCCGACGCCATCGGTGATGACGACGCGGTCTACCGTGATCCCAGCGCCGCCCGAGCGTGCGGATACGCCGATGTGATCGCCCCGCCCACGTTCACGATCATCCTGGTCCTGCGGGCACAGCAGGCCCTGGTTCGCGACCCCGAGCTTGGTCTGGACTACAGCCGGGTAGTGCACGGCAACCAGTCCTTCACCCACCACAGGCCGATCCAGGCCGGCGACGAGCTAGCCGTGACTCTGCATGTCGAAGGCATACGCACGATGGGGGGCAACGACATCCTGACGGTGTGCTGTCAGATCACCGACCCTGCCGGCGATCCGGTGACGACAGCCCGGTCCATGCTGGTCGTTCGGCGGGAGAACCGGTGAGCCGGCGCCGCCGCGGCGAGGTGACCGAGGGGGAGGAGCTTCCTGGGCTGCAGGTCCGCCTCACCCGATCCGACCTCGTCCGCTACGCCGGAGCCTGCGGCGACTTCAACCCCATCCACTGGAACGAGCGGGTCGCTCGGGAGGTCGGACTCCCTGACGTCATCGCGCACGGGATGCTCACTATGGCGCTGGCCAACCGCCTGGTGACGGCCTGGGCCGGTGACCCGGGTGCGGTCGTGGAGTGCGCGGTCCGCTTCACTCGCCCGGTCGTCGTGCCGGACGACGCCGAAGGGGCGCTCGTGGAACTCTCCGGCACGGTGGCACAACGCCGCGACGACGGCACCGTCATCGTCGCCATCACCGCCCGCTGCGCCGCCCAGTCCGTCCTCGGCCACGCCACCGCCACCATCGCGCTAGCCTGAGCGCCGTCGAGTTCACGGCGCGCCGGCTCGTCGTCGAGTGCGGGGGTGTTGGAGGGTGGCGGCGGTGGTGGCCTACACTCTGCGTGCCGGGGTTACCAGCTGATCTTTCGTGCGCGGTGTCGACTGCGGTTCGGGTTGTCGGATGGTCCCAGTAGTATTCGGGGCGTCCTCAGCGGACGTCCTGGTAAAAGGGGTGTAGCTCAACTGGTAGAGCAGCGGTCTCCAAAACCGCAGGTTGCAGGTTCAAGTCCTGTCGCCCCTGCGTTGCCTCAACCAACAGTGTTGCCTCAACGAAACGATGTCGACCTCGAACGGCGACGACTCAACCGCCGGATGGCCCGGCGAAGCGGAGGATCACCAGCGTGACCGACGATCGCGTCCACGAGACGGAGGGCCGGCTGGAGCAAGCCGAGACGTCACCCGACGTCCCGGCCCCCGCCGCCGTGCGTCGGGGACGACCCATCCAGGCGCAACGGTCCGGGGACGCGGGCAAGGACCATCCAACCCGGGCTCGTGACGCGACGGACACCAAGGTGGCTGCACCGGCCCGGCTGATTCGGTTCCTCCGCGAGGTCGTCTCCGAGCTCAGCAAGGTGATCTGGCCGAGTCGGCGGGAGCTGGTGGTCTACACCGCGGTCGTGCTGGTCTTCGTCAGCTTCATGGTGGCGTTCGTCGCGTTGCTGGACATGGGGCTGGGCAGGGCCGTACTGACCGTGTTCGGTTGATGCCGGGTAACCGAGTGCGGCGTTGATGACCAGTACGGCATGACGCACAGTAAAGAAAGTGAGACCGACTGTGACTTTCCCCGGAGGGACTTCCGCCGAAGGCGGGCAGGAGCTGACGGGGCTGTTCCGCGCCGATACGCCCGAGGTCGATATTCCCGAGGTCAGCGAGCTCATCGATGACGCCGACCAGGACGCGGGCACGCCCGAGGTCGAGTCGCCGGAGCCGGTCAACCCGGTCGACGAGTTCCGATCCGCGCTGGCCAAGGCTCCCGGCGAGTGGTACGTGGTGCACTCTTACGCCGGCTACGAGAACAAGGTGAAGGCGAACCTGGAGACCCGCATCCAGACTCTGGATGTAGAGGACTACATCTTCCAGGTGGAAGTGCCCACCGAAGAGGTAACCGAGATCAAGAACGGTCAGCGCAAGCAGGTGCAGCGCAAGGTACTGCCCGGCTACATCCTGGTCCGGATGGACCTCAACGATGCCTCGTGGAGTGCGGTACGCAACACGCCGGGGGTCACCGGGTTCGTCGGTGCCACCTCCCGACCCTCGCCGCTGAGCCTGGACGACGTGCTGAAGTTCCTCGCCCCACGGGTGGCGCAGCCCAAGGTGCCGGTCGGTGCCGGCAAGCATGCGGGAGGCGTTGGGGGCACCAAGCCCACGATCGAGGTCGACTTCGAGGTGGGCGAGTCGGTCACCGTCATGGATGGTCCGTTCGCCACGTTGCCGGCGACGATCAACGAGGTCAACATCGACGCGCAGAAGCTCAAGGTGTTGGTCTCGATCTTCGGTCGGGAGACTCCGGTCGAGCTGTCGTTCAGCCAGGTCGCCAAGATCTGACCGGCGCGGCGCCGGTCGGGATTCACCAGGTGTGAGGAAGGAACCATGCCCCCCAAGAAGCGAAAGAGGCTCACGGCAACCGTGAAGCTCGCACTGGAGGCCGGCACCGCGAACCCGGCCTCGGTCGGGCAGTCGTTGGGCCCCCACGGTCTGAACATCATGGAGTTCTGCAAGGCCTACAATGCCGCCACGCAGAACAGTCGCGGCGAGGTGTTACCTGCGGTGATCTCGGTTTACGAGGACCGCTCGTTCGACTTCGTGCTCAAGACTCCGCCTGCCTCGATGCTGCTGCTCAAAGCAGCCGGAGTGGCCAAGGGATCGGCCGAGCCACACAAGACCAAGGTCGCCAAGATCGGTCGCGAACAGCTCCGGGCCATCGCTGAGCGCAAACGCGAAGATCTCAACGCCAACGACATCGATGCCGCGATTAAGATCATCGCTGGGACCGCCCGCTCGATGGGCATCACCGTCGTCGACTGAAACCTGCTTGCTCAGTACGCGTGGGAGGGCCGGCGCTGGCCCGCACCACGACTGATCCACCCGAGGTGAGGACAGAGATATGAAGCGCAGCAAGGCCTATCGCCAGGCCGCAGAGAAGGTCGACCGCAGCCGGTTCTACAGCCCGCTGGAGGCTGCCGCGTTGGCTAAGGAAACGTCCCCGAGCAGGGTGGACGCCACTGTCGAGGTGGCCATGCAGCTGGGCGTCGACCCCCGCAAGTCTGATCAGATGGTTCGCGGCACGGTGAGTCTGCCGCATGGCACCGGCAAAACCGTCCGCGTCATCGTCTTCGCCACCGGTGACCGCGCGGCCGAGGCGGCCGCCGCCGGCGCTGACGCGGTCGGCTCTGACGATCTCATCGAGCGCATCCAGGGTGGTTGGCTGGACTTCGACGCCGCCATCGCGGCGCCGGATCAGATGGCCAAGGTCGGTCGGATCGCCAGGATTCTCGGTCCTCGCGGTCTGATGCCCAACCCCAAGACCGGCACCGTCACTCCCGACGTCGACAAGGCCATCGTGGACATCAAGGGTGGCAAGATCAATTTTCGGGTGGATAAGCAGGCCAACCTGCACCTGATCATCGGCAAGGTGTCCTTCGACGCCGACAAGCTGGTGGAGAACTATGCCGCCGCGCTCGACGAGGTGCTGCGAAGCAAGCCCTCGACCGCTAAGGGCCGCTACCTGAAGAAGGTCAACTTCTCCACCACCATGGGCCCCGGAATCCCAGTCGACCCGAACCGCACCCGCAACCTGCTCACCGACGAGCCCGCCACCGCCTGAGGCGAAGGGGAGACATCACTGGCTGCGGGGAAGTCGACTGGTGGCTTCGCTTAGTACGGTGGCCGCGTCGGTGAGGATGGGTTCGCCATGGCCGAACACCGCGCTGGTGCTGTCCAGAGCGACCAGTCGCCGAAAGGATCTGGCGGCTTCGGAGCGGTTGAGGTTGAACGGCCCGAGGATGACCTCACCGTTTCTCCCGGCTGCGATGGTGTCGCCGGTGAACAGCACCCCGGAGTGCGGTAGATAGAGCGCGATGCCGCCGTCGGTGTGCCCGGGGACGGCGAGCACGTGGGCGCCGCCGAAGGCCAGCACGTCGCCGTCTTCTAGCTCGCAGTCGACCCGCGCCGGAGGTGCCGGGGGTAGTCCGTTACCGACTATGGCCGCGAAGAGCTCGGGTTCGCCGTCGGTGAGCACCGGTGGCGGACCGGGGGTCTGACCGCGGATGATCGGCGCCTCGCGGTGGTGAGCCATGACCGTGACCTCGCCCCAGTCGCCGACCTCGGCCGCCGCTCCGGCGTGATCGTCGTGAAAGTGGGTGAGCACCACGCGGTCGAGATCGGTAGGCGTGAGCCCGAACCCGATGATCGCTCGCGTGATGTCCGGCCCGGACCCAGCGAGTCCGGTATCGATGAGGGTCAACGCATCGGGATCGCGCCACAGGTACGCTTGACCGACTGGAAAACGCAGCATTCGCAGGGTAGGGAGCAGATCAACGACGTCCACCAGCCAATCCTGACGGGCACGCGTCACGGAGCGCGCCTACTTCCGCCCAGCGGAGAAAACAACGGTCATCACAAGCGTGGCCGGAACCGGTCGCCCTGCCAGCCGGCTCCCGGTCTTGACTATTCCGCAGTCTGGTCTTTCTTGGTGCCGCGCATGGTGGGGAAGAGGACGACTTCGCGGAGGGTGGGCGCGTCGGTGAGCAGGGCGACGAATCGGTCGATGCCGAGGCCGAGGCCGGACATGGGTGGCATCCCGTACTCCATCGCCTCGATGAAGTCCTCTTCCATCATCATGGTTTCGTCGTCGCCGGCTTCGCGCAGCTCGGCTTGTTCCTCCAGCCGTAGCCGCTGCTCGGCGGGGTCGATCAGTTCTGAGTACGCTTTGACGATCTCCCAGCCGTTGACGACGACCTGGAACATGTCGAGCCTGGTCGGGTCCTCGTCGCTGCGCCGGGCCAGGGGGGCCAGCTCCGCTGGGTGGTGCACTAGAAAACACGGCTGGATGAGGTCGGGCCGGACCGTTTTCTTGTACAGCAGGTCGACGAGTCCCGCGTAGGACACCGCCTCCTCGACGTCCAGACCGAGCCCGGCGACGTGCTCTCGCAGTGTCGGCAGGTCACGGACGACGGTGAGGTCGATGCCGGTTCGCCGGGCGATCTCGGTGCGGTAGTCCAGTTCCGGCCAGTCGGCGCCGAAGTCCAGTTTCACGCTGCCGTAGGTGACGGTGCGGGTGCCGAGGACCTCGTCGAGTACCGTGAGGATCAGCTCGCGGATGAAGGTCATGTTGTCGCGGTAGTCCCAGTAGGCCGTGTACCACTCCAGCATCGTGAACTCCTGGAGGTGGGAGGAGTCCATGCCTTCGTTGCGGAAGTTGCGGCCCAGCTCGTAGACGCGGTCGAGCGAGCCGACCACGACGCGCTTGAGCAGTGTCTCCGGTGAGATCCGCAGGTAGAAGTCCTCTCCCAGGGCGTTGTGCCGGGTCACGAACGGTCGCGCGGCCGCTCCGGACGCCGCCTCCTGCAGGATCGGTGTCTCGACTTCGAGGAAGTCGTTGTCGTCGAGGAACCGACGGATACGCTGGATGATCTTTGCTCTGGTCCGGAACCGTTCCCGGGACTCCGCGTTCACCAGCAGGTCGAGATAGCGGCGCCGGTAGCGGGCCTCGACGTTCGAGAGGCCCTGCCACTTGTCCGGCAATGCGCGGACCGTTCGGTTCAGCACTGTCAGCTCGGACACCGCTACTGTCCGTTCACCGAGGCGGGTGGTGTAGAGGCTGCCGGCGATCCCGACGAAGTCGCCGACCTTGACCGCCCGCGACCACTCCCTGAAGAGCTCCGTCCCTAGCTCGTCCCCGGACAGTGAGATCTGTACCCGCCCGCTGCGGTCCTGTAGGTGCCCGAAGACCAGTCCGCCCATCCGGCGCCACAGCACGAGCCTACCGGCGAGACGGACAGCCGTCTCCTCGGGCGCGTCCTGGGCACCAGTGGCAACCGCGTCGGTGCGGTAGCCCGACCGGGGGCTCATCCCTCCGGATCCCTCCGCTGACATGACCACACACCCTCTTAAACGAGACGGCACCTCTGCAGCCACCAGGGCAGCGTTCATGAACAGCTCACCAAGCGGGCAAGGTGGACGGGTCGCCATCCATCTGATGGCCAAACCAGCCTACCGACCCTGGCTCGACGACCGCCGACTACCCGGTAAGCCCACCGCCGAACGAAGGTGGCGCCGACGTCACTGGTGATGCCGCTCCGGCGTCTGAGCTAGCACCCGCACGTTGTCACCCATCTGCTTAAGGGCGAAAACCGGGCCGGGGACCTCCTGGAGCTCGAAGACGGCCCCGTTTACCTCGACGGTCTCCATGGTCTTGGCATCTAGTTCCACCCGCGTGCTCCTCTCGGTCTTGTCCGTGGGACCATAGCGTAGTGAGAGTCTCACACGAGCTGAATCGCTGCGGTTCGTGCACGGCCGCTCGCGGCGAGATGAACCAGATGTTGTTCGTGCCGTCGGATGTTCGTCTTCGCCTCGGGCGTTGGGGTGTCGGCGATGCCGTGCTGATCGAACGACTCACGACGAGGTAGCGATGGACTGCCAGCCGTGCTGTGACCGCGACCCTGGTGGCCTTCAGTGGCGGGCGGACCCGTCGCGAAGGGGCAGATTCTGCGGCGGACGCGCTCGATGTCAGCCAGGACGAGTTATTACGGCAAATCAACATGTTAGAGGAGATCGGTCTGCTTGCGACTGCGGCAAGTGATCCTGATCCGCTGGCAGATCAATGGCGCAGGCACGGATGGATCGCGGCCTATGACCATCATCTGACGACGTGGGACTTTCCATTGGTCGATTACACCGCCGACGGCTGGAAAGTGGATCAATCTCGTATGAAGAGTTACGGAAGTAGTGAACCAGACCCAGGGCCGCTGGCACACGATTATTGCGCCAAATCACCTACTTCGCTCCACCTTGCCGAGGCGGCGTCGATTGATTTGACGGCACCGCTTACGACGGTGCTCCATAACACCGAGGCGAGCGACCCCTTGATTCGAGGAGGCTGTGCGTTCTGCTCGCGAAGACGTTCTGCTTCACCGACGCGCAGGCAGGAGGAAAAACTCGTCGAACCAGCCCGAGCGGTGGTGCTCGACATCCAGCCGAAGGTTATGCGATCACTCAAGGGGTCGGCGGAATATCGGATGGTGTCTGGCATGTCGACGCGGCCCAATCCCGGCTGGTGCGCGTGCCTGCCACGGTGAGCCCGGACTGGACCAAGGCTCATCTCGAAGGTCTGTACTTGGCTCCGTTCACGCCGCAGGCTCTGATCGTGGTGACGGCCGTGTTCGCCCGAAACATGTACCGCTACCGAGAACCTCGTACGTTTCGCACGGTGTTCATGGACGTAGGACATCTGCTCGGCACCTTTGAAATGGTCGCCAGTGCGCTTGGTGTACGATCCTTCATCCACCACGCCATGAATGAAATCTAAGTAGAGCGCATGCTCGGGATTTCACCATTCGAAGAAGGAGTGATCGCTGGCGCTGCAGTCGCTGGCCGTCCATGACTGAGCAGCATGCCTGGCGTCCACTCACCACAGTGACGCCCGGTCGTGATCCATTCGTTGAGGTCGACTCTCCCTTAGCAGGATCGAGAGTACGACTTCACCGAGACGCGCTCGTCCGACTCTTAGCCTGCCAGCCAGTCCGGTCACCATTACGGGACGGCCTCATGGAACGTGGGCTCCTCGACGCCCACGGCGGTGACGAAGAGCCCAGAGAGAGGGACCTCGCGCTCTGGCAGGAACGTGGCTGGGGCCTGTCGCTGCCGAGTTACGCGTGGTCGAGATCGGTCTCATACTACGATTCGGGACCGGACGAGTACGCAAGAAGATCGGAAGCCCTTGATTCGATGCTCCGCGAACGCACCTGTCCCATGCCCCCGGAACCGGATCCTTCCGCGATCACCTTGCCCGATCCTCATGACTGGGAAGCATCATCATTGGGAGACGCAATCACGAAGCGGCGGAGTGTAGGAGCGTTCAGGCCGAACAAGACCGACCAGGAAGCGCTAGCTACGTTGCTGCACCATGGGACCAGCAAGATACGCGAATGTCGTCGTCACTTATCCGGTGAAGACCCCCACAACTTGCTGATCAGCGTAGGGGCTGCGTTCGATGTTTACGTTCTGATTTATTCAGTCCAGGGCATGGTTCCCGGCGCGTACCTGTACGAACAGGAGTCAGGCGCACTGTCATCCAGGCAGGTCGGGAACCTTCGGGAATCGGTGCGCGCAGCTCTCGCGGGACAACCCGATCCAACGAACGTGGCGGCCACCGTCCTGCTGGTAGTCGACTTCGACCGGTACCAGTGGCGATATCGTCATGAGCGGGCGCTGCGAAATCTGTACCTGGAATGTGGCCGGTTAATGCAGCCGTTGATCCTGGTCGCCACCTCGCTCGGACTGCAAACGGGAATCACGCCTGCCATTCGTGATCATCTAGTCGGCGCCATGCTGGGGCTAGATCTCGGAAATTGGCAGGCATTGCATTCATTGACTATATCCTAAGCACTGCAGTGCCCGTCTCGCGGACGACGAGTCCTCAGCGCTCCCGCTCGGTCATCCCCTCACGGCTGCGTTACACTGAAGCCTTTCGCCGTAAGGGTTAGTGACGCTGCGCAGCGGCGATACTGGACGAGAGCGGCGCAGCCGAGCAGATCGATGTCTGCAAGCTCAGACTGACCGCTCCGAACAACGTTCGCCGCTGCATCCGGCCTGCCGTCCGCTCCGGCCCTGTCGGCGCCTCAGTCAATCGGACCATGGACAGTGGCTACACGCGACGACCACCGCTGAGTTGGTCTCGCCGCTACAGTGACGGTCGCAAGGAGAATCGATGGCCATTCCGAACCCGGTCAATCGGCCGTCAGGAGCGTCAGAGTCTGCTTACGATCCTCCCGTGGTTTTGGCGACGTCCCACAAGGCTGACCTGGTTGAGGACTCCGTGACGGTCTGACTTCGCACATTCACGCCGTTCAGGACAGTTGATCTCGGCGCACCCTTCTGATCGACCAGATTGGGACGGCGAATCGCGTACGGAACCTTGTGCACGATGCTTGATGGCCGGGGGGAGGCGGGTTGGTTTGGTGGGGGCGGTGTCGTTGGCCTATGCTGACTGCGGTTCCACCGAAGACCGCTGGTCTCCGTGCCACAGGGGTATGGACGAAGGTCCCGCGACCGCGGGCGACCCGCGCAGGAGGATGTGGTTGTGCCGTCACGCTGCGCGCTCGCGCGCGGCCTGGCTACGCCCCGCGCCTGCTGCGCCGGGGCGTTCGTCGTTTTCGGGCCCGGGTATGGGTGCGCCGCCCGGTGCCGCCCCAAGCCGGCACACGCGCCACACCGATGCCACCCCGCCGGCTCAACCGGCAGTCCGACCACCGCCGGCTGAAGCTGGCAATCCGACCAGGGAGGCGATCCATGGCTAGACCGGACAAGGTCGAGGCCGTTGCCGATATCGCGGAGGAGTTCCGCAGTGCCACGGCTGCGGTCGTGACCGAGTACCGCGGCTTGTCCATGACCCAACTGACCAGTCTGCGTCGTTCCCTCGGCGCCGAAACCAGCTACCGGGTCGCCAAGAACACCCTGGTTTCCCGCGCCGCGCGAGACGCCGGTGTGGAGGGTCTCGACGAGCTGTTCATCGGCCCGACCGCGATTGCGTTCGTGCACGGTGAGCCGGTGCTCGCGGCCAAGGCGCTGCGTGATTTCGCCAGAGAGCACACCGCGTTAGTGATCAAGGGTGGCTACCTGGACGGCCGTGCACTGACGGTTGCCGAGGTCGCCCAGATCGCTGACCTGGAGTCTCGCGAGGTGCTGCTGGCCAGGCTGGCCGGCGCGATGAAGGCCAATCTCAGCAAGGCCGCCAGACTGTTCGCCGAGCCGGCCTCCCAGGTGGCCCGGTTGGCCGCAGCCCTGCGCGACAAGCAGCACGAGCTGCAGCCGACCGACGACGGCGCCGAGGACTGATCGACCCACCGCCGGCTGAGCCGGCAATCCGACCATCGCTGGCTGAGCCGGCAATCCGACCACCGCCGGAACATTAAGGACACCATCATGGCGAAGATGAGCACCGACGATCTGCTCGATGCGTTCAAGGACATGACGCTGCTCGAGCTGAGCGGTTTCGTGAAGAAGTTCGAAGAGACCTTCGACGTCAGCGCCGCGGCGCCGGTCGCGGTGGCGGCGGGTCCGGCCGCGGGAGCCGCCGAAGCCCCGGCCGCCGAGGAGAAGGACGAGTTCAACGTCGTCCTCGAGGCCATCGGCGAGAAGAAGATCCAGGTCATCAAGGTGGTCCGGGAGGTCGTCTCCGGCCTAGGCCTCAAGGAGGCCAAAGACCTGGTAGAGAGCGCCCCCAAGCCGATCTTGGAAGCCGTCCCCCGCGACCAGGCCGAAGCAGCCAAGGCCAAGCTGGAAGAAGCCGGCGCAAAGATCACCCTCACCTGACCCCGCCAACCGCATTCAGCGGGCACAGTGGGGCTATTCACCCCGCGAAAACCCCGCTCAGCCCGCTGAATGCGTGGGGGGTAGGTGGTGGTTGAGCCAGGAGATGAGGTCCGCGAGGATCTGTTCGCGCTCGGGCTCGTTGAACACCTCGTGGTAGAGGCCTGGGTACTGGTGGAGGGTTGTGTCTGGGGAGGACACGTTCTCGTGCACCATGACCGAGCCTGCGGGGGGGCATATCTGGTCGGCGGTGCCGTGCAGGAGCAGCAGCGGCATGGACAGCCGCGGCAGTCGGGCGGGCAAGCCCTCCATCGTCGCCAGAATCTCGGCTCCGGTCCGGGCCTTGAGCTTGCCGCGGTACACCAGCGGATCCTCCCGGTAGGCACGGACCACCTCGGGGTCTCGGCTGATCTTCTCTTCGGCGCCTATGGCGACCACGCCGAGGTTGGGGACCAGCGCCGAGAGCACCCCGGCCAGTCGTCTCTGCAGCGCCGAGCCTGCTGTCGTCTGCGCTGCCGGCCCGGACACGACCAGACCGTCCAGGGAGGCTCCAGAATCCTCGGTGGTCCGAGATTCGGTGGCCCCAGAATCCTCGGTGGCATAGTGCAGCGCGATCAAGCCGCCGAGCGAGTGGCCGACCATGAACACCGGCAGGCCGGGATCCCGCTTGCGGGCGAACCGTACGAAGGAGCTCAGGTCCGCCACGATCAACGCCATTCGCTCGATGTTGCCTGCTCGCCCATCGGATCGTCCGTGTCCGCGGTGGTCGGCGGCGTAGACCGCGAAGCCCGCAGCAGCCAACCGGGCTCCGACGTGCGCGTAGCGTGCCGAGTGCTCATGGGCACCGTGCACGATGATGACGACCGCGCGGGCTGGGTCCCCGGGGAGCCAGGCCTGCCAGTATGCGGACCGATCGGGCGCGATCTCCCGGTGCCCTTCCTCGTGCCTGGTGCTCACGGATTACCTCCTCGGCGTGCTCGACCGCCATTCCGGGAGACTCTAGGCGCCCGCGACTGCCAGTTACCCTCCCACCTTGGATGACCATGACCAGTATCGCAACCACTCGTACCGGCACAGAGCGAGCTTTCCTTGGCGGTCCGCTACGGGCAGCTACCCTCGTGGTCGCGATGGTCGCCGTTGTCACCTTCACTGCCGCGGGCTGGTTCGGCGTGTCCTGGTACTGGGCCGTACACGACAAGTCCCTAGCTCTGGGGATGGACCGAGACGCCGTGGTGCGGGATGCGCAACGGGCCACGCTCACCCTCAATACGCTCGATTATCGGCGGGTGCAGGACGGGTTGACGCTGTGGGAACAGTCCGCGACCGGGTCCCTGCTCACCCAGCTGCGGGCCAACCGGAGCACCTATGCCCGGGCCATCACCGACTCGACGACGAGCAGCATCGCGAACGTTCTCGACTCTGCGGTGGCCTCCCTCGACGAGCGTTCCGGTACCGCGCAGGTCCTCGTCGGGGTGGACGTCACGTCTCAATCCGAGCAAGGTGACCCGAGCTGCACGCACCGGCGCGTCCGACTGGAGATGATCCGTGCCGGTGCGGTGTGGAAGGTCGGAATGCTGGCGCCGGTCGGCGACGCTTACTCCGAGCCTGGACCGTGTCCCCCTGCCTCATCGCCGAAATAAGGTCCGAAACCGTAGGCTTCCGAAATCGATAGGCCCCCGACATCAGGGAGAAAGCCGAAGATGACCATCCCGGCCCCACCGCAATCCGCCCTCACCGAGGAGGTGGCGAAACCACCCCGGCGTCTGACCTGGGTGGCGACGCTGGTGGCGTTGGTCGCTGCGGTGGTGATCGCGCTGGGTCTCGCGGCCTGGTTCCGCGGCGAGGCCAACCAGCTGGCCGGGTCCGCGGCGGCGAGCAACGACGCCCTGGTCGACGCCGCCGCCACCAACCAGGTCTCCGGACAGGTACGTGAAGCGGTGCAACGCGTCTTCTCCTATGACTTCGCCCGGCTGGATGCCGATGAACGAGCCGCCGTCGAGGCCATCACCGGGCCGTTCGTCGACAGTTTTCATCAGCAGTTCGCCCGGGTGCGGGCGCTGGCTCCGGCACAACAGGCCGTGGTGGTGGCGACCGTGCCGGCTCTTGCCGTCAAGGTGCTTGACGGTGACCGGGCGATCGTGGTGGTGTTTCTCGACCAGCAAGCTCACCAGGGTGGCCAAGCCACGCCGCTCCAAGCTTTCGGCAGGCTCGCTGTCACGGCCCAGCGGGTCAACGGCAGCTGGAAGATCGCTGACGCGGAACCGTTCTGACCGCTGCTGCAGGTGACTCTCCTCACCCCATCCCGGGCCCCGTTTCTGGCATCGATCGGCCGCGCCGGTCAGCTTTATGGCCGCTCATCGTGTCCGTTCGACCACTGATCGGACGATGCACCCTTGACGGGCGGCGTCTGGCAGGTCACTCTAGGGGCACGTTTGCGCCGGCTTCGCCTGGTGCTGGACAGTCGCCGTCCTAGCGGTTAGACTGCCTCTTTGCGCTGCCCTTCTCACCTCCCTGCGCGCAGGGCGTTCGTGGGCTGCGTCGACGGTGACCACCATGATGGTGACCACCGTCGAGGGTAACAACCCCAAACGACAACAGCATCACGACAACTACATCAGCAACTGCACCAACACCGCGCCGGGAGGGTGGTCACCAGGTGGCCACGTGATCCTGCGCTCGGCAGCGCTAGTGTTCGGAAGGACGCAATCTTGGCAGTCTCCCGCCCGACCAAGACCTCTGCTGCGAACAACTCCGTATCCCGCCTCCCGGGGGCTCCGGCCCGCCCATCTTTCGCGAAGATCCGTGAGCCGCTCCAGGTCCCCAATCTGCTGGACTTGCAGCTCCAATCGTACGAGTGGCTGACCGGTGACCCCAGGTGGTACCAGCGCCGCATCGACGAAGGTGATGAGCAGCCCATCGGTGGTCTCGCCGAGGTCCTCGAGGAGATCTCTCCGATCGAGGACTTCTCCGGCTCGATGTCCCTCTCATTCTCGGACCCTCGCTTCGACGAGGTCAAGGCCTCCGTGGAAGAGTGCCGGGACAAGGACATGACCTACGCCGCACCCCTGTTCGTCACGGCCGAGTTCACCAACAACAACACCGGTGAGATCAAGTCGCAGACGGTGTTCATGGGCGACTTCCCGATGATGACCAACAAGGGCACCTTCGTCATCAACGGGACCGAGCGGGTCGTGGTGTCCCAGCTTGTTCGTTCCCCTGGCGTGTACTTCGACCACGCAGTCGACAAGACCACCGACAAGGACGTCTACAGCGTCAAGATCATTCCCAGTCGTGGCGCCTGGCTGGAGTTCGACGTCGACAAGCGCGACACGGTGGGCGTGCGGATCGACCGCAAGCGCCGCCAGCCGGTGACCGTGCTACTCAAGGCTCTGGGCTGGACGACCGAGCGGATCGCCGGGCGTTTCGCACACTCCGAGACACTGCTCGCCACCCTGGAGAAGGACCACACCGCCGGCCCTGATGAGGCGCTGCTGGACATCTACCGCAAGCTGCGCCCGGGTGAGCCGCCCACCAAGGAGAGCGCGCAGGCGCTGCTGGAGAACCTCTTCTTCAAGATCAAGCGCTACGACCTGGCCAAGGTCGGCCGCTACAAGGCCAACAAGAAGCTGGGCCTGTGCCTGCCCTACCGCAACGGGGTGTTGACCGAGGACGACATCGTCACCACTATCGACTACCTCGTCCGGCTGCATGCGGGCGAGACGACGATGCCGGTCGCGAACGGTGCCCCCGACGAGGTGGTGCCGGTGGAGACCGACGACATCGACCACTTCGGCAATCGCCGCTTGCGCACCGTGGGTGAGTTGATCCAGAACCAGATCCGGGTCGGGCTCTCGCGCATGGAGCGGGTCGTTCGGGAGCGGATGACCACTCAAGACGTCGAGGCCATCACGCCGCAGACTTTGATCAACATCCGCCCCGTGGTGGCGGCGATCAAGGAGTTCTTCGGGACCTCTCAGCTGTCTCAGTTCATGGACCAGACCAACCCGCTGGCCGGTTTGACCCACAAGCGGCGGCTGTCCGCGCTGGGTCCCGGTGGACTGTCGCGGGAGCGAGCCGGTTTCGAGGTCCGTGACGTGCACGCGTCGCACTACGGTCGGATGTGTCCGATCGAGACCCCGGAGGGTCCGAACATCGGCCTGATCGGGTCGTTGTCGTCCTATGCCCGGGTCAACCCGTTCGGCTTCATCGAGACTCCCTACCGCAAGGTCGTGGATGGTCAGGTCACCGAGCAGATCGACTATCTGACCGCCGATGAGGAGGACCGGTACGTCAAAGCGCAGGCCAACGCGGTCTTGCAGGAAGACGGCCGTTTCGCCGATGATCGCGTGCTGGTCCGGCGCAAGGGCGGCGAGGTCGACTACATCGACCCGCAAGGCGTGGACTATATGGACGTCTCGCCTCAGCAGATGGTCTCGGTGGCCACCGCGATGATCCCGTTCGTCGAGCACGACGACGCGAACCGTGCTCTGATGGGCGCGAATATGCAGCGCCAGGCGGTACCACTGTTGCGCAGCGATGCGCCATTGGTGGGAACCGGTATGGAGCTGCGGGCCGCGGTGGACGCCGGCGACGTCGTGGTGGTCGCCAAGGCCGGCGTGGTCGAGGAGCTGTGCGCCGACTACGTCACCGTCATGGCCGACGACGGCAGCCGGCAGACCTACCGGATGCACAAGTTCCACCGGTCCAACCAAGGCACCTGCATCAACCAGCGGCCTATTGTGGCCGAGGGTGACCGGGTGGAGGTCGGCCAAGTGATCGCCGACGGGCCGTGCACCGACCAGGGTGAGATGGCCCTGGGTAAGAACCTCCTCGTGGCGATCATGCCGTGGGAGGGTCACAACTACGAGGACGCGATCATCCTGAGCCAGCGTCTGGTGCAGGACGACGTGCTCACCTCGATCCACATCGATGAGCACGAGATCGACGCCCGGGACACCAAACTCGGTGCTGAGGAGATCACCCGGGACATCCCGAACGTCTCCGAGGAGGTGCTGGCGGATCTCGACGAGCGTGGCATCATCCGGATCGGTGCCGAGGTACAGGCCGGGGACATCCTGGTCGGCAAGGTGACGCCGAAGGGTGAGACCGAGCTGACCCCCGAGGAGCGGCTGCTGCGCGCCATCTTCGGGGAGAAGGCCCGCGAGGTCCGCGACACCAGTCTCAAGGTGCCGCACGGTGAGACCGGCAAGGTCATCGGTATCCGGGTGTTCTCCCGGGAGGACGAGGACGAGCTGTCGCCCGGTGTCAACGAGCTGGTCCGGGTTTATGTCGCGCAGAAACGTAAGATCCAGGACGGTGACAAGCTTGCCGGCCGGCACGGTAACAAGGGCGTCATCGGCAAGATTCTTCCGGTGGAGGACATGCCGTTCCTGCCCGACGGCACAGCGGTGGACATCATCCTCAACACCCACGGTGTCCCGCGCCGGATGAACATCGGGCAGATCTTGGAGACGCACCTCGGCTGGATCGCCAAGAGTGGGTGGCAGATCAACGGTGATCCGGAGTGGGCCTCCCGGCTTCCCGAGGAGCTGCACCAGGCCGAGCCGGGCACCGTGGTCGCCACGCCGGTGTTCGATGGCGCTCGGGAGGAGGAGATCACCGGGCTGCTCGACTCGACGCTACCCAACCGGGACGGCCAGCAGATGGTCGGATCCAACGGCAAGGCGCAGTTGTTCGACGGCCGCACCGGTGAGCCGTACCCTTACCCGGTCGCGGTCGGCTACATGTACATCATCAAGCTGCTGCACCTGGTCGATGACAAGATCCACGCTCGCTCGACCGGTCCGTACTCGATGATCACGCAGCAACCGCTCGGTGGAAAAGCGCAGTTCGGAGGCCAGCGCTTCGGCGAGATGGAGTGCTGGGCGATGCAAGCCTATGGGGCGGCGTACACCCTGCAGGAACTCTTGACGATCAAGTCCGACGATGTGCTCGGCCGGGTGAAAGTGTACGAGGCCATCGTCAAGGGCGAGAACATTCCCGAGCCCGGTATCCCCGAGTCGTTCAAGGTGCTGCTCAAGGAGCTGCAGTCGCTGTGCCTCAACGTCGAGGTGCTCTCCAGCGACGGGGCGGCGATCGAGATGCGGGACTCCGACGATGAGGACCTGGAGCGGGCGGCCGCCAACCTCGGCATCAACCTGGCTCGCCCCGAGTCTCCGTCAGTAGATGACGTCGTGCAATAACAGCTCTCAGACCGCGTCCGGCGCGGGGGTGGTCCTCCCGCCCAGTCCCCGCGCCGGACGCACCATCCACCAGACTCGAAGTAACTGAACACCCCGCACGGACCCCACCCTGATTCCCTCGACACCAGGTTCCCTCGACACAGGGTTCCCACGACATCAGGGTTTCGACAACACAGGGGAGAAGGAACGAGACGTGCTTGACGTCAACTTCTTCGACGAGCTCCGCATCGGCCTCGCGACCGCGGAGGATATCCGCCAATGGTCTTTCGGTGAGGTCAAGAAGCCGGAGACCATCAACTACCGCACTCTCAAGCCGGAGAAGGACGGACTTTTCTGCGAGAAGATCTTCGGTCCCACCCGGGATTGGGAGTGCTACTGCGGCAAGTACAAGCGCGTTCGCTTCAAAGGCATCATCTGCGAGCGTTGCGGCGTCGAGGTCACCCGTGCCAAGGTGCGCCGCGAGCGGATGGGTCACATCGAGCTAGCCGCACCGGTGACCCACATCTGGTACTTCAAGGGTGTCCCGAGCAGGCTGGGCTACCTGCTCGATCTGGCTCCCAAGGACCTTGAGAAAATCATCTACTTCGCCGCCTACGCCATCACCGCGGTGAACACCGAGGAGCGACACAACGATCTCCCGACCTTGGAGAGCGAGATCGGTGTCCAGCGCAAAAGGCTCGCGGACCGCCGCGACGCCGACATCGAGGCGCGCGCGCAGAAGCTGGAAGCCGACCTCGCCGAGCTGGAGACCGAAGGCGCCAAGAACGATGTGCGGCGCAAGGTCAAAGAGGGTGGCGAGCGCGAGATGCGCCAGCTTCGGGACCGCGCTCAGCGCGAGATCGACCGGCTCGATGAGATCTGGGAGACGTTCACCAAGCTGGAGGTCGGCCAGCTCATCGTGGATGAGCTGCTCTACCGGGAGCTCTACGACCGCTATGGTGATTACTTCATCGGTGCCATGGGTGCTGAAGCGATCCAGAAACTGATGGAGAACTTCGACATCGACACTGAGTCGGAGAATCTGCGCGAGACCATCCGTAGCGGCAAGGGTCAGAAGAAGCTGCGCGCGCTCAAGCGCCTCAAAGTCGTCGCGGCTTTCCAGATCACCCGTAACAACCCGATGGGCATGGTGCTGGACTGCGTGCCGGTGATTCCGCCGGACCTGCGCCCCATGGTGCAACTCGACGGTGGCCGGTTCGCGACTTCCGACCTCAATGACCTCTACCGTCGGGTGATCAACCGGAACAACCGGCTCAAGCGGCTCATCGACCTGGGTGCGCCGGAGATCATTGTCAACAATGAGAAGCGGATGCTGCAGGAGGCCGTCGACGCGCTGTTCGACAACGGTCGTCGTGGTCGTCCGGTGACCGGTCCCGGGAACCGCCCGCTGAAGTCGCTATCTGATCTGCTCAAGGGCAAGCAGGGCCGGTTCCGGCAGAACCTGCTCGGCAAGCGGGTCGACTACTCCGGCCGCTCGGTCATCGTGGTCGGTCCGCAGCTCAAACTGCACCAGTGTGGCCTGCCCAAGCAGATGGCGCTGGAGTTGTTCAAGCCGTTCGTGATGAAGCGCCTGGTGGACCTCAACCACGCGCAGAACATCAAATCGGCCAAGCGGATGGTGGAGCGGCAGCGGTCGCAGGTGTGGGACGTCCTCGAGGAGGTCATCACCGAACACCCGGTGCTGCTGAACCGGGCGCCGACCCTGCACCGGCTGGGCATCCAGGCTTTCGAGCCGCAGCTGGTCGAAGGCAAGGCGATCCAGCTGCACCCGCTGGTCTGCGAGGCGTTCAACGCGGACTTCGACGGTGACCAGATGGCGGTGCACCTGCCGCTGTCGGCCGAGGCGCAGGCCGAGGCGCGGGTCCTGATGCTGTCCAGCAACAACATCCTGTCCCCAGCCTCGGGCCGTCCGCTGGCGATGCCTCGGTTGGACATGGTCACCGGGCTGTACCACCTCACCAAGCTCCGCGAGGGCGACACGGGCGAAGGCCGCTCGTTCTCCTCGCCCGCCGAGGCGTTGATGGCACTGGACCGCGGCACGATCGCGTTGCAGGCCAAGATCCGCGTGCGGCTGCGGGGTGTGGTCCCGCCGGTCGCCGAGCAGGCCCGGCTGCGGGAGGCCCAGGGCTGGGAACCGGGAGCGGCGTGGATCGCGGACACCACCGTGGGGCGCGTGCTGTTCAACGACCTGCTGCCCGAGGACTACCCGTACGTCAACGACCTACTGCCCAAGAAGCGCCAGGCCGCGATCGTCAATGATCTCGCCGAGCGGTATCCGATGGTCGCCGTCGCCCAGACGCTGGACAAGCTCAAGGACGCCGGCTTCCACTGGGCCACCCGCTCCGGTGTGACGCTGTCCAGCTCCGATGTGGTGGTGCCAGCCGCCAAGCAGGAGATCCTCGACCAGTACGAGGCCAAGGCCGACCAGGTGGAGAAGCGCTACCAGCGTGGCGTGCTCTCGCACGACGAGCGCAACGGCGAGCTGGTGAAGATCTGGTCGCAGGCCACCGACGAGGTGGCCAAGGCGATGGAGGCCAACTTCCCGGAGGACAACCCGGTCTTCACGATCGTGTCTTCCGGGGCGGCCGGGAACATGACGCAGGTCCGGTCCTTGGCCGGGATGCGTGGCCTGGTCGCCAACCCCAAGGGCGAGTACATCCCGCGACCGATCAAGCACAACTTCCGTGAAGGTCTGAGCGTGCTGGAGTACTTCATCGCCACGCACGGTGCTCGCAAGGGACTGGCCGACACAGCATTGCGGACGGCCGACTCCGGGTACCTGACCCGGCGGCTGGTGGACGTCTCACAGGACGTCATCGTGCGGGAGCACGACTGTGGTACCGAACGTGGCATCCAGATGCCGGTCCTCGAGGCCGGACCGGACGGTCGGGCGATCCGGCAGCGCTACGTGCAGACCAGCGTGTACGCCCGCTGTACTGCGGAGGAGGTGCTGGACGACTCCGGCTTGGTGATCATGTCTCGGGGAGCGGATCTGGGTGACCCCGCGCTCGACATGCTGGTCGCCGCTGGTGTCGCGCGGGTCAAGGTGCGTTCGGTACTGACCTGTGAGTCCGCCAGCGGGGTGTGCGCGGTGTGTTACGGCCGGTCCATGGCCACCGGCAAGCTCGTCGACGTGGGCGAGGCGGTCGGCATCGTGGCCGCGCAGTCCATCGGTGAGCCCGGCACGCAACTGACCATGCGCACCTTCCACCAGGGTGGGATCGTCGGCGAGGACATCACCACCGGTCTGCCTCGGGTGCAGGAGTTGTTCGAGGCCCGGGTACCCAAGGGCATGGCACCGATCGCCGATGCCGACGGCCGGGTGCGAGTCGAGGACGGCGACAAGTTCTGGAAGATCACCATCATTCCGGATGATGGCAGCGAGGAGATCGTCTACGAGAAGCTGTCCAAGCGGCAGCGGCTCGCAGTGATCACCATTGATGGCACCGAGCGGCCGCTGGCCGACGAGGACCACGTCACCGTCGGGCAGAAGCTGCTCGAGGGTGTGGTGGATCCGCACGAGGTGCTCCGCGTGATGGGGCCGAGGGAAGTGCAGTTGCACCTGGTCCGCGAGGTTCAGCAGGTGTACCGGTCCCAGGGTGTGGACATTCACGACAAGCACATCGAGGTCATCGTCCGGCAGATGCTGCGCCGGGTGACGGTCATCGAGTCGGGTGCTACCGAGTTCCTGCCCGGTGGGTTGGCCGAGCGCGGCGAGTTCGAGTCGGAGAACCGTCGGGTGGTATCGGAGGGTAACGAGCCCGCCTCCGGCCGGCCGGTCCTGATGGGGATCACCAAGGCGTCGCTGGCAACCGAGTCGTGGCTGTCTGCGGCGTCGTTCCAGGAGACGACCAAGATTCTTACCGATGCGGCTATCCAGGGCAAGAGTGACAAGCTGCTCGGGCTCAAGGAGAATGTGATCATCGGCAAGTTGATTCCGGCCGGTACCGGGATCAACCGCTACCGCAACATCGAGGTGCAGCCGACCGAGGAGGCCCGGGCCGCGGCCTACGCTGTCCCGTCCTACGACGAGGGCTACTACTCGCCAGAGGTGTTCGGTACCACCGCCACTGGCGCAGCCGTCCCCCTGGACGACTACGACTTCGGCGTCGGTCGCGATTACCGCTGATCCGGGTTGGTTGGTGGCTCTTCAAGGACCACCAACCCCCGTCCCGGATGTCTCTAACGGTGGCCGACCCCCGCTGGCAAGCCAGCGGGGGT
>JBOHFI010000035.1:0-59501 GCA_050699595.1 Pseudonocardiaceae bacterium | reverse complement strand
GCAAGACCGCGGCCACCCTCCGGAAGATCAGACACGACCCGCACCTGCTTCTGACCATCCTCGGCCTGAACCCCACCCCTCAAAACAACTCATGACCAGCAAGAACGACTTTGCGGTTCACCCTGCATCCGCTGGACGGCCGATTGGGGCGAGTACGCAGACCATCAACAGCTTGTCGGCGGCCATGTGGATGGTGAATGTGGTGATCTGAGGTCGTTCACCGAAACGTTCCTACGGCTACCGCATCGAAGGCTTGTCGTGCTCGGCGGTCCAGGATCAGGCAAGTCCACGCTGGCCGTGCTGCTGTTGCTCACCCTGCTTGAGCAGTCCACGCCACACGATCCCATTCCTGTGCTGTTCTCACTGGCCTCATGGGATCCTGCGCGGCAGCACCTGAGCACCTGGCTGGCTGACCGCCTTAACCAGGACTATCCCCGGTTGCGCCGCTCAGACTTCGGGCGTCGTGCCGCGGCTCGCCTCATCGAGGCCCGCCGCGTGCTCCCCGTCCTTGACGGTCTTGATGAAATGCCGCCCCAACGCCGGTCTCTGGCACTGCGCCGCCTCAACGAGGCGCTGGCCGGCGGTTGCCCCGTGATCCTCACCTGTCGCACCAGCGCGTACCGGTCCACCCTGCGCGAGGCCGACATGCTGCGGCACGCCGCCGTGGTCCACGCCAATCCGGTGTCCTCCCAGGAGGCGCTTAGTTACCTGCGAACAGCCATCTCCCCCCAATGGCATTCGCGCTGGCAGTCGGTGTTCGCGGCCCTGGCAGACGACCCTGGTTGCCCGTTGTCCATCGCGCTGGCCTCGCCGCTCATGATCGGGCTTGTCCGCGCCGTCTACCGCGGTGCCGACGCCCAACCAGCGCGTTTGCTTGGCACGGGGAACTTCCCCGACGTCACCGCGATCGAGAACCACCTGTTGGACAGCCTTGTGCCGGCAGCGTTTCCCAGCGCCCCGCCCCCACCTGGCGTGCCGTGGCGTCACCGCCGCTGGGACGGGGCCCGCGCCGAGCGCTGGCTGCGGCTGTTGGCCGTCGACCTCACCCGGATCGGTACGGAGGACCTGGCGTGGTGGCGGTTTGATCGCCGGTCATCACTCTGGGCACGGGCACTGAGTACCGGGTTGATCCTCGGACCATCCATGTTCCTACTCGTCGTCTTGCTCGGCATGATCGACGCCCGCCTGCCTGTGTCGAACCTCGTGAGCGCTGGAGCTTTCTTGGGTGTCATTGTTGGCATCATCGCTTTCGTCTTTGGTGGCGGCTGGGCCGGTAAGAGGCCCTCTGAGGTCGTCTGGACCCCGAGCGGTTTCCTGGACCTGCACGCCGAGCCGTGGTTCCGCGGCGGCATCCGGCGTATCCGGACCCCGTCGCGCCTGTTCTTGGAGTTCCAGCTCAGGGCATTACTAGGTGGCGCGACTCTTGTGGCCATGTTCGTCGTCGTCTACCTGTTCATGGTCGTTGTCCACTTGGTGCATGGCGTCATCAACCTGCTGCACGGCGGGTCGTTGGGCCATCCGCTGCGCGGACCGTCGGGCGGCGAGTTGATCAATTCTCCCGCATGGTTGATGCTTCTACCGCCGGGCTTTGGCCTCATACTCTGGCTAGCCGCCATGCTCGCGCGACCGTTTAGTCATGAGGACGCCGCGACCCCTAGGAGCGGGCTGAAGCACGGCCGCCACCGAGCCCAAGCGGTCGGCTTACTCGGCGGTCTGACCGCTGCATCCCTCGGTGCGTTCGGTGACCTGATCTTCACCGAAATACCAGGCCGAGGTCCGTTCATGGCGGGCAACGCGCTCCTGATCGCCGCGCTCGTCGTCGGCGAGTTCACGATCGTGTGCTCTGCCTGGGGAGGTTACGAGAAGACCCGGATCGGGCTAGCGATGCGCGGCCGGTTGCCCTGGAGGCTCACCGCATTCCTTGAAGACGCCCACCAGCTCGGGGTGCTCCGACAATTCGGGACCGGGTACCAGTTCCGGCACGCGCGCGTCCGGGAACGACTCGCCTCGCCCAACGGCCACAGAAGGTCAACGGCGGAACCCACACCCAGTTCGATATTCATCGGGTGAACCGCACTGCCCCGACAAGAGGTCCCAACGCCGCCGTCCCGCCAGCCGCATTCCCATTGACTTCTCGCTGACGAAGACTCGGCGAGAAGTCAATGGGAAAACGAAGTCAAACACGGGAACCTACAACGGTGATTTAGCTGGGCGGGTTGCGCCCGCATAGTCGTCTCGGGGGTGGCGGTAGGGTTCGATCTTGACGACTTGGCCGAAGTCGGGAGCGTCGATCATCAGCTCGGCGCCGAGGTAGAGACCGACGTGGTGGATGTTCGTGGGGGTGCCGTAGAACACGAGGTCTCCGGGCAGGAGAGGCTGCCCGGGGAGGACGTGGGGTCCGGTGCGGTATTGGGTGTAGGCGGTGCGGGGCAGGGTGATGCCCGCGGCGGCGTAGGCGGCGGTGGTCAGTCCGCTGCAGTCGAATCCGCCGTCGGCCCGGCCATTGCCGCCCCAGACGTAGGGCAGGCCGCGTTGTCCGCAGGCGTAGTTGATGGCGGTCCACGCGGTGGTGTTGGTGGTCTGGATGGTGGTGCAGTCGCCGGTTCCCACGATGGTGGCATTGGTGTAGAGAGTGGCTTGGTCGAGGACTTTGTGGACGTACCAGTCGGCGTGGTTGTAGGCGAAGATCGCCTGGTGGAGGTCGTGTTGGTCGCGGGCGCCGGAGTCGCAGAGGTAGTAGGCGGCGGCGTAGATGGCGTCGTGCGGGTTGTACCGTGAGGGTGGGTTCGCCCCGCCTGGGGGGATCGTGTGCCGGGAGATCACGCCGTCGAAGCTGGCCGGCAGGAACTGCATGGGTCCGCCGGCCCCGGCCTGGTTCTCTCCGCTGTGGACTCCGGGTGCGTCGAGCCGGCCGTGGTTGGTTTCCACCTTGCCGATGCCGGCCAGGACGCTCCAGTCCAACCCAGGGCACACGGTCGCGGCGGTGCGGTAGAGCGCGAGGTAGTCGGCGGGAATGTCGACCAGGGCGGCCGGGCTGGGTTGGCTGGTGCCGCTGCCGACGAGCACGGAGACCACGCTTTGCGCGAGTGCGGCGATGAGCACCGGGATTGCGATGAGCACGCTGAGCGCGGTGATACCGACCTTGGCGGTCATCCGGCGTTACTTGGTGACGGGCCGGCTTGTCGAGGGGGCGCTGGGCGCGGGTGGCGTCGGCGCGGGCGCGGGGAGCGCGCCGGACGACGGTGACCGGTCCGGGGTGCCCGGTGTGGGCTGGTTGGTGGTGGTCGGTGCCGACAGGTGCGGCCAGGCGTCGCGCAGCTGGTGCAAGGTGCGCCGGGCCGGTTCGCCTCTGGTGGTGTCGAGGGGGAGCCATACCGGGTCGGCGGGGCTGGGGTGTGCTGAGTGGGGGTTGAGCAGGGTGGCGGCGGCGGTGGCGACCAGGACCGTGGCGGGTTCGTCGAGTTCGCGGTGGGCTTGGGTGAGGAGGTGGCGGGCGGTGGTTTCCCGCCGTGTGGTGGGCAGCCAGACCAGGACGGGGGTGGTGATCGCGGTGGCCGCCGCGAGCCGGGCGTAGCCGGTCAGTTTGCCGGCCAGGACCGGCAGGGTCTCGGTGCCGAAGTCGAACTCGAGGAAGAACTCGGTCTCACGGCCGTGGGCGGTCCAGCGGCCGTAGGCGTCGGGGCGGACGAGGTCGCCGAAGTGCCGGGCGCACCGGGCTTCCGACCACCACGCGGTGAGGGTGTGCTCGGGGTGGTGGCGGGCGTGGGTGATCAGAGCGGTGAACCAGTCGTTGACCCCGATGGTGTGGGCTAGGCGCAGGTTGTGGGAGATGGCGAAGGCGCGGTCGTGGCGGTAGCCGAGGTCTGTGACCTCGAGGCCGTGTTCGGCGGCGAGCACGGCGGCCCCGGCGGGGGCCAGGACGTAGTGCATGGGCGCGGTGCCCAGCGTGATGAACGGCTGGAACCGGTCGAGGACGCTCCACTGGTACAGCTCGCGCAGGCGCTGGCGTCCGGAGCGGAACGAGGGGAACGCCAGCGCGGTGATCTGGCTGCTCGTGAGCACCCGGTGTTCGTGCAGCATCCGGGTGATCCACCGGTCCCGGGGGGTCAGTCGAGCGGCGAGGGTGGCCTGGTGGTCGGTGGAGTTGGCCGCACGTGGGGTGGGGCGGGTGGCGCGGTGGCCGCGCAGCGTGCGCTGCCGGGTCGGGTTGGTGATCATAGGTCGAGCACCTCCGTGGGCGGGATCGGGCAGGGGGCGGTAGCGCCACGCGTTCGGGCGCGGCGGTGACCGGCGAAAGCGGCGGGGATCTGGTCAGCTGGTGCGGCGGGGATCGGTGCTGGGACGCCGCGGCGCGGTGCGGGCTGGGCGGTCGGGCGATGCGGTCGCTGGCTCGTCACCGGCCGGTACGGCCGTTGCTGGGGCGGGCCCGGCGGGGGTGGGTGTGGTGCGGGTGCGGGCGGTGCGGCGGATCTCGCGGGCGCGGCCGGGGATCGTGGGTGGCAGCGGACGGGTGGTCAGGGTGAAGGGCTCGGCGTGTTCGCCGTTGAGCACCAGTCGCGCGGCGGCGTGGTAGGCGCCCAGGTGGGCCAGGTCGTGCTCGGACAGGCGGGGGACGGTGTGGCGCGCGAGGTCACGGGCGTCTTCGGGCCCGGCGGTGAAGAAGATCTTGCTGCGGGCGTTGGTGGAGATGCCCTCGCGGAGCTCGCGGGGGAGTTGGCCGAGGTGTTGGTGGGCCAGGGTCATGCAGACCCGGAACCCGCGGGCTTCGGCGAGCATGTCTTCCAGCGGGTAGGGCAGGTTGAGGAAGTTGTGGCACTCGTCGATCACCATCGAGGCGTCCCGGCGCTCGCGCTGGGGGACTTGGGCTCGGTGGGTGGTGGCCTGCCAGGCCTGGGCCACGACCAGGGAGCCGACGAGCCGGGTGGTCTCCACCCCGAGCGAGCCCTTGGGGATGCGCACCAGGCAGATCCCGCCGTCGAGTACCGCGGCCATGTCCACGGTGGAGCGACCGCCGGCGAGGGCGTCGCGGACGAACGGGCGCAGCAGGAACGCCCGGAGTTTGTTCATCAGCGGGGAGATGACCTGGGAGCGGGCCGAGTCGGTGAGCTCGTCGTACCAGGACCAGAAACCCGCCAGGACGGGGTCGGTGACGGCGGCGGTGAGCCGGGACCGGAAGGCGGGTTCGATGAGTAGCCGGGGTAGGTCGGTCAGGGTGGGGATCCCGTCCTGGGTGCGCAGGGTCAGGCATGCGGCGCGCATCACGTCGTCGGTGCGCGGTCCCCAGAACGCCGAGTACACCCGGCGGAACACGGAGACGAGGTTGTCCACGGCCAGGTCGGTCGTGCCGCCGTCCAGCGGGTTGAGACACGGCGGGCGGTGCGCCGAGTCGGCGTCGAAGAGCACCACCCGGTCGGCGGCCGAGCGGGGCAGCCGGGACAGGACGTCGGTGACGAGATCTCCCTTGGGGTCGATGACCACCAGGCCTCGGCCGGCCTGCGCGTCGGCCAGGATCATGATGGCCAGCAATGTGGATTTGCCGCTGCCGGTGGCGCCGAGGACGTGCAGGTGGTGACGGGCGTCGGCGACCCGCAGCGCCACTGGGCGGGGGTGGCCGGTGTCGGTGACACCCAGGGGCTTGGCCTGCGGTCCTGGGGTGGCGATCCCCGGGGGTGGGGCGATCGCGCGGGCACCGGCCCGCGCCACGCCGGGGATGGCCTCGTCGGTGGGCAGGTGCGCCAGCGCCGCCAGCTCGGGCACCGACAGCAGATCGCCCCGACCCAGTCGCCGTCCGGTGATCGCTTGGGTGGGGTGGCGTAGCCGGCGGCGGGTGTAGTGGTTGTGCTCGGTGTAGGAGGCGAACGAGGCGGCCAGGGAGTGCGCCCGGCCCCGGGCGACGTCCCGCGCCCGGCGACGTTGCGCCACGGTGGCGTCGGCGGGTAACACCGTGGCGACCGCGTAGCGGATGACGGTCTCGTACTGGGAGCCGCGTTGCTTGGCGACGATGGCCCGGTTGGCTGCGGCGTGTTCCAGCGAGGTCTGCGGATCAGCACCCGACCGGTCCCGGTTGCGGGTGGCCGTGCGGGAGTGGGCGCCGGGGGTGATCAGATCCAGTATCAGTCCGATGAGGCGTGTCGAGTGGCCGGTGTGGATCCGCCGCGCGGCGCGGCGAGCGCGGGCGACTCGGGCGCCGGTGACCGGGCGGGCCAGGATCTGCACGCAGGCGTGCTCGCCGGGACCCAGACCGACCGGGGCGCCGATCAGGGCACGCAGCGGGTCGGCGTCGAAGTCGGTGCGGATCGGCAGCGCCTCCGGGCGGGCCAGTCTCAGCTCCCCGGCGATGACCAGACGCCGCTGCCCCCCACCGACCGCGGGCAGCGGTGGGTCAGTGGTGCTGGTGCGGGTGTGGGCTCCGGGCCAGGCGGCCTCGATGGCCCGTTCGACCAGGCCAGGGGGGATCACCCCGGGTACCCACCACCGGATCGCGACTCCCTCCCGCGAGAACACGTACTCACACGCCAGGTGCGGCTGACCGGTGAGTAAGCGTTTGAGGGCCGGGCGCAGCAGCCCGACGAGGTGCGACCACACGGCCTGCCCTCCCGCCGGATCCACTGTGGGCGGGACCAGCACGGTCACCACTCTGGCCTGGGTGAGCAGTCGCTCGTGGCAGCGGCGACGCCACCAGCGGCACGCCACGACCAGGGCGGCGAGCCCGAAGGCGAGCACCGGACCGGCGACCGGCCCCCAGAGCAGGGCACACTCACGCAGCTGGGCCAGCAGGTGGGCCACCGTGGCGCCGGGGTCGCGCAGGTAGTCGATGATCCACCCGTCGACCACGCCGGGCGGGTGGGCGCCGAGGGTGGGGTGCCCTGTCGCGGGACCGGTCGTGCCAAGGGAGGTGGCGTCAGGCATGGGAGAGCCTCCGGATGATGAGGTGGGGAGAGGAAAATGAATCAGGCTGTGTTCTTGACCGGCGGGATGACGATGGCCCTCACTGTCACGACTCAAGGTCGATATATGTTTGCCCGGAACCGGAGTCCGCGGCGTCACTGTTCTCGGCGTAGTCGGCCAGTTCAGCCGGATCACTGGTGGCGAGGTAGTGCTCGGTGGGTGAGGAGATAGCCTGGAATGCCACTCTCTGCGTCCCTGAGGAGAGCAGTCCCTGACCGCGGTCAGCGGAGAGCAGGAATTGTCGTTCTCCGGCGGATAGGTCGAAGGTTCGGGTGATCTCGTCGATGGCCTGCGGTGCCTGGCGGAGCAGGATCTGGGTCGCGGCGTTGGCGATGACGGCTTTCCCGAGATCGCTGCCGAGAACGTCGGCGGTGTCCTGGGTCGCGACGGTGAGACCGGCCCAGTGCTTGCGGGATGCTTTCGCCATCCGGAACAGGAACTCCGCGCCGGCGTGTTGTTTCATCAGCAGCCATGCCTCGTCGACCACGACCAGTCTCGGTCTGCGGATCGCGGGGTTGGACACGCGCCGCCACACCGCGTCCAGGGTGAGCAGGGTGCCGATGGCCTTCAGTTCGTCGGGCAGATCCCGCAGCGAGAAGACCACCAGATGCCCGTCCGGGGTGGTGGTGGTCGCGCCGTCGAACAACTGCTGGAACGCGCCCTCCACGAAGGGGTGCAACCGGGCGGCCAGCTCCCCCGCCGCCGGGTCACCGGCCTGAGCCGCGCGGGTGAGGGTGTCACGCAGGTCTCGCAGGGTGGGCGCGGGCCGGGTCCAGCTGCGCGCGTCAGCGGTGATTCCCGCGTGCTGGTAGGTGGCGGTGATCGCCCGGTCCAACACGGCGCGTTCGGTGGCGGTGGGCTCGGCTGCGAGCAGGACGGTGATGACCGTGTGCAGGAACAGGCCGGCCCGGATCAGGGCGTCGCGCGGGGCGGTGCGCCGCCCGTCCGGGCGCACCGCGATGGGCAGGTCGAACGGGTTGAGCCGCACCCCGGCACGGCCGAGATGCACGGAGGTGCCGCCTACGGCCGTCGCGAGTCGGGCGTACTCGTCCTCGGGGTCGATGACCGCGACCTCGATCCCCCGGTACAGGCTGCGCAACAGTTCCAGCTTCACCAGGTAGGACTTGCCCGCCCCGGAGCGACCGAGGATCACCGAGTTGTGGTTGTCCAGCGCGAAACGGTCCCAGTGCACCAGGCCCTGGGAGCCGACGTTGGAGCCGTAGAGCACCCCACCCGGGGTCGCGGCGCTGGTCGGGTCGGGCATCGGGAGGTCCGGGCTGGTGAACGGGAAGCCGGCGGCCAGCGCGCTGGTGTCGAAGGTGCGGCGCAGGCCGATCAGGTCCAGGCCCATCGGCAGCGTGGCGACCCAGCCCTGCAGGCTGCGGTAGGTGGTGGGTTTGGTGTCCATCAGCAGGCTGGCGGCCAGGGCGCGCACTGCGGCCACCTCGTCGTTCAGTTCCCGCTGGGAGGCGGCGTGAACGGTCACATACAGGCCGAGGCGGAACAACTTGCCCTCACCGCGGGCCACCCGGGCGGCTAGGTCGTAGGCGTCCTCGGTGGCCGCCTCGACGTGCGGGTCGAGCAGTCGACCGTGCTCCTCGGTGTGCCGCCGACCGCTTTCCAGCCTGGCCAGTTGGCGACGCAGCCCGGTGGCGGCGGTGACCGGATCGACCGGCTCCACGTGCAGGGACACATCCAGGCGGCCCGGGTAGGTCAGCAGCGGCGCCAGCCAGCCGGGGTGGACCTCCCTCGGGTAACCGGTGACCGCGAACGAGGCCACCCACTCACCGCCGACCTGCAGGTGCCGGGCCGCCACGCTGACCGCGTCCGGGATGAACGCACCCGCGGCGGACCGCTCGACCGCGGGCATCGACCCTCGTGTGAGGCGCAGCCTCATGCCGCCCACCCCTGCGTCGTGAACTCCTCATCGGCGTCGTCGCCCCAGTCGCCACCGAGGTCGTCGGAGTCAGGTCGCTGTCCGGCGGGGGTGGTGATGATCTCGTCCGCGCCAGCGAGGCCGGGGACGGGCGCCAGCGGGGTGTCGGGGTTGCACGCGGCGGCGAGCACGGCGGTGGCGCGCCCGGCGTCCAGCGGAGTCACGACGATCCCGGCTGGCGCGAGCAGATCGACGGCGTCAGCGAGTCGGCGCGCCAGGCGGGACTCGGCCGCCCGGCGGGCCGACTCGCCTCCGCGCCGCCCGGGAGCGTGCCGGTTCTCTCCGAACAGGGCGCCCTGTGCCTGGGCCGAGGCGCCTACCGCAGGCCAGGGCTCCCGGAGGATGAGAAGGACTTGGCGGCGGAGCAGGTCGCTCCGCTGACCGAGCTGGGCGAGGTAGTCGGCGTGTTCCACGGCGGCGGCTTCCAACGCGGGGTGGGGCAGACCACCCGCCCGCGCCCGGAGTTCGGTGATCTGGGTAGACAGATCCAGGCGTTCGGTGCGCACCAGCACCTGGACCGGGGCGCTCAGCGAGTGCAGGTAGCGCCCGAAGCCGGCGACCAGGGCTTCCTGCTCGCCGGGGGTGCGCAGGGCGAAGTTGACGGTGCTCGCGACGGCGAGTACGGCGAGACCGTCGCCGCCGAGATCGACAATGCCTAGTTCGGTGCCCGTGTTGGTGCGCACTCCCGTGGCCCGCACTCCGGTGGCGGGCAGGTGCAGCGCGGCTGGGTGTGCGCCCTGGAGCGTGTCGTTAGTGGCGCGGTGGGTGAGCCAGGCGGGTGCGGATCGCACGCCTTCGGGGGCGGCGACCCGGTGCCGGTGCCCGAGGCGTTGGCGGATCGCGGCCAGCGTGAGGCGATCCAGGCTGATGCCATCGCGCTGCCCCAACACCAGGACCGCCGCGATGACACCGACCGGGATGGCACCCAGTAGGAACACCGGCAGCGGAACCACGCCCCGCGTCGCGGTCCATGCCGCGTAGAGCACGATCCCGGTGACGGACAGGACGAGCAGTTGCCGGGCGGTCAACCCGGCCAGGATCCGATCCGGGCGGTCCACGTCAGCGGGTATCCGCACCGGTTGACTCGTGCCGTCGTGCCTCCCTGCTGTGGCGGGTGGGGCGGGGTGAACCGCACGGGTGCCGGGGTGCGCGCTGGCCGACCGGGGTGTCCGGTTCGATGGGCTGACTGGCGTGGGAGTGGTGGCGTATGGGGACGTGAATCGCGGCATGGCGGGTCTCCTGGTGGGATGTCGGTGGGTGAGGTCGTGCGGGCTGGGCCGCTCAGCGGCGGAGCAGTTTGAAGGTCTTACCGATCACGTACGCGCGGGCCGCGGTGCCGACCAGCGAGCGCTGCCCGCCACCGCGCAACGAGCCGAGAATCCAGAACGGAATCTTGATCAGGATGTAGAGCAGCGCCAGCATCACCAGCAGGTTGACCAGCCCGGAACGGGTCCCCCCGAAGGGCGTGAACCCGTCGGGTGAGAGGAACACCCGCAGGCCGGTGATCAGGGCGAGGCTCTGGGCGAGCTGGATGGCCAGGCACCCGCCGAACGCCCGCCACCACCACAACGCGACACCTTCGGTCTGGGGTAACGCGTGGCACATCATCGCCAGCGGGCCCCCGGCGATGAGGATGATGGTGATCGCGACCCGGACGAGGTAGGTGATCAACAGCACGACCAGCGCGACGACGAGGAAGACCCCGAGGAAGATGATGAAGATCTCGCCGCCGCTCAGCGGCGCCAGAATCATGTTCTTCATCGTCTCGCCCACCGAGCCCGCGTCCAGCCCACCGCCCATCACGGCTGTGACCAGCGCGTTGGCGACTGCGATGGCCTTGGTCGCGAGGAACAGGTTCAGTGCCCCGGCGAGGAACCCGACCACCAGTCGCGGCGCGATCTCCTTGACCGAGTACCGGGCCTGCAGGGACTCGTGGGCCATGACCAGCACCCCGGCGGCCATCACCAACAGGCCGTAGCAGGCCAGCAGGATCTCCCACGACTGGTTCCACAGCTGACCCACGCGGGGTAGTGACTCCGGGGACGGGGTGGTCAGCAGGCTGGCCGAGAGCAGGTCCAGCAGCGGGTTGAGCGCAACCATCACCAGATCACGAAAGAAGGCACTGATCGCGTTGCTGACACAGCCACCGATGCTGATGATGCCGCACTCGGCCTGCACAGTCCCGACCTCGCCAGGCTGGTCGGCGGGTGGTGCTGGAGGCGTGGCCTGCGGGATGCAGTCCTGCCCGGCGCACACCGGGGGAACGGCGCTCGGCGACAAAGGCGTGCCGGTCGGGTCGGGGCATTCCGGTCGCGGTGACTCGAGAGAGCAGGTGACCGGGGGCGGCGCCGGCTGGATCGTGACCGGGACGTCGGCGACCTGTGTCGAGCCGCTGGCGACCGGCGCGCCACCGAACAACGAGAGCAGTACCAGCACCACCACCGGCGCCACGCTGCGCCGAACTCGCCGCGTAAGTCCGCGACGCGAACGGCGTTCCGTTGGGGTGGTGGTACTCGGCGGGGCCGGGCAGCCCGTCACCCGGTGCCCGCCCGTCCCGGCGGCGCGGTGGCCGGGGGACTCCGGGCGCCGAGGCGGGCGGATCCCGGGTGTGACGCCCCGGGCACCGGTGGGGAGCCGTGCCCGAAGCGACACCGCGTGCGTGGAGGGTGTCATGGTCTAGGCTCCGACGATTCCCCGCAGGACGGTCACGACCAGCGGCGCCAGCGCGGCCATCCCGTACCCGATGCCCGCCGCGCGGAAGGCGGTCTTGGCCTTCTCCACCTCGCCGGGGTCACCACCGGCCATCACGTAGCGCATGCCCCCCACGGACACGAACACAGTCGCCAGACCGGCCAGAATTCCCATGATCCAGCTCCGGATGTTGGTCAGCACCTGGTCCACCGAGGCGGCCAGGGCCACCACGTGGGTGGTCTCGGCCTGCGCACTCGACGTGATCACCAGCAGTCCCACCACGGTGAGCGGGACGATTGCCACGAGGTGGATGCGGCGGGGGGTTCGGTCACTGCAGCGGTACCGCTGGCTTCTCGGTCGGTGGCCTGCAGGGCGGCGGGTGGGGTGGATGTTCAGGCGCATCGGGGCACCTCCGGGGTCTGCGGGGACTGGGCGTCGATCGGCGTGGTGGGGTCGGGGGTGGCTGGTGTCCTCCCGCATCCCTGAACTCCGGCTTCCGGGCCCTTTTTCGACACGGCGACCCGAGCTTTCTTCGGTGCTCCGTCGGCGACTCCGGTCACTGACCGTGACCGGACTCCGGGTGTGGTGGCGGCTCGCGCGGCGTTGGTGATGGTCACGGCTTGGACGACCTGGGTAGCCGGATCACCGCGCTCGTCCTCGCCCGGCGCGTTATCCAGGAGGTAGGCGAGGAGCCGTCGCTCGGCGCGTCGGCGGGCTTGGTGCGCGGTCGGGTAGCTGGTCCCACGCGCCTGGGCCACCGTCGCCAAGGGGAGTCCCTCCAAACGGGTGGAACCGATCAGCTCGGCCTCACCGGCGGTGAGGACCCCCTCGGCGACGGCGCGGGCGAGCACGAAATCGGGGTGCCCCGACGGCTGGGCCGGCGCGGGCGAACCGAACCCGCTCCCGGAGGGCACCGGCGCGTCGAGTGCATCCCGCACGGCGGCGTGCCCGGCGCGGTAGGCCGCCCACCGCAGGCGCAGCATGATCCGCGGCTTACCCAGCTCGATGTGGGCGATCTCGGCGACAAAGCCGGTCAGCACGGCGGCGTGGATGTCGCTCACATCCCCGGCGAAGCGGGCCGAGAGCCTCGCCGCGATCCGGGTCAGCGCGGGCAGCGCGACCCCGACACACCCGACGGTCCAGGTGGCGCCCTCAGTTCGGGAGCGCAGCACCAGATGTGCCCACACCGCGTCGCGGGTGGCCTGGGGACAGCGCCGGTGCAGCAGCCGGTCGCGGACCTCGTTCAGCGCGACCCGGCGGTGCGGCAGGCCAGGGAACAAACGCCCATCAATCGACACCGGGTGCGGTCCGGTCACCAACCAGCCGAACGCGGTCCGCGCGGTATCCAGCGGCATGGGACTCCGCCCCGCCCGCGCGTTATAGCGTTCCTCATCGACGGCCATGAAGCGGCTCCTTACGAGTGGCGAACAACGACGCCGCAAGGAAGCCACAGCAGCTACTACCGAACAGCTACAGAATCACTACCAACCCGCTACGACATTACTACCGTCGATCTTGAAATGCTTCTCTCCCTAGCGAGACGTGACCAACGAGGCCGTCCGAGTGATCACCTTTCCGTCTCGCCCGAGATCATTCGATGGTTGCCCGTAGTAGGTGCTGAGCTGCCGTGATAGCCCGACCGTAGCAGTCTGGTAGCGGCTCGGTAGTAGTCACGTAGTAGCCGTCATCGGGAGCGGTGGGAGCATCATCGGGTACTACGGCCACGTCAGCGGACGGCCCGAGAAATTTCTTTTCTTGATCTTCGATGCTCTCGGTACGGCCACATCGTCGCCGCACCTCTCGTCGTGCGCACGCGGGTGTGCGTAACCGGAGTGGGCGGCGTGGAAAGTCCCGTCTTGGCTGGTGCAGAGGGGACTAGGAAAAAGTCTGCAAGCCGGTGTCGAAAACGTTCCCAGAATCCGGAGTTCAGGGGTGTCATCAGCGCACAACGCGCACCTGGCACTGGAGGTATTGATGAGACATCCCGATCAGTGGCGCGGCACCGGCCCGCGCGGGCGAACCGACCCGACGCAGTCGCGCCGCGGCAGCGCGGGCAGCCACCCCGGAGGGTCGACGGGGCCGATGGTGTCCCGCCCTGGCGGGCGCCACGTGGCCGCCGCGCCGGGGCGGGCATTCGCGTCTGGCGGCCCGACCCCGGCGACGGTGTGGGTAGGTAGGGGATCGCCGAGCGACCTCGACGCGGGGTGGCCGCCGCCGGTCATGGAGACAATCGTCACCTCCTTCACCGACCCGGGCGGGCACGTCGTCCTGCTGCCTTGGCCGACCCCCGGACCGATCACTCCAGGCATTCTCGACCGCGATCCGACGCGGCATCACCGCGACGAGCCGGACCGCGAGCTACAGGACGCGGTCACCGCTGTGCAGGGTCTCGACCGCACCGCGCAGGTGATCCGCATCGAGCCCGAGCCGGACCCGCACCATCCAGCGGCCAGTCCCTACTGGGCTGATCTTGTCGGCGACCCGCAGCGTGTCGGCGACACCGAGCCCACCCCGCGCGCCGACGGGTGGTCGACCCTCACGCCCGACCGATTCGGTGGCGCGGCGGCGGGGGCTGACTTGGTCATCACGAGCATGCGTCCCGAGCGCAGCGGGCACCGATCCAGTGATCAGGTCGCCTTGACGGCGGCGCGGTTGTTGCGCACCGGCGGCGTCCTCACCGTGCTCACCCACTGTGACTGGTCGCGGGGTCAGCTGATCGACCCGACCGGTGCGATGGTGGCCGCCGCGCAGAACGCCGATCTGCTCTATCTCCAGCACATCGTTGTGGTGCACGCGCCGGTGCACGACGGCGAATTCATGATCGAACCCGAGACCGCCTGCCCGGACGGCAACCAACGCCCACGGCCCCGCGCGCAGCGACACGGGCAGCCCGTCACCCACCGCAGGATCCACGCCGATCTCCTGGTGTTCGCGCAACCACATGATCACAGCCCGCCCTCGGCCACACCAGCCGCCAGCGCGCGCCAGGCGGAACCCCTCCGATGACTCACCTCCTCGACCCATGTCCCCGCGAGCTGTATCGAGAAAGGCGACCACGTGCCTGACCACACCCCTGACACCTCCACCGTGCCGATCGGGCGCGCGGTGATCGACCAGGCCGCCGGCCATGCCTCATCTCCGCCGGTGTCGGTATGGGTCACCGCCCAGAGCTCACCGGCATCCCAGCGCAGAGGACGCTACCTACCCGAGTCGACCGCGCACCCGGCCAAGATGCTCCCCGCGGTCGCCGCGCACGCCATCACCCACTACACCCGCCCCGGGGATCTGGTGCTGGACCCGATGTGCGGGATCGGCACCACCCTCATCGAAGCCCTCCACCTCGGCCGTCCCGCCGTCGGCGTCGAGTACGAGCCGCCCTGGGTCCAGATCACCCGGGCCAACCTCGCGCTGACCCACGAGGCCGGGATCGACGCCGACGCCCACGTGATCCACGGCGACGCCCGCCGGCTGTCCACCCTGCTCCCGCCCGACATGCTCGGGCAGGTCGCGCTGGTGCTCACCTCACCGCCCTACGGGCCCTCCACCCACGGGCAGATCACCGCCACCCCAGGCGGCGGCGTGCACAAACGCGACCACCTCTACGGCAACACCCTCGACCGCGGCAACCTCGCCAACATCGGCCACCACCGCCTCCTCAGCGGCTTCACCAAGATCCTCACCGGCGCTGCCGCGTTTCTTCGCCCCGGCGGCCATGTGGCGATCACCGTGCGGCCGTGGCGCGAGCACGCCGAGCTGATCGACCTACCCTCGCAGATCCTGGCCTGCGGCAGCCACGCCGGGCTGGTCCCCGTCGAACGCTGCGTCGCCCTGCTCGCCCGGGTCGCCGAGCACGACCTCGTCGCTCGCGGGTCCTTCTTCCAGCGCGACTTCATCCGCAAACAACGCGCCGCCGGGCTCCCCCTGCATCTGATCGCCCACGAAGACGTGATCGTGTTCCAACGGGCACAGACCCCGGCGAGTTCACCGGAACTGACGGGCACTCCCCGCTCAGCGGCGGCCCCGGAGCGGGATGGCCCAGCTCCGCGGGACAGGCGGGCCGCGTAAACGCACGCAACACCCTCGCCCTCACCGAAGGAACCGATGCCTGGCCCTCTGGATGCCGCAGTGTGCGCTACCCCGGTAGGGCCCCGTCCACGCCGTAGGGGCCGTGGCGGCGACCCGAGGGCACTAGGGAACCGGCCAGCGGGCGTCGCGCCACGGAGCCGGGCCGGGAGAGTCGGCCACGCCGTCCTCCCGGCCCGGCCCGGCGTGCCCCGGATCCACCCCGGCACGAGTTGAAGGAATGCCACCGCCATGAGCACGCCATCACCGGAGGAACCATCGCCCACCCGAGCCTCGAGATCACGCGCATGGTCGCTGGGAGAGATCCGCGCTCTGGGCGCCACGACAGATCTGCTCACCGCGGCGTCCGTGTTGCGCATCGGCCGTACGAAGGCGTACCACCTCGCCCGTGCGGGTGAGTTCCCCGTGCCCGTCCTCCGCACCGGGCACCGCTACCTCGTCGCGGTCACGCACCTGCTGCGGGTGCTCGGCATGGACACCACCACTGGGGCGCAGGACTTGCCCTCTGCGCGGATCAGAGCGTCCATAGGCGTCGTCCAGCCAGCGGATTCCACAAAGGGGACAGTCCATGAAGGGACGCACGTTCAAACGGTGCGGCTGCACCGACCAGCAGACCGGCAAGGAACTCGGTAACACCTGCCCGAAACTACGCCGCCGCAACGGCACCTGGAGTGCTGACCACGGCGTGTGGCACATCCAGATCGAACTCCCCAGGCGCGACAACGGCACTCGCCGCCCCCTGCGCCGCGGCGGCTTCACCACACTCCGCGACGCCGAAACCGAAATCGACAAGATCAGCGCCCTGATCGCGGTCGCCGATCCCCGTGACACCACCGCGCGAGCCAGAATCGGTGACCTCATCGAGCACGCCGCTCGGACCAAACAGCCACTGCCCGACCCCGAGAATGTCCGCACCCAACTGAACGCCGGCCTCGACCTCAATCACATGCCCACAGTCGGGGAATGGCTCGAGCGCTGGCTCGCCGGCCGCAAGAAACTCCGCAAAGGCACCGTGCGCGGCTACAGCAGCCACATCCGCCTCTGGCTCACACCCCAACTCGGGCACCTGCCCCTGGACAAGCTCACCGTCGATCACGTGGCGGCGCTGTTCGACGCCATCGCCGAACGCAACGACGAGATCGACGCCGCCCGCTCCAGCGACGACCCGCGGATCCGGGCCGGCGTCGCGGGCATCCGCCCCACCGGGCCGGCCACCATGCAGCGCTACCGCGCGACCCTCCGCGCAGCGCTCAACGCCGCCATCCGCGCCAGGAAGATCTCGTTCAACCCGGCCAGCTACGTCGAGCTGCCCTCCGGGAAACGACCCAAGGCGCTGCTGTGGACCGACGAACGCCTCCACCGCTGGCGCCAGACCGGGCAGAAACCCTCCCGCGTCATGGTCTGGACACCCGAACAGACCGGACAGTTCCTCGACTACGCCGCCGATGAGCCGCTCTACGCGCTGTTCCACCTCATCGCCTTCCGCGGGCTGCGCCGCGGGGAAGCCTGCGGCCTGCCCTGGAGCGAAACCGACTTCACCGGCCAGACCATCACCATCACCGCGCAAATCACCCAGATCGGCTGGGCCGCCGAGTTCGGCGAACCCAAATCCGATGCCTCCGGCCGCGTCGTCTCCCTCGACACCGACACCACCACGGTCCTGCGCGCCCACCGGGCACGCCAAAACCTGGCCCGCCGCGCACTCGGCGAATCCTGGGTCGACAGCGGTCTGGTGTTCACCGACACCGACGGCAGCCCCCTGCACCCCGCCAAGGTCACCACACGGTTCCAGGACCTCATCACCGAAGCCAGACTCCCACCCATCCGGCTGCACGACCTGCGGCATGGCGCCGCCACTCTCACCCTCGCCACTGGCGCCGACCTCAAGATCGTCCAAGACCTCCTCGGACACTCCTCGATCACCATTACCGCCGACACCTACGCCCACGTCCTGCCCGAACTCGCCCGCGAAACCGCCGAAGCAGCCGCCCGCATCGTCCCCCGCACACGACGCGCGACACAGGAGTCCACTGAGCACGGCATCCCAGACAGCGACCGCCAACGCGACCTCAGGGGATCCCACGCCGGTCACCATCGCCGCTCACTCAGTGCCGGACATGACCACGTCGAGCAGCTTTAGACCGATGTCCTCCTCGCCGAGCCGGATTTCGTCAAGAATGGTGACCCCTGGCACGTCGTGGCGATCAACGCCGAGGACGCTTGAGGACCGATACCTCGACATGTTCACCTCGACCCCGGCCCGGGTAATCATATCGATACCTGGTGCGCCGCCGTTGCGGTACACTGTGACCCACGCGCTCCACAGAACGTCTCTGCGGTAGATCTTGTCCCGCAACGCGTGGAACCGTCGCCCGGAATCGGCTTTGGCCGCCCGGTAAAGCGCATGCTGCACGGCACGGACCGAATCTACCTGAGTAGATCCCATTGTGGCGGGACTAGCCGACATGGCACTCACCAAGCCCTTCCACGACAGACACCACGCATCGACGAAGCAGCGGCCCTTCCCTTACCGGCGAGGTAGCGCTGAGCTGGGGGTCAGTGCCAGCGGCCGAGGTCCAGGGCGGCGTTGCGGATCCGCATCCGGGCGTTCAACGAGAACCTCTCCGACGACCTCCACCGCTGGTTCACTCGGGGTCACCAACACCCAGATCAACAAGCCCTGGTTGTGCAGGAGCGCCGCGCTCGACCTGGTCGGCACCGATCCACAGGTCAACCGCGCTTGTAGCTTGCCTCCCACTAATCCTGCTCTCCGTGTGGCTGGGGTATACCCCAGCCACACACCTGCCCTTACCAGCTCATGGGCCGCCGGTTCATGTCATGCGCCTGCGCGCCCAGCAGGACACGCTCTGCCCGCTGGATGACGGCGAGACCGGCGACGTGCGGGAGACCACGACGAGCCTGTGGGTCTGAGACGTGAGTAGGTTCCAGTGAGGCTGAAGTGGCCGGTGTAACCGATGCGGCACCTACTCTCACCCACCCCGCGAGCGTCCCGCGAGGGGCATCCACATCTATGAGGTGGTCGGCGAGTTCTCTGGCGCGCTGGCCGTCCGTCTGGTGGTCCCCTCTGTCACAAGATCGTTTAGGACGATCCCGACGACGAGTACCACCACCTCCTCCGGGTCCATAACCCGATCACAGGCTCCTGGGCCACCGTCGACGTACACCGCGGGACTGCGGTCTATCCCGTCCACCAGCACGGCTCCCGACGGCTCTGGGACGAGATCGAACAGGCCCACGCCTGGTGGGTCACACACGACCGAGCGACCTATACCAGGCTCGGCCCCACCGTGACCGACACCGAACAGTGGACCTGGCTCGACCACCCCGACAACGAATTGACCCCGCCGCGCAACTGAAAACGAGAAGGAACTCCTGGTCAGAAGCGTTCCAGACGGACTGGAACCTGCCCCGGAACTCATGGGTTACCCCACAGTCCTGCCCAAACTCGCCCGCGAAACCCCCGAAGCAGCCGCCCACATCGGCCCCCGCGCACGGCGCGCGACACGGGAGCCCGAATTGAGCCCGGTGTCGCACCCAACGACCGACAACGCTGGGTCTACCACCGAGAACCAGCAGGTGGACACCACCGAGGCCCAGATCCCTGGCACGCCTGACGAGACGATGCAGGGGGTTAAAAGTCTGCAGCTCTACCGATTGAGCTAACGGCCCCTGGGTTGATGGTAGCCAACGCGGCACTGCGGCCATCCGGGGTGCCGCGTTGGCCCTGGACGCGATGTCACCTAACTCCAACCCACCCTGGCGATCTACGACGAGAGGCTGGCGTGACTCCGAGCCGCTCACCCCAGCGGCGCCGCCGGCCTCAGCGCTCCATGCAGGTACCCTTGTGGCAGACCCTTCACCCAACGCGAGGAGAGGTTATTGTTATGGCTGGCTTGTCCGGCTGGCATCTGCTGATCCTCCTCGCCGCGCTCGTGCTGTTGTTCGGAGCCAAACGGCTGCCCGACATGGCCCGCGCGGTGGGTCAGTCCGCGCGGATCTTCAAAGGTGAGATGAAGGGCGCAGCGGCCGAGGAGCACACCCCAAGCCCGCAGCAGGCACCGGCGGCCTCACCCGCCATCGAACAGCACCCACACCCCGTCGCCCCGGCACACCAACCCACCGCCGACACGACCCACCCGCCCACCTTGTAGCCACCGCACCACGAGGAGGGGTTGATGTTCGATCTGAGTATCGAAAAGCTGTTCATTCTGGCAGTGGTCGCCCTGTTCGTGCTGGGGCCTGAGCGACTGCCCAGCGCTGCCGCCTGGCTGGCCCGAACCGTGCGGCAGATCAAGAATTACACCAACGACGCTAATCAGAAGATTCGTGACCAGCTCGGCCCGGAATTCGACGAGATCCGCGAGCCGCTGAACGATCTTCGTAGCGACCTGGGAGGCATGCGGGGCTGGCGCGATCCCCGCTCCGCACTGCTGCGTCATCTGCGTGACGACCCCATCCCACCCTACCGTTACCCACCGCCACAGGGCAGCTGGGAAGAACTGGTCAACTGGGAACCGACGCTGATGAAGCAACCGGCCATCCCACTACCGCTCGCCGTCGGCGAACGACCACCCATCGACCCGGACGCGACCTGACGTCGCCGTGCGTGTACTGAACCAGGTCACGTCGATGGGTCGCTGGTGGGCTCAAGCAGCCGCCGGGGTCCTGCGCCTTGCTTGCCGAGCTGGTCGTGGGGATTCGCCAACCGGCAGCGGTCGATGGATAGGCAACCGCATCCCACGCAGTCGGTGAAATCGTCCCGGAGCTGCTGCAGATGGCGTATTCGCGCCTCGAGCTCGGCTCGCCAGTATTGGGATATCTGTTGCCAGTCGTGGCGGGTGGGCGTGCGGCCGTCCGGCAGCTGTGCGAGCACGGCGGCGACCTCGGCCAGTGGTATTCCGACTCGCTGGGCGATACGGATCAGCGCCACCCGCCGAAGAGCGTCTCGCGGGTAGCGGCGCTGGTTGCCCGAGGTACGCCGGCTACTGATCAGGCCCTGGCGCTCGTAGAAGTGCAGCGCCGAGACCGCCACACCGCTGCGCGTGGCGAGCTGCCCGACGGTGAGCTCGGCCCGGTCCCACGCTGGTTGCTCCATGACCACCTCCCACTTCGACCTCAAGAATAGTTGTGGTCGAAGCGCCGTGGTCATGAAACCAGCCTTCCGCAGTCGTTCGGACACCCTCAACTCTGCGGGATGCCACAGTGGGGGCAGAAACGGGCGTCCGGGGTCCGCGCGGTTCCGCAGTTCGAACAGGAGCCGGCTCGGGCGGCTGGCCACGCGGCCTCGGCGGTTGCGGTTGGTACCGGGCTCTCGGCCACCGGGTTCACGACCAGCGGCCCGGTGTACACCGGGCCGCTGGGGACCCAGCGTGGTGCGGAGCCGTCGGGCAGCACGCCGCCGGGAACCGCGTCCAGGGCCAGGGGACCGAGGGACTCCGCCCGGCGGTGCCTGCCGCGCTGGCGCAGCAGCGGCACGGTCGCAACGGCGGCGAGGACGAGTAGGCCTGCGATGCCGATGAGGACCCACCGAAGGACGCCCGGTCCCGGAGGCTGCACGTCACCGAACTGCTCGCGGACCTTGGCCGCCAGGGCCTTGTACTGCAGGGCCTGCGGCTGGTTCGGGGAGACGGCGAGCAGCTTGTCGAAGTCGGCGATGGCGCTGGTGTAGTGACCGGAGAAGTAGTCGGCGAGGCCTTGGCGATAGGTCACGTCGTTGGGTCCGAGCTGGTTGTGCACCCCGTTGCGGTTCAGCAGCTCCGACAGCCCGCCAGCGGGGGCGATGAAGTTGAACGGCTGGGTCTCTCCGGGGGCCTTGAAGCTGTTGAGCCCCAGCACCAGGCCATCGAGGCCGATCGTCGGGCCGCCGCTCATGCCCTTGGTCAGGGCGGCGCTGATCTCGTACACCGGGCCCGAGTCGACGGTCCTCTTCGAGCTGACCTGGCCGTCCTTGTTGGTCGGCTCCAGGCTCGGATCGGTGACCTGTGCGGTGTCTCCGGGGTAGCCGATCGACAGCACCGGGGTCCCGATCTGGACCTGAGCGGCCTGCGCCAGCTCGATCGACGGCTGATCGGTGGCGTCGACCTTGAGCAGGGCCACGTCGCCCTGGCCGAACGGCCGGAACTCCACCACCCGCGCCGGCCGGGCCTGGGCCTGGGTCGACCCATCCACGGTGGCCCCGCCGACCACGGAGATCTCCGAGTCGGGCGGTGAGCCCTTCAGTTGGCCCTCCATCGTGCAGTTGTCCAGGCAGGAGGTGATGAACTTCTGTACATCGAAGGAGGGGTACGTCTCGTGGATCTGGGCGGCGATCAGGGCGACGATGTCGTATTTGATGCCGTAGCGACTGGTGATGTCGACGCAGTGCCCCGCCGTGGCGATGTAGCCAGCAGGGTTGACTCCGAAACCGGTACAGGTGGCGTCGATCTCGAACGGCTTGCCGCTGTTCCACCCTTTGTTGATCAAGATTCCGTCGGCGAGGAAGACGTACGCGGTGAACTTCTCCTTGATGTAGACGATCGCCGGGCGTGCCAGCGCCGCTGCCCGCTCCTGAGCGGGCGCCTGCAACGGGTTCTCACCGACCGGTACCGGTGGTGCCGCCGGCTGGACCGGGGCCGGGGCGACGCCCAGCAGGGCGGCGGTCGACACGGACAATCCCACGAGCGCAGCCCGCCACAACGAAGCCACCATCCGCCCAACTCCCTTCGAAGCCGCGGCGTCCGGCACTCTGTCGCCACGATCCCGGCTCACATAGCGCCACCACCGATAACGGAATCGGCTCGCACCATGAAAGAAGTAACTATCGACACAAAAGTCACGAATCGCCATAGCTGTCCGAAGGATTCGGCCGAACAGGCCATAAGATCGGCAGGAAGTCCGCACAGTAACGACTAAGCCAGCGGGGTACTCCAGCGACGCGATGACCTCATCTGCGCGAGCCCCGTCACTACGAAAGGGTTTGCGCACTGTCCGCTGCATCCACCGTGCGGCACCGCCCGGTCAGCACAGCACTCGCACTGCTGGTCGGGCTGGTGGGCATCCTGGTCGCGCTGGTGCTGCCGTTCGCGCCGGTGATCGCTGAGCAGACCACGGTGACCTGGCCGGCTCACGGCCGGCCAGTCGGCTCGAGTACGGCGTTGTTCGCGCCGTACCGCCCAGCGGAGTTGACCGCGATCGTGCCCTGCTCAGCGATTCGTGCCGCCGCCGGCCAGGTCCGCGCCGTCACAGTATTGGCGACCGGTCCCTACGGTGACGGGCTGGTGCTGGCGACCGAAGCCGGAACGGCGCGGCTACTGCTGGGGAGCCGGGTGGTGCGCACCATGCCGGTGGCCGGTACCGCCGCGGACTGCCGGACGTGGGTGCACGCCGGCCCCGAAGGAACCACGGTCACTATCGGGAACACTCAGGCGATCAACCTGGTCGGCGAGCCGGTGCCCAAGGTGTTCGCGTTTCACACCGACCTCGATCCCCGGCAGGCGACCGGGCTGGCGGTCACCGCCCGCACCGCCAGCCCGTTCGCCACCAGCCCGACAGGACTGAAGACCCTGCTCATCTGCGTACAACTGCTTGCGGCACCGACGGCACTGGGTTTGCTGATCTCATGGGGTTTGCTGACCCGCACCCGGCGGGCCGCCGATGATTCCGCACGTGCCGCCAGCCGGCCGGTCGGTGTCGCTAGCCGGCGGTGGTGGCGCACCGTCGGGGTTGGTCGTCACGGGGTTGCTCGTCACAGCGTCGATGTCGGCGTGATCGGGGTGCTGGCCGGCTGGGCGGTCATCGGTCCGCTCACCGACGACGACGGCTTCGCCGCCACGATCGCCCGCAACGCCGCGCGCAGCGGTAACGTCGGCAACTACTACCACTGGTGGAACGCCTCGGAGACGCCGTTCGCGCTGAATCAGCAGCTGCTCGCGCCACTGACCGAGGTCAGCCTGGCGCCGCTGTGGCTGCGGTTGCCCAGCACCGCGCTGGGTATCGCGACCTGGTTCGTGCTGAGCCGGGGGGTACTCGGCGCGGCGCTGCCCGCGGTGGCGGGCACCGTCCGGATCCGGCTGCTGGCCGCGGTGTGCCTGCTCGCCGCCTGGCTGCCGTACAACCTCGGAGTTCGCCCCGAGCCATACGTGGCCTTGGGCGTCACCAGCGTGCTGGCACTGCTGTCGCGGGCTCGCGGGCTCGCCGCGCTGGGCTGCGCCGCGCTGGTCGTCGGGCTGACCGTCCCGATCAGCCCGACCGGGCTGCTGATCGCCGCGCCGGTCGTGGTCTTCGCGCCTAGAATCGTCGCGATCATCCGCGACGTGGCGCGTGGGCGGGTCGAGGTGCTGGCGTGCGTGCTGTTGCTGGGCTGTATCGCCGCGACCGGCCTCACGGTGATCTTCGCCGACCAGACCTGGGACGGCCTGGTGACCGCCACCCGCTGGCACATCTTCTTCGGACCCTCGCTGCCCTGGTACCACGAGCCGGACCGGTACCGGTTCCTGTTCGGTAATGATCAGGACGGCAGCGCCACCAAGCGGGTCCCGGTGCTGCTCACGTTCGCGCTGTTACCGGTGGTCGCAGGCCTGCTGGCCCGCCGCGCCGAGCCGGATGGCGCCGATGGCTCAGCCGCGCGACTGGCCGCAGTGGTGCTCACCGCGCTCGTCCTGCTGTGGCTCACGCCGTCCAAGTGGTCGCATCACTTCGGCGCGCTGGCCGGGTTGTTCGCGTCGTTCCTGGTGGTGGCCGTGGCGCTACTGCTACGGCGGGTCCGCGCGCCGGTCGCGGACCGGGTGAGCCTCGGGGTCACGGAGGTCGGCGTCGCGGTGGCTGGCGCCGCGCTGGTGGCCGCGGCGGCCGGGCTGGCCTTCAGCGGACCGAACGCCTGGTGGCAGCCGGCGGTCTACGACGTGCCGTGGGCGGCCGGCCCGGTGCGCCCGTTCGGTCTGCCGCTGGAGTGCCCACTGCTGTGGATCGGCGCGCTGGCACTGGCACTGGTCGCGGTGCGACCCGTGAGTGGCGATGCGAGTCATGACTCGCATCGCCACTCACGGGTTATCCACAGCTGCGGTGGGCTGGGGCGGGCGCTGGTCGCAGCGCCGGCGGTGCTCACGGTCGTGGTGGCCGCCACCGCGGTGGCGGTGCTGCTCAGCTCGCTGCTGGCCGCGCCGCTACGGCGGCCGGCCGGCTCGCTCGCCCTGGGGAATCTGCATCGGCTGACCGGTGGCGCCTTCTGCGGCCTGGCCGATGACATCCAGGTACTGCCCGACGGCGCCGTGCTGACCCCTGCGGACTCCTCCGGTCGGCTGGACGGGTTCGCCGCGCTGGCCGGCTTCGACCCCAGCTCGCCGCCGCCGGACCCGCCGGGTGCCGGGATGTCGGCCGAGCTCTGGGGAAGCCTGATCGGTGGACCGCGCAGCACGGGGACCATGACCAGCCCCTGGTTCGGGCTACCCGCCCTGGGTAGTGCCAGTGGGGTGGCGGTGTCGGTGTCCGGCCGGACCGACGGGGGCAACAAGCTGGTCCTGGAGTTCGGCCGGGCCGGGCCCGCCGGCGTCACCACGCTGGGCGCTCAGGTGCCGTTCGATCGGGTGCGGCCTAATCAGGACCATCTGAACGATCCGCTGGACGGCCAGCCACGGCGGTCCCTCTACCTGGACGGCCCGCCGGACTACCGGCCATGGCGGTCCATCGGCCTCGACGCCGCGCAGGTTCCCGCCGGTGCCGACCGGGTGCGGATCCACGCGGTGGACGCCACCACCGACCGGGACGGCTGGCTGGCCGTCACCGGACCCCGGCTGCGCTCCGTGGTCGGATTCACCGAGTTCCTGGTCGGCCGAGGACCGGTGCTGGTGAGCTTCCCGCAGGCGTTCCTGTTCCCCTGCGTGCGAAACATTCCCGAGGTGGCCGACGGACTGGCCGACGCGCCCCGCGTGGTGATCGAGGCGCCGCGCCGTCTCGGTCGGCTCTCGGCGATCACCATGGGTCAGGCCCAGGGCGGCGACTTCGCCGCGCTGCGCCCGTTCGGCCGGCTCTACGAGGTACCCACCCGGCTGGCCGGCCATCCCGACGTCGACTGGGGCGCCCTGGAACTCTCCGGCGACCCCGCCACCCGGGACGCCTACCAGCGCAGCACCACTCGAGCCCGGATCTGGGGTGTGATGGGCCGATGACCCCGCACGCACTCGGGTCCGACCCGGCGCCGGGTCGGACCCGAGTGCCCGTCACCGATGGGCGCTTCCCTTCGTTACTCGTTGCTCCCGTCACCGCCGCAGACACGCCGACGACACGACCGATGACGGACCACCTGGTGGGAGTCACTCTTCGCATGACGGGAAACACTGGAGTGGGCGAACCACCCGTCGTGCCCACTACTGCTACAGTCGCACATCCGATCTACTCCTTAGGCGGGAGAGGATTGGCTACCGCTGGGGCCGGTGTTTGGCGCACCGGCCCCAGCTCTTTTCTTCACAGCATCGCCCGTGTGGGCGAATGCCTGACAACGTGCTGCCGCCTGATACCTTCAGACGGCCACCTTGTCTGTGGAGTCTGTGGGCTCGCCGGTCAACGGCATCTCGCTGATCACTACGTCGAGGAAGTCGACGCTCTCGTTCAGTGGCAGTGCCAGTTCCCGCAACTGGGCGAACGTGTCGAGATACCGCGCGATCTGATCGGTGTCCTCACGGATGACGGCGGACAAGTTAGCGCCTTCCAGATGCAGGAGGTCGGGCAGGCTCGGGTCGGTGAACTCCAGCAGCATGAAGCTCCCCCGCATGCCCGGGTGGGCACCGCGGACGAACGGTATGATCTGGATGCTGATGTGCGGTTCCGCCGCGTACTCCTTGAGCCGTTGTAGCTGCCTACGCATCGCGGGTCCCCGGCCGACCTGGCGCCGCAAGGACGCCTCGTCCAGGACGAAGAGCATCTCTGGGGGAGTCTCCCGTTCATGCACCTCCTGGCGGTGCTGGCGGATGGCCCATTCTCTGTCCACTCCTTCTGGGCTGACCGTGCCGTAGCCCGCGAACAGCGCTCGGGCGTACTCCTCGGTCTGGAGCAACCCGGGAATCAGGATGGGCTGGCACTGGCGGGTGACGGACGCCGATGCCTCGTACGCCAGGTACTCTCTGAAGTCGGGCGGGAGCACATCGGCGTACCGGTCGTAGAAGGACGCCCCCCGGGCTGACCTGGCGAGCTCGATCAGTCCGTTGACCGTCCCCTTGTCCTTCACGCCGTAATGGCTGAGCAGGGCTCTCAGATCGGTGATCGAGACGTTGACATCTCCCCGCTCGATGCGGATGAGCTTGGACGGCGACCAGTCCATGGCGTGGGCGACGTCGGCCTGTCTGTACCCGGCGGCGTCGCGTGCTTGCCTGAGCTCGTCTCGGAGCAGGCGGCGCTGCACTGTCGGATCTTGAACTACGGTCATCGCCTCTGCTTCCTCACGGTTGACACCTGTCGTTAGGTTCACTGGCCTTACGCTTCCTGTCGATTTATACACCGGCACCATGCAACCTGGCAAGATGCTAGCACGCAGACCGGAGTCTCACGTTAGGACATGTGGCATAGAGCCACAAATCATCGGTCTCAGAGGTGCTGAACTGCGCAGACTTGGTCGCTCGGTGGCAGTCAGGTGGGTGTCCGACTGCCACCTGACATGGTGTGAGCCACCGGTCTGCCGGGTGCCGAAGCGCCTGATCGCAGTACGACCACTGTCACTGTGCCACCTCCGGAGGCAGGTCTCCTGGACGGCAGCGATGGGCGAGAACTTCTGGATCAATTCAGGTGTGTTACCTGGTTATAATGTGATCGTCACACGGGTGTCCTGAACCGGGTTGAGGTGCGGACCTAGTCGTCTGACATGCACGTCCACTGCCGGTCCGGTCACTGCCTCGTCTCCGGACGAGCGCTTCAGGGGGAGCCCCGATGACATCGTCACTGGCAACGAGAGAAGTGCCGGCCCCGTAGAAGAATGGAGTACGGCATGATCGAGGTGCCTCGACCTCCGACCACGGCGTCTTGGCAGAAGAGCAGCGCGAGTGGTGATCAAAACAATATCGACTGCGCCGAGGTCACCCGGACCCACGAGTATGTCTGGGTCCGGGACTCGAAGAACCCGCTCGGGCCTGCCCTCGGGTTCACCCGCGAGGGATGGGTGGTGTTCCTCGACGGGGTGCGCCGCGACGAGTTCGACCGCTCCGGAGTGCCGGTCTGACGACGGCTCCCTGGCCGATCGCTTCCGCTGACTCTCGGCGTTGGTGAGACCCGTCCCGTGACCTGCACGACGAGTTCACCTCGGGTCGCGCACTGTCGGGTCGCCGCGCGGCTTCATTCAGCGAGCCGTGAACCGCCGGACTCAGTCGTCGGCATCCGGTGGGGCCGGTGCCACCGACCGGTCCCGTTCGGATAATAGCCGGCTACAGCGCGGGCACGTGCCCCGTTGCTGGTGGGCGGCGCGCACCGACAACCACTCGTCATTCAGCCTGCGACGCTCCTCGGCCTGGCGGCGATGCTTGTGCTGCAGGGCCTGGACGGTCCAACTCGATCCGAGCAGCAGCCCGAGGCAGACCAGCAGCACCGAGCCCAGCGCTATCAAAGCCACCATGTGGGCACCTCCCCGACCGGGAGCACGTACGTGATACCAAACACGTACGTATTATCACCGGGATAGTACCGAGGTGAGCGCGCTAGTGGCAAGCTGTACTACGAGTTCACACCTACGTAGCATGGGTAACGTGCAGAGGAGCGACCTGTGACACGGAGCCAGCTGACCCATCGCGAGAACCAGGTGCTCGAGCTGGTGATCGGGGGCCTCAGCAACGACGAGATCGCCGCTCGCCTGGTCATCTCGCGCCGGACGGTGGAGACGCACCTGCGCACACTGTTCCGCAAGACGGGAGTGGTCAGGCGAGCCCAGCTCGCCGCGCTGTACCAGGGCAGCGACGTGGTCGCCGCCGAGCGGTCCGGTGGTACTGACGCCCCGGCTCCTGCGCTGTCGCGGCAGCGCCGTGACCTAGCGGACTGCGAGCGACAGCTGCGGGCCTACGCCGCTGCCCTAGACGGGCTGTCCGACCGGCAATCCCCGCTGTTCGAGGAGCGTATCGAGATCACTCTCATGGTCGGTGAGCAGGACGGACAGGACACCGTCATCGAGCGGCGCTGGACCAAGCCGATGCCCTACCTCGTCTACCGGGTCTACGGCCCTATCCTGAACTGGTCGGACAGTCCACTGCTCGAGCGGGACGACCTTGCCCTGGACTGTCGAGTGGAGGGCCAGGACATCGATGCCGACGTCCACCTGGTGTGGAACGCGCGCGGCAGGCCGATGGTGATGGTCCTGTTCCAGCCGGGGCTCCAGGCGGAGACCGAGTGGGTGCTGCGCTACCACTCGCCGACGCTGTGGAATCCGCTCCGCGCCTCGGGGCAGGACACCCTGACGTGGTTCACGGCCACCCTGGACCAGCGGCGACCTCCGAAGACCAACGAGCTCACCGTGAAGGTCGTCTTTCCGGGCTCCTGGGCCCACGAGCGGCTCACCGAGCGCAGCAACCTCGGCGTGATCCACACTGAGCGCCTGCCGACCGGCCAGACCCAGCTGACCTGGCATCACGACGCTCCCGGCGCTGGGTCATACAGCTGGGAGCTTCACGGGTCGCGCGCCTGAGGACGTCCGGAAACCCCGGGTGCCGGGTGCGGGACGCGGTCGCCTAACCTCGGCCCGATGTCTGAGACCGTCGTGCGCACCCTCACCGGCTGGGGCCGTACCGCGCCGAGCAGCGCGCGGGTGCTGGTCGACCCGACAGTCGAGTCGATTCAACAGGCCGTGCTCGACGCCGGGGCGGCAAGCCGGGGCGTGATAGCTCGTGGGATGGGACGCTCCTACGGCGACCCGGCGCAGAACGCCGGCGGGCTGGTCATCGACATGACCGGGTGCGACCGGATCCACCTCCTCGACGCGGACAGCGGGCTGGCCGTGGTGGACGCCGGGGTCAGCCTCGACGCGCTGATGCGCGCCGCGCTGCCGCTGGGGCTGTGGGTCCCGGTGCTGCCCGGCACCCGGCAGGTCACCGTGGGCGGCGCGATCGCGGCCGACATCCACGGCAAGAACCACCACAGCGCGGGCAGCTTCGGCAACCACGTCCGCTGTATCGACCTGGTCGCCGCCGACGGCTCGGTCACCACCCTGACACCCGATGACGAGCTGTTCTGGGCCACCGTCGGCGGCATGGGGCTGACCGGGGTCATCGTGCGCGCCACGATCGCGCTCACCGCGACCGAGTCGGCGTACTTCATCGTCGACACCGACCGCACCGCCGACCTCGACGAGCTGATGGCGCTGCTCACCGACGGCTCCGACGACCGCTACGACTACTCCGCCGCGTGGTTCGACGCGATCTCCACCGGCGCGAAGCTGGGCCGCGCGGTACTCACCCGCGGCTGTCTGGCTCGGCGTGACGAGCTGCCGCCGAAGCTGCGCCGCGCGCCGCTGGCCTTCGACGCGCCGCAACTGCTCACCGCGCCCGATGTGTTCCCCAACGGCCTGGCCAATCGGGCGATCTTCGGCGCGCTGACCGAGGCATGGTACCGCAAGGCACCCCAGCGCCGCCGCGGCGAGGTGCAGAACCTGACCACCTTCTACCACCCGCTGGACATGATCGGGCAGTGGAACCGTGCGTACGGCTCACGGGGTTTCCTGCAATACCAGTTCGTGGTCCCGTTCGGGGCGGAGAATACCTTCCGCCGCATTGTGGAGCAGATCGCGCGCTCGGGGCATGTCTCCTTCCTCAACGTGCTCAAGCGGTTCGGCGAGGCCGGCGCGGCGCCGCTGTCGTTCCCCCAGCCCGGCTGGACGATCACCGTGGACTTCCCGATCCGCCGGGGTCTCGCGGAGTTCTGCGACCGGCTAGACGAGCAGGTAATCGACGCCGGCGGGCGGCTCTACCTGGCCAAGGAGTCGCGGGCCTCGGCGGCCACGGTGGCCCGGATGTACCCGCGGCTCGAGGAGTGGCGCAAGGTCCGCGCCGCCGCCGACCCCGGTGGCGTCTTCGCCTCCGACCTGTCCAGGAGACTCGAACTACTGTGACGCTTCTCGAAACTACTGTGATCTCGAAACTACTGTGATGAGGGACTACCCGTGATCGACGCTGTCGGCAACCCCCAGTCGCTGTTGCTGCTGGGCGGCACCTCCGAGATCGCGCTGGCCACCGCCGAGCGCTACGCCACCCGCCGCCGGCTGCGGGTGGTACTGGCCGCCCGCCCGTCACCGCGCCTGGACGCCGCCGCGGCCCGGCTGGAGCGGGTGGGCGCCACGGTGCTGACGCTGCCCTTCGACGCGGCGGACACCGACTCGCACCCCGAGACGATCGAGAAGGCCTTCGCCGACGGCGACATCGACGTCACGCTGGTCGCCTTCGGGTTGCTCGGTGACCAGGAGAAGGCCTGGACCGACCACACCACCGCCGTCGAGCTCGCGCAGGTCAACTACACCGGGGCGGTGTCGGTCGGAGTGTTGCTGGCCACGGCGCTGCAACGGCAGGGCCACGGCGCGCTGGTCGCGCTGTCCTCCGTCGCCGCCGAGCGGCCCCGGCGCTCGAACTTCTGCTACGGGTCCACCAAGGCCGGCCTGGACGCCTTCTACACCGGCCTCACCGAGGCACTCCGGCCGTCCGGGGTCAAGGTCTCGGTGATCCGACCCGGCTTCGTGCGTACCAAGATGACGGCGGGTCTGAAACCCGCCCCGCTGTCCGTCACCCCGGAGCAGGTCGCCGAGGTGATCGTGGACGCCGTCACGCACGGTCGCGAACAGTCCTGGGCTCCCGCGCCGATGCGATTCGTGATGTCCGCGCTACGGCACGTGCCGCGCCCGATCTTCCGCCGCCTGCCGATCTGAGTGAAACGGCATGCGGGTCCAGCTTGGGCCCAGGATCGTGCGGGATCGAAGTGCAACGCCGCGCTGCGATCCGTGCTGTCAAGAATGTCCAGGTCGATCGGTTCACGCTCGACGCGCTCGGCGACTTCCGGGCCCTGCCCGAGCTCTGCGCCGATGGCGACGCGCCATACGTTGACGTTCGTGGGTCAAGTGCCAACCCCGCCGGGACTGCGGCATGGGCTTCCGCGATCTGGCGCACGTTCAGATGTTCATGCGGCGCAGAGTTGTGCGAGTCGCTGAGTAGATGAACGGGCCGGGCTCCGCCACGAGACGCTCGATCGCCCGCCACTGGCTCATGAAGACCTCCAGCTGCGCCCAGGTCGTTCTTGCCTCTGCACTGGACAGCGCGATCATGCGGGCGCCGTTTGCGCGGACGGTGTTGATCTCGGCGGCGCGTTCCTGGATGCGACTGTCGCGGGTGATGATGAGCCAGCCGCAGCGCGCGACTTCGGGGATCCACACGGTGTCCGGCGTCCCGCAGTCTTTAATCATGCATGCGGGTCGCTCGCACCGGTGCACGACACCCCCAGGATCGCCGGGATAGGTCACGTCCGGTCGCAGCGAAACAAGCACCTTGGCCAGGCCAAGGATGTCGGCGTCGAGGAAGAAGCGGACCGTCGCCGGTTTGGAGGATGGACTCACGCCGAGCGCAAAGGCATCTCGTAGGCCAAAGCCCACCGAACGTCGCGGACGTTCAGGTCGAAGGCCTCGGCGATCTCGTGTTCGTCCTCTCCCCCAGCGGTATGCTCCCAGAGCACCTCCGTGCTGATACCGCCGATGGCCGGTTTGCCGAAGCGGAGCTCTGGGTTCATCCGCACCGGCGAGTTCGGGTCGTCGTGCGGACGCCAGCCGACAGCGATGTCGTCTTTCCAGGTCACGCGCTTGAAGTACTCGTCGGACGGGGGAGTGAGCACGAACTGACCCCGCACCTCGGCCACGAGACAGAAGTCCGCATCGAGCCCGGCCGCATCCTGGGCTTCATGCACCAGCTCGCGACCGATCACAAACGGCCGTCGATCAGCTAGTGGGTACGGGATCTCGTAGCGGTTCCGAAGTTGATCGATGAATGCGCGGAGCTCGGGCATCGGCACATTGCGGTCACGCCGGTACATCCGCAATAAGCCGGCTTCCACGAACTCCGCCCAGGTGACCGGGGCCCGCTCACCGCGCGGCTCCGGGCGGATCACCGGTCTATAGGTCTTCCCCCGCCGAGTTCCGCCCTCGAGCCAGTAATTCAGGGTGCTCTGCGAGAGCCGCAGTAGTCGCGCTGCCTCAGCTTCGGAGAACATCTCTCGATCAAGAACGTTGACGATCACAAGTCCAGTCTCGCATCCCGGTGTGTGGTTGCGTTGGGCGTCCAGAGTGGGCCACATGATCAAAACCTCGCGGGCTGCGTCACGGCCGCAGGTAGCGCAGCGCCGCGCTCAGATCGGCCACCATGTGCAGGCGCATCCCGGCCGGCGGGGCGCCACCGTCCGGGGCATCGCGCGGGCCCTTTTCTGGGGGCACGAGCGCGTGCCGGAAGCCCAGCCGGGCGGCTTCGGCCAGGCGTCGGCGGAGCCCGGTCACCTGACGCACTTCGCTGGCCAGTCCGACCTCCCCGATCGCCACCGTGTGCGGGGGCAGCAGCAGATCACCGGCCGCCGACGCGACGGCGAGCGCGACGGCGAGATCGGCCGCCGGCTCCACCACGCGCATCCCGCCCACCGTCGCGGTGTACACGTCCGACCCGGCCAACCGCACGCCCCCTCGGCGCTCGAGGACCGCCAGGATCATCGCCACCCGGGCTGAGTCCAGGCCGCTCACCGCGCGGCGGGGGTTGGCCAGCGCGGATTCGGCGACCAACGCCTGGACCTCGCCCAGTAACGGCCGTTTGCCTTCCACCACCACCGTCACCGCTGTACCGGGCACCGCGCCATCGCGGTGGGTGAGAAAGAGTCCGGACGGGTCGGGCAAGCCGATGATGCCCTCGTCGGTGAGTTCGAAGCAGCCGACCTCGTCGGCGGCCCCGAACCGGTTCTTGATCCCGCGAACCATCCGCAGTGTGGAGTGCCGGTCGCCCTCGAACTGCAACACCACGTCGACCAGGTGCTCCAGCACCCGGGGCCCAGCCACCGTCCCGTCCTTGGTGACGTGCCCGACCAGCACCACCGGCAGTCCGCGCTGCTTGGCGGTGCTGATCAGCGCACTGGCTACCGCGCGGACCTGGGACACCCCGCCTGGGCTGCCCTCGACGTCGGCGCAGGACATGGTCTGCACCGAGTCGACGATCAGTAGGCCCGGATCGACGGCGTCGAGATGCCCGAGCACCGCGGCGAGGTCGGACTCGGCGGCGAGGAACAGCTCGTCGTGCAGCGCTCCGGTGCGCTGCGCCCGCAGCCGGACCTGGCCGGTGGACTCCTCGCCGGTCACATAGAGCGCGCGCCGGCCGGCCAGCGCGCAGCGGTGCGCGACCTCCAGCAGCAGGGTGGACTTTCCGACCCCGGGCTCGCCGGCCAGCAGCACCACCGCGCCGGGCACCAGACCGCCGCCGAGTACCCGGTCGAGCTCGGGCACACCGGTGGCGGTGGCCCGCGCGGAGTGCAGGTCGACCTGGGAGATCGGGCAGGCCGGGGCTGACGGCGCACCGGCCGCGACAGCCGTCACCGGCCGTGGCCCGTGCGCGGCCACGCTGCCCCAGGTGTGGCACTCCGGGCACCGCCCCACCCACTTGGCGACCTCATGGCCGCAATCACCACAGCGGTGGGTGGCGCGGCCGTTCGCGGCTGATCTCCCCATGGTCACGCACGCTATCCACCCACCCTGACAGTCCGGTCGCGCCCCCGATCGGGGTTTAGCCCGCCGAGCTCGATGGGGCCGCCATGGGTACCGACAGGGTCACCTTGCCGGCGTTGCGGAACTGGAATGTCACCGGAGTGTTCAGCCCGGCGTGCAGCGGCTGGGTGGTGACGAACACGACGCGCAGCTCCCCCACGACCAGCGGGCTGGTCGGCTCGCCAGTCATGGGGGCGGCGCCGGCAGTGCTGGTGACGGTGGTACCGGGCGGAATCCGCGGGGTGCCCAGCACCAGCGCCTGGCCTGCCGCCGGGCTGGTCACGGCGGTCAGTTCATCGGCGCGCTCCGCCTGATTGATGATGGTGAACACCACCGGTACGGTCGACCCGGCGGGATAGGTGCCCTGCTGGTTGTGCGGGTAAGGGATCAGCACGTCGCGCAGGGCGATGGCGTTTCCCACGCTGCCGAAGGCGCCGTCGACAGCGGCTACCTGGCTATCGGTCTGGGCGATCTGACCTGCACCGCAGCCGACCAGCGCCAGCGTGGCGGCACAGCAGGCCATGATGCGAGCGGTGATGACGAGGGGGACCCGCATCAGCACAGCGTATCCGACCAGCCCATCCGGTAGGCCCAGTACCTCGACACACCCGCCCCGCCGATGTGGGTCCATAGTGGAGTGACCGTGAGCTGCGGAGCACCGAGTCGCCTGCCGCGGCCCGGTGGCCGGATCCTCTGACCTGCGATGACGCTCTAGGTAGTGCTCCGTACCCCGTGCGCCACGATTTCCGGACGTGGTAACCTAGGTGCAGCGAAAGGGGCAGAGGACACATGGTTTTTAAGGTCGGAGAGACCGTCGTCTACCCGCATCACGGTGCCGCTCTCATTGAGGCCATTGAGACTCGCGTGATCAAGGGGGAGGAGAAGAAATATCTCGTCCTCAAGGTCGCTCAGGGTGATCTCACCGTCCGCGTTCCCGCTGCCAACGCCGAATTCGTCGGCGTCCGGGACGTGGTCGGCCAAGAAGGTCTCGATCGGGTTTTCGACGTGCTGCGTGCTCCCCACACTGAGGAGCCGACGAACTGGTCGCGGCGGTACAAGGCTAACCTGGAGAAGCTCGCCTCTGGAGATGTCAACAAAGTGGCGGAAGTCGTCCGGGACCTCTGGCGTCGCGAGCGTGATCGCGGTTTGTCGGCCGGTGAGAAACGCATGCTCGCGAAGGCCCGCCAGATTCTGGTGAGCGAGCTTGCTCTCGCCGAGGGCACCAACGAGGACAACGCCGAGGTACTACTCGACGAGGTCCTCGCCACAGCCTCCTGAGCCAGAGCTTCCCGCGTCGCGACAACGTGAGCCCGGACCTGACGACATCGCTGGTCCCCGTCCCGGCCCCTCGGGTTGCGGCACTGGTGCCGGCTGCCGGGCAGGGTGTGCGGTTGGCGGCTGGGATCCCGAAGGCGTTTGTGCCGCTGCGCGGTCGTCCGTTGCTCTGGCACTGCGTGCAGGCTTTGTTGGCGTCCGGTTGCGTTGAGGTGGTAGTGGTTGCGGTCGATGACCAACACCATGACCAGGCCCGAGCCGCCATGGTCGAGTACGGGGACCGAGTGCGGATCGTCACTGGCGGAGCGCACCGCGCCGCGTCGGTCCGGGCGGCCCTGCACACCGTGCCTGGCACTCAAGTGGTGTTGGTGCACGACGCCGCCCGCTGTCTCACCCCCGTCAGCGTGATCCAGGCGGTGGCGCAGGCGGTACTCGCCGGACAGCGGGCTGTGGTGCCAGTCCTGCCGGTGGTCGACACGATCAAGCAGGTGGACCCCGACGGCCGGGTTGTGGGCACCCTGGACCGGGCGGCCTTGCGGGTGGTGCAGACCCCGCAGGGGTTCGCCGGGGACCTGCTACGGCGGGCCCACCAGGTGCCGTCCGGCCCGGTGACCGATGACGCCGGACTCGTCGAGGCACTGGGGGTGACCGTGACCACGCTGCCGGGCCACCCACATGCTTTCAAGATCACCACTCCGTTCGATCTCGCCGTCGCTGAGGCGGTGGCCGGCGCGAGGGCCGCCGGTCAGGCATGAGGGTCGGGATCGGCACCGACGTACACCCGGTGGAACCCGGCCGGGACTGTTGGATCGCCGGGCTGCACTGGCCTGGGCTGCCAGGTTGCGCCGGGCACTCCGACGGTGACGTCGCTGCGCACGCGTTGTGTGACGCCGCGCTGTCTGCCGCCGGCCTGGGCGACCTGGGCGCGGTGTTCGGCACCGGCGAGCGGCGGTGGGCCGGGGCGCACGGCGCCGAACTGCTCGCCGAGGTACGCGCCAGGTTGGCCGTCCAGGGCTGGATGGTGGGCAACGGCGTGGTGCAGGTGATCGGCAACGCTCCTCGGGTGGGTAGCCGCCGGGCCGAGGCGCAGCGCGTGCTGTCCGACGCCGTGGGCGGGCCCGTCTCGGTATCCGGCACCACCACCGACGGCCTCGGGCTGACCGGTCGCGGCGAGGGCATCGCCGCCCTGGCAACGGTGCTACTCGTGCGCGCGTAGCTGGTGGTCACGCGCAGGGCCCCAACGCCGGCCGGATCGAGTATGTCCTACAACTCACAGACTTCGTGCTTTGGCATAGGGGCATAGGGTATGACAAAGACGGGAAGCGTGAGCCCGATGTAGCCCGTCCGCTGTGCGAGTACCTGGTGATCTATCCAGCTCACCGTACGTGGAGTGGGGATAACGCAGATGCGCCAACCAGCTTGGTGCAGTAGCTCGACAAGTTCGTCGATGTGTCGCGCCGGTGGCGCCGCGCAGACCACGGCGGTCTCTAGGGGTGAGCGCGACACCGCCCTTGACCTGGGACCCTCGCGAGGGCTCACATCGAGCTACTAGCGGGCAGGCCAGGGGCTGCCCGATGCGCGGGCCAGCTTACGAGCCCTCGCCCCAGGTCAAGGGCGGTGTCGCGCTCACCGTTTGAGGTCAAGCAGCCATGATTCTCTGGGGGTTGCGCTCTTCATCACAGAAGGGAAGTGTTCCGATCTGGAACAGTGCTATCAGTTCGGAGAAATCCAGATATTTGCGAACGACCTCATCGCGGACATGTGGCCATGTGCAGGCACGTCAGTGTGTATCTCGTGGGCAAAGGGCCAGAGTCCTTGAGATCATCGCCGCCATCGTCATCCTCGCGGCTGTCGTCCTCTACGCGGTGCGGGACACCCAGCGGCGTAGCTACGACGCCGAACTGCAGGAATACTCCGAAGTTGAGGACACCCGCGAGGTGCCGGCGCACGGCAGCGAGGTCCAGGCGGATCAGCCCCTGAGCGAGTCCGCAGACCGGGCGTGACGTCTGAGAGCTTGCGGTCGGACGCACCTGCGAAAGCGCCTGTGGCAGCTGCTAGATCGTCCGCCTGAACCGGCATGGGGCGTTAGTTCTGTCGGGCTTTGCGGGTGAAGAAGGTGGTGAGCCGTTCGTCCAGCTCACGCAGGTGCGGGGAGTCGGCCCGGAGGGGCTGGATCTGCCGGTGCAGGGTACGCAGACGCTGGGTGATCATGGTTGAGTTGACGTCGGTGGCGGTGCGCATCGCGTCGCGGCCGTACGCCGCGGCCTGTTCCAGATCACGGCTGCGCAGGTGAGCGAGGGCGATGTGGGTCTGGACCAGCGACTGACCCACGACCCACCAGGGCTCGAATCCCTGTAAGGCAGTGGTACTCAGGGTGATGCCCTGTTTGGTCTCGCCGATGTTGCTGAGGCCCAAGCCGACGTCCGCGATGAGCGCGTGTTCAGTGTAGAAATCCAGCCACGAGGACTCCTCGCCGGGGCGTACCGACTCATAGAGTCGCTGGGCTGCGAGCGCCGCCCGGCGTGCCGCGTTGGCTTCGCCGAGCAGAGCCAGGCCCCGTGCTTCCAGCGCGTGTAGGTCGGCGGCCAGCGTTGGGGTGGCCGTGCCCTGGGTGATGCTCAGCCCGGCCCGGGCCAGCGCCACCGCTTGGCGCCCGTATCGCAGCGTGTCGTGCTCTGCGGGCGTGTTCTCGCCGATCCGGACGGTCATCCGGCTCATCGCGGCCAGCACGAAGGCCGCGTACAGCCGGTCGCCCGCCCGCATGGCCAGATCCAGCGCCTGGATGTAGTAACGCTGGGCCAGCGCGTCACGGCCCGTATCGGCTGCCATGAATCCGGCCAGTCGGGTGGCCTGGGCGACACCGGACAGCAGCGCCTTACCGGTCTTCTCCGAGTAGCTGCCGTGCAGCAGCTGGTTGGCCTCCCGGTTCAGCAGCACCACCACCTGCTCCCGCACCCGCCCCGAACCGAACTGCACCCCCAGCTTCTTGAGGTGGGCGACCTGTTCGGTGAGGACCTCCACATCGGCCATGCCCACCCGCTGACCCGCCGCGCGGGCGATGGCCTGCGCCGGGGGCACGATGAGCGCGACCAGCGTGGGTTCGGCGAAGGCGGCTGCGCTGAACACCGAGCCCAGCAGCAGCTTGCGACGGCGCATGTCCTGTCCCGATAGCTCGACGACCGTGCGGACTGTGCCCTCCAGTGTGCCCCAGCAGGTCAACCCGTCATACGGATCCTCCCCGATGGGCTCCCGGTCGAGGAATCCGCAGTCGGTGACGGTCATCTCCTGATGCAACCGCCGGGCCAGCACCGCGGCGATCAGGCGCGGCACCGGCCAGCGCGGTTGGGCGCCGTCCAGCATCCGGCGCACCGTGGTGGCACTGGTGCCGAGGTGTTTTCCTTCCCGAGCTGCGGCGTTGACCACCGCGCGCGCCAGCCCGGCGTTGCTCATCTCCGCCTCCTCCAGCAGCGCCCGCAACGCCCGGTTGCCGCCCGCCGCCCCACCCTCGCCACCCATGGCCGTCGCCCCCTGTCCCAGTTCGATCGCTCGGTGCCGTCGATCGTGGACCGTTGCCGGGCGGGTTGGGAAGTCGTCACTGCCGAGTGAGACCCCAGTGAGACCCCCGTCCGGCACATCGACCCGGTGCCGAGCCACATCCACCGCTACCACCGTCGGCGTGCCCGCAGGGCTGCGAATGCGATCTGGCGTTGTACTGCCCGGAGTGTGTGAGCCGGGCCGCCGAGTTGAGCGTGCAGGCCCCGCCCGGACCCGGCGCTCAGCGGAACGACGGCGACGGGAGTTTTTACCTCGGTGAGTGCAGCGGGACAGTGATCGTCTTGACCGCGAGTGTCCGTAGTGGTGCGAGGCGGGTTCGGTTGTTCTGATGGTGGTAGACGGCGTTAGTGCAGATGACCAGGTAGCGCCCAGTGACCGGGGCCAGATAGAGGCTGGTGCCGGTGAAGCCATGGTGGTAGGCGACGCGGCCCTCGGCAGCGAGAATCCAGCCCAAGCCGCGATCCAGGCCGGGCTCGATAGACGCCTCCGGCTGCATGCTTGTGGCCAGCCATTTTCCCAATCGTGTTCCGCTAACGTATCCACGCAGGAGGTGCCTGGCAAAGGTAGCGAGGTCAGATGGAGTGGAGAACACTCCGGCGTGCCCGGCGACGCCGCCCAGCAGTGCGGCGTTATCGTCGTGCGGGAGGCCCCACAGGCGTGGGGCACCGGGAAAGCGCTGTTCGGTCGGTGCGACGTTAGCGCTGCGGGCGACGGGTCCGTAAGTGGTGCTGGCCATGTCGAGGCTGCACCACAGGTCGGTGGCGAGTTCGTCCAATCGTCGGTCGTGGATAGCGGCAAGCGCAAGACCGAGAAGGATAAAACCACGATTGATGTACCGGTGTATCGTGCCGGGTGTGCTGATCAATGGTTCTGAACAAATCAGTTCGGCAAGGTCGGTCGTGGTGCCCCGGTATTTGTCGAGGCGGGTGTCCGCGGGCAGGCCCGAGGTGTGTGTGAGGATCTGCCGCACCGTCACTTCGGCGCCGGGCGCATCGGCAGGCAGGCTGGTAAGGAAAGCCCGGATCGGCACGTCCAGGTCGAGCTCGCAGCTGCCGATCAATGGCCAAGTGGCAATAACCTTGGTCAGCGACGCCATATCGTACACCGTGTCCGGCCCGGGCGCTCCAGGGCCAGCCTCTTGTGCGACAATGCCGGAGGTCAGATAGCCGGGCTCGCTGGTGAGGCTGCCATGGGCAACGACTCCTCCCGGCACAGTGCCATTCGCGGTCATGAGGTCTAGGCAGTCCTGCAACTCGGCGAGCTGGGCATCAGTCCACGCGATTGTGGTGGTCAATGCGTCTCCTTGTCACAGATCGTCAGTTGGGCACCGAGCGTGGCCAGTTTGGGCAACAGGCTGCCGTAGCCGCGCCGGAGGTGATACATACCGCGGATGCTAGAGGTTCCCTCGGCAACGAGTGCTGCCAGCAGCAACGCGGAGACGGCGCGGATGTCCTTGCCCACCACATCGGCAGCGGACAAGCGGGACGGGCCTCGCACGACGATGACTGGGCCGTCAGCATGCACCGTGGCGCCGAAGGCCGTAAGTCCGCTCAGATGGGTGTCACGCCGCGTGTAGATTCGTTCCGCGATTCGCGACCTTCCCTCAACCTGGGTCAGAAAGGCGGTCAATTGGGGTTGCATGTCGGTCGGAAATCCCGGGTGCGGCCCAGTAGCCATCTGCACGGCACATAGATTTCTAGGCGCACTGATGGCCGTGCCGCCGTTGACCGCCGTAATACTGATGCCGACATCGGCGAACACCGTGCGGAGGCCGTCGGGGAAGCCGACAGGTGGGAACCGGTGAAGGTGCACGGTGCCGCCGGTGATCGCGGCAGCGAGGGCCAGAGTGGCCGCCTCCAGTCGGTCCGGTGGCACCGCGAAGACCCCGCCGCAGATGTTATCCGTTCCGGTGACGTGCAGGGCCGAGGTGCCCTGCCACTCGATGCAGACGCCGGAGTGTGCCAGTAGGTCGGCCGTGACGGTGACCTCCGGCTCGACGCTCGGGCCGAGGATGGACGACGTGCCCGGAATCCGGGCGGCCAGCAGCATTGCGGTGACAGTTGCCCCCAAGCTCGGCCCCCACGACTTGGTGGTCACGTTGGTGACGAACGGCCGCTGCCGCGGGCTGCCAATCTGGGAGTGGACCTTGCCGTGAGACACCTCGACGTCGGCTCCAGCGGCGTCCATTGCGTCCAGATGCCGGTCGATGTAGCGGGCGCAGAAGTCATCGCCACCCGGGAGCGGGAACGTTACCGTGCCCGAACGTGCAAGCAGCGCGGCAGCCATGACCGCAGTCGTCCGGATGCGGCGGCCGAGCTCGTCCGGGATGACTGATGACCAAGAGTTCGCCGGGGTGACGGTGAACCGATCCCCGGTCACCGTGGTCGGGGTTCCCGTGCGGTTAAGGATCTCAGCGCACACAGCGGTGTCCAGGATTTCGGGGGTGCCGGTCAACACCAGGGGTTCGTCCGCCAGTAGGGCCGCCGCGTAAAGGTGCAGAGCGATGTTCTTGCTGCCCTGCACCGGTATGCTGCCGTGCAGTGGGATGCCGCCGGTAACGTGGACAATCCTGTGGTCGATGGTCGGCGTCGTGGTCGTGGGCACGATCACCTTCCCTGGCTTCCGATGGGGAGGAAGCCCCCGAGCTGCGTCTTCGGGTAGAGCACGGAGCCCGCGCCGATCAGTGTGGCGGGTTGTAGGACGGTGCCGGCAGGGACTATTACCTGGTCGCCGACGACGGCGCCGAACTTAGTGTAGCCAGTGCCGATACGCCTGCCATCAAGGTGGACGGTGACTTCCGCAGTGGCCGGTTCCACGACCGGGCCGCTGGTGCACCGCAGGCCCGTGGTGGAGCAGAACACTCCGATATTGACGTCCAGACCGAGCACGGAGTCTCCGACGAACGACGTGTGCTTCATGAAGACGCCGCCGGTCAGCAGGCTGCGGGTGACTTCGGCGCCGAAGCCGACCTGGCAGTTCGGCCCTATGATGCTGTTGTCACGCACCCGCGCCCCGGCGGCGATCACAGCGCCGGGGCACACCAACACAGGGCCAGTCACGACCGCCCCTGCGGCGATGACCGCCCCGGGGGCGACGATGACCTTGCCGCGGACGGTGGCACCCGGTTCAATAACACCAGATGGTTGAGGCAAGGTCACGTCCAGGCGGTCGGCTAGGAGGTCGACGATGGTTCGCTTGATGTCGAAGACGGTGGGGCAGCTTTTCAGCAGCTTGAATATCACCGGATCACTCACTAGGTCGGTGTTGACGTAGTACTGCGGGGTGATGCGGTAGTCGATGCACGTCACAGATGCGTTGATGGTGGGTGCCTCGGGCGGTTGGTGCATGACGAGTCTCCCTCATGGGTGAGGACAACGTGGGCCCGTGCCCCAGCCCGGCTGCGACCGTATCAAGCGCTCAAGTTGTCACAGTGACAGGACGATTGGCCAACCGCCAGCAGTCGTGGAATGGCCTGGAAACAGCTGGAGTTGCGAACTGCCGCCACCCGACCCCTGCGCAGACGTAGTACCGGAGGGATGCGTGGACGCCATCACCCACGAAGAAGGCGAGTCGGGGTTCGGCGCGCCGAGACTCATCTTCGCAAATGCCGATCTTGCCTGGGAGCTACGTCGGTTGCTGCGGGACACCGAACGTCGCAGGGGACGAGGTATCGCGCGCGCCAGGCTAGCCAAACGAATCGGCGTCTCAGCCAGCAGCCTATATGCTTACCTCAACGGTACGACCCTGATCCCCGCTGACGCCCTGTTCTGTCTCCTGCGTGTGTTGGAGGTCGACGATCAACACGCGCACAGGGTGCGCCGCGTCCGCGACGACCTCACCGAACCAGTGGCGGCCGTCTCGCAGGGACTTCCGATGGACGTGGACTCGTTTACTGGCCGCGCTACGCATTTGGCCGAACTGGACCGGCTACGAAGGAAAAACCGCAAAGCCTCCGCAGTGGTGGTTTCCACGGTCTCCGGAATAGGTGGGATCGGCAAGACCGCCCTGGCGATCCGATGGGCACACCTCCGTCGTAAACGATTCCCCGACGGCTGCCTCTACCTGGACTTACGCGGTTTTCACCCAGACAAGCCGCTGCAGCCAGATGAGGCGTTGGCTGCGCTGTTACGTCGTCTGGGCGTCTCCGGACCGAGCATCCCCGTCGACCCCGACGAACGCATGCAGCGGTACCAGGTCCTGCTCAATGGCAAACGGATGCTGATCTTACTGGACAACGCCTTCTCTGCGGAGCAGGTTCGTCCCTTGCTGCCACCGGGGACTTCGTCCTGTTTCGTACTGATCACCAGCCGCGATCGACTGACCGGCCTGGTCGTCGCACAGGACGCTAATCCCCTGATAGTGGATACGCTACCCGAGTCGGAAGCCCGTGCCCTCCTGGCCACTCGCCTCGGCCGTCAGCGGCTGGAGACCGAACCCGACGCCGTCGCCGAACTGCTGACTTACTGCGCAGGGCTGCCATTGGCCTTGAGTATCATATCCGGCCACGCCCAGGTCAACCCTAAGCTCTCCTTGGCCGCACTGGCAACTGAACTCTGCAATGAGGCTACCCGCCTGGGAGCCCTAGATAACGCCGACCCAGCCACAAGCCTGCCTGCGGTCCTCTCCTGGTCGTACAACGCTCTCCCCACCGAGCAGACGCGAGTGTTCACGTTACTGGGCATCGCGACCGGCCCGGACATCAGCCTAGCCGCTGCGGCCAATCTCACCAACCTGCCCACCAACGAGGCTAACGTGATACTCCAAGCATTGGAGCGGGCTTCTCTGGTGCAGCAACACAAGCCGGGTCGCTACCAGATGCACGACCTCATCCGCCTATACGCCGCGCGAATCAGCCGCAGTCTGCCCGCCGACACGCAGACTGCGGCGCTGCGACGGCTGGTGGACTTCTTCCTGCATACCGCACATGCCGGAGACCGGCTGCTCAGCCCGCATCGCGTTCCGGCGAAGATCGGCCCACCTGTCACCTGTTGCTTCCACCATGCGCTCGCCGACGCGGCGATGGCACTCCGGTGGTTCGACGGTGAACATCGTTGCCTACTCGCCGCCCACCAAATCGCCATAGCGCACGGTTGGCACACTGCTGTATGGCAGTTGGCCTGGGCGCTGAACACGTTCTACTGGCGGCGAGGCCACCTACACGACCACGTGGCCAGCTGGCGGGCCGCGTTGGCAGCTGCTGAAAGGCTGGGCGAATCGACGACCTGCGCCCAAGCGCACCGGCGCCTCGGCCGCGCCTATGCCCGGGCGGGCCGACATGCCGAAGCTCTCAACCATCTAAGGCAGGCCCTCACCCTCGCCGAACAGGCCGACGATACCGCAGACCAGGCCCACATCCACATTGCTCTCGCATGGGCCTGTGAACGGCAAGGCGATGATCGCCGCGCATTGAGCCACGCAACCCATGGGCTGCGCCTATTCCAGTCCGTGAACAATCCAGCCCGGGAGGCTGATGCGTTCAACGCGGTGGGCTGGTTCCACGCCCGCCTCGGTAACCACGACCAAGGTCGCCACGCCTGCGAACGCGCCCTCATCCTCGCACGCCGACATCACCACCGCGAATGTGAGGCTGACACCCTCGACAGTCTGGGCTACATCGCCTACCACACCGATCACCACGCCGAGGCCCTTCACTGCTACGACCAGGCGTTGACCCTGTACCGCGACAACGGTGATACCTACCAAGAAGCCAACACCTTGGCCCGCCTCGGCGAGGCCCATACTGGGCTTGGCCAACACATCCAAGCCCGGGACACCTTGCGCCAGGCATTGGACCTGTACCGTGCCCAGCATCACACCGCCGCCGCCAACCGAATCCAACACCAACTGGACGCTCTTAGTTAGCTGGCTTGGCGCCATAGGGCGAGTTCGCCGGTTCACCGTTCAGAGCTTGCGGCCGACGGCTCCGACGATACAGTGCTGCACGGTGTCCAGCTGCTTGACCTGGGGGCCATCGGGCCACCACTCGGCACACCGTGTCAAGCCGGGATCGAGTAATTCTAAGCCTGTGAACATGCCTTCGATCTCGGTGCGGGTTCGAAATATTCCACGGCCCATCGGGCTGTGTAGGAAAGCCTGTTCCAGCCTCCGGGCGAACTCGCTCAATTCACTGGTCTCGGGATCGATGAAATGGCTGATCGCCACATAGGAACCCGACGGCAGGGCGTCAATGTATTCGGCCATGATTCTCTGGGGGTTGCGCTCTTCGTTGCAGAAGGGCAGTGTTCCGATCTGGAACAGTGCTATCGGCTCGGAGAAATCCAGGTGTTTGCGAACGACCGGATCATTGATGATCTCGTCTGGATTGAAGATATCGGCAGCGCTGAAATGAGTCTGTTCGTTCTCCTCGAGTAGTGCCCGTCCGTGTGCCAGCACAACCGGATCGTTGTCGACATACACGACGCGGGAGTCCGGCTGCATTCGTTGAGCTACCTGGTGAGTGTTCTCCGCCGTCGGCAGGCCCGATCCGCAGTCGAGGAACTGAGTGATACCCGTCTGGCTGGCGATGAAGCGGGTGACCCGAATCAGGAAACTTCGATTGTCCCACGCCATCAGGCTCATCTCGGGCGCAACCTGCCGGAGCTGCCGAACAACCTCACGGTCGATCTCGTAGTTGTCTTTTCCGTTCAGGACGGCGTCGTAGACCCGGGCGACACTCGCCTTGGTTGTGTCGATGGGCTTTGGTGGGACATCGTCAGACCGCGAGGCGCCGAGGCTGGGCATGAGAAACCTCACAAAAGTTACAGTACGGACATGAACCCGGCTGAGTCTAGTACTCCAGCCTGCCTGGTCAGCGGTGCAGGTGCACCACCAGGTTGGCCGCGTTGTCCACCACGGCGACCTCACCGGTGGTGAGCACCGTGGTGGTGTCCGGTTGCTCGATCAACGCTGGGCCGTTGACCTCTCCGCCGGGCATCAATCCCGCGCGGGACACCACCCGCGCCCGCACGGTCTGGCCGTCAATGCCGATCTCGCGAGACCGCTCCGGAGCGGTCTGTCCTTGATCCCAGTCGGTCGGTGGCTCCGACAGGATCGGCTCACCCACCGCCACCACGCGTAGCGTGACGATCCTGACGGGCTCGTCGGGGATGGTGTACCCGTAGGCCGTCCGGTGCGCGCGGTGCAGCAACCCCGCCAGGTCCGTCCCGGCCTCGGCGGCGACCCGCAGCTCGTGGGACTGGCCCGCGTAGCGGGCGTCGGCGAGGCGGGACGATGTGATCTCGCCCGCTACCCCCTGGCGCTCCAGCTCCTCGCGGGCTTGCGTCTCCAGCGCTCGCCAGACGGCAGTGAGGTCGTCGTCGGCACGCGCCATCACCGTCCGGGACGCCTCATAGCGGGCCGGCGCGAGCAGCAGGCCCAGTGCGCTGAGCACTCCCGGTGCCGGTGGCACGACCACCGCGCGGCAGCCCAGCTCGCGGGCCAGCGCGGTCGCGTGCAGCGGGCCGGCGCCACCGTAGGCGACCAGCGCCAACCCCGCCGGGTCGACACCGCGCTCGGTGCTGACCTTGCGCAGGGCGCGAGCCATCGTGGCCCGCACCACCGCGAGGATCCCGGGCGCCCCACCGGCCGGCTCCGGTAGCGCACCGACGGCGCGCGCGGCCGCGTCGAGGTCCAGCCGCAGCCCCCCGCCCAGCTTTCGATCCGGGTCGAGGTGGCCGAGCACGCAGTGCGCGTCGGTGACCGTCGGCTCGAGGGCACCCAAGCCATAGCAGGCCGGCCCGGGGTCGGCGCCGGCTGAGCGCGGGCCGACCCGCAGCGCGCCGCCGGCATCGACCCAGGCGATCGACCCGCCGCCCGCGCCCACCGTGTGGATCCCGACCGCCGGGGTGCGAAACGGAAACCCGGCGATCCGCGCGGAGCTCGATACCTCCGGCCGGCCGTTCCGGATCAGGCACACGTCGGTGGACGTGCCGCCCATGTCGAAGGCGATCGCGTCCGGGAAGCCGGCGCGGCGCGCCACGGCACCCGCCGCGACGACACCGGCCGCGGGCCCGGACAGCAGCGTGTGCACCGGGGCGGCCGCCACGAAATCGACGCCCGCGGTGCCGCCGCCCGAGGTCATCACGCTGATCGTCGGCTCGGGCAGCCGGGCCGTCAGGTTGGACAGGTAGCGGCGCATCACGGGCGCGACGGCGGCGTTGAGCACGCAGGTGCAGGCCCGTTCGAACTCGCGGAACTCCGGCAGCAGCGCGCTGGACCGGGTGATCGGCACACCGAGTCCGGCCAACGCCTCGCACAGCCGCCGCTCGTGCTCCTGCCCCGCGTAGCTGAACAGCAGGCTCACCGCCACCGACTCCGGCTCCAGGCTCCGCACCCGGCGCACCACCCGGTCGATCTCCGTATCGGTCAGCGCGATGATCGCTTCGCCGCTGGGGCTGGTCCGCTCCAGGACGGTCACCACCATCTCGTGCGGCACGAGCGGCTCGGGGCGGGTGACGCTCAGGTCGTAGAGCGCGGGCCGGTCCTGTCGGCCGATCGCCAGCACATCGGCGAACCCGTCGGTGGTCACCAGGACGGTCCGGGCGAGGATGCGTTGCAGTACCGCGTTGGTGGCCGTGGTGGTGCCGTGCGGCAGCAGTCGCAACGCCGCGCCGGCCCACGCCTGGGCCACTCCCCGCTGGACACCGACGGACTGGTCGCCCGGGGTGGTCGGGACCTTCACCGCCCGCGCCCGGTGCCCCACCGCGTACACCACCACATCAGTGAACGTGCCCCCCACATCAACCCCCGCGCACGCTCCCACCCACCCATCGTCCCCGTATCCCGACAAGGCTCCGTATCGGGTCGGGTTGCCGCGTGTCTGTGTGTGCGGAGGGTTAGGTGGGGGTTACGCTCGGTGGAGTGGAGGGTTCTGTGTGGGGTGTGCGGTGACCGGGGTCGCCCGCACGATGTCGGTGTGTTCTGCCGCGTTGCTGGGAGCGGGGTTGCTCACCAGCGGTGTCGCCGCCGCCGGCGGCGAGCCCTGCACCCGCGAGATCCGCGACGTCGAGCAGGCTCGCGCCGGGATCACCGCCGCCGCCCCGGGAGACACCTTGTGCTTTGTCGGCGCTGACCTCGCCGATGTGGATCTGACCATGACCCGCTCCGGCACCGCCGACGCGCCGATCAGCCTCGTCTCCGATGGGCACACCATCGTCCACCAACTCCACATCCTCGCCGACCACGTCGCCATCCAGGGCTTCACGATCGCCGGTGGTGGTGAGTTGCTGCTGGAGGGTACCGGCATCAGCGCACAGAAGAACACGGTTCGGGACACCCAGCGGGGCGGGATCATCTGCGCTTCGTGCATCGACTCCACCATCGAGTCCAACACGGTGGCACACGTCGTCACGACCGGCATCGTCGTCAGCGGGCAGCGGGTCACCGTGCGGGAGAATCTGGTGATCGCGACAGTGCCGGCCGACGGTGGCGACGCCGAGGGCGTGCGCTTCTTCGGCAACGGTCACCGGATCATCAGCAACAGGATCCGGGACATCACCGCCGGCGGCTCGCCGGGCGCTGCCCAGCACGACTGCTTCCGGACGTTCGACGCCGGCCACCCACCCACCTTCGATGTCGAGATCGTGGGCAACACCTGCCAGAACATCGGGGAGAACTGCCTGGTCGCGACAGGTGACGAGAGTGGCAACAGTGAGGCCCCGGCCGGCTCTCGGTCGATCACTTTCATCGGCAATACCTGCGCGACCCATGGTGACCAGGCGGTGAGCCTGCGCCACTGGCCGCACGTCGAGATGCGCAAGAACAAGCTCTCCGGCCCCAGCCTCAAACGCGGGATATCGATCACCAACGGTTCCACCGCCTGCACCGCCAAAGACAACACCACCCCGCCCGGAATCCCCCCCGTAGAGATCGACCCCTCATCCCGTGCGGGTTTCAACAACCCCTTCTGACCTGACCGCGGTCGCTGGTCGGGGGTGGCTCTATCTATGGGCAGTGATGATTCTTTTCATGAACCGCCCAAAGGCTGCACTATTCTTCAGGGCCTGAGGAGTGTGCGGGTAAAGTAGCACGCACGAGGGAACTTCGCGGCCGACGTGGTCTCCTGCTTGTCGAGCGGCGGTCATGATCAGTTGTTCTGCCGCCTGGGGTGCCGGCTCACCGACGACGGCTTCGGGCGCACCCGTGAAAGCGCCTGCGGCAGTTGCTAGATCGTCCGCCTGAATCGGCATGGGACGTTAGTTCTGTCGGGCGCTGCGGGTGAAGAAGGTGGTGAGCCGCTCGTCCAGCTCACGCAGGTCCGGGGATCCGGCCCGGAGGGGCTGGACCTGCCGGTGCAGGGTGCGCAACCGCTGGGTGATCATGGTTGAGTTGACGTCGGTGACGGTGCTCAGCGCTTCTCGGCCGTACGCGGCGGCCTGTTCCAGATCCCGGCTGCGCAGGTGTGTGAGGGCGAGATCGGTCTGGATGATACACCGGCCACGAACCTTGTAAGGAGCCTCGGTTTGCAAGGCTGCGTTGCCCAGGGTAACGGCCTGCTTGGTGTCGCCGATCCCGCGCAGACACACGGCAAGGGCGGAGGTGAGAGCGCTTTCGGAGAAAAAGCCCTGCCACGGGGGCTCGTCACCGGGATGTACCGACTCGTAAACTTTCTGGGCCGCGAGCACCGCTCGGCGCGCCGCGTTGGCATCGCCTAGCAGGGCCAAGCCGCGTGCTTCGAGCGCGTGCAGCTCGGCGGCCAGCGCCGGGGTAGCTGCGCCCTGGGTGACGCTCAGCCCGGCCCGGGCCAGCGCGACCGCTTGGCGCCCGTGCCGCAGCGTGTCCTGCTCTGCGGGCGTGTTCTCGCCGATCCGGACTGTCATCCGGCTCATCGTGGCCAGCACGAAGCCTGCATACAGCCGGTCGCCCGCCCGCATGGCCAGATCCAATGCCTGGATGTAATAACGCTGAGCCAGCGCGTCCCGGCCCGTATCGGCTGCCATGAAACCGGCCAGCCGGGTGGCCTGAGCGACCCCGGACAGCAGCGCCTTGCCGATTTTTTCCGAGTAGCTGCCGTGCAACAGCTGGTTAGCCTCCCGGTTCAGCAGCACCACCACCTGCTCCCGCACTCGCCCCGACCCGACCCGATACCCTAGTTTGCTCAGCTGAGCGACCTGCTCGGTGAGAGCTTCCACGTCGATCATGCCCACCCGCTGGCCCGCCGTGCGGGCGGTACCCTGCGCCGGGGGAACGAGGAGCGCGACCACCATGGGCTCGGCGAAGGCGGCCACGCTGAACACCGAGCCCAGCAGCAGCTTGCGACGGCGCATGTCCCGTCCCGAGAGCTCGACGACCGTGCGGACTGTGCCTTCCAGTGTGCCCGAACACGTCAACCCGTCATACGGATCCTCCCCGATGGGCTCACGGTCGATGAATCCGCAGTCGGTGACGGTCACCTCCTGGTGCAACCGCCGGGCCAACACGGTGGCGATCAGGCGCGGTACCGGCCAGCGTGGCTGGGCCCCCTCCAGCATCCGCCGCACCGCGGTGGCACTGGTGCCGACATGCTTGCCTTCCCTGGCTGCGGTGTTGACCACTGCGCGGGCCAGCCCGGCGTTGCTCATCTCCGCCTCCGCCAGCAGTGCCCGCAACGCACTATTGCCGCCCGCCGCCGTCTCACCCTCGCCACTCATGGTTATTGCCACCCCGTATCCGTTCGATCGCTCGACGCGGTCCATCGTGGACCGTCCGCAGGCGGAAGGGGAAACCGTCACCACCGAGTGAGACCCCAGTGAGACCCCCGTTCCGCACGTCGACCCGGTGCTGAGCCGCATCCACTGCTATCGCCGGCGTGCGCCTGCCGCTCGTTGTGCTACCTCGTGCTTGATTACCAGCCGATGGTGAGGCTGGTATCCGGTCGCCTGATGTGGGCTCCGGAGAAGAGCGTGTCGCTGGGCGTTCCGGCGGGGTAAGCCGTGATGATGGGCTGGGTGGGCCGTTCCTGGCCCCAGTGGTGCAGTAGGGCGATGGCCTGGTCAGTGAGCTTTCTGCTGTCGGGGCCGTGCGCGATGACGCCCAGCTCGATCGCGTCGTCGCCGGCCGGCCGAGCGGCGAGGTAGGCGAGGGATCCGCCGTCGTACAGGGTCGCACCGGCCCACCGCACTGCCTGGTTGACCAGGCCAGGGGCGCGGGCGGTGGGCCCCGGGGAGAGTCGGCCGAAGCGTGCGCCGCTGGTGGTCGTGGCGAGCCACAGATCGAGGTGCTCGGCGGGCTCGTCGTGACGAACCCGCAGGCCGGTCCAGTGCTCGTACGCGGGATGAGTGAGTGCCTGGGCGAGTGCGGCCTCCTCGGGCAGGTCATCGGCGTCGAACTGGAGGATGACGTCGTCGGCGAGCCGCACGTGAGGTTCGCTCATCTCCGCAGCGCCGCGCAGGGGTACGAAACCGCACACGGCTGCCCTGGCGCTGACCATGCGGCCGGGCTCTGCGAGGTCGAACGCTATCGAGCGGGTGAGACCGCTGCCGTGCAGGCGCAGCGGCACGACGAGCCGACCGCCGACGGCGAGTTGACGCCACCACGGGGAGACGATGTCCCACGCCCCTGCGGTAACGATGATCCTGTTATACGGTGCCCGGGCGGGGTGGCCGAGCGCGCCGTCGCCGCACACCACCTCGACCTGGTCGTAACCGGTCGCGGTCAGGCTCGTGCGGGCTCCGGCGGCGAGGTCGTCGTCGAGCTCGATGGTGACGACGAGGCCGGTGGGGCCGACCAGTTCAGCGAGCAGGGCGGCGTTGATTCCGGTGGCCGTGCCGATTTCGAGCACGCGATGGCCGGGGGCGACGTCGAGCTGTTCGAGCATGGTGGCCACGACGTGGGGGCTGGAGGCCGAGGAGACAGCGGTGCCGTCGTCGGCACGTCTGGTCACCACGGGCTTGGGTGCGTAGGCCGTCGTGAGGTCCACACCGGGCAGGAACAAGTGCCGTGGCACCGTGCGGAAGGCGTCCTTGACCCGCGTGGTGCGGAACGTTCCGAAGCTGTCGATGAAGGAGATCAGGGCCTGCCGCAACCGCTCCGGATCGACGGTCGTCGTGTTGGTGGTGTCGGTGGTCACCGCGCTGACTGTAGTCGAGTGACAGCGGCCGGAGCCGCTGCTCAGGGGCGGGTCGGGCACGATTTCCGGCTGGAAGACGACCTGGCTGGCGGCGGTGGCCAGCACGTGTTGGTGCTGCGCTGCGATGCCCAGGCGGTTGAAGGCGAACAGCAGGTGATGGGCGAGAACGGCCCGCAGTCCCCACGTGAGGGTGCCTTGCTGGGCCATGTCGGCGAGGGCCTGACCGGTGTGCTCGAAGGCGGCTGGCCAGGCAGGGCGTCATCTGCGCTGCCGCGCCAAGGCGCGCCCGCGCTCATACAGCTCTTTGGCGTGGCGGTTGCGCAGGTAGGGGCGCAGGATGCTCATCATGGTGTTGAATCGGTCGTCGCAGCGGCCGGACCGTACGGCGGGGTAGTCGTCGAGCATCCGGCCCCAGGCGCTGCAGGCTTCTTCGAGCCGTCCTATTTCGATTCTGCGCTCGGCCAACGTCCCGAGATGTCGTACGCGGCTGCGGCGGTAGACGTGGTGCCGCAGGCGGTCGGCCTCCTCCATGGCCGTGATGGACCCCGCGCGGTCGCCGAGTTCGTAACGGACCTGCGCGATGTGGTAGTTCAGTGAGGACGGGTCGTAGGATCCGAACGCTTTGGCTCGTGATTCAGCGTGGTCCATCGCGACTTCTGCTTCTCGGAGCTTGGCCAGGGCTTGGGTGCGGTCGCCTGACTGCGCGGCGGCATGCGCTTGTTGCCCGGTGAGGAACGCGAGCATCCGGGGGCCTGCTTGTGGGGCCGCGGCTGAGGCGGCGTCGGCCAGGCGCAGGGCGTCATTGGTGTGCCGTAGGTCCACCGCCAGCACGCTCATGCCCCGCATGGTGGTGCAGTAGGTCAGGTGGTCGTTTGCGTGCCCGGCGAGTTCCAGCGCCTTGACGTAGTAGCGCTGGGCCAGGCCGTCGGCGCGTTCGTCCATGGCCATGTATCCGGTCAGATAGCAGTGGTCGGCCGCCGCGGACAGCATCTGGGCGCGGACGTCAGGAGTGGCCTCGGCCTGCAGGTAGGGGGCGATGGTGTTGACCAGGAATGCCGCCGCCATGGGGCGCACAGTGCGACCGCCGAACTGGTCGTCGAGTGTCGACAAGTGGTCGGTCATGGAGCGGACCGCGTCGACCTCGGCGTACCCGATACGCACCCGCAGATTCTTTCGCAGCAGTTCGAACCGGCCGCTGACGTCAGCCCATCCGGGAATGACCAGCGCAGACGAGTAGAGTCCGATCACCCCCAGTGCCGCCCGTCGCGATGGATCCATATCCGCGCTCCTCAAGTCGATGAGTCCGGCCACGGTATCCGCAGCGTCCTCGTACTGCTCTGCTCCAAGGCCGGCTGAGGCGGACGTCACCGGTCTGCCGAGGCGGCGCGACAGCACCTCGCAGACCACCGGCCGTACGCGGTCGCGGGGAAGGGTGCCGGTCAGCCAGTGACACACCGCGCTGTCGTCGTAGCTCAGTTGCAGCCCCGCATCGGCCCCGACCCGGTTCACGGCCCTGGCGAACCGCGCGTTTGCTGCTGGAGATCCCGCGCGCCTGGGCCGCCGCAGTGTCGCCGTTCGCCTGGGGGGCAGCGGACTGCTTGCCGTTCCTGCCGCGTGTCCGCTACGGCCGTAGCGTGCTGGCTCCCGCTCGGTGGCGGGTCCAGGCCGGTGAGCTGCCGGGGGCGGACGCGCCGTGGCCGGCATGGGCGGCGGCTATGGCGGCAGTCCGTGCCCGCCTGCGGCTTCCCGCCAACGTGCAGGTGGGTGGCTCAGACCGCTGGTTGCGGCTGAACTTGGACGAGGCCATGGATCTGGCGGTCCTGCGCACGCACCTGGGCAGTGCGGCAAACGCCGCCACCGTGGTGGAGGCGCCTACCGTCCGCGATCACGGATGGCTTGGCGGCCGCGCCCACGAGATCGTCATCCCGCTGGCCTCCACGACACCGCCTGCCCCGACTCCCGCCGTCGTGACCCGGCTCGGGCCGCTGCCGCTGATCGGCCGCGAGCACGGGATGCTGCCGGGGTCGCAGGTCCTGTTCGCCAAGATGTACGGGCACCCGGAAGGGTTCGACCAGATTCTCACCGGCTATCTGCCAGGCCTATTGTCGTCGTGGGAGCAACCGCCGATGTGGTGGTTCGTGCGCTATCGCGACCCCGATCCGCATCTGCGGCTTCGCCTGCGCCTGGCCGATGGTGATTACGGGCCTGCCGCTGCCCGTGTCGGAGAGTGGGCAGCAGAGCTGCGCCGGTGCGGCCTGATCGGCGAACTGACATTGGACACCTACCACCCCGAGACCCCGCGATACGGGTCTGGTGCGGTCCTGGCCGCCGCCGAAGCGGTGTTCGCCGCCGACTCCGCAGCGGCCCTCGCCCAGCTCACGGCCCGTGCCTCCGCGTGTCAGGTGCACCCTCATGCGCTCACCGCAGCGAGTCTGGTGGATCTAGCGTCCGCCCTGGCAGGAAGCCTGCCCGCCGGAATGCGCCGGCTGATCGAGCACCCCGAGGCCGGCCACGCCTGCGCCTACGACCGTGAGGTGCTCCGCCAGGCGATCAGTCTGGCCGACGGGGACGGCGCGGCGCTGCGGGCCATCCCAGGGGGTCCGCGGATCACCGCCGCGTGGCAGGTGCGCCGCCGAGCGGCAGCCACCTACGCGGACTGTCTCGCTTCCGATTCCAGCCACCTCAGCCCGGCGTCGGTGTTGGTGTCGCTCCTGCACTTGCATCACGTGCGCGCGTACGGAGTCAACACCGACTCCGAGCGGCTCTGCTACCGGCTGGCCCGTGCGGTTGCCCTGGCTTGGACCGCCCGCCACACCACGACACAGGCAGGTTCGGCGATGACACTGCTCGAGACCGGACTGACTCGCCATCGGCTGCGCGTCGCTGGCGAGGCGGCTGCGCGGCTGACCGACGCCCTGGCGGTACCCCCGCCGCAAGAGATCGGAGACGACCGCAGCCCCGCCAGCCCCCGGTGGCGAGGCCAGTCGCTGTCCACGGGCGCTGCGGGCGTCGCCGTCCTGCATGGTGCGCGCGCTCACGCCGGGCTGGGCAGCTGGGAACGGGTGCACGCCTGGCTCGCCTGCGCCACCCGCGAGAATCTCACCGCTGGGGTCGGGGCGGGTCTGTGGTTCGGTACTGCGGCGGTTGCCTTCGCCGTGTCAACGGTCGTCCCACCTGGGCAGTATCCGCGGGTCAAGACGGTGCTGGACGCCGCCGTGGCCAAGATGGTGCGTGCTCGCCTGGACGCGGCATCCGCCCGGATGGCCGCAGCCGTCCGGCCCTCGCTCTGCGAGTTCGACGTGGTGCACGGCCTGGCTGGGCTGGGTGCCTACCTGCTGCGCCACGACAGCGGCGGGGAACTGGTCCGGCAGGTGCTGGCCTACCTGGTGGAACTCACCGAGCCGGTGCCCGCGGCCGATCAAGCCGCAATGAGCGTGCCCGGCTGGTGGACCAGCGGTGCCCCCTCCGGGCAACCACCCGACACCTTCCGCGGCGGACACGCAGACCTCGGTATGGCCCACGGCATCAGCGGCCCCCTCGCCCTGCTGGCCCTGGCCATGCGACAGGGAATCATCGTCGACGGGCAGGTCGCCGCCATCGACCGGATCTGCCGGTGGCTGGACGCCTGGTGCCACGACGGTCCCGCGGGACCATGGTGGCCGGAACGTGTCAGCCTCATCGAGCAACGCACCGGCCTGTCAACCGATCCCCGCCCCGGCTGGCCCTCCTGGTGCTACGGAACGCCCGGTTTGGCCCGCGCCCAGCAACTAGCCGGGCACGCCACCGGCGACCACGCCCGCCAGCGACTCGCTGAACACGCCCTGGCCAAGTGCATCTCCGACCCCTCCCAGCTTGCCCGCATCACCGACCCGCCCTGTGCCACGGCTTGGCGGGCCTGATCGCCACAGCGCGGTACGCCGCCGCCGACGCAGAATCGCCAGAGATCGCGACCCACCTGCCGCATCTGCTCGACACCCTGCTCGACCACAGCGGGCCGTGCCCCGCGCAGCCATATGGGCTGATTGACGGGAGCGCAGGGATCGCGGCGACCCTGCACACCATGGCGACCGGGACCAGCGGCGGCTGGGAATCCTACCTGCTGATCAACTGAGGCTCTCCACGACGGAACGCGGAATGGACAAGCAGATGAGCGAGCCCGGCCTCGCCAGGTGGCGTCAGGTGAGTGTGTGGTGTACCGACTGGCAAGCCGCGGAACAGATGGCCATCGCCCACCTGGGGCCGCAGCTGACCGCCGCCCAGCACGCGAAAATCATCGCCTCGTGGTGGTTCGTCCGCAAAGGACCATCATGGCGGGTGCGGCTGCTGCCCTCCATCGGCCAGGACGAGCAGGCCACCACCGCCATGGAACAGACGATGCACGACCTGTCCGGACGTGGCGCCATCCAGCGATGGGCCATAACGATCTACGAGCCCGAGATCCACGCGTTCGGCGGCGTGGACGGCATCCAGCTAGCCCACGACCTGTTCCACGCCGACAGCCACCACCTGCTCAGTCACCGTCGCGGCGACCACCGGCGTGAGCTCGGGTTGCTGCTGGGCGCCCTGCTGATGCGGGCAGCCGGCCAGGAATGGTACGAGCAGGGCGACGTCTGGGCACAGGTCCTCGCACACCGGCCCACCAGCCAGCCTCCGGTGTCAGAGAACACGGCGAAAGGCGTCGCCGACTCCTCACGGCCCGCACCTACAGCGCCCACAGCCCCTTGGCGGCTGCACCTGGCTGGCCGGCCGCCTTCCGGCACGCCGGCGAGGGCCTCTCCGAACTGGCACTGCGCGGCAGGCTGACCCGGGGTCTTTGCGCCGTACTTGCCCACCACATCTTGTTCGCCTGGAACCGGGCGGGCATACCCGCCGACCAGCAGGCCCTCCTGGCCGCCGCAGCGGCCCAGGTCATCTTCCACACCAACCCCCCGACCGCCCCAGGCCTGATCCGCAGCCACGCCGCACCCCCTCCGACTACGCTGCGCGCGGTGACAACCAACATCACCGTTCCGGACCCCGCGCAGCTGCGGGCGGCTCTGACCGACCGCATCCGTAACCGAGGCACGTTCCAGTCCCCGCAGGTCGAGGCGGCCTTCCGCACCGTATCCCGGCACTTGTTCCTGCCGGGCGTGGACCTGCGGACGGCCTACGCCCACCAGGTCGTCGTGACCAAACGCGCCGACGATGGCAGCGCCCTATCGTCGGCATCCCACCCCAACCTCGTCGTCGCGATGCTGGAACAGCTTGACGTTCGACCCGGCCAGCAGGTACTGGAGATCGGCACGGCTACCGGCATCAACGCCGCCCTGCTGGCCGAACTGGTCGGCCTGACCGGCGAGGTCGTCACCATCGAGATCGACGACGACCTCGCCACCGGAGCCCGCGCGGCACTGGCCGCAGCCGGTTGCCGCCACGTTGAGGTGATCTGCGCCGACGGCGCCGTCGGCCACCCCGTCCCTGCGCCCTACGACCGGATCATCGTCACCGCGGAGGCGTGGGATCTCCCCACGGCATGGTGGCAGCAGCTTGCCGTCGGGGGCCGACTGGTGGTGCCGCTCAGTTTTCACGGCAGCGGCCTGGCCCGCAGCGTCGCGCTCGACCTCCACCACGGCGACCGGATGGTCGGCAACTCGGCGTTGGTGTGCGGATTCGTACCCATGCGCGGAAGCGCCGTCGCCCAGACCCGCCGGTGTCTCCACCTCGCCGACGACGTCGTCCTCAACCTCGACGCCAGTGACCCGGTGGACGAGACGGCCCTGCAACAGGTTCTCGCTTATCCCGCGCACGAGCACTGGACCGGGGTGGTGCTCAGCGATGACGAGCCTGTCGAACATCTCGACCTGTGGCTGGTCACCCTCGGCTGCCGCTTCGCCCGGCTGTCCGCAAAGCCAGGCGCACGCGAGAGGGGAGTCGTCGACCCAGCCCGCCGGTGGGCGGGCGCGGCCCTGTACAACGGGGAGAACCTCGGTTATCTCGCATTACGCCCGCACTGCGGCGACTCCGACGAGCTGGGCGTGATCGCACACGGCCCGGACAGCGCCACACTCGCCGCTCACACCGCCGAGCTGCTGCACCAGTGGAACCGTGAACGGCCCGACCAGCCGATCATCACCGCTCAACCAGCACGAACACCCGACGACCAGCGTCCGCACGGATATCACATCGACCGGCCAGACACCCGGCTGACCATCGCGTGGTGACCCGGGCGCCTGGCTCCTCCGTACCGTCGCAGGCGGCCAGCATCAGGGAGGCCGACAAAGGTGCCGACAAAGGTGAGGAAGACCGGACCCGACCAGGCCGCGTCAGTATCGGACCTGTACGCCATGATGGCGCAGCGGTTCCCGCTGGTTCCTCACTCCAAGCCCGCTTGCCGGGCGCTTGAGGCTCGCGTCGCACGCGTCCGGCACCTGGCCCACCTGGCTGGCCAGCGCACCGACGAATCTCTCGTCCGCGCGGGCGAAGCACTCAACCTGACCGCGTTGATCATCAGTGACTGCGGCGTACCCGGCCTCGCGCGGGACCTGTGCCGGCGGCAGTTCGAGATCTTCCTCACCGCCCGGTCGCTCAACGTCGCGACGGCGAAACTCGCTTTGCAGCCTCTCATCAACCTCGGCCGCCTCCTCATCCGGGACGGAGCCGGCACCACTGCATACCAGCTGTTCGCGGCCTTATTCGAGGCGGTCAAATCCCAGGTGGATGCCGTGATCGACGCAAGGTTGATCAGCTTCGATCATCTTATCGGCCCTGGTGAAGATCACCGTGAGGTCATCCGATGGCTGTGGTCGGTCCTGCTCTCCGACGGCACCCGGGCCCTGACCCGGGCTGGCCGATGGGCGCAGGCACTCCAGCACGCCCAGCAGCACAAAGGCATCGGCCAGCGACTTCTGGACGGCCGTCAAGTCGCGATCCTCGCCCAAGCCGCAGCTCAAGGCTTCGACGCCGCCCGCAGCATGCTGGCCAGCACCCTCACCCCCACTCCATGGGAGGAAGGAAGTGGCGTGCCTCCCATATTCCGGACAACGGACCCTATAAGGTCCGTCCCGGAACGGAGGGGGATAAATGCCAGAACGGCGCAGGAAGTACACACCTGAGTTCAAGGACGAAGCGGCGCGGATGGTGATCGAGACCTCGCGTCCGATCGCCGAGGTCGCTCGGGGGATCGGCGTGCATGAGGGCACTCTGGGGAGTTGGGTGGCGAAATATCGAATCGACCACGCCGGCGAGGAGCCGCCGCTGTC
>JBOHFI010000034.1:0-64166 GCA_050699595.1 Pseudonocardiaceae bacterium | reverse complement strand
ACATACTCGACGGCCCGTTTCTTTCGAATTGAGTGTGGTAACCCAATTCTTCCGAGAAGCGGACCGTCGTCCAAGTAGGCGCGCCGTGGACAACTCATTTATCGGGACTCGTGAATAACCCTCATGGAGAGCGGTGCTCTCATCAAGGTTCAGGAGACCTGACGTCAACCGAATGGGATCCACCAGCCCGAACCGATCGGCGTATCACGGAGCTGGGCCGCCGCCGCCAGCACGATCCGCGCCGGGCCCGGGTAGATCACCTCGCCGCCGCGCACGTCTCCCGTCACCTCCGCGCCCACAGCGGCTGCGCGGTCGGCCTGCGTGCCGGTCGGGCCAGGTCGGCCGCGGCGCGGGCGTGCTGCTCGCCGGTCGGCGTCAGCGTGTAGTAGCGCCGCCGAGGACGCCGTTCGCCGGGCTCGTCGCTCTCCCACCGGCTGGTGAGCCAGCCCTCGTGCTCCAGCCGCGCGAGCAGGGGATAGATCGTGCCGCTGGGCCGCCCCGTGTGCTCCATCACCTCCCGCCCATAGGGTCGGTCGAGCGCGAGCAGCGCCTCCAGCACGGCCAGCAGGGTCGGCGTCTTCCGCAGTCGAGTACCCACTCCCCTGACGCTACATAAGTAGATACAGGATTTCTACTTTCCGGTCTCGCGGGTGCTCCAGGCCCTCGCCTGGCAGCACCCGCGAGACCGAGCCGGCTCAGGCAGCGGCGGCACCGCGCGCGGTCGCTGCGTCCAGCGCGGGCAGGTAGCCCTCGCGATAGCCCACCTGGGTGGGGTGGTACGGCCCGACGGCCGAGGGCACGGTGGGACCGTTGATCCACGGGTCGGCCGAGCACACTCCATGGCCGGTGAACCGGCCCCGCACATCGGCGAAGCTGAACCCGGACTGCCGGCTGACGGCCTGCTGGATGACGCTGTTGAGCACGTCGGCGCCGCGGTTGATTTTGGTCCGGCGGGTCAGGTTCGGCACGAACGGGTCGTCGCAGACCGGCGCGAGGTCGAACAGCCGCGGGTAGCCCAGCACGATCACCCGGGCGTGCGGCGAGGCGTTTCGGATCGCGGCGTAGGTGCGGGCCAGCCGGCCCGGCAGCACGGACCGCGCGAAGGCTTCCGCGGCATCGACCGCGGCGGCGCAGGTGCGGTCGCTGGTCGCGACGGTGCAGGTCTGCAGCACGGGCGCGAACCCCGCGTCGTTGCCGCCGATGGTGATCGTCGCCAGGTCGGTGCCGGGCTGCAGGGCCGAGATCTGGGTGGCGAGCACGTCCGCGGTCTTGGCCCCGGAGCAGGCCGCGAATACGAAGCTGGTGGGGTTGTGCTCCGCGGCCCACAACGACGGGTAGGACTGCGGACTGCGGGCGCAGGCCCCACTCGCCGGGTCGTAGACGCCGGTGCCGACTCCGGAGGCGTAGGAGTCACCCAAGGCCGCGTAGTCCACCGGGTAGTGGAACGGCGCCTCGTCGGAGCGCTCGCTGCCACCACCCGAGAGGGTGGACTGGCTAGCGGCCGCCGTCGAAGCGGCACCTGTCAGCGCCGTGACCACCATGCCCACGAGAGCGACTACGCTCAGTGACAGGCGGCGCGTCCTGCCCGCCCCCGCTCCGTCCATTTCGATCATGAATTGGTACCTCTCGGTCTCATCGTTGGTGACTGCGGGCCTGTGACGGCCGGACGCGCCGCACGCTCGCGGCACTCGGTGAGGTCTCAGCAGCGGGTCGTGGCGTGGACCTGCGGCGGACCGCCTCGACGGGGAATCGCCACGCGGACGCGGACTGTTACGCGCTCGGTGCGAGCTTCGCGCAAGGCGTTCAGTTCGGACCTCGGGAGTCGGTTATCAGCTCGGATTTGGCCCGGCTCGACCGCGTGTCGACGGGCTGTCCGTGCGCTGTCACCTACCTGACCGGCCGGACTTCGGTGAACGATCACTGACTGTAGGCTGACCGGCAGGCGATTCATTCGACCGAGGGGGTACTGCGGTCGCCACCCTCCTCGCCTCCTCCCGAGCCAGCCCCAGCACATGCATCAGCTCATCAACCCCGGTGCCGCTCAGCGGGCTACTCATTCCGACGCTGCGGTAGCTGCCACGAGATATGCTGGGTCATCGAACAGTCGCCATGCTGGGATGCGTACCGCTTGACAGACCCCGTCCGCCCCCGCGAGTAGACGTTGCCGCTCGTACTGCAGACGTAGATGCCGTGCAGGACCGACATCATCATAGCCACGATCGAGCAACACGGCGGTCGCCCTACCGTCCTTAAGGACTACGGCGTCCGCGCGATATCCGTCCAGAGTCTTCAGGAGTTCGACTTTGGTGTTAGATCGAGCGTTGAGCTGCTCATTGAACCGCATCAGTAAATGGTCCAAGTCGTCGAGCCCGTTGGACCTGTCCTCCGACAATTCCTCTGCAGCGTTGACCAATGCGTGCCCAACACCGCCCTCCCTCAGCCACAGATCACGGTCACCCACCACCACGAGGTGCGCGCGTGCACGAGTGATAGCGACGTTCCACAGGTTCGACTCGCCACTCACCCACGATCTGGCCTTTGATGACATACCTTTCCCAACAACTAGCGAGAACACCATCGCGTCTCGCTCAGCGCCCTGAAAAGTGTGGACAGTGCCTACCCGGACCCGATCGTCACCGTTCCAACGTTCTCTTAACAATTCAGCCTGAGGCTTGAAAGGAGTGACAACGCCGACGTTGCTTCCTATAGGCAGTTGTTCTAACAGGTACTCCACCGAGCGGTGCACAAGATCAGCTTCCGCTTCGTTCACCCAGGAACCACCGCGTCCACGACGCGCATCACCCGAGACATCGGCCCACAGAATTGCCGGTCGAGGAAGCCGTCGCAGTTTAGCCACATCGGTGAGAACGGTGAGCTTGCCGCCGTAAAACTGTTCGTTCGACACAGTCGCGATCGCCGGATGGCAGCGGAAGTGCTCATCAAGCAGCAAGCTGCCGCGAGCAGCCGTCTCGAACGCGTGAAACGCCGAGTGCCGACGGTAGGCGATCCGATGCTCTTCCAGCCAGCTCGCGCTCACCCCGATTTCGTGCCGGATCTCCGCCTCCTGAGCCGGCTTCAATTTGATCACGGGAGCGAGTTGCATGGGATCACCGATGATGAGCGCGCGTTTCGCCCGGAACAGCACCGGGAGAACCTGCGGGATCGAACACTGGCTCGCTTCATCCACGATTACGAGGTCGAATAGTCCTGGATCCGTCGGAAACCGTCGGATACTCAGATTGGTGACAGCCCAGCCTCGTACGTACTTGAGCGCAGAACGAGCCTCGTTCCAGTCACTGTTGGGCGAAGCGGTTGCCTGGATCAGGGATTCTATTGCTTTTCTTCCCGCCCTAGCCTCAGCGTTCACCGTGAACTCCAGTAGCTGCCGAGAGCATTCTCGCACTTTGTCGCGCCGCTCCTCAAAGAGCATTTTTTGCTTGCCGTCCTCGGGTAAGCGAGATATCGCAACGCTTCCCGTACGCCAGCGCTGCTCGACCTCCGCCCAATTGCCGATCATCGAGCACACCTCGGGAGACGACTCCGCGCCCCATCGAACGCGCCGCAAGAACTTGGATCGACGCCAGCGGCCGAATATTCCCGCTTTGGCCGCTCGCGTCGCTCGGCGGACGAGATCATCGAGACCGACACCATCATCGAAATGCCTACTCAGTTCCTTCGGCGTGCGGCGCAGGTGCTTCGCGGCAGTCTCTCGACTTTCAGCGATCCGCAGAAGATCGCGTTCCATTTCCGCTTTCTCTGCGATTTGGGCAACAACGTCATCCAAAGCTTTGCTAGCCTGCAAGAGGCCTGCTCTCGCGGTACTAGTATTGGTGGCTGATGGCCCGACGTCGAGAAGCTTCCACAAAGCCTCCCGTTCTGCTTCTCGATAGTTTTTCTCACCGCTCTTGCTTCCGGTCCGCACTACGGAGCCAGCAACAAGCCCGTCACACCGATCCCACACCTCGTCCACGGCTCGATTGTTGGTGGAGGTGACGAGTACTTTCTCCCCTTTTGCGACGGCTGTGGCCACCAAGTTGACCACCAGTTGACTCTTACCAGTGCCCGGAGGGCCGGTTGCCACGGTGAGCCGGCGCGTCATCGCAGATGTAAGTACGTCTTCTTGCCCCTCGTTCAGCGGTAGCGGGGTGACCTGTTGCCAAGTAGTAGTGACGCTCGCCTGTTGCGCGGCGAGGCCATCGAGCAACGCGCCGAGCGCAGTACGGCTGATAGCGTCACTTTTCCCAGCGATATAATTCAGGTCTTTGAGCAGTCCGGCGTTGGCCTGATTCTGACTTGAGACAAGAAAAAGAACAGCGGCGTTGCGTGCTCCGGATACAGGAGTCCGGATATCGATGCTGGGCTCGAGGTCGCCCGGACGCAGTGTCTGGACATCGGGCAGGGCGAACTCCTCGCCCAGGAAAAAACGGCTTTCCTGGACCAGCTGGCTGTGCATTCCACCCTGCCAATGACACTGATACGTCCTGATCATCTCCCCGGCCGCGTCTGCACCAAGACGGTCGACAGCGAGTTGGCGATGTGGCTTAGGCTCTCCGTAGGGCTTCAACCGGGGGCCTTGTGCGTCGGCGACGACCTCGACCTGGCGGATGAACAGTGGGGCGAAGCGCGGAGTGAGGTAGGGCTCACCGCTTGGTGCCGCCATCAACACTACGGCCGGGTAGCCGTACCAGAGCTCAGCGTCCTCTTGATTCGCCTGTTCGACTAAGTCAGCAGCCTCTTCCGGGAGAGTTATCGATCCCGTGTCGTCGAGGTCCCCGGAGAGCAAGCGCTCAGTACCGTGCAGGCACACATACCGGTCGCCAACCTCGTCGACGCTCAGCAACGGCATACTACTAGAAGCGGAGGCTTGTTCGCATTTTCGGTAGTAATCCAGTAGCAGTGGCCACAGTTCTTGAGAAGTCTTGCTACCGATGCGGCGTGTTGGTGGATCGGATGGGGTTAGTTGCGGTGCGCGAGGGGCGATCACCCCAGGTAGCGGGGGCCCGACATAGGAGCGTGCCAGGTCGATGCGACTGTTGACCTTGTCCGCCGACATGACTGGAATTTGCGGAGTACTCAGCTCACGCTTGCGCACTCGCCCGTTGACGTAGTGGAACAACTCCTCCATGGAGACGATCCCGTCGTTCCCCGTGTCTCCCCGACCTGTCCGCAAAGCCTCGACAAGCTCCTCCGTGAATACCGACGGCTGGGGATCGGAGACCGAGGTCCCGCCGCCGTACGAGGACTCGTCGGCTCCGGAAGACGAGATGACGTAGACACCTCGACTGTTGAGCAGTGCGGTGGGCTTTGATGCGGACTTGGCTTCGCGGGTGCGGAAACCAAGGCTGAAACCACCGCTCTGGCAGCAGTCGAGGATAGCCGCCTTCTGCGGTGCCCTACACTGCTCCAGCTGCTCGTTCACGAACGATGCGCCGACACCGGTTCGTTCAACCGTGGCGAGCTCGGTGTCCGAGGCGATGAAGAAGAACTCCCCGGTGGTCTGCGACATGCGGACCCCGTGTCCGCTGATATAGAGCAACCCGAGTTCATCAAGTTCAAGCCTTTCGAGGAAGGCTGTGATCTCGTCACGCATGATGCTCGCAGTCAGATCAGCGACCACCACAACCTCGTCAAAGGCGCCGATCGCGGGATGCTGCAGAACTTGCCTGAGCTGTGCCGTGTCGGCCCTCGTGCACGGTAGTGGCGCGAAGTGACTGTCCTGGTAGGTCTCCGTCCCGATGAGCAGTGCCCGTTTGCTGATAGGACTACTCACGAGCGACCGCCTTCGAGGAACTTCCTGATGAGACGTTCCTGCGTCTCATCAGGGTTTCCGGGGATCTCGATCGTCTCGTTTCCTCTGGTGATCCGTACGGTCCGGTTTCGTTCCTTTTCGGACCACGCCTTGATTTTTTCGATCACGACCTGGGCAGTAACCTTCATCGCCGTTCCAAGGAACACCCACAGCGCGAGGTCTCCTATCGCGCTTCCACTCTTCGCGCCTGCCGACGCCGACATGACGGGAGCGAACTCCACCTCCACACCGTCTACCTTGTTGAGTTCAGCCCGCAAGGCCCGGGTGAGACGTTCCCGTAGCACGACGTTGCCGTCAGTGACAACCTCAAGTTCGAAAGCAGGACCAGGCCGTGACATCAAGATCCTCCATCACGTAAGGTTACCCTAAAGATGATCACGACAGTGAGAAACGAGCTGAGGGACGACTCGCCGTGTCGGATCCATCTTACAGATCGCTACCGCGGGTAGTAGGATGTACCGTCTCGACTTGGCCTGGCTGACGCGGCACGGGCATGGCGCGCAGCGCCCGCCAAACCCGTCTGACAGTCACTAAGCAGCTGCTGGATCGAGGATGGTGACGTCGGCGGCGTCGGCTTGTTCCGGGACCGGTTGCCCGGTCTTCCTCAGCAGAACGAGGTGCTCAGCCATTGCTTCCCGCATGAGTTGCTCGGTCTCGGCACGCGTGTCAGCCGCCGTCACGACCCCCGGCAGATCTGGCTAGTACGCCGAGTAGCCGAACTCCTCGTCTCCCTCGAACACGACCACGTAGCCTCTCAATGCCGCTCCCTTCTCAGACCCGCTTGCCTCAGGATGCTCGCTTCGGTCTTCGGCTTCAACGTCGCGCTCGGCTTGCCAGCGACAGTGACGAGACCCGGCTTGGAGGGATGACTGAAAGGCGATGCGAGCCGGTGACCCGCTTGAGGGTCCAGCCGTCCCGCTCCAGGAGACGGACGACCTCGCCGATCTTCATTGGCACAGCTGGACGGTAACTAGCCGGGCCGACAGTCCCGCCGAACCACGCTGCCGGTGAGATTTTTCAGCGTGCCTCCGACTGCAGATCCGGACCTGGCATATCACGTGGCCAGGTGTGCTCGGCGTGCACGGCGCGCAGGGCGCGGATGTCCCGCACGGCACGACGGCCGTCGACGGACTGGATCGCCATCACCGCGATGTACTCGTCGTCGGGGAGTTCGAGGCGGGCCCACGGGGCGCCATCGGGGAAGGACACCCGCAGCACCAGCTCCCAAGGCACGGTGCGGGCCCCGAGCAGGTTGCGGACCTCCACGCCCTCGGCACCGGCGCGGACCCGGGGCCGGGCGAACAACAGGGCCGCACCGGCGAGCAAGAACCCCACCAGCATCATGGCCACCTGGTCGGAGAACCGGAAATAGACACCGGTGGACGTACGCCGTAGCAGCACCGCGACCACCGTGAACACCGCGACCAACACCACGGCGGCGACGACGGCGACCTGGCGCACCTTGCGCGGTCGGGCCTCGAACACCGTGATACTCACGTCGCCGGTGCTCATGTCGCGTCCCGGCGCAGCCCGCGCAGCACCAGAGCAGTCTGCAACGCGGCGACGCAGGACTGGAAGCCCTTGTCCTCCGAGGAGGAAGGCAGCCCGCACCGGTCCAGGGCCTGTTCCTCGGTGTCGCAGGTGAGCACGCCGTTGCCGACCGCGATCCTCTCGTCCAGCGCGACCCTGGTGAGCCCGGCGGTGACCGCGTCGCAGACATACTCGAAATGTGGAGTCCCACCGCGGATCACCACGCCCAACGCGACCACGGCGTCATGGCGTCGGGCCAGTTCCTGGCACACCACGGGCAGCTCGACCGCACCCGGCACCCGCACCACCGTCGGCTCGGCGATCCCGGCCTCGGCGGCGGCGGCATTCGCCCGGTCCAGCAACGCGGTGGTGATGTGCTCATGCCAGCGAGTCGCGACGATGCCCAGCCGCAGCTCCGCGCAGCGCGGTACCTCCAGCGCGGGCTGGCCGGTCCCACTCATGGCCGCACTCGCTCGCTGAAGACCACACCCGTGGGGTCCAGGCCGTCGAGGTCGTGGCCCATCCGGTCGCGCTTGGTGCGCAGGTAGCGCAGGTTCTCCGGGTTCGGACGGACGGGCAACGGGACCCTTCCGATGATCGTCAGGCCGTACCCTTCCAGACCGGCCCGTTTGGTCGGGTTGTTGGTGAGCAACCGCATCGAGCGCACTCCCAGATCCACCAGGATCTGCGCGCCGGTGCCGTAGTCCCGGGCGTCGGCGGGCATGCCCAGGGCGAGGTTGGCGTCCACGGTGTCGGCGCCGGCATCCTGCAGCTGGTAGGCCTGCAGCTTGTGCATCAGCCCGATGCCGCGGCCTTCGTGACCCCGCACGTAGAGCACCACGCCGCGGCCCTCGGCGGCGACGGCGGCCAGCGCCGCGTCCAGCTGCGGGCCGCAGTCACAGCGCAGCGAGCCGAGCACGTCGCCGGTGAGGCATTCCGAGTGCACCCGCACCAGCACGTCGGCCCCGTCCCCGATCTCCCCGGTGATCAGCGCGATGTGCTCGACCCCGTCGAGCAGCGAGTCGAACCCGATCGCGGTGAACTCCCCGTGCACGGTCGGGATCCGGGCCTGCGCGACCCGCTCCACCTGCTTCTCGAACCGCCGCCGGTAGGCGATGAGATCCGCGATGGTGATCAGCGTCAGGTCGTGCTCAGCGGCGAAGACCTCCAGCTCATCGCGACGGGCCATCTCGCCGGGATCCTTCACCGAGACGATCTCGCACAGCACCCCGGCCGGTGGCAGCCCGGCCAGCCGGGCCAGGTCCACCGACGCCTCGGTGTGCCCGGGTCGGCGCAGCACCCCGCCCTCCCTGGCCCGCAGCGGCACGACATGACCCGGGCGGGCGAAGTCGACCGACTTGGCGTCCGGGTCGGCCAGCAGCCGAATGGTGCGAGCCCGGTCCGCCGCCGAGATCCCGGTGGTGACGCTCTCGCGGGCATCCACCGTCACGGTGTAGGCGGTGCCCCGTTTGTCCTGGTTGGTGTGGAACATCGGTGGCAGGTCCAACCGGTCGCAATCGTCCCCGGTCAGTGCCGCGCAGACGTACCCCGAGGTGTGTCGGATCGTGAACGCCAGCAGCTCGGGAGTGGCGCATGCCGCGGCGAAGATCAGGTCGCCTTCGTTCTCCCGGTCCTCGTCGTCCACCACGATCACCGGACGCCCGGCCGCCACCTCGGCGATCGCCCGACCGATGCCGGCAAAGGCACCCTGGGTCATCGTGTCCACATCCCCCCACGTCATCCCTTAAGCATCATCCCGCAGCATCATCCTGTGGGCCGCCGCCCGGGGGCAAAATGTGACCAGGCCAACCACCGCGAGATGCTGCACTATCAGCTCTACCCCTCCACAAAGCCCCGTGCCCGCTCCAGTGTGGCAGTGCAGCATCAAGGGGGTGGCGGCGCCGACGAACACGGTCAACACGACCCGCCCAACCCGAACTCGATCCGCACACCCAACCGCGCCAGCCCGGCGCTACGTCGTCATCCTCAACGGCGGGTGACAGGCGTTGAGCGCCGGAAAATGTCAGACCTGGTGTCTAGGGTGCGGAGTGTGACGGTCCGACAGCTGCTTCCCGAGGGTCTGGCGCAGATGGCGCCGGGCCCGGAGCTGGGTGTGCTGCTCGGCGGGCTCATCATGTCCGCCTTGACGGGACCGATCTGGTGGAGGTGCTGCGCGCCCGGGCTCGGCAGCTGTCTCATGAGCAGGCTCAGCTGCTGGCGGCGATGGTGGAGGTCGGGTTGTGTGACCCGCACGCCGGGACCGATGAGGTGGCGCGGCTGGCGCAGGCCCCGGAATACGCCGCGGACGAGATCCGGGCGGCGCTGTCCTGGACCCGCAATGCCGCCTACCGCGAGTATCACTTCGCCGAGGCCCTCCTGACGCGGCTGCCCGCGGTCTTCACCGCCCTGGACACCGGGGTGATCTGCCGCAGCAAGGCGTGGCTGTTCACCGAGTTGTGCGCCCAGTTGACCGACGAGCAGGCCCAGGCGGTGTGCGAGCGGCTGCTCCCAGACGCTGCTCGGCTCACCACCGGCGAGCTTGCGGCGCGGATCAAGAAGCTAGCGCTGGCGCTGGATCCCGAGTGGGCGGCCCGCCGGTATGCCAGCGCGGTGCGGGACCGGGACGTGATCGGATACCTCGACGAGGACGGCACCGCGACCGTCACCGGGCGCAAGCTACCCGCCGATCAAGCAGCTGCTGCCTGCGCCCGGATCGAGGACCTCGCCAGGGCCGCGAAACGCGCCGGGCACCCCGGCGGATCGGCTCCCTGCGGGCCGATATCTACGTCGGCTTGCTCGAGGGGCGTTGGCAACATCTGAACCGGGGTCAGATCATCGCAGACCTGCTGGCCCATGCCACCCCCGATGACACCACCCCGCAGGACCCCACCCCAGAGCGCATCTCGGATGACGATCCTGCTGCCGGGGCCCCGACCGATGGTAACCCGGTGGCTGACAGTGACCCGGTGGCTGACGGTGACCCGGTGGTCAATGGTGCAGCCGACGGTGACGCCGGTCCCGCTGCCGACGCCCCGGATGACGGGGGTAGCGGGGAGCAGTCCGCCGCAAGGGAGCGGGTGGGCGTGGAGTTGCGAGTGGGGCTGTCCACCCTGCTCGGGCACGACCGGCACCCCGGGGAGATCCCCGGATGGGGGCCGGTCACCGCCGAGACCGCCCGCACCATCGTGGCCGCCCAGCGCACCGGGGAGTGGCGCTACGCCATCACCGACCCCGGAGGGCGGTTGATCCTGGCCGGAATCACCCGCTGTCGCCCCACGATTTCCGAGGGCAGCCAGCCCGGCACCGGGCTCCCGGCCGCTGGACCAGCCGCCTCAGCCATATCTACCAACTGCGCACTCGCCCGATTATCGAACCACTGCCCGACCACCTCCCCTGGCACGGACCGGCAGCGCCCCCGCTCGTCCGGTCCGACGACGGCTGGGACAAATCAACCATCTGGGACGACACTCCGCCCAAAACCGACACCAAGCCGTCGCCAAGACCCCCCACCACAGCTCGACTCCCACGACGAGCCGCCACCGTTCTGATCCGGTGCATGCGGTGGGAAGTCACGGCTGCTAGGCATGCCGCGCGTCTGTGTCCTGCCGAGCACCGAGTCGTGCCCGAGCGCGCGCCGCCCGCGAGATCCGTGATCTCCCCTCCTGACGGGCATACAGGCCGCACCCGCCAAGATGCGGCGGACCGCAACGGGAAGTCGGGCCAAGCGGCTACGGTCGTCGTGAAGCGGGCAGACGCGGATGACGAGCAGCACCATCGGACGTAACGTGTACCAACTGCCGCCGTACACCCCACCACATTCATCGGCCCCGACATAGCCGATCTTTTCCTGACAGCGGAGTGAGCGATCGTCCGGACGGCCTACCGTGCCATCGGGCCGTACGGCGTCTCGGTCTCCCGGGACGGCCTCCGCCGCCTGCGGCTCGCGTACCGGCCAGGCTGAATCCGACCGACACCGGCGGTAAACGCGGGATGACTCGCTGGAAGCCAGCGCTGAACGCCTTTACGATCACTTTCGCAGGCCGTATCCTGCCCAGGAACGATCGACAATCCGACGTACCGTAGTTACACCGTTTCTCCTACAGTTCCTCGGGAGGTGAATATGGACGTCGGCGTCGTCCTGCCGCTTGCGGAGTATCCGCGGAAGCAGCCGTCGTACGTGGAGATCCGTGAGCTCGCGCTCCAGGCCGAGACTGCGGGCTTCGACTCGGTCTGGGTGTTCGATCACCTGCTGTTCCGTGCCCCCGGCGAGCCCACCGAGGGAATTTGGGAGTCATGGACGGTACTGTCCGCTCTAGCGGAGGCCACTACGCGTGTGCGGCTCGGCACGCTCGTGCTATGCACAGCCTTCCGTAACCCCGCCGTACTGGCGAAGATGGCCGCAACACTGGACGAGATCTGCGGTGGACGTCTCATCCTCGGGCTGGGCGCAGGTTGGCACCAACCCGAGTTCGAGGCGTTCGGGATTCCGTTCGATCATCGGATCAGCCGCTTCGAGGAAGCTCTCCAGGTGATCGTCTCGATGCTGCGCGACGGGGAGTTGGACTTCGAGGGCCGATACATTCGGCTGCGTGGGACGCAGTTGCGGCCCCGGGCGGTACGTCCGCCACCAGTGCTGGTCGGCGGCTTCCGGCCGCGCATGCTCCGACTGGCAGCGCGTTACGGCGACATGTGGAACACCTGCTGGTTCGGTGCACCGTCAAGTCTGGGCGAAGCGCTCGCCGGGATACGCGCAGCATGCGCCGACGAGGGACGCTCACCGGAGTCGTTGGAGATCACCGTCGGAGTCAACGTTGTTCCGGTGGCAGACGGGGTGCCGACGGAGCTACCCAACTACCCCGTACTCGCCGGAACTCCCGCCGAGCTGGCCAACGGCCTGCGCGGCTACACAGATCTCGGGGTGAAACACCTGATCTGCAACCTCAACCCGCACCATGCCGAGGTGCAACAGCTACTCGCAGATGCCGTACGTCTGTACCGCGCCGACTTCGGGCCTGGATCGATAGTTCCGCAGAGGGAAAGGAAGAGCTGAGCCTGGACGATCGACGATGAGCGCGCAATACCGTTCCTCTCGGCGGACGAGCGGCGGGACGTCGCGGCTGCGCTGTGGCGGATGCCCATGATCGGTCCGGTCTTCCGCGAAGAAGAGGTCGACACCGGAACTGCGACTTCGGGACTGCGGGCAAGCGACTTCAAAGAAGGCAAAGACAGCAAAGATTTCAAGGACGGCAAAGACTCGAAAGACTGGAAAGATTCCAAGGATGGCAAGGACAGTTCCGACTTCGTATTCGTGTCGACGGGCGAGAGTCGGCAGTTCGCTGATCAGGGGTCGGACCTGGGTACGGACACGGTGGGCGAGGCCGCCGACGCTGACGACAACGTTGTCATGGTTCTCCGTACGTCGCGGGTGAACCGATACCTGCGGAGGGCCGGTCTTGTCATCTGAGCTGTCGTCCGCGCGAGTACCCGTCACTGTTGACCGGACGGTTGATGTCCCGCACGAGGCGGGTGACCTGTTGATCGTCGCAGCTCCGGATGATCCGGTAGCAGTCGAGATGAGGGACTACCTGGCTGAGCACAGCCGTCGTGCGGTCGTCCTTGACCCGTTCGATGCGGCGCAACTGTTCACCGTCAGCGTGCGGAACGGGATGGCCTGCGTCGAGCCTGAGGTGCCGTTGTTCCTGCGGCTTCCAGCGCCGCCCTCGCCGCGGCCGAGCTTCGACGCCGAGTTCCATTACCACGAGTGCCTGGCCCAACTTTGGGCCACCGCGGCGCTGATGCGGGAGCAGTGGTGGGTACAAGACTCCGGCACGATGGCCACTGCCGCGTGGCCGCAGCGGCCCCCAGGCGGGGGCCCGTTCCGGGCTCGGTGGTCCGACGTTGATCCAGCCTTCGAGGTGGTCGTGGTGTTGGACGACCACGCGTGGCGGTGCACGACGGCCGAACTAGCACGTCTGCGCCTGCGTGAGCGCAGTATCGCGTTGGCCGCGGAACTGGGGCTGACGCTCGCCGCACTCACCTGGCGAATCGATGCGGGTGGGACCGTGGGGCGCTTGGTGAACGTGGAGCCGTTCCCCGGCCTGGAGCTGCTGCGCATGGTGTGGTTCGGGCTCGGCCCGCACCTGCTGACAGTGCTGTTTCCCTGATGGATCAGCCGCCGGGAGAATCATGAGCACCGCGTATGCGATCGGCCTCGGTTCCGACGGAACATACGCGCATTTCGTGGAGGAGACGGTCCGACGCGGGGCAGAGTCGTCGCGATCGATCTGCGCGAGGTGGTCGCGTCCGGTGACTGGAGACTGGCGATCCCCGACGACGGCGCGAGTTGGCTGCACACCGGCGGACGGAGACACGATCTGGACCCGGTGGGTGGGTACTTCTGCCGGATCATCGACCTGTCGAAGATCGAGCCAGACCCGCAGCGTGCAACCCGATGGCGATGGCTGGTCGCCGCGCTGCCGGCCTGGCTGGATCACGTGCCAGGGTGCGTCGTCAACCGGCCCAGCATGTGGGCGGACAATGGCTCCAAACCGCTCCACGAGGCGAGGCTCGGCCGCGCCGGCTTCCGCGTACCGGAAAGCCTGACCAGCTCCGACCCCGACCGGCTGCGGACGTTCGCCGCTCACGGGCCCACGATCGTCAAGGCCCTCTGCGGCGCCCGCGCGACCACCCGCCTAGTCGGACCGGAGGACTTCGACGGGTTCACCGCGACGCGTGGGCCGGTGCACCTTCAGCGCTACATCGTCGGCAACGACGTCCGCGTCCACATCTGCGGTATCCGCATCCACGCCCAGGAGATCGAGGCACCCGCCGTGGTGGACTACCGGACCACGGTCGCCGCGAACATTCGCATAACGGACTGCGATCTGCCTGCGGCACTGGCGGATCAGCTGGTCACGAGCACGCGCGACGCCGGCATGCTTCTCGCGGGCTGGGACCTCAAAATGGACCCCGACGGCACGTATTGGGCATTGGAGGCCAACCCGATGCCCGGTTACGACTGGTACGACCGCGAACTGAGCGGCGCGGTGACCGCTAGCCTGCTCGACCTCCTCAGCGGGGCGGCACCGTGATCACCTCGCTGGACGTGCTCACCGGCGAGCAGATCCTGGACATCAGGGAAGCGGTACACCGTCTCCGGCCCTCCGGGATCTCGCGCGGCAGCGCCTTCTTCACCCTCGGAACGCCCAGCTACCTCGACCTGGCTGAGAACCCGCACCGGTGACTACCATCGCCGGACACACGAGTACCGGCCCCTGCTGTGGGAGCGATTCGGCTGGCTGTACGAGCTGATCCAGGACAGGCTCGAAGAACATCTTGGTGCTCCAGCGCACTACCGCGAGGACCTGTCCCTGCCGGAGTTCCACGTGTGGCTGGCGCCTGCGGTCTTCACCAAACTCCGCGCACCTATTCACTTCGACCTGCAATACCTTGCGTTCGACTGGCCGCCCGGCACCGATCCCAGCCGGCTGCTGTCGTACACGCTGCCCATCCAGCTTCCCGCAGCGGGCGGCGGACTCAACACCTGGCAGGCGACCTACGACGACTTCCAACGTGCGATGCAGCGCGGATGGATCGACAGCGCCAACGACTGGCTGCTGTACTGGTAAGCCGGTCATCACCACCGTGAGCACGGCCGACCTGGACGGCGGCGGACACGACCACGCGAGGAGAGTGCGCAACCATGCCCGACGATCGCCGCGGCTCGGGGCCGCTGAACCCGTGGCAGATGTGGCAGGCGTGGCTGTCGATGTTCGGCATCCGGGCGCCGCTGTCCGGTGACGTGACCCAGGATATCTCGCCCTCGTTCGGCCTGGTCAACATCAACGCCACCAGCTCTGGCAACCCGGAGCTGGAGAAACGCATCGTCACCCAGGTGGCCGGCTACGGCCGCCAGCTCGGCAAGCTCGTCGAGGCCGTCGATGTGCTGGTTCGACAGCAGTCCCGCCAGGGCCTCGACGAGGCGGACATCGACGCGCTGGAGCAGCTCCACAAGCTCGCCGAGCGGATCGCGGAGGTCAAGGAGGAGGCGACGCTCGACCAGGTCAACCGCATCGTCTCCGACGTGCGGGCCTTGAGCCGGGATCCGGAAGCCAACGCGGAGGCGATCCAGCGGGTGCGCGAGGCCCTGCCCGAACGCTGACCCGCCCGCGCGCCCCAAGAGGGGAACTCGACATGCCACGCACCGCAAAGACAGCTCTGGTCACCGGCGCCTCAGCTGGGCTCGGCGCGCATTTCGCGCGGCTGTTCGCCCAGGACGGTCACGACCTCGTGCTCGTCGCCCGCCGTCGGGACAAGCTCGATCAGCTGGCCACCGAACTGCGCGAGGTGTACGGGATCCACCCGAGGGTCATCGCCGCCGACCTGACCGATCCGACAGCACCGCTGCATCTGCACGAGGAGGTCACACAGGCCGGTATCGAAGTGGAGTTCCTGGTCAACAACGCCGGGTTCGGGACCAACGGAGCCTTCGCCAAGCTGGACCTCGCGCGCGAGCTGGACCTGATCGAGCTCAACATCAAGGCACTCACGCAGCTGACGGGCCTGATCCTGCCGGCGATGGTCGCGCGCCGCAGCGGCCGCGTCCTGAACGTCGGCTCGTTGGCGGGGTTCCTGCCGGGACCGTTCATGGCGACGTACTACGCCTCCAAGGCGTACGTGCTCAACTTCACCGAGGCACTCGCCTATGAGCTGCGCGGCACGGGCGTCACGGCCACGGTGCTCTGCCCGGGCGCGACGGCGACCGAGTTCGCGCACGTGGCCAGCATGGAGGGCGCGGCGTTGTTCACCAGTTCGGCGGACGCGGCCGCGGTCGCACTGTATGGCTACCGCTCTATGCTGAAGGGCAAGACGATCGCGGTCCCAGGCGTGCAGAACAAGGTCGCACTGGAATCGTTGCGCGTGAGCCCGCGGTCGGTGATGCGCGTCCTTGCCGCGCACCTGAACAAGCCCTGAATCTGAACAAGCCCTGACCGGCCCCCGCGCGACGCAATCCCTAATCCGCGAGGTCGGCCAGCAACAGCCCGCTGCGTGGTTTCGGGGTGAAATAGGTGCTCTTGCGCGGCATCCGACGACCTTGCCGGTGCACGGCGAGCACGTCGGCGAACGGCACCGGGGCCAGGTGCAGCACGGCGTCGATCTGCGGGCCTACCAGATGCCCGGCCGGCAGGGCGCGCACCTGTGGACCTTCCGGGTCGATGCCCAGCGCGTCGGCGATGAGCAACCGCTCCACCAACCCGTGGTCAATCCGAGGTATCGGTTCACCCGTCTCTGGTCCGGGCAAGGTGACCAGCAGGTCGGCGCCGGATGTCCGCACCACCACGCTGCCAGGCCGGGCCGGTGGGCCCGGCGGAGGGCCCAGCTCCCGGACCTCCCACACCGCCAGACCGGCGCCACGCCACGCCTGCGCCAGATCATCAGACGTCAGCCCGGTACCGACCAGTGCCCGGTGGATCGCGCCGATGCGCAGCGCGGGCCCGCCGGTCACCAAGGCGAGCAGGCCGGACCGACCGCCGGCCACGGCGGCGGTCACTCGGTGATTGCCGTCGGCGACCAGCAGTGGACCACGCGCCAGCATGGCAAGCATGGCATCCTGCCCGGCTCCGGGGCCCAGCAACCACAGTCGGTGGGTCCGACCGCCGGAATCGGTGGTCGACACCACCGGTGCTCCCAGGGCGTCGATGGTGTCCTGCACGGCTGCGGTCAGCTGATCACCGTCGGTGACGGGCACGAGCATCGCCGCGCTGGTCGCGCAGCCAAGCCCGGTGAACACCGCGGCGCGTTCGGCCACCACCCGCGGATAGACCTCCTCGCTGTGTCGCACCCAGGACGCCCCGTGCACATCCACGGCGGCGGGATCGACCAGACACAACACCCCGAGGGCCACCCCGTCCGGGCCGTCCACCCGATACGGCGCCAGCACGTCGGCCACCTGGCGATACGCGCCGGCACGCAACCGGTCCAGGGCTTGCCGGGCGGCCGGCAACGCCTCGGCTAGCGACAGCCCGTCAGCCAACGCGCGGGGCGTGCGATGCGGGTGCTGCACGGCCAGCAACGTGTCACCGCCGCTCGAAGGCCCGGCCAGCGCCGATACCACGTCGGTGGCCTCAGCGAACTCATCGACGTCGGGTCCGGGCACACCATCGGCGACCACCCAGCCGCGCCTGATCGCCCGCACCCACCCGGTCACCGGAGATGTCAGATCCCCGCGATGGCGGCCACGGCGAGGCCGAGGACAAGCAGCGGGCCGGCGACCCTCAGGTGCACGAACGCCAGTGCGGCGAACCACAGCGGCCACACCGGCACCGGGCGTGGCGGCTGCTCCGGGCGGGGCCGGCGAAACCACGGCCACACCGTGGCCAGTCGGTAGAGCCCGCCGAGCGTGAGCAGCGCCGGCCACGGCAGCGCGCCGAGGAGCACGCATACCACGATGAGCAGGTAGCAGCCCACCATCAGGGCCAGCGTCGCCACCCGGGCCCGCCGCTCGCCCAGCAGCACCGGCAGCGTGCGGATCCCCAACGGCTCGTCGTAGACGATCTTGTCGGTGTGCTTGCCCATCAGCACCGACGTGCACAGCAGCGCATAGGGCAGCGATGCCAGCAGCACCTGCCAGGACAGCGACCCGACCGCTGCGTAGTACGTGCCACCGACCATCAGCGGGCCCCACACCACGAGCACGTCCGGCTCCCCCAGTCCACGTTTCTTCAGCCGCAGCGGCGGCGCGGTGTAGGCCACCGACAGCACGAACCCGGCCAGTGCGAACGCCACCACGGGCCAGCCCCGCGCGAAGGCGAGTACCACGAGGATCGCCAGGTCAGCGGCGTTGACGACCAGCACCGCCACGACCAGTGCCCGGCGAGTGACCAACCCGGACAGGATCGGGTGCGGGGCATACAGCGCCCGCGGGTAGCTCGCGGTGTCCGACCCGGTGCTGGTGTCGTAGAGGTCGTTCATCAGGTTGTTGGCCAGGTGCGCGAGCGTGATCCCGACGACGGCCAGGACGAGCCAGCGCCAGTCGACGACGGGCGCGCGGGCGGCGAGCAGCCCGGCCACCAGCCCGGCGACCAGCGTCATCGGCAGCACGGCGGCGCGGGAGACCACGATCCAGCGGGTCACCGCGTCGATCGGGCCATCCGGCGGGTTGGTCGTGCTCAGGGCGTAGCGCCAAGCGCTCACCCGGGAGGCAGGCGCGGCATCGGTCACACCGTCGAGCCTGACGACTCCAACCGGATCGGTCAACGGAACACGTGCACTGCCCACGCCACCCGCTTGAGTAGGCGGTCGCCCGGGGACGGGAGGGAGTGTATCCCCGGGCGACGCGCCGGCATCGGCACACCTGGCTGCGGTTTCCGCGCGAGGTGGCACAGGGTTTCTGTAACCGACACTAGAGAGGGTTCGGTTATCGCCCCGCCCGGGATCGGTTAATCGCAGGCAAAATCCGGCTGGACAATCCGGGTGAACGTCACGTCACGTCACGGCGCAGCGCGAAGCGGGCGCCGAGCACGGCCAGGACCAGGGCGTAGCCGACGAGCAGGAGCCCGCCAGCCCAGCCGGGCAGCAGGGATAGGTTCGGGGCGGAGCGGCCGGTGAGGGCGTCGCCGGCCGGCCCGGGTAGGTACTGGGTCACCGGCCGCAGGGCGGGGATGGCGGTGAGGAGGGGGTCGAGAATGAACAGGTAGACCAGGAACCCGACCACGGCGGCGACTTGGTTACGGACCAGAGCGCCGAGGCCGACCCCGAGCGGGCCGTAGATGGTCACGGCGGTGAGCACGCCGAGCGCGGTCAGGGACAGCCCGGGGTCGGTCAGGGACACGGTGATGCCTTTGGCACTGAGCCAGGGCAGCGCGATCGCGATCGCGAGGACCAGGCAGGCGAGCCCGAAGCCGAACCCGACCACCGTGTAGGTGATCAGCTTGGCCACCACGACCCGGCCGCGTCGGGGGGTGACCAGAAAGGTCGGAGTGGCCGTGAGGTGGCGGAACTCGGCGGTCATCGCGACCGCGCCGAGGATCCCGACCAGCACGGTGGCGCTGGAGGCGAAGGAGAGGATGGTGCGTTGCTCCGCCACGGTGCTCAGCGGTAGGGCGCGGTCACCGGCAGAACCGCTGAAGGCGATGAACAGGCTGACGAACAGGGCGGTGAGGGCCAGGGACCCGAACAGCATCCACCACCACAACGTGGTGGCGGTGAGCTTGCGGAACTCGGCGCGGATCAGCCCGGTCACGGCGTGCCCGCCGGCGCACCCTCGGAGGTCAGCGCGAGGAAGACCGCTTCGAGGTCACCGCGCTGGGTGCTCAACTCGTGCAGCTCGATCCGCGCGGTGTGGGCCAGATGCCCGACCATGGGGGCGTCGATGCCCCGGATCCGCAGTGCCCGCGCCCCGGCCCACTCGACCTCGGCTCCGGTCCCGGCGAGCGCCCGGAGCAGCGCGTGCGGGTCGGGGCCCTCGGCCCGCACGGTGACGCTGTGCTCCTGGGACAGCTCGGCCAGGCCGGCCTGGCGGACCAGCCGGCCGCGGTGCACGATCACCACTCGGTCCACGGTCTGTTCGACCTCGGCCAGGGCGTGGCTGGAGACCAGCACGGTGCGCCCCTCGCGGGCCAGCTCGCGCAGGAACGCCCGCAGCCACGCGATGCCTTCGGGGTCGAGCCCGTTGGCGGGTTCGTCCAGGATCAGCACCGGTGGGTCGCCGAGCAGCGCGGCCGCCAGCGCGAGCCGTTGGCGCATGCCCAGGGAGTAGCCGCGGACTTTCCGGCGCCCCGCCTCGCCCAGCCCGACGAGCTCGAGCACCTCCGCCGCGCGCTGGTCGCGGATGCCCGCGACCGCGCAGTAGATCCGCAGGTGAGCCAGCCCGCTGCGGGCCGGGTGGAAGCTGGAGGATTCCAGGGCGGCGCCGACCGTCCGTAACGGGTCGATCAGCTCCGCGTAGCGGAGGCCCTCGATCGTCGCGGTACCCGAGGTCGGTTCGACCAGGCCCAGCAGTGCCCGCAGGGTGGTGGTCTTACCAGCGCCGTTGGGGCCGAGGAAACCGGTCACCGCGCCGGGCTCGACGGTGAAACTCAACCGATCCACCGCCCGGATCGAGCCGAAATCCTTACACAACTTAGAGACCACGATCCTCCCCGGATCGGTGGTCCCGCCCTGGTAACGCCGCGCGGAGCGGGTGGCGGTCGGGTCGCGCCGATGCCGGCTCACCGGGGCACCCTGCACCCCGAGGGTGAACAGGCGGGGTTCAGCACACGACGAGGAGATGGCGGCGCACCCCACAAGGGACGGCTAAGGCGTCTCGCCCGTGGCTCATACCGGCTTGAGCGGGTCGTGACCGAGCGACATCACGCGGTGCCGCCAACCATCCCGAGCGGCCCGCCCATGGCCCCCGCGCTCGGCGTGCACTCGCCGGATCACTGCGCGCATCACCTGGAAATCGTCGGCGGTGAGGTCGGCCCGGCGTTTGCTCAGAATGCGCAGCACCTGTTGGCCGGTGGGAGTACCCCTCTGCACGGGGAGGTTTTCCGCGTCCGGGCCCGACGAGCGGGTGCGCAGCCAGGCAGCAAGCTCCTGCGAGGACATGTTCACCACCCGACGGAACTCGTGCCATAATTCACTCTCGTGTAGCGCGGTGTCCACCATCGTCCAGCCTCCAGTTCCGACGCTAGTATCCACCGCCTGGAGTGCCCTTGTCACCGCCTGCGTAAACCTGACTCAGGCCGGTCCCTCGTCGTCACCGCTCGTGGTCGCCATATCTCAGTCTGGCACGGTGGTTGCGGTTCGGGCCGCGCAGCGCCGGCAAGACCTGGTTGATGACGGCGGCGGTGGGCACGGCGATGATCGCTCCGACGATTCCGGCGAGCACGGTGCCGACAGCGAAAGCGAGCCCGATCGCGAGCGGATGCAGCCGCACGTAACGGCCGACGATCAGCGGTTGGAGCAGGTTGACTTCGAGCTGGTTGTCGACGAGCAGGATGCCCAGCAGGATCAGCGCCACGAGCCATCCCTGGGTACCGAACGTGACCAGGACAGCCAGCCCACCGGCGAGCAGCGAACCGACGAACGGGATGAAGCTGCCCAGGAATATCAGCACGGCCAACGGGAGCGCCAACGGCACGCCCAACAGGTACAGCGCGAAGCCGATCACGATGCCGTGGATGGCGGCGATGATCGCGGTTCCGCGCACATAAGCGGTGATGGTGGTCCAGGCCACGCGCCCAGCCTGGTCCACCCGGCGCGCCTCACGCGGCGGCAACGGACTGATCAGCCAGCGCCAGATCCGTTCGCCGTCGTAGAGCAGGAAAAAGGTGATGAACAGGGTGAGCACGGTGAGCACGAAGAATCGGATGAAATAGCCGGCTCCGGCGGTCAGATAACCGACGGCCTCGCTGCGGTTGCGCTGTAGCCAGTCGACCACGGACGCCTCGATCTGGTCGAGCTGGAGTTGAGCCGCGCCGGCACCCGCGAACGTCGTCCGAAGCTGGTGGATGGTCCCGACCAACTGTTGGATCAGCGACGGCAGCTCCCGGGCGAAGCGCGCGCCGATCAGGTATCCCAGACCGACCAGTACCACGACGCCGAGCAGCAGCGTCAGCAGTGCGGACAGCGGCCCGGGCAGGCGACGGTGCAGCAGCTCGGCGACCGGCCGCAGCAACGCCGCCAGCAGCAACGCCGCAACCAGCGGGATCACCACCGGCGACAGCAGGGCCAGCACCCGCACGACGGCGTAACCCACGAGCCCTACCAGCAGCAGCCGCCACGCCCACCCCGCAGCGAGCACGAGACTGCCCGGGATGGCGGGGCGGCGCTCGCCGCGCCGAGATTTTCCCCGCAGGCTGCCGCCATGCCGGGATCTTCCCTCCGAGCTGCCGCCGGGTCGGAAACGGGCCGGGCCGGATGGACGGGTGACGGTCATGGAGCCGCTTTCAGGGACCGGGCGGGGCGAGTCACTGGCGAAGGTTGTCCAACCCCGTACCGGTTCTACCTCCGGTGTGACGCTGCGCCGAGCCTATACCGCGCGAAGCGGACGCCCGCCCGCCCGCGCCCCGATGCAGCCGAGGCCCAGCCCATCCCCCGGGCTGAGCTCGTCTCAGCGCATGGCGGCCACGCTGAGCGCGTCCGCCAGCTCGGCCGCCTGCTTGAGAGTCAAGATCACAGCGGTATGCAGAGTCGCGTCCAGGGTGATCACGACATGATGCCACACCTGGCCGCACACCAGGTCCGACTCCAGCCACAAGATCACGGTTCGGTTGCGGTTGTCGACATCCCGGCCGGTGAGGGCGTGCCGGTGACTCTTGAGCGGACCCGCGGACTGTTCGGGCATAGCTGTTCCCCTCTGTCGCTGTCGTGGAATGGCCAGACCGGCGACTCCAGAGTTGGGGGGCATCGCCGGTCCGGCCATGACCCTGACCAGAAACGGGTGGCCAGTCGCGTCAGGGCTGTACAGAGTTAAGCACTGCAAGTGGTCACCATGCAAGACTCGCAGCGAATTTTTCGTCACGATGATACTAATATGTCACTTGCATTACGAGAAGAATGCTGCAATGCTTTCATACCGGGTGTAAGATTCCCTCACAGTGAGAGAGGTGGACGATGACCGAGGGCGCCACGACGGGCTCGACGGTGCCGCGCAGGCAGCTCGGCCGGTATCTGCGTGATCTGCGCAACCAGGCCCGGCTCAACGTGCGGTCGGCGGCAACGCGGTTCGAGTGGTCCGAGGCCAAGATCTGGCGGATCGAGACCGGCCAGACGTCGCTGCGCAGCCTCGACGTCGAGACGATGTGCCGGATATACGGTGCGCCACCGGACGTCACCGAGGCGCTCATGGGCCTGGCCAAGGAGACCAAGGCGCGCGGCTGGTGGCACTCCTACGGCGACGCCATCCCGGAAGGTTTCGACCTCTACATCGGCTTGGAAGAGTCGGCGTCCCGCTTCGCCTGGTACGAGTCAGAGCTGGTGCCCGGCCTGCTCCAGACCGAGGACTACGCACGCACGGTGATCCGGGCGGACAACCCTGGCGAGGACGACGCCGAGATCGAACGGCGGGTGCACGTCCGCATCGCCCGCCAAGCGCTGCTCACGCGGGTCACCGACCCGCCGGTGCTCGACGTGGTGCTCAACGAGGCCATGCTGCACCGCCCGGTCGGGGGGCGCGACGTCATGATGAGCCAGCTTCAGCGGCTGGCGAAAGCCAGCGAGCTGCCCACTGTCTCGCTCAGGGTGATGCCGTTCGCTGCCGGGCTGCATCACGGCATCATGTCGGGGCCGTTCGTCATCCTGCGGTTCCCGCTCAACAGCAACGGCCAGCAGACCGAGCCACCCACGGTCTACGTCGACGGCTTCACCGGAGACCTGTACCTGGACAAACCCCACGAGATCGAGCGATACGACACCGCGTTCACCAACATCTGGGAGTCGTCTCTGGGCGAGGAGGCTTCCCAGAAGCTAATCACCCAAGTCGAAAGGGAGCTAGGCAAGTGAGCACAACCGACCTGTCGAGCGCTAAATGGCGCACGAGCAGCCGCAGCAACGGGAAGTCCAACTGCGTTGAGGTCGCCGACCTCGACCTCGGCCACCACGCCGTCCGGGACAGCAAGAACCCCGCCGGCCCAGCGCTGATCGTCACCACAGCCGAGTGGTCCACCTTCACCACAGGCATCCACGCCGGCGAGTTCGACTGACCGACCCGAGCAGCGGTGTCCCCGGCAGCCCATAGTGCCTGCCGGGGACGCCGCCATGCGGGCTGTGGCGGATCCGCGGTATGCGATCCGAGGGGCCAGATCAGATCACGTTCCGCCGCTACCGAAGCCCGGTGAGGCGCATCGCCTGATCAAGTGTCTGGTTGGCGACGCTGGCGGCCCGCGCCGCGCCACCGGCGAGAATCTCATCCAGAGCGGTGTCGTCGGCGCGGAGGGACTGGTAGCGCTCCTGAATCTCGGAGACCTTCGCGACGGCTACCTCGGCCACCTCGCGCTTGAGCGTGCCGTAGCCCTGGCCGGCGAACTTGGCCAGCGTGGTGTCGCGGCTGAGACCAGACAGCGTCTCGAAGAGAACCAGCAGATTCTCCACCCCGGGCGAGATGTTCTCGGGATCAACCTCGGACCCTGAGTCGGTAACAGCGCGCATCACGCTCCGCCGGATCTTCTTCGGTGGATCGAGCAGCCCAATCGCATGCCCGTCCCGAACCCCGGCAAGGCTCTTGGACATCTTGATCGACGGGTCGTCAAGACCCACGATGCGCGCGCCACTCTTCCGGATGAGCGGTTGCGGCAGTGTGAAAACGGACCCGAACAAGTGGTGGAACCGCTGCGCGATGTCCCGCGTGAGTTCCACGTGCTGTCGTTGGTCGTCGCCGACGGGCACGTACTCGGCCTGGTAAAGCAAGATGTCGGCGGCCTGCAGCGCGGGATAGGTGAACAAGCCCGCACTAGCGCTCGCCCCCTCCGCCTTGGACTTGTACTGCGTCATCCGCTCTAGCCAGCCCACCGGCGTCACACAGTCGAGCACCCAGGCGAGGGTGGCGTGCGCACTCACGTCGGACTGCCGGAAGATCGCCGAGCGTTCGGGATCGAGCCCACACGCCACATACAGCGCGACGATCTCCCGAACCCGCGCACGTAGCTCGTCAGCCCGCACATTCTCCGGGATGGTGAGCGCATGCAGATCGGCGATCATGAAGTAGTTGTCGTAGGCGTCCTGCTCCCGCGCCCACACGCTCAGCGCGCCGATGTAGTTACCGATGTGCAGCGTGCCTGTCGCGGCGATGCCCGACAGCACCCTCGGCCTCCGCACCACGTCGTCCCCCATGATCCTCTTCCTGACGTCTTCCTCGGCACCGAACAGACCTTCGCTTTGAACAGCTGGTGAGCCTACTCAGACCGCGTGCCCAGCGTGGTAGCCGCGATCGTCTGGCGCGCCTGCGGCGACAGCACCGCGAGCTCTGGATGATAAGATCACGACTTGTGTCCGTCCAGTTGCCTCCCGTGGTTAACCCCCCTGCCCTGCCGTTCGGTTGCAGTACGGTGGCAGACCGTGGTTGGTGGTGTGGCACCGACGCGGTGAGTTCGGCCACCGCTTGAGGCTGCCAATGCCACGGGTATTTCCAGGCATCGGAAGTTCCTCGGAGCTCACGACGGCCCGTATCTCGATTCCCGTCCAGAGAGGATGTGAGGTTGATGTCCGCGTCCCCCGCCAAGGTCTCGCTCACCGGAATCAAGCCGACCGGCGAGCCACATCTCGGCAACTACATAGGCGCTGTCAAGCCAGCGCTGGCACTCGCCCAGGAATACGAGGCCCTGTATTTCATCGCTGACCACCACGCGCTGACGACCGTTCGTGATCCGAAGTTGCTGCGCCACTACACCAGATCGGTGGCCGCGACGTGGATCACTGCGGGCCTCGACCCGGATCGTGTCGTCTTCTACCGCCAGTCGGACATCCCCGAGATCTTCGATCTGACGTGGATCCTGTCGTGCATGACCAGCAAGGGCCTGATGAACAGGGCGCACGCCTACAAAGCTGCGCGAGACCGCAATGAAGAGGCAGGCAAGACCGACCTGGATGCTGGGATCAACATGGGGTTGTACAACTACCCGGTGCTGATGGCCGTAGACATCCTGATCATGGAAGCTGACGTGGTACCGGTCGGGCGTGACCAGATGCAGCACGTTGAAATCGCCGCTGACATCGCCGGGTCGTTCAACCACCTCTACGGAGACAGCTTCACATTCAAAATTCCCCAGGCTGTCGTTCCCGACGCCGAAACCGGGCGCACTCTGCCCGGCGTGGATGGTCGGAAAATGAGCAAGTCATACGACAACACCATCCCGTTGTTCAGCAATGAAGCGCAGCTCAAGAAACTGGTTCGCCGTATCCCGACCGATTCCACGCCGGTGGAGGAGCCCAAGGACCCGGACAGCTCCAATATCTTTCAGATTCTGGACCAGTTCGCCGAACCGGAGATCACCACCGAAACGCGACGGCGGCTGCGCGAAGGTGGCATGGGCTGGGGAGAACTGAAAAACCAGCTGTTCGAGGTGCTCAACACACAGCTGAGCCCGCTGCGCGAGCGGTACAACACCTTGATGGACCCTGACAGCGAGCTGGATGCGCTGCTGGCGGCAGGGGCCGAGAAGGCCCGCAAACGGGCAGTGCCGGTGTTGGCGCAGGTACGCAAGGCGATCGGCATCGACTGACCACCCCCGAGGCCGGAACATGGCCATCATCGTTCTCCATCGCCCTCAAAAAAATCGCGGGTTGACCTGCGATCCTCGGGCACGTGGCATGTCGTCACCCGGGGCCGCACCGGGCACCGGTGGGGATAAGGAGTGCGACCTGAAGTCAATCTTCGCCAGGGCAACAGTGAACCCGGCGTTGTGGATTGTCCGAACCTGCGTGCTCAGATCGACCTTGCTGAAGAACGGAATGAGTTCCTTGATCGGGCCATTTCGGTGCGTGGCGAGCGCGAATACGATTGTCGTGGGCAGGGTGGAGGAGTCACCGAGCCGCTGCTGCACCGTCGTGCGGAACGGGGAGTCGGGACTCAGGAGCGATGCCGCGACGCTTCCCTGCGCGAACAGGTGTGAGAGCTTCGAGGACTTTTCCAGTCTCTTGACGTGGATCATGCCGAGGTCGGCGGCAAGTATGTCACAGGCCTCGACGCCGTGGCGGTCGAAGTCGGTGCGGATGAGGTCCCGGTCGAACAGCTCCCAGCGGTGTGTCGCGGCGGCGCGACGGTTGTAGTCCCCTTCGTGCTCGTCCGCCCCCCAGAAGGGAAGCTCCAGCTTATCGGGCTCATCGGTGAGGACGCGCAGCTCGGCGATGACGTTCTCCACACGGGCCTGGAAGTCCCAGCCGATTCGGAACCAGGTGCCATCACAGAGAACGAAGCGTTGCGGTGCGGAGCCGTCCGGCTGGGTGGGCCCTCCGTCTCGGCCACCAGATAGCGGCGTAGTGGACGCGGGGTCGATGTGTCGCCCGCCTCAACCACGGGCGCCAACCGGACGGTGTCGCCGAGGGGATTGAGTGCGGGTCAAGCAACGCGGCGCTTACCCGGCTGTCGAGGTAGACCGCTTCGTGACAACCGGGAGGAATGGGGCGGTAGTGGTCGAGGAAACTGAACCGCTTTCGATAGTCATCCGACTGGAACCGGTCCAGCAGATAGTCCAGAACGGTGGCGAGGTCAGCGAGCGGTCGGGTGTTACGGTTGATGGTGAACCGGGCGGCCATAGCGCCGGTCATCTGCCCGAGGCCGGGTATGTCAGCGGCCGTCCCGCTGAGGCTGCGGATCCATTCCACGGCAGTGTCGATGCCGAAGGCGGAGATCCCGGCCGGCACCGCGACCCGGGTGGCACGCTGGCGAAGAACACCACTAGTCGTCCGTGAGTCCACCTGCCGCAGCTGATCGTCAGCCACCCGATTCGCGGTAACCAGCAAGCCGAAATCGGGTTCAGCCATCTCCTCACGAACCCAGCGGTAACCTTGGCCGAAGGTCAGTGCCCACCACCGGTCGGAGTACCTCACGAGAAGGCAGCCGTAGTCCACTGCGGAATCGATTACCTCGATCTGAAGATGGGGCGCGAGGTAGTCGGGACATTCAGGCGGTCCGGGATTGTGGCGCTGCCCGAGATAGCGACACGGAAAAGGCAGCGGCTGCGACGGCTCCAGGACCACGAGATCCGGATCATCCCAATCGACGTCGACCAGATCCTGGTCGACGGTCGCGTCGTCTCGGTAGAGATAGACCGTGAGCACGCAAGGCAAGCATGGTGCGGCTGGCCGGCCGCATCGACCCCCGGTGCCCCACTACCGTCTCATCGCCGGGCGAAGATCGACGAAAGTGAGCTGTAGCCGTTCAGGACCGCACCGCTACAGCTCACTTTTAACGATCAAGCTCCGGCGGGACTGTGCGGTGTTCCGCGGAACCTGCGCCACCGCACGCGCGCACCCGAAGGGCCCGTCACCAGCGGGGCCCTTCGTGACCAGAGCGTGTTCGTGTGCTCAGCTCTGCGGCATGGTCTTGACGACTCCGATCAGGTGTCCCTCGGGGTCGTGGAACAGACCGATCTCGGTCTGCTCCGTGACCTGCTCCGGTCCCATCATCCGCGACCCGCCGAGGCTCTCCGCCTTGGCGAGCGCGGCCTCGACGTCAGGCACTCCGACGTAGAAGGTGACATGACCGGGGTAGCCCTCCGGCGCCACTCCAATGCCGCCACCGATTCCGGCACCGTCGGCGGCGGCGTCTCCGGTGCGCTGCACGACCCCATAGTTCAGCGCACTGTCGAAGTCGATCTTCCAGTCGAAGAGATCCGAGTAGAAGGACCGCAACCCGGCGCCGTCCTTACCCATGACCTCGAAGTGCACTACCGGCTGTCCCATGGTGTCTCCTTTCCGCGCCGGTGAGCCGGCGCTTCGTGATTGTCCGCCATCAGTTTCTCTGACACTACGGCGTACGAAAAATCATCACTGCGGCGATTGTCCAGTTCAGGACCACCTCACAGTACGCGAGGGCGGCGGTCCGCGCCGGTGTCGGCGCGCGAGTCTGGTCGGCGATGACCTCAGCCCTAGGATCGCCGGATGGCTGTCGGTGACACGGGACTCGACGTGAGTGATGCCGTGCGGGTGCTGCGGCGCGTCTTCGGCTACGACTCGTTCCGGGGGGCGCAGCAGGAGATCATCGACCACGTCATCGCGGGTGGTGACGCGCTGGTGCTCATGCCGACCGGTGGTGGCAAGTCGCTGTGCTACCAGATCCCCGCGCTCGTGCGCGACGGCGTCGGCGTCGTCATCTCGCCGCTCATCGCGCTGATGCAGGACCAGGTCGACGCCCTGAGAGCGCTCGGCGTCCGGGCCGGGTTCCTCAACTCCACCCAGCAGGCTCACGAGCGCCGCCAGGTCGAGTCCGCGTTCCTCGCCGGTGAGTTGGACCTGCTCTACCTGGCGCCGGAACGCCTGCGCGTCGAGTCGACAGCCAGCCTGCTCGATCGGGGCACCATCTCGCTGTTCGCCATCGACGAGGCGCACTGCGTGGCCCAGTGGGGGCACGACTTCCGGCCCGACTACCTCGCGCTGTCCGCGCTGCACGAGCGGTGGCCCACCGTGCCCCGCATCGCGCTGACCGCGACGGCCACCAAGGCGACCCACGTTGAGATCGCGTCCCGGCTGAACCTGGTCGACGCCCGGCACTTCGTGGCGAGCTTCGACCGCCCGAACATCCAGTACCGCATCGTGGGCAAAAACGAGCCGAAGCGGCAGCTGCTGGAGCTGCTGCGCACCGAGCACCCCGGCGACGCGGGCATCGTCTACTGCCTGTCGCGGGCATCGGTGGAGAAGACCGCAGCCTTCCTGGTGGAGAACGGGATCGCGGCGCTGCCCTACCACGCGGGGCTCGACGCACGTACCCGAGCTGAGAACCAAGCGCGCTTCCTGCGCGAGGACGGCCTGGTCATGGTCGCGACGATCGCGTTCGGCATGGGCATCGACAAGCCCGACGTGCGCTTCGTCGCCCACCTCGACCTGCCCAAGTCCGTCGAGGGCTACTACCAGGAGACCGGCCGGGCCGGCCGGGACGGGCTGCCCGCCACCGCCTGGCTGGCCTACGGTCTGGCCGACGTCGTGCAGCAGCGCAAGATGATCGACACCAGCGAGGGCGACGTCGCCCACCGCCGCCGGCTGGGCACCCACCTCGACGCCATGCTGGGCCTCTGCGAGACGATCGAGTGCCGTCGGGGGCAGCTGCTGGCCTACTTCGGCCAGCAGGCCACCGCGTGTGGCAACTGCGACACCTGCCTGTCTCCGCCGCAGTCGTGGGACGGCACGATCGCCGCGCAGAAGCTGCTGTCGACCGTGCTGCGCCTGGACCGGGAACGTCGCCAGAAGTTCGGTGCAGGTCAGGTGATCGACATCCTGCTCGGCAAGACGACGCCCAAGGTCACCCAGTTCGGCCACGACTGCCTCACGGTGTTCGGCATCGGCACCGAGCTGCGCGAGAGTGAGTGGCGCGGGGTGGTGCGCCAGCTGCTGGCCCAGCGGTTGCTCGCCGTCGAGGGCGACTACGGCACGCTGGTGCTCACCGACTCCAGCGCCGAGGTGCTGAACCGGCAACGCCAGGTCCTGCTGCGCCGCGAACCCGAACGGGTGGCGAAAGCCGCCGTCAAGGCCGACAAACCCCGCCGCGCCGCGCCCGCCGAGCTGCCCGAAACGGCGATGCCGGTGTTCGAGCGGCTCCGCGCCTGGCGCGCCGCCACCGCGAAAGAGCAGGGCGTACCCGCCTACGTGATCTTCCACGACGCGACCCTGCGCCAGATCGCCACCGAGACCCCGTCGACCCTGGCCGAACTCGGCACGATCAGCGGTGTCGGCGAGAACAAACTGGCGAAATACGGCCAACACATCCTGGACACCCTCAACACCGGCAGTGTTCACTTCTTGTAGCTAAGCTGTCAGCTGGTAGGCGAGCCTTCGTGATCGTGAGCAGCCTGGCGCAGGGAGTACCCATTGTCGACGGACACCCCGGGGTCGCAAAGCGCTCTTCGAGAGGCGAACTCGCGCCGGGTGCTGCGCGCGGTCCGGGCCGCCGGCTCACTCACTCAGGTTGAGATCGCCCGCTCCACTGGCTTGTCCCCAGCCACCGTCTCCACCATCGTCCGGGAGCTGCAAGCCAGCGCCCAGGTGGTGGTGACGCCGACAGCGACGGGGCGCAGAGCGCAGAGCGTGTCCTTGTCCCCACTCAGTGGCCTGGCGATCGGCATCGAGCTGGGTCAGAAACACTTACGTGGCGCGATCTGCGACATGGGCTACCGAGTACTCATCGAGGAGAAGATCAACTACGACAGTGCGCAGTCACCGGAGCGGGGCTTGCGCAGAGTGACCTGGCTGGTGAGCACGCTGCTGCGACAGGCACGGGTGGACCGCAGCCAGGTGCGCGGGATCGGGGTGAGCGTGCCGGGCCCGCTTGACCCGGTCACGGGAGGGCCCTGCTCAGTGCCGCTCGTCCCGCGCTGGCAGGGAGTGGACATCACCAAGGAGCTGTCCGGCAGGGTGGATCTGCCGGTCCAGCTCATCACCGACATCAATGCGGCCGCCCTCGGCGAGCTGGCCTGCGGGGCGTCCCGCGCCACTGCCGACATGGCGTATATCCGGTTGTCCACCAGCGTCGATGCCGCCCTGGTCATCAGGGGCGAGATCTACCCCGGTAGCAGCGGGCTGGCCGGCCAGTTCGGTCATATCACCGTTGACGAGTCCGGTCAGGTCTGCCGGTGTGGCAACCGCGGCTGTCTGGAGACCGTGGTCGGCGGGCCACACCTGCTCGACCTGCTGCCCGGTCAACCAGGGCGAGAACGGCCGACGCTTCGCGGGCTGGTCCAGGCCGCACTCGACAAAGATCGCGGTTCCCGCCTGGTGATCGGAGATGCCGGCCGTGCTGTGGGTGCTGCCGCTGCGATGCTGTGCAACCTGCTCAACCCGCGTCAGATCGTGCTGGGCGGCGAGCTGGCCCAGGCCGGTGAGCTGCTGCTCGACCCGATCCGGCAGGTGCTGGACCGGCGCACCCCCGTTGCCGCTGAACAGGTCGAGGTGCGCTGCGGCGAGCTGGGCGATCGGGCTGTGGTGGTGGGAGCACTCGCCACGGTGGTGCGCGGTACCGCCGTCATCGACGGCATCGACCCACTGCTCGCCTGAGCTTCAGCGTTCATAAGTCGAACGATTTGGGCAGCAGTGTGTTCAAATCTTGACGACTTGCTGTGATGTGCGTCATGCTGAGGTCACGCTGGACGAGCGTTTCCGGTTCGTCCTCGGTAGTGGGGAGCGGGCAATGAGGACCTGGACCACGGCAGCGGTCGCGACACTGATGATCGTAGTGGCAGCATGCGGTAGTCCGGGTGGCGCTCGCGGCGCCGCCGCGTCCCTCGAGAAGGGTTTCCCGATCGGGATACTGCTGCCTGAGTCGAAGACCTCACGCTACGAGACGTTCGACCGCCCACTGCTCACGCAGCGGCTCAAGCAACTATGCCCGAACTGCGAAGTCCTCTACCAGAACGCCAGTCAGGACAGTGCGGCGCAGCAGAGCCAGGCCGAGGCGCTGGTGGTCAGCGGCGCACAGGTACTCATCCTCGACGCGGTGGATTCGACCGCGGCCGGTGCCATCGTCAACGACGCCAAGAGCCACGGTGTCGCGGTGGTGGCTTATGACCGGCTCGCCTCAGGACCGGTCGACTGCTACGTCTCCTATGACAACGAGCGGGTCGGGCAGGTACAGGGCACGGCGCTGCTCAGCGCGTTGAAAGCAGGTGGTGACCCCAAGCGGAGCAAGATCGTGATGATCAACGGGTCGCCTACGGACCCCAATGCCGGTGACTTGAAGCGGGGCGCGCACTCAGTGCTCGATGGCCAGGTTGCGATCGGTCAGGAGTACGACACCCCCGACTGGTCCCCGGATCGCGCCCAGCAGGAGATGGAGCAGGCCATCACCGCGCTGGGCCGGGAGGCGATCATCGGCGTGTACGCCGCCAACGATGGGACAGCGGCAGGCGCGATCGCGGCCTTGAAGGGTGCCGGGTTCGCCACGCTGCCCCCGGTGACCGGGCAAGACGCCGAGCTCGCCGCTATACAGCACATCCTCGCTGGTGAGCAGTACATGACCGTGTACAAGAGCATCAAACGGGAGGCGAGGATCGCCGCGCAGATGGCGATCGCCGCCGCCACGGGAGAAAAATGTCGGTCCAAGCCGACCCAGGTGGTGTCCAACGGCTCGGTTGAGGTACCGAGCGTGCTCCTCGAGCCGGTCGCGGTGACCAGAAGCAACGTTGCCGGCGTCATCATCGCGGACGGCTTCTACACGGCTGCGGAGATCTGTGCCACCGAGTACCGCCAGGCATGCCGGCAGGCCGGCATCTCCTGAACCGAGAGGACCGTCGTGACCATTCCCATCCTGGCGCTGACCGGGATATCCAAGCGGTTCGGGTCGGTGCAGGCGCTCAGTGACGTTGATCTGGAGGTCGGGGCCGGCGAGGTGGTCGCGCTGGTCGGCGACAACGGTGCCGGCAAGTCAACCCTGGTGAAAGTGATCGCCGGGGTCGGCCCCGCAGACAGCGGCGAGATCCGCTGGCTGGGTAACCACGTCAGCATCGGCAAGCCGCACGAGGCCGCCGCGCTCGGCATCGCGACCGTTTACCAGGATCTGTCGTTGTGCGACAACCTCGACGTGGTCGCCAACCTGTTCCTCGGCAACGAAGCGGTCAGACTCGGCGTGCTCGACGAGATCGGCATGGAGCGCAGGGCACGGGAACTGCTGTCCTCTCTCTCGGTCACGCTACCCAGCCCGAGGGTGCCGGTCTCGGCCCTGTCCGGCGGGCAACGGCAGTCAGTCGCTATCGCCCGCGCGATGCTCGGCTCACCCAAGCTCGTGATACTGGACGAACCCACCGCGGCATTGGGCGTCGCGCAGACCGCGCAGGTGCTCACCCTCATCGAGCGGCTGCGTGACCAAGGACCCGGCGTGATCCTGATCAGCCACAACCTGATCGACGTCAAGGCGGTTGCGGACCGGGTAGTGGTACTGCGACTGGGCCACAACGCAGGAGAGTTCCCTATCGGAAAGATCACCGAGCAGGGCATTGTGGCTGCGATCACCGGCGCCTCGGTGGCCGCCGCGTCCCGCAAACGGTCCACGGGCACCGGCACCATCTCGATCACGGAGGGGGAAAGGTGAGCGTCGTACCAGAAAAACAGGAACCCCGGCTGCCGGATCCTCCCGCCGTCGCGCCTCCCGCCACCGGACGGCAAGCGCGGGCGCGCAAGCAGCGCAGCCTCACCGCACGGCTGCACGCGGGAGAGCTGGAGACACTGCCGGTGATCGTCAGCCTGATGTCCACCTGGGTGCTCTTTCAGCTACTCGACCACAACCACCGCTTCCTCACCGCGGCGAACTTGTCCAACATGGTGGTGCAGATCGCCGCAGTCGGGATGATGGCGGTCGGTATCACGCTGGTCCTGCTGCTCGGGGAGACCGATCTCTCAGTCGGTTCGGTGTCCGGATTGGCCGCCGCCGTCCTGGCCATCCTCGTCATCCGGCATGGTGTCCCCGAGGTGCCGGCCATCGGGCTGGTGGTACTGCTCGGGCTCGCTGTCGGCGCCGTGCAGGGCACGATCCACGCGGCGATCGGTGTCCCGTCATTCGTGGTGACCTTGGCCGGCTTGATCGGGTGGCAGGGGCTGCAGCTCTACCTGCTCAGCCCGCAGGGCGCCATCAACATCCCTGACCAGGGCATCATCGCGGCACTGACCCACGCCTATCTGCCGGCAGTCGCGGGCTGGTCACTCGGTGCTGTGATGGTCGGCTGCCGCCTGGTAGCGGTCGTCGTGGATGCCAGACGGCGTCGCGAAGCGGGCTTGCCATGCGCAACGCCGGCACGCCGAGCAGCCCGACTGGTCCTGCTGAGCGCCGGGGTCGGGTTGATGATCGGGGTGCTGAACTCCGCTCGCGGCGTGCCGGTCGCCCTGGCCACAGTGGTCGCCGTCGCGGTGGGTTGTGACCTGATGCTGCGCAAGACCCGCTTCGGTCGCGGCATCATCGCCATCGGCGGCAATGTGGACGCGGCTCGCCGCGCCGGGCTACCGGTAGACCGGATCAGGATCACGGTGTTCGCGCTGGGCTCCGCGATGGCGGCGATCGGCGGCATCCTGGCTGTCTCACGGGAGTTCGCGGCGAACCAGAGCACCGGAAGCAGCGACGTGCTGCTCATCGCGATCGCAGCCGCAGTGATCGGCGGCGTCAGCCTGTTCGGCGGCCGGGGGAGCACCTACGGGGCGCTGCTGGGTGTCGCCGTGATCGGATCGATCAATAACGGAATGTATCTGCTACAACTCGACTCGTCGGTCCAATTCATGATCACCGCAGTGGTGCTGCTGATGGCAGTGATCATCGACTCGGTATCTCGACGCGGTCGCCAGCGCCCCACTGGTACTTCGCGCTGACCCTGATGAAGAAGTGCCCGCATGGCGAAGGGAAAGGGAAATGGCTGTCATGAATTACCAGACACGGGACGGACTGGCCGACTACGGCTTCTCCATCGAGCACAAGCCTGCCGTGGGCTGGCGAATATACATCGTCTTCCAGCCGCTACGTCGAAGCAACGGCGACAATCCCCAAGTTCCTTATCGGGCCACGGATCATGACGGGCGTTCCTACGTGAACTGGTCCGCGAGGCTCGACAACCTGGATGACGCGAAAACGGTTGCCGCGCTCTGGGCGGAGATCAGCGAACATCACTAAGCAGCCTGACCACTGCTACGGGTTGCTGTCGGCATTGAATCTATGGGGTGTTCTATGTCCTGGAATCGAGACCGGAGACGGCCTCGCCGGACTCGCAATCCTCGCGTGTCCGTTGTCGCGGCACTGTTCACGGTGAGTGCGGTCGGCTTCGGCGTCGCGGCTGGTTGCACGACGCCATCGGGGACCGCACCCGCACCCGGCGCGCCCGGCGTCCGGTCCCATTTTGACCTGGCGCGCAAGGACTGCGTCGGCACGGCCGAGAACACCACATCCAAGGTCTGGTACACCGTCGCCGACGGCGTACTCTCCGATGTCTACAACCCCACTGTGGACAACACGAACGTCGAGACCATGCAGTATGTGGTCACAGACGGACACAGCTTCACCGATCTGCAGACCCGTGATCTGACCTATGCCGTCAGCGCCGATACCACCGGAATGGCCTGCACGGTCCTCGCCACCAGTGCAGCGCACGGCTATCAGCTCGTGACGACCTATGTAGCCGACCCCGCGCGAGACGCTGTGGTCGTTCACACCAGCGTGCGCGGCACGCATGGCCCGCCACCGCAAGGGCTGAAGCTCTACATTCGTCTGGACGCACATGTCAACGGCAACGGCGGTGGCGGTCACGACAACGGCGGCGCCGACTCCGCGGTGATCGACACCTCCACCCACACACCCGTCCCGGTCGCCTACGACACCGCGACGACCACCGAGGCGGTGAATCGCGACTACGCCGTTCCGACGTTCATGGCGCTGGGCGCGGCCAGCGGTCTCACCCAGGCCAGCATCGGTTACGCCGGCACCGCCAGCGATGGACTAACCCAGCTCGACACCACGCGAATGCTCGACGACTACACCACCGCACCGAACGGGTATGCCGTGCTCACCGCCCGTGTCGTGCCGAACCCACACGGCGAGATCACCCTTGCCCTCGGCTTCGGACGTGACCAGCGCGGCGCCATATCAGTCGCGGACAAGGCGGCAACCACCCCCTTCGCCGCGACAGTGGCCGGATATACCGCCGGCTGGCGCGCCTACGACGCCCGCCTGCGCCCGCCACCGACCACCCTGCCCGGCCTTGATCATGCCGCCATGGACCGCATGCGCTCCGCTTACTACCTTTCGGCCAATGTGGTGAAGGCCAGCGAGGACAAGACCTTTCGCGGTGCGATCGTCGCTTCCCTGGCCAGCCCGTGGGGTCAAGCCGTCAGCGCCGGCAAGCTGGTGAACGGAAAACCGGTCTACTTCGGCTCCTACCGCGAGGTGTTCTCCCGCGATCTCTACGAGGCGTTCACCGCGCTGCTCATCGACGGTGACCTGACCACCGCGCAAGACGCCACACGGTTCCTGCTCAATCGCCAGCAGCTTCCGGACGGCCGCCTGCCGCGCAACTCGCTGCTCAACGGAAAGGTAGCGCCGGATACCGATGGTGATCAGCTTGACGAGACCTCCTATCCCCTCCTCATGGCGTGGCAAGCAGGGCTCGGCGGTGACACCGCGCTCTGGACTGACCACATCCGGCCGGCCGCGGATTTCCTGGTCGCGCATGGTCCGGCCTTCGGCGTCGAGCGGTGGGAGGAACAGAAAGGCTACTCTCCCTCGACCATCGCTGCCGAAATCGCCGGCCTGACCGCGGCCAGTGCTATCGCCGGTCGACATAACGCCACCACTCGCGCCCGGCTCTACCAGGCCACGGCTGATGACTTTCAGCGGCACGTCAAGGACTGGACGCTCACCACCACGGGTCCCTACGGGCCACGCTATTTCCTGCGGCTGTCCAGAACCACTGATCCGAACGCGACGATTCCCTACAACCTTGGCAATGGCATGCCGGACGCCGATCAACGCCAGGTCGTGGACGCCGGGTTCCTGGAGCTTGTCCGGCTTGGCGAGCTACCCACCGGTGACCCCGATGTACTCGCTTCGCTGAAGGTGGTGGACACGACGATCCGTCGGGACACGCCCAGCGGTGTGGGCTTCTACCGCTACGGGACCTCGACACCGGGTAGCTCGGATGGCTACGGCGACTGCTACCAACCGGACCGGGCCAACTGCGCTCCGTCTGGTCGGCCCTGGCCGACCGGCGACACCGGTTCCGGTTCCGGACACCTCTGGCCGGTACTGTCCGGCGAGCGCGGCGAACAGGAGCTGCAGACCGGCAACACCACCACTGCCGCGGCGCTGCTGGTGAGCATGCTGCAGATGACGTCCGGCGTGGGTCTGGAGCCGGAACAGGACTGGGAGAATCCGCCGTTGACGCCCTCCCCCCACGGGTCCGACCCCACCCTGGCGTCCATCGGCTTCACACCCGGCCATCCCGCCGGCTCAGCTTCCCCCTTGACCTGGGCACAGGCGCAGCTGGTGCGACTGGCGCTGGCGTTGAGCGCCGGTCGAGCGTTAGAACAGCCGACGATCACCCGGGCCCGTTATGTCGACGCGCCGCCGCCCGGGACGGCACCGTTGGACGCCACTGTCTCCACCTCAGGCGCGCTGCTGACAGTGACCGGCCTGACCACACCAGGTGCGAGCGTGGACGTGGCCGTGACGGACGCTGGTGCGGCCGGCGCCTCCACCACAGTGGCATCGGCCCACGCCAATCCGGATGGCACATTTACCCTGCCCATCCCGGAGCACTCGACCACTGACGTGGTGACCGTCACAACCACCACCGGAAATGCTACTGGCTACCTGCAGCTGAGGCGAGTCCGTCGCGGACCTTGAGCACTCGGCGGGCGGCGGCGGTCATCCACGAAGACACACTCACGCCCTCGGCATCGGCGGCCTCGACCACCTGCCGGTGAACGTCGGGATCGACGGTGATGGCAAGCTTCGGCGACGGGTTCCCTCTGGGCACAGTGAAAGTATACTACCGCTCTACGACCGGGACGAACCTCAACCAGCGGGAGATCCGAGCCCCCAGGGTGTGCCTGACGGATCCGGGCCTGGCGGGCTATCTGCGCCGATCCGAGATCGCCACGCTGCTCCGGCCCGAACTCGCCCTCGACACTGACGGCCCGATCATCGAAGGCTTCGTGCTCACCGAATTACTGCGCCAGGCCGGCTCGGCACCGGACCCGCCGGAACTCGCCCATTACCGCGACCGGGACACCGCAGAGACCGACATCATCGTCGAAAGTCCCGACGGCCAAGTCGCGGCCATCGAGGTCAAAGTCAGCCCCGGCGCGACGGCGGCGGCGCGCAACCTGGTCTCGCTGCGCGGCTACGTCCCCCGCCGTTATCCTGATGATGAGGAGGCCCGGCCGATGCGCATCGTCCGTGGAAGGAAAAACCGTTGGTTTCTGGCGCTGCTCGGCGGGGTGCTGACGCTCGCGACGTCTCCGGTCGCACCCGCGGCGCAGCCGGAGGCTGGCGGATCCTACCTTCTCACGGCCACCGACACCGGCGGCACTTATGCGCCCACCTTCACCGGTAACGGCTATCTCGGCGTGCGGGTGCCATCGGCCGGCCAGGGATACACCGTTGCGGCGCAGTCCGAGGTCGCCGGTTTCTACGCCCAGCCCGCTGGGGAGATACAGCATCGCGCGAGCATCCCGACCTGGTCGACGTTGCGCTTCGCCGACGGCGGGCAGGACTTCACCCCGCGCCCCGATCAGGTCACGGGCTGGCGGCAGCAACTCAACCTGCGCGACGGATCGATCACCACCACCGCCCGCTGGACAGCGCCGAACGGGCACGTCAGCGAGCTGCGGTACGTCGTGTTCACCGACCGCGCCCGGATCGGGGTCGCGGCCGTGCGGCTGGAGCTGACACCGCGATGGACGGGGACCGCGACGATCACCGACTTGATCGACGGCACCCCGGCCACGGCGAGCACCGGCGTCACAAGCGGGTGGGACGAGACGGCCCACCAGTACTGGGAAACCGTGCGTACCCGAGGACTCGGCGTCTTCGCCGGGCTTGCCAGCCGGCTCAGGTTCAGCGAGAGCGTCCGGTCGCCCAGCTTCAGGCGGGTGGGCGACATCGCTGAGCAGACCGTCGGGCAGCGGGTCACCTTCCCCGTGACCGAGAACCGCACCTACGCCCTGACCAAATACGTCGGCGTCGCCACTTCACACGACGCCACTGAGCCGGATTCGGCCGCACGCCAGCAATCCTCGGCCGCCGCCGCAATCGGCGTCGACGGCCTGATGACCGAGAACACCGCCGCCTGGAACGCGTTGTGGGCCGGTCGTGTGGACATTCTGGGCGATCCCACACTGGCCACCGAGGTGAACGTAAGCGAGTTCTACCTCTGGTCCAGCACGCACGAGGGCATCGACTGGAGTATCTCGCCGGCCGGGTTGTCTTCCAACGGCTACGACGGGCACATTTTCTGGGACGCCGAAACGTGGATGTATCCGGCGCTGCTCGCCCAGCATCCCGAGCTCGCGGCCGGTATGAACGACTACCGCTACCAACGGCTCGGTGCGGCCGAAGCGCACGCCACGGAGACCGGGTTCCCCGGCGCCCGCTTCCCGTGGGAGAGCGCGCTGGATGGCACCGAGCAGATCCCGCCGCCGGCGTCGGTGAACAGCGAGGGCCGCTACGAGCAGCACATCACCGCCGACGTCGCGCTGGCCCAGTGGCAGTACTACCTGGCGACGGGTGACCGCGGTTGGCTCCTCACCCGGGGCTGGCCGGTTCTGTCGCAGGCCGCCACGTTCTGGGCGAGTCGAGCGCGGCGCCACGCCGACGGCAGCTACCACGTCACCCACGTCACCGGTCCGGACGAGGAGAATCCGGACGTCGACGACGAGGCGTACACGAACGTCGCCGCGGCCACCACCCTGCGGATCGCCACCCAGGCCGCCCGCGTGGTCGCCGCGGCCGCGCCGGGTGAGTGGGCCACCATCGCCGAGGGGCTCTCGCCGCTCTCCGACCCGGCATCGGGAAGCCACCCGGAATTCGCCGGCTACCAAGGGCAAATGGTGAAGCAGGCGGACGTGACGATGCTGCAGTATCCGTGGCGGTACCCGATGCCGGCGGCCACCGCGCAGCGCGACGTCGACTACTACGTGCCCCGCATCGACCCGGGCGGCCCGTCGATGGACGACGCGATCAACACGATCGACACGGCCGCCATCGGATCGCCCGGCTGCTCGTCCTTCGTGCACACCCAGCGCAGCATCGAACCCTTCATGCGTGACGCGTTCGACCAGTTCTCCGAAACCAGGACCGGGGGCGCTTTCACGTTCATGACCGGCATCGGCGGGTTCCTGCAGGAGTTCCTCTACGGCTACTCCGGTCTGCGCTGGGACGCCGACGCGGTGCGGCTCGACCCCAGCCTGACCGCGCAGCTCGAGGGCGTGGTGCTGCACAACCTGGCCTGGCACGGCCACCGGTTCACGGTTGCCATCACCGGCGAGCAGACCCGGGTGTCCATCGACTCCGGCGGCCCGCTGCCCGTGACGATCGCCGGCCACCCGCGAACCGTCCCACCAGGCCATCCCCTCACCGTGGTGACCCGGCGGCCGGACCGAACACCCACCACCGATCTCGCCCGATGCCACGCCATGCACGCGTCCAGCAACCAGCCGGGAGCCGGTCCGCTGGCAGCCGTCGACGGCAGCCCCGCGACCGATTGGCGTCCCACCCGGCTCCCCGCGAGCCTGGACGTAGCGCTGGCACACCAGCAGACGATCAGCACAGCGACACTCGACTGGGGCCAGCAGTGGCCACCCGCGCCCGCACCCAATGTGCCGCCGCCCCCCGGGCCGGTGCAGACCTTGCGCGCAACCGACTACGACCTCGTCGTCTCCCGGGACGGCCGGGACTGGACAGTGGTCGCCCAGGTGCGCGACCGCACCGAGGGCACCCGTGACGAGCTTCGCTTCCGCCCCGTGGACGCCCGGTTCGTCGGCCTACGGATCTCCGCCTCGACCAACCACACCATGCCGTCGCTCGAAGAACTCACCATAAAGACTTCCTAGCGGGATCTCGTGATGGATCCGTCTACCGCTGGGGCAGCAGCTCGAATGCACCACCCTGCAACGGGTGTACCGCGCGGACCGCCTGTCGAAGTGGGTCTCGACGATCGGCCAGTGCCACCAAGGGGGCCGGGTCGACCAGCAGGGTCACCCGCCGAAGCCCTCAAGCCCTAAGCCCTCAAACAGGGTGGCGGCGTCCATGTCGGCCACCGAACCACCGGGGCCCTCGCCCACACCGTCGAGCGCGAAGGTGCGGCTTCCTCGGGGCTGCGGCACGTACGTCCGGAGGACCTTACAAAGCAAGGATGCCTGGGATACACCCTCGCGCTCGGCAAGCATCGCGAGCCGCCGAGCGTCAGCGTCGTCACAGCGGACCGGAAGGCGCGCAGCTCGGCGACCGCATCATCAGCCTCCCGTCGGGCTCGGACAGCACCCATGATCTCATCGAGTGAAGCCGATCTGGGACGAGCTCGCCTGGGAGGACTACCTGTGGTGGCAGGCGCAGGACCGCAAGGTGCTGCGCCGGATCAACACGCTCATCCAGGACACCATCCGCAACGGCAACGAGAGGATCGGCAAGCCGGAGGCGCTGCGGCACGCGTTTCAGAGTTACTGGTCGCGCCGCATCACCGATGAGCACCGGCTGGTGTACCGGATCGTGGAAGACGAGATCAGAATCGCCGCGCAGGTACCACTACAGCCGTTGATCACACCGTTGCGATGCCCAGCGCCCCGCGCGGAGTGTGCGGTTCACCAGCTCGATGTCGAAGGCGGTCGGATCGAACTCCCGGGCGTGCTCCACACCCAGCCACCGCACCATATCGTCGTGCTCCGCATCGCCCGGATCGGCGAGAACCTCCCGGAGGTGCGCATAGCCCGGCGACCCGCCGCAGTCCTCCGGTGGGCAGGCGCCCTCGCCGCCGATGCATCGGGGGTAACTCTCGCCCGGCTGCGCCGCCCCGAGCGCCTCGATAACGATCTCGTGCTCCCAGCCGTCGCCGAAGTCGTAGGTGTAGTCGATGGCGCCGCAGCCTATGTCGAGGTCGCCGAGCCGCACTGAGCGCTCGTCGGTGAACTCAAGGTCCGGGTCCGGCAGGCCGTAGCTGCGGCTGCTGTCGGTGAAGCTGTGGAGATGATGGTCCTGCCAGCCCATCGCCGTCTGGATCACGTCGTGCAGCCTGCTCAGCGGCATAGCGGCCGGGATCAGCAGCCGCCGCCACACGGGGGGATCCGCCACCTCGGCCAGCGTGACGGTGATCTGGTGCACGGGATCGCCGGGCTCAGGCTCCCCCCGCAGGCGACGGGTCCCGCGCCGGCCGGCCGCGGTCAGCTCGGCGGAGTCCTCGGTCAGGGTCACCGCACCCAGCCGGGCCAGCGTGCCGAGGGTGCGCCGAACATCACGATCGTTCATGCGACGGGCCGTGCTCAGCTGGATGTCGGTGGCATCATCGAGCACGTAGGGCGCCGTCACGGTGTGCCACGCCAGATCGCACAGCTCGTCCAAGCCGACCGCGCCGTCGCGGCCGTACAGCACGGACAGCAGCACATCGACGCCGGCAGCGAACTCCGAGCGCAGAAACGACTCGCCGAATCCCGAGGGCAGAAACGCCGGACCGAGCCGCCCGAACACCTCGAACAACGCCATCCACAGCTCCGCCGGGCGGTCAAGCAGCACGACGGCCTTCTTCACCGGCACCAGCCGACCGCGCACGACCCGCACCAGCCGAGCCGCCTTGGCCCACTCCACAATCAGGCTCAGACCCAGCAACTCCACACTCGACTTGGTCTTGAACACCCGCTCACCGATCGCGGGATCGAGCTCGTCCCCGGTACCCAATCGGTCGAGGAGAACCCGGGCGTCGGCCAGCGTGATCGCTCCCTTCTGGGTGAGCTTGCGACCGTCCCCGACCCACCTGACGAAATCCACCACTTGCCTGACCAGCACGGACTCCGCAGCGATCACAGGTGCCGAACTCGTCATCGCTAGTCTCCCTCCGACACCAACCGACTGCCCGGCCACGAGGCCGTGACGGACCGTACCCGTTGCCGTCACCGGCCCCTCCAGCGGGAGGACGCCGTCGAAGGTCTGCGACGATACGGTGCTCAGCTGGCGAGGGGAACCTGATGAAAGACCAGCCCAGGCTGTTCGAACTGGCCGATCTCGACGTAGCGGCTCCGGCACGCTCGGGACGCGGCCGGGCGCGGGAGACCTACGCGCGAACCGTGGTCGCCGATGTGACGATCCAGGACCACCACACGTTGCGGGCGGCAGCGTTGCGGGCATTCAGTGGTGGAATTGTCCTGCTCGATTTACCCTCGGACGGACCGGATGATCTGCCGGATACGGAGGAGGAGATCGACACGAGCGACGCGGCCGCAGTGCAGTGGTGCCTCGAACCTACTACCGGCATGGAGCTGCTGCTCGAGTCCGGAGTGGCCCGGATCCTATCGATTGACACGGGCTGCGATGAGGTCGAGCCCGAACCGACGTCGGATGCCGCCACCCAGGTTCGAGCGTGGTGGACCGTCACCGTGCGGATCGGCGATGCCGCTGCCGCGCGGGAGCTGGCGCTGGCGAGCTGCCCGGTCACTGATGCGGACGCTCGCACGGAGATCGACCGCAGCTTCTCCGCGGTGTGGCACTGGACGGCGCCGCCCTACGCGCCGATGGCCGATATTGCGGGTGTCACCTGGTCTCCAGTTGGTGTCACCGTCAAGCAGGTCCTAGCCCGCCCGCGCTAACGTGTGGAGTAGCCGTGATCGTCGGTGCCGTGCTCGTCGCGCTGCTGCTCCTCTGCCTGATCCAGCCGAGCCTCGTCGAGGATGTGCGAGTCACAGTTCAGCAGGGAGACGTGGCTGGTTGTCCGGAACTACCCAAGCTAGGACACCATCACCGCACAGGAGTCGCGCAGGGTCGAATACCACTGGAAGACGGAGTCCGGGAGGGCGTTCGGGCAGGGAACGCGCGACTTCAAAGCCAGCGAGCAGCAGACGGTCGAGGTGAACCTGAGGGTTACTGGTCGCGCCACATCGCCGACGAGCACCGGCTGGTGGAGGACGAGATCAGGATCGCCGATCACCCTGGACCAGCGTTCTCCGCTACGTGGACACCCTGGAAGCTCTGTTGCCCACCGGGAGAATCACCATGTGATCACAATCCCAGGTAGAGGCGGACCGCATCCTCCAGGTGCGCTAGCTCCCCCGCAGCGAGCCGCCCGCGGCGCTGCTGCAGCCGGGTCCGGCTCAGCGTGTGCAAGTCGGTGGCGTTCACGTACGACTCTGGGTAGCGCGTGAGGCCGGCGTCGGCATCAAACCTGACGTGGGTGCTGGGGGGACCGGGCGTGCCGGTGACGACGGCCAGGGTGACGGCGCCGAGCCGAGGGATGAGCGGGTTCACCGTGAGCACGACGGCGGGGTGCCAGCCGACAACCGGGAGCCGGGCGTCCCACACCTCGCCGCGCAACGGCTGCACTGGTGCGTCAGACATCGTCGCCGACCACGCCGGTCGGCAGGGGGGCGACGCCACCGGGGTGGAAAGCCGCCAGCTCGGCAGCGGCGCGGCGTTCGCGGGCGTGCCGGTGCAGCAGCCGCAGCGCCTCCCGGACGATCTCCGACATGCCATCCAGACCCAGCGCGGGTCCGTCTTGTTCAAGCAGCTCGCGGGCCAGGTCAGCTGGTACGCGCGCCTGCATGACGACGCTCGGTCCCGGTTCGTGTGCAGTCACGTGTATACACTATGTCTACAGCTATGGAGGTGCAACCGTGGCCCGGCGGTCACGGTCGGAGCGGTGACACGGGAGCGACTGCCGTTACATCACGTCATCGAACTCGCCGGCTTTGCAGCCTTTGACCCACGCGTCCATTTCGCCGCGGGTGAAGAAGACGACGTCCGACTCAGGAGCGTTGCTGTTGCGGACAGCGATCCGGCCGTCGGCCAGCAGGGCGGTCTCGACGCAATCAACTTCGTCGCCGCTGAAGCTGGACTTGCGCCACGCCGCAGCCGCCAGTTGATCGATCGTGAAGGCGTCCAGGGGGGCGTTGGTCATGAGTACTCCTCCGCGACGTTCTGGATCATGATCGATGACTCGTCCGGCGGCAGCGCGAGCACCCGCAGATGCTCGAACACGACGGTGTGCGTCTCGATCTCATACGGTTATTCCAGGTAGAGGCCACCACCTCGGTGCTCAAGATAGACCAAGCCAGGGTCGGCGAGTCAGGGGAAGCCGAGGACCTGGAACGGACCGGCGGCCATGCCCGGATGCGCGCCGTTGGCGTAGGGCACCACCTGCACGGTGATCTTGAGGTGGCGGGCCATCGCCGCGAGGTGGCGCAGTTGGTCGCGGGCGGCTGACGACGCGCTGGGCCACCGTAGAGGAGATCCTTGACAAGGTCCCGCGCTGTCACGGCCCGCATGGAGCTCTCCTGCAAGCACCAGAGGCCGCACTGCGCGACTACTCCATCAACGAGCCGCACCCGAGTCCGAGCGTCGAGGTAGGAGTGTTGTAGGATTTTAGTATGCCCGAACCCGTCAAGCGCAAGGTCTCCGTCACGCTCGACGCCGACCTAGTGGACGAGCTGACCGCCCGGGGGGGCGGGCTGTCCGGCAGGGTCAATGACGCCGTACGCCGGGAGCTGGCAAGGCTCCGCCGCCACGAAGCACTCGGCGCCCTGCTCGATCGCCTTGCTGCCGAGCGGGGCCCACTGGACACAGCCGAGGATGCGGCGGAGATGCGCCGCTTCGCCGAGCTGCTCGGCGGGCCAGCCGAAAGGGAACCCGGCATTGCCGACCGGCCGAGCGGTTCGGCAGCCTGATGAGAGTGGTGCTTGACGCCGAGGCTGTCAACGCCGTGTTGGAACGAACGCACCCCGGTGAGCGCACCGTCCGCCGGGCTCTCACGGCCGCGCACCGGCTGGGCCGCGAGGTGGTCGTCCCCACGGTGGTCCTTGCCGAGCTGTATCGCGGCATCGGCCGCAGTCAGGGCCTCGACGCACTGTTATCCAGAATGGAGCCGGACGGTCTGACGCTGCGGGACACCACCAAGGATCTCGCACGCCTCGTCGGCGCAGTGCTCGCTGCGGCGGGCGTGGGCTCGGCCTACCTGGCGGACGCCCACGGCGTTGCCGCCGCAGTCGAGCACGGGGGTGGAGTGGTGCTTACCGGAGATCCGGACGATCTCACGCGCCTCGCCAGCCCCTACGGCACAGTCGTGGTGGAACCGCTGTCCCAGGGAAAACGTCGCCGTCGCCTGTGACGCGCTCTCCGACCCGCGTCAGTTCGAACGACGTCGGCTGCGGGAAGATCAGGCGAGCACTTCGTCCTCGGGGCGCACGCGCCGACATGACCAGCGGTGCCCACACCGTCATCAGGAAACATCGACGTCGATGAGCTGCAATCCCGCGACCCGGTCGAAGTGCTTGCCGATGCGTGTCGCGAGCGGCAGCCCGTGCCACACGCAGACTCCCGTCTGCAGGCAACCCGAGAGCCCGATGGCCGAGCCGGCCTTCTGCAGGCTGCGATCCATGTCAGCGGCTACGAGGCCCACCATATCCCCCTCGCTGCCTCGATCCGCGCCCGCAGCTCCACTTCGTCGCACTCCCCGAGCGTGCCCTCGAACTCGAGAAGCACGGTGATCTCGTCCTCGCCCAGATCTCGGAGGTAGGAGTCGAGGGCTTCCTGCATGAGCGCGGCGGGTCAGACGGTGAAACCCAGGGCGCGTAGTTGCTCCCGGCCGTCTTCGGTGATCTTGTCCGGGCCCCACGGCGGAATCCAGACCCAGTTGATCCGCACGTCGTCGACCAGTCCCCCGCCGGGTCCACCGGTGAGCGCGGCGCGGGTCTGGTCCTCGATGACGTCGGTCAGCGGGCAGGCCGCGGAGGTCAGCGTCATGTCGACGATGGCGACGTTGCCCTCGCCGACCCGGATGTCGTAGACCAGACCCAGATCGACCACGTTGATGCCCAGCTCCGGGTCGACCACATCACGCATGGCTTCCTCGAGGTCGTCAATGGCGGCCGGCTCGCCACCCGGATGGGGCGTCGGGACCTGAGGCATCCCGGCGGCACCGCGCACGACGTCGGTTTCCTCATTCAGGTTCATCGCGTCTCCGCTCGCTTCGCACCGTTGCCTGAGCCGGCGCTGCCTGAACCGGCGCTGCCTGAACCGGCGGCCGCCGCCCGGCCGACGGCATCCTTGAACGCCATCCAACCCAGCAAGGCGCACTTCACCCGGGACGGGTATTGCGACACGCCCACGAAGGCGACCGCGTCAGCGAGTACGTCCTCGTCCGGCTCCACTTGACCCCGGCTCTGCACCATCTCCACGAACGCGGCCATGGTGGACCTCGATTCGGCCACCGTCCGGCCGACCACCAGATCGGTGAGCACCGATGTCGCCGCCTGGCTGATCGAGCAGCCGACCGCGTCGTAGGACACGTCGGTCACCCGATCGCCCTCCAGCGCTACTCGCAACGTCACCTCGTCCCCGCAGGTCGGGTTGACCTGGTACGACTCGGCGTCAAAAGGCTCCCGCAGACCGCTGAGGTGCGGGTTGCGGTAATGGTCCAGGATGATCTCCTGATACATCTGCTCCAGTTTCATGCGCCCACCCGGAAGAAACGGCGCACTTCGTGCACCCCGGCCAGCAGCGCGTCGACCTCAGCGGGCGTGTTGTACACCGCGAAGCTGGCCCGCACCGTCGCGGCGATCCCGAAGCGGCGGTGTAACGGCCAGGCGCAGTGGTGCCCGACCCGCACCGCGATTCCCAGATCGTCGAGCACCTGGCCGGCGTCGTGCGCGTGCACGTCATCCAGCACGAAGGACACCGCGCCACCCCGATCCTCGGTGCCGGTAGGACCGATGATCCGCACGCCGGCCAGCTCCGACAGGCCGGTCAGCGCTTGTTCGGTCAGGACCCGCTCATGCGCGGCGATCCGATCCATGCCCACCTCCGACAGGTAATCCACCGCCGCGCCCAAGCCGACCGCTTGGGAGGTCATCGGGACGCCGGCCTCGAAACGCTGCGGTGGCGGGGCGTAGGTGGAGGCCTCCATCTTCACCAACTCGATCATCGACCCGCCGGTGAGGAACGGCGGCAGCACCTCAAGCAGCTCGCGGCGCCCGTAGAGCACGCCGACCCCGGATGGGCCCAGCATCTTGTGTCCGGAGAACGCCGCGAAGTCGACGTCCAGCGCGGCGAGATCGACCGGACTGTGCGGCACCGACTGGCAGGCGTCCAGCACCGTCAGCGCCCCGACCTCGCGGGCCCGGCGGACCAGCTCCGCGACCGGCGGGACGGTGCCCATCACGTTGGACTGGTGGGTGAACGCCACCACTCGGGTCCGCTCGGAAATGCCCCCCGTCAGTTCCAGCGAGTCGATGTCCAGCCGGCCGGCGTCGGTCACCTGATACCAGCGCAACGTGGCGCCGGTGCGCTGGCACAGCTCCTGCCAGGGCACCAGATTGGCGTGGTGCTCCATCTCGGTCACTACGACCTCGTCACCCGGAGCCAGCGCGAAGCGCTTCGCCGCCCCACCGGCGACCGAGGAGTTGCTCAGCGCGTAGGCGACCAGGTTGATCCCCTCGGTGGCGTTCTTGGTGAACACCACCTCATCGGGCGCGACACCGACGAACGCCGCGATCCGGGCCCGCGCCGACTCGTAGGCGTCGGTGGCCTCCTCGGCAAGTTGGTGCGCGCCGCGGTGCACCGCGGCGTTGTGCTGCTCGAGGAAGGCGCGCTCGGCGTCGAGCACCTGCCGGGGCCGCTGCGAGGTGGCCCCGGAGTCCAGGTACACCAGCGGTCGGCCGTCTCGCACCGTGCGGAACAGGATCGGGAAGTCGGCGCGGATCTTCTCCTGCTCGCTGGCCGTCAGCGGCCCTGTAGTCACCGGCCCCGCAGTCAGTGGCCCAGCAGTCACCTGCCCAGTCACGGCGACACCCCCGTCACCTCCTGGTGGCGGGTGAACCGCTCGTAACCACCGGACTCCAGTTCCTCGGCGAGCTCCTGCCCGCCGGACTCCACAATCCGCCCGCCCGCGAAGACATGGACGTAGTCCGGCGTGATGTGCCGCAGGATCCGGGTGTAGTGGGTGATCACCAGCACCCCGACATCGCCGCTGGCCCGGTAGCGGTTCACCCCTTCGGAGACCACCCGCAACGCATCGACATCCAAGCCCGAGTCGGTCTCGTCCAGCACCGCGATCTTGGGCTTGAGCAGGGACAGCTGCAGGATCTCGTGGCGCTTCTTCTCGCCGCCGGAGAAACCCTCGTTCACGCTGCGCTCGGCGAAGGCAGGATCGATGTCCAGCTCGGACATCGCCGCCTTGACCTCCTTGACCCAGGTGCGCAGCTTGGGCGCCTCGCCGCGGATCGCGGTGACGGCGGTGCGCAGGAAGTTCGTCATCGACACACCAGGCACCTCGACTGGGTACTGCATGGCGAGGAACAGGCCCGCTCGAGCCCGCTCGTCGACCGACATGGACAACACATCGACGCCGTCCAGGAGCACCTGCCCCGAGGTGACCCGATATTTCGGGTGCCCGGCGATCGAGTAGGCCAGGGTGGACTTGCCCGAACCGTTGGGGCCCATGATCGCGTGCGTCTCCCCCGCCCGGACGGTCAGGTCAACGCCGCGCAGGATCTCTTTCTCGGGAGCATGCGCGGCGTCGGTAGGCACCGCGACGTGCAGATCCTTGATCTCCAGGGTGGTCATCGGTGTGGTCTCAGCTCCCGCTAGCGGTTGGTCCCCATGAACGGCTTGTCACAATCAACGGCTTGTCACAGTCAACGGTTTGTCACGGTGGACGGGTCGACATACACATCGTCATCGTCGATCGTCACGGCGTAGGTGTCCACCGGTTCGGACGCCGGTGGCGCCGACGGTGCTCCGGTGGCCAGGTCGAAGCATGATCCGTGCAGCCAGCACTCCAGACCCTTGCGGGTCACCTCGCCTTCGGACAACGCGATCTCGGCGTGCGAGCAGACGTCGGCCAGCGCGTATACCTGTTCGCCCTGGCGGACCAGCACCACCGGCACGTTGTCGACCTCGAAGCCGGTGGGCACGTCGTCCTTGAGATCGGCCAGGCCGCAGACTCGGACCGCGGTCATCCCCCCACCGCCTCCAACTCAGCCTCGATCGCCACCGCCAGCCGCTCGCGTACCTGCGTGACGGTGATCTTCTGCAGGATCTCGCCGAAGAAACCCCGCACGACCAGCCGGCGGGCCTGCTCGGCGGGGATGCCTCGGGAGGTCAGGTAGAACAGCTGCTCGTCGTCGAAACGCCCGGTGGTGCTGGCGTGCCCGGCACCGACGATCTCCCCGGTCTCGATCTCCAGATTGGGCACCGAATCGGCCCGGGCGCCGTCGGTGAGCAGCAGATTGCGGTTGACCTCGAAGGTCTCGGTGCCCTCGGCCGCAGCCTGGATGAGAACGTCGCCGATCCACACCGTGCGCGCGTCCGGTTTTCCCGGACTGCCCTGCAGCGCGCCCTTGTAGGCGACGGAGGACCGGCAGTGTGGGACGGCGTGGTCCACCAGCAAGCGGTGCTCCAGATGCTGCCCGGCGTCGGCGAAGTACAGCCCGAGCAACTCGGCGTCACCGCCGGGCTGAGTGAACGTCACCGTCGGGGACTGCCGGACCAGGTCGCCGCCCAGGCTCACCGTGGTGGCTCGCAGTACCGCGTCGCGGCCCAGCCGGGTGTGCTGCGCGGCGACGTGCACCGCGTCCACGGCCCAGTCCTGCACGCTGACCAGGGTCAGCCGGGCGCCGTCGGCGAGGACCAGCTCGACGTTCTCCGCGTAGGTGCCGCTGCCGCGGTAGTCGAGCACCACCACGGCTTCGGCCAGCTCCTCCAGGCGCACCTGCAGGTGACCGTAGGCGAGCGCCCCGGCGCCCGGCCCGGTGACGGTGATCATCACCGGGTCCTCGACCCTGGCCCGCGCCGGCATGGTCACCACGGTGGCCCGTGCCGCGGAACTCCAGGCCTGCGCGGCAACGCGGTCGGCGGGGACGCCGCCGTCGCCCAGACGCGGGTCGAGGCGGTCCACGTCCTCGACGGTGACCCCGTCGGCCGCCGACACGCTGACCTGCGCGGTGCCGGTGGCCGCGACGCCCTGGTGCAGCCCACGCAGCCGCCGCAGCGGGGTGAACCGCCATTCCTCCTCGCGCCCCGTGGGCACTTCGAAGGCGTCTACGTCGTACGAGGTGAACCGCTGGCCCCGAGAGACCATCGGCACCGTGTGTTGCCCAGTAGCCGTGTGTTGCTCGGTTGTGGGTCGTGCGGTAGCCGTCATGTCAGCCGACGGCTCCTTCCATCTGCAGCTCGATCAGGCGGTTGAGCTCCAGGGCGTACTCCATGGGCAGCTCGCGGGCGATCGGCTCGATGAACCCGCGCACGATCATCGCCATCGCCTCGTCCTCGGCCAGCCCCCGGCTCATCAGGTAGAACAGCTGGTCGTCGCTGATCTTGGAGACGGTGGCTTCGTGGCCCATCGACACGTCGTCCTCGCGGATGTCGACGTAGGGGTAGGTGTCCGAGCGGCTGATCTGGTCCACCAGCAGGGCGTCGCACTTCACCGTGGAGCGGGAGTGGTGGCTGCCCTCGTTGACCTGCACCAGCCCACGATAGGAGGTGCGGCCACCGCCGCGGGCCACCGACTTGGACACGATCGTGCTCGACGTGTGCGGTGCGGCGTGCACCATCTTCGCTCCGGCGTCCTGGTGCTGGCCCTCGCCCGCGCAGGCCACCGAGAGCACCTCACCCTTGGCGTGCTCGCCGATCAGCCAGACCGACGGGTACTTCATGGTGACCTTGGAGCCGAGGTTGCCGTCGATCCACTCCATGGTCGCGCCCTCGGCGGCGGTGGCCCGCTTGGTGACCAGGTTGTAGACGTTGTTCGACCAGTTCTGGATCGTGGTGTAGCGGCAGCGGGCGCCCTTCTTGACGATGATCTCGACGACCGCGGAGTGCAGCGAGTCGGACTTGTAGATCGGCGCCGTGCAACCCTCGACGTAGTGCACGTACGCGCCCTCGTCGACGATGATCAGCGTCCGCTCGAACTGGCCCATGTTCTCGGTGTTGATCCGGAAGTAAGCCTGCAGCGGGATGTCGACATGCACGCCGGGCGGCACGTAGATGAACGACCCACCGGACCACACTGCGGTGTTCAGCGCGGCGAACTTGTTGTCACCCGCCGGGATCACACTGGCGAAGTACCGCTCGAAGAGCTCCGGCTGCTCGCGCAGTGCGGTATCGGTGTCCAGGAACAGGACACCCAGCTCCTCCAGATCCTCGCGGATCTTGTGGTAGACGACCTCGGACTCGTACTGCGCGGCCACACCGCCCACCAACCGGGCCTTCTCCGCCTCGGGGATGCCCAGCCGGTCGTAGGTGGCCCTGATGTCCTCGGGCAGTTCGTCCCAGGACGCGGCCTGCTTCTCCGTCGACCGGACGAAGTACTTGATGTTGTCGAAGTCGATGCCGGACAGGTCGGCACCCCACTGCGGCATCGGCTTGCGGTGGAACAGACGCAACGCCTTCAGCCGGGTCTCCAGCATCCACTCCGGCTCGTTCTTCTTGGCCGAGATGTCACGTACCACCGCTTCGGACAGACCACGCTGCGCGCTGGAACCGGCGGCGTCGGAGTCGGCCCATCCGTACTCGTAACGGCCCAGGCTGGAGAGCGTCTCTTCCTGGGTGAGCGGTGTAGTCGGGGCGTTCCGCGTTCGCACATCCTGTTCAGGGGCAGTCGTCATACTTCAGACGCCTCCATCCGGTTCCGTGGTGGGAGATTTACGTGGTCAGGCCGATTCTGTACTCAGCGTGTGGGGAACGGTCCCCCGAGCACCGTGCGGTGCCCGGGCCTCAGGAACGTACGTCGTGCATACCACGTCCCCCCGGGCGATGGTGGCCAACCGCTGCACATGGACACCGAGCACGTCGGCGAACGCCGCGGTCTCGGCCTCGCACAGTTGCGGAAACTCCGTGGCGACGTGCGAGACCGGGCAATGGTGCTGGCATAACTGCGCACCGGCACCGACGTACTCGGCTGACGCGGCGTACCCCTCCGCGCTCAGGGCGACCGCCAGTAGCTGCGCCCGCGCGACCGGGTCGGGCGCGGCAGCCACCGTGGCCCGGTGCCGATCGACCAGCTCCGCCACCCGGCGCTCGGCGAACGAGCGGACCGCCTGCTCACCGTCACGCTCGGACAGAAAGCGCAGCGCGGCCACCGCCAGATCGTCGTAGGTGTGCTCGAACTGCGCCCGGCCGGCGTCGGTGAGCAGGAAGACCTTGGCTGGGCGACCACGGCCTCGAGGCCCTCGGTTCGGTGCTGTGCGGTAGCTGGCCTGCCCGTCAGCCAGCAGGGCGTCCAGGTGCCGGCGCACCGCGGCGGGACTCAGCCCCAGCGAGTCGGCGACCTGTGCGGCCGCCACCGGGCCGCGCTCCAGTAACATCCGCGCCACCGACTCGCGGGTCCGACCCTCCCCGCTGGCGGCTCCGACGTTTTTCACAACACCTATGTTACGTATTTCAGGGGGTGAGCGCAAAGTGCTGCGGTGCTCCGTCACGGGTGCCGGGGCACCGCAGCGCTACCCTTCGCGGCGTGGTGGCCGGGAAGGTGCGTGCTGTGGGGGCGCCCAAGCCCGCGCCGGTACCGACGGTCAGCGACCGATCCGAGGCCCCGCCCGGCGACGCCGGCCTGGATCTGACTGAGACCCGCCAGCTCGACACGGTGCGCCGGTTCGGCACCGTCGGCGCGCTGCTCATGGGCTTGGGCTCACTCGGTGCCGGGACGGCTCCGGTGCTGGGCAACCCGGTGGTCGGCCGTCCTGTGCTGGGCCTGTTCACCCGGATGCCCACCGCGTCGCTAGCACTCGCCTATACCGGCATCGCCATGGTGGTGCTGGCCTGGCTGTGGCTCGGCGCGCTGGCCGCGCCCGGACGGTCCCGGCTGGTCTCCCGGGCCCAGCTGGACCGCACAATGCTGATGTGGTCCGTACCGCTGCTGGTCGCCCCGCCGATGTTCAGCCGGGACGTCTACAGCTACCTGGCGCAGAGTGCGATGGTCAACCGTGGGTTGGACCCCTACGTACTCGGTCCGGCTGACGCGCTGGGCGTGGACAATCCCCTGGTTCGGGGGATCCCCACGATCTGGCGCCACACGCCGGCGCCCTACGGCCCGTTGTCCCTCACCCTGGGCAGGCCGATCGACTGGATCGCCGGCGACGACGTCGTGCTCGGCGTGCTGGCGCACCGCACTCTGGCGGTGGCTGGGCTGCTGATGATCGTCTGGGCGCTGCCTCGGCTGGCCCGCCGGGTGGGCGTCTCACCGGTGTTCGCACTATGGCTCGGCGCCGCGAACCCGTTGGTGTTGTTTCACCTGGTCAGCGGCGTGCACAACGAAGCGCTGATGATCGGCCTGATGCTCCTCGGCCTAGAGCTGGCGCTGCGCGGCCCCGACAGAGGCCTAACCCTGCTCGGCGGCACAGCGCTCATCGCGGCCGCGGCCCAGGTGAAGGTTCCCGCCGCGCTGGCGCTCGGTTTCGTCATCGTGTGGTGCGCCCGGCACCGGGGCGGTCGGCTGCGCGACGTGGTGTGGGCGGCGGCGGCGGTCAGCGGGGTCGCGGTGACCACCACAGTGGCGATCGGGCTGGGCAGCGGGCTCGGCTTCGGCTGGATCGGTGCGCTCGGCACGCCCAACGCGGTGCGCAGCTGGATGTCGGTGGTGACCGAGCTCGGCCTGCTCGCCGGATGGATCGGCAGCCTGCTCGGATTGGGCGATCACATCACCTCGGTGCTCACGCTCACCCGGGCCGCCGGGCTGGCCGCCGCTGGTGGAGTCTGCCTGCTGCTGTTGTGGCGGTGTTGGAAGGGACGGCTTGAACCACTGGCCGGGCTCGGGGTCGGGCTGGGTGCCGTGGTGCTGCTGGGGCCGGTGGTGCATCCGTGGTATCTGCTGTGGGCCGTGATCCCGCTGGCGGCCTCAGCCACCCACCCGGCCTATCGCAGCACCGCTACCGCGGCCTGCGCGGTGCTCGCGGTGGTGGTGGCGCCCACCGGCTCGGACTTTCTGTTCCGGGCCTGGGTGCTGCCCGCGGCGATCACGGCGGCGGCGATCACCCTGGTGGTACCGATGCTGCTGGTTCGCGGGCGCACTCCCCCGTTGGCAGCGGCCTTGCGGCCTGGGGGCCCATTGTCGGCTACCCCGCAGGCCAGTGGTCCCCGATCCGGGGGTGCGACCTAGGCTCTGTGACCGTGACCCCACCCGAATCATCGGCTGCTGTGGAGGTTCACGGCCTGGTTCGGAGCTTCGGCGCGGTGCGGGCCGTGGACGGGCTCGACCTGCGGTTACAACCGGCTACGGTACTGGCTCTGCTGGGGCCGAACGGTGCTGGCAAGACCACCACGGTCGAGGTGTGTGAGGGGTTCCAGCGGCCGGATGCCGGCGTGGTCCGGGTGCTGGGGCTGGACCCGGTCGCCGACGGTGCCGCGCTGCGACCCCGAGTCGGGGTGATGCCCCAGGGCGGCGGGGCCTACCCGGGCGTGCGGGCCGCCGAGATGCTCAGTCTGGTCGCGGTCTGCGCGGCACAGCCGTTGGACGTCGGATGGCTGCTCGACGTGCTCGGGCTCAGCGGCGTCGCGCGGGTGCCCTACAAGCGGCTGTCCGGCGGCCAGCAGCAGCGGCTCGCGCTGGCCTGCGCCCTGGTCGGGCGGCCGGAGCTGGTATTCCTCGACGAGCCCACCGCCGGTATGGACCCGCAGGCCCGACGGCTGGTCTGGGACATCATCGGGCGGCTGCGCGCGGACGGCGTCAGCGTGCTGTTCACCACGCACCTGATGGAGGAGGCCGAGGCGCTGGCCGACCAGGTGGTGATCATCGACCATGGTCGGGTGGTGGCCCAGGGCAGCCCCGCTGAGCTGACGTCCACTGGTACCGAGCGGCAACTGCGGTTCGGGGCCCGGCCCGGCCTGGAACTCGGCCCACTGTGCACCGCGCTACCACAGGAGTGCACGGTCAGCGAACCGCGCCCCGGTGGGTACCTCGTCGAGGGCCTGATCGACTCACAAGTGATGGCCACCGTGACCGTGTGGTGCGCCCAGCAGGGAGTATTCGCCGAGGACCTGCGGGTGTCCAGGCGCAGCCTGGAAGACGTGTTCCTCGAGCTCACCGGACGGGAGCTGCGACCGTGACCACCTTCTCCCCCGGCACCTTCACACCCGCGCCAGGCCGGGGCCGGCTGTCCCGGATGCTGTTCACCCAGGCGCGCACCGAGTTCGTCCTCACCCTGCGTAACGGGGAGCAGGTGTTGCTCACCCTGCTCATTCCGCTGGCGATGCTGGTCGGCCTCACCGCGCTGAACGTGGTGCCGGTGCCCAGTCCGCGGGTGGACAACATCACCCCACGCGTTCTGGCGCTGGCCGTGATGTCCACCGCGTTCACCGGGCAGGCCATCGCGCTGGGCTTCGACCGCCGCTACGGGGTGCTCAAACGATTGGCCGCCACCGCGCTGCCACGCTGGTCCCTGGTCGCCGGCCGGATGCTCGCGGTACTCGGGGTGGTGCTGGTGCAGCTGGTGGTGCTCGGGGTGGTGGCCGCCGTGCTGGGCTGGCACCCGGAACCGGCCGGTGTGGCCCCCGCCGCGCTGCTGATCCTGGCCGGCACCGCGGCGTTCGGCGCCCTCGGGGTGCTGCTCGGCGGAACACTGCGAGCCGAGGTGGTACTCGCGGTGGCGAACACGGTCTGGCTGGTGCTCGCCATAGCGGGTGGCATCGTGCTGTCCGTGCACGCCTTGCCCGGACCGCTCGCCACGCTCGCCGCCACGCTGCCCTCCGGCGCCCTAGCCGAAGGCCTGCACACCGCGCTAGCCGAAGGCACCACCCCCTGGACCCCACTAGCCGTCCTACTCACCTGGACCACGCTCGCCGCAGCCCTAGCCACCCGCACCCTACGCCTGTCCTAACCCCGACTCCACCCGCGCGCCATTCGGAGCCGAATAGCGGTTCACACGCCCCAGCCAACGCCATTCGGAGCCGAATGGCGGGAGTGCCCGGGTAGCTGGCTACTATCGGTGATGTGTTTTCGGGGCAGCTAGGACGGGGTATGGGGATTGCTGCGGTGGTCACGCAGGCGGGGATCGCGATGACCGGTTCGGTGGTTCGGGTCACTGGGTCGGGGCTGGGCTGCCCGACCTGGCCGCAGTGCTTCCCGGGCAGCCTGGTGCCGCAGCCGCATCCCGAGGTCGCCGCGCTGCACCAGTGGATCGAGTTCGGCAACCGCCTACTCACCGGCTTGGTCGGCCTCGTCGGGCTGGCCTGCCTGGTGGTCGCGGTGGCGGTCCGGCCCCGGCGCCGGCGGCTGGTCCTGTTGGCCGCGACGATGCCCCTCGGTGTCGCGGCGCAGGCCGTCCTCGGCGGCATCACGGTCCGGACCGGGCTGGCCTGGTGGACCGTCGCCGTACATTTTCTGGTGTCGATGGTGCTGGTGTGGCTGGCGGTGCTGCTGGTCGCGGCCTGCACCGAGGGCGACGCGCCGCCGCGCTGGCACCTGCCTGGCCCGCTGCGCGGTCTGCTGCGCGTCGCCACCACGGTGCTGGCGGCGCTACTGATCGCCGGGACACTGGTGACCTCGGCGGGCCCGCACGCGGGAAACGCCGCTACCCCCAGACTGGCGGTCAGTGTCCCGGCGCTGGCGCAACTGCACGCCGATCTGCTCGTCGGCTTCCTCGGGTTGCTCGCCGGGCTGGGGTTCGCGCTGCGCGCAGTAGGTGTGCCGGCCCGGACGTGGCGGCGCTACGCGGTGCTGGGCTGTGTAGTGCTCGCCCAGGGCACGCTCGGTGTCGTGCAGTACCTCACGGGGGTACCTGAAGTACTGGTCTCGCTGCACGTCCTGGGTGCCGCCTCGGTGGTCGTGGCGATGGCCGCGCTCTGGACGAGCTGCCGGACCCGCGACCACGTGCCTGCACCACTGGTTAAATCCTCTTGGCGACGTCCCACGATGGCGCAGCGTTGAGCATCTCGACGTCGAATCCAGCCGTCTTCCGGTACCGCAGTGCGATCGAGTCGAGCTCGTCGCTGGTGATGACGTCGTCGATTCGGGTGAAGCCGTTGGGCGCGCGTTGCTCGACCAGGTGCAGCATCTGCTCAGGACCTCCCTGCCGATTGGACATCACGAGCGCGTTCATCGGCTCGCGGCGGGCGTCCTCGTAGGCGGCGAGCCCAGCCACTGGATTATCGGCGCGAGCTAACTCCCAGGCCAAGACCCGACCGTCGATGATCGCCTGGGTGCCCCCGTTGGAGCCGAACGGGTACATCGGATGCGCAGCGTCGCCGAGCAGGCTGACGTGGCCTACGCTCCAGTGCGGCAACGGATTTCTGTCCGCCATCGGGTATTCCCAGATCCTCGGACTGGCGCGCACCAGTGCCGGTACGTCGAGCCAGTCAAAGCTCCGGTCGGCCACGTGCGGCAGCACGTCGCCCAATCCGCCCAGGTAGTTCCAGTCCCCGAGCGGGGTGTGGGTGGATTGACCTAGCCGCGCCGCGACCCCCCAGTTCACCGCCGATCGGCCGCGTTGTTCGGCGGTCCCGGAGACCGGGTAGGCGGCCACGGTCGGGTCGGCCCCAGACACGATCATGGTGCGACCGTCGAGGAACGGCTCGGTGTCGGTCAGGCCCCGCCACAGATGGATTCCGTTCCAGATCGGCGGACCCTCGTCGGGGTGCAGTTGCGCGCGGACCGCGGAGTTGATGCCATCGGCACCGACCAGCACGCCAGCCGATTCGATCACAAGACGGCCGGTTCGCCGGTCCCGCAGCTCGACCGACACCCCGGCATCGATGTTCTCAAAACGCTCCACGGCCAGACCGGTCCGGACCGCGTCAGCACCGAGGCGTTGCCGCACGGCGTGCAGCAACATCATCTGCAGCTCGCCTCGATCGATCGAGTACTGCGGCCAGCGGTAGCCGGCAGCCAGGCCTCGGGGCTCACTGCGGATCCGGCTACCGAAGCGGTCGTAATAGATCAGCTCCCTGGTCGGGATGCCGGTGGCCGCCAGCTCGTCGGACAATCCCAGCTCGACCAGCTCGCGGGTGGCGTGCGGGAGGATGTTGATGCCGACGCCCAGCGCCCGCAGCTCGCGAGCCGCGTCGACCACTCGCACGTCGATACCCGCCGCGTGCAGGCTCAACGCCGCGGACAGCCCACCAAGGCCTGCGCCGGCGATCAAGACATTCACGACAGTCTCCTCTGATCTCGGCACCCGACAATCTGCACCGAGAGCGGGGGCCCCGGTAGTACAGTAAATGGCGGATGACGATGGATCTGGCCGGGCGGTCAGCCTCGAGCCACAGGCGGCGGTGGATCTCCGCGACGGTGCGGGCGGCCGGGGTGGTGCTTGCCGTGCTGGCGGCGGCCGTGCCACCAGGCGACGCCGCCGCGGACCACCTGCTCGGCGGTCAGCACCAGCACCGTGGCCCAGATCCCGATGAGGGCAACCAGCCACAGCGTGGGGTAGTCCGCACCCGCACACCACCGGGATACCCCCGACTCGAACTCACCAAACACTCCATGCCGCGCGCTGTCGACCATGGCGCGGAGCCAGGTGAGCAAGGACAGATCTGGATGAGCACTCGGTGTAGACCTATGACGGTCCGTGCCCGCGCTACTACCGTGGGTGCACCGCATGTTCAGCCGGGGGATCCTCAGGAGGCGTTGTGTACGAACCGAACCTCACACCCGAGGTGGCGACGAATGTCGCGTTGTAGAGTTATCTGACCCTGTTGGGCTGGTCACCCGAGCAGCTCGCCGGCCACCTCAACGAACTCGCGCGCCTTATCATCGCCACCTGCGCCGTCCCCGCCATCCCCGCCGCCTGGATCGCCCAGATCGTGGAGGGCAGAACGATCCTGACCGACGTCCGGGGTGAGGTGTCGGGCGCGCTGATGCTGCTGCGCAAGACCTCCCCGGACACCGTGACGGGACGCGTCCTGGCACGTCCCGGTTCCTTCATGTGGCTGCGGGCACAAGTCGACAACCCGCTTCGCGACGGTGGCTGCTACACCACCGTCTTCAGCCTGGACGGCGCGGAGTCCCGCACTACCGACGTCGATCCGGAACTCCTCGACGACCCGGACTTTCGCTTCGTCGTGCAACGCTACGTCCCCAGCCTCCAGTCGATCAGCTGGGCGCGCCGCGACGACGCCGCGGTACGGACGCTTCGCGCACACGACACGTCGTGGACCGAGGTCGAGGTGGCCGAAGCCCGACCAAGGCGGTACGGGATCACGCAGGGCGGTCCTGGCCGGATCTGGCACGACGTGGAACGGGCGGCATCGATGTGGACCTCGCTCGGCCGACCAGTTCGGCAACGGTTCGGTCTGACGGCCACTGCTGAGGGAAAGCACTACTACTGGCTCGACAGCCCGGACGGTCAGTACCTCGACACGCCCTGACTCCCACGTCCGCCCAGATCAGAGCTACTTCACAGAGGGCTGGGCGCTGTACGCCGAGGGCATGCTGCGCTGGCGGGCGCTGGCCGGCGGCTCGTAGGCTGTGGCCATGCGGGCGATCCAGATCACCGAGACCGGCGGCCCCGACGTCCTGAGGCTCGCGGAGCTGCCCGATCCGGAGCCGGGACCGGGTCAGCTACTCGTCGAGGTCGCCGCGGCTGGCGTCAACTACATCGACACCTACCACCGCAGCGGCGCCTACCCGATGCCGCTCCCGTTCATCCCCGGCGCGGAAGGCGCCGGGACCGTCACCGCGGTGGGGCCCGGCGGCAGCGACGGCGGTTTCACTGTCGGTGACCGGGTGGCGTGGGCGACGAACCCGGGCAGCTACGCGGAACAGGCTGTGGTGCCCGCCGCGCAAGCCGTGCCGGTGCCGCAGGGTGTGGACATCGAGACCGCCGCAGGCACTCTCCTGCAGGGCATGACCGCGCACTATCTCGCGGTGTCCGTACACCCCGTGCAGCCCGGCGAGACCGTGCTGGTGCACGCCGCGGCGGGCGGGATGGGCCTGCTGCTCACCCAACTGGCCACTGCCCGCGGCGCCCGGGTGATCGGGACTGTGTCCACCCCCGAGAAGGAGGCCCTGGCCCGGGAGGCCGGAGCGGCGGAGGTGATCCGCTACACCGAGATCGACGACTTGAGCGGCGAGGTCCGCCGGCTGACCGGTGGAGAAGGCGTCGCCGCCGTGTACGACGGGGTGGGCGCCTCGACGTTCGACGCCGGCCTCGCCTCGCTGCGCCCACGCGGGATGCTCGCGCTGTACGGCGCGGCCAGCGGGCCGGTGCCACCGGTGGACCCTCAGCGGCTGAACTCGGCCGGCTCGGTGTTCCTCACCCGCCCCACGCTGGGGCACTATGTCGCGACCCGCGCCGAGCTCACCTGGCGCGCGGGCGAGGTCTTCGGCGCGCTCCTCGCCGGGTCACTGCGGATCACCATCGGCGGCCGGTACCCGCTCGCCGACGCTGGCCGTGCCCACCAGGACCTGCAGGGCCGCCGCACCACCGGAAAGCTCCTCCTGCTGCCCCGCTGAACGAGGAGAACGTCGTGAGCAGGCTCCGGTGGCGGGTGCCGGCTTCGTATCGGCGGCGAATCCGCTCCGGGTCGACACCGAGGAGGTACAGCTGGAGCGGCCCCGGGAGCGTTCCGCCGGCGGCACGATCTCCAGGCAGGTGGTCCACCATCTGGTCTCCACGGCCTGAATGAACGCCTCGGGCAGCCTGACATCGCGCATCGAGGCGGCGTACGCGCGCCAGTCGTAGTCCAGCGCCACCAGCTGCGCGGTAGCGGGCCGCCGGGCCAGCGGCGCCCAGGGCCGGGGCCGGTGATGGAGTGCGTCCCGCGGCTGCGCTCCGAGAGCCACCTCGCCGGCCGATGAGCTCAGTGCTGGTCGATGCGAGCGTTCTGATCAATATCATCCAGCGGCACGACTCGTCGCCTGTTCGGGGGATGCCTGCGGCGTCGGTGGTACGTCAGAATCTCCGCATGGACGAGCAGATACCGCAGACGTCGGAGTCAGAAGCCACACTGGCCACATCAGACCCGGAGGTCCACCAAATCGAGATCAACGACCTGCCTGATTTTCCGCTCCTGATGCAAACGGAGTACTGATTCCTTCGCTCACCTGGGAACCGGAGGAAAGCCCGGCTCGTTCCGAACGGCGGTCCATCTCACGCTTTCTGTCAACCAAGCTTGGGCTCCCCGGCGTCGACCTTTGTCATCCATATGCTTTCGCTCAACTCAAATCAGGGTTCCCTTCACCCACCGACATCGACCGCCTCCTACAGGAAATCGATGGCAGCCGTGATCGCGCGCACGTCGCGCGCCAGAATGACTCCCTCGCTGTCGACACCAGTCCTAGTTCCTATTTCGAGCCGAGTCTTGCCGCCGCCGGCAAGAGATATTCGAAGCCCACAACGAGTACGCGCGAGTCCATTCGGTTGATCTCGCGAGAGCCCATCATGAGCCGCTTGCCCGAGTGCGACGCGTGCTCCTCGAGGCGTGGCCCGCGCTACTCGAGGAGGTCGAGACCACTCTCGATTGCGTCTTGTTCTTCGATGCGCCTCGCGCCATCGGCTTCGCACACGCGCAGACACACGGCGCTATATTCTTGCGCGTCTCAGACTTGGAGAGGACCGGCCGACTCATTGAGGAACTCGTGCATGAGGCCTCGCACGTCCGGCTTGATGCCATCATGATGGCCACGCCACTCCTCGATTTACATGACAAGGCGAGGTATTCCACCCCCCTGAGACGTGAGCCCAGGACCGCTTTCGGACTTTTTCATCAATTATTTGTACTGCGGCGAATCGTGGATCTTCATCGACGAGTTACTGCTCTTTTTGACACAGAAGAGCGCGTGCGGGCCTGTGATCAGTTTGCGCAGGCGTGGGATACCGCGCAAACTCTGAATCTCACCATCAGTGGAAATTCTCTCCTGGGAACCATGCGAATGACCACCGACGCGCCGCGATGACATCCAAAAATCCTCGGTACACACTTCGTCCCGGCACCGCCATCTTTACGATCTCTGGCCAACTGTGGCTATTTTGCAGCAACCTCAAGCCGTTCCGCGTAACCATGCCAGAAATCGAGGCGCGCGCAGTACTGGACGACCTCGCACAAGGTCACATTTCCGAGTTCAACGATATCCACCGACCTCTCCTCGCCGAGCTTCTTGAATCACATTATCTCGTGGACAGTTCTCTATGGGATACTTTCAACGAGGCATTCGATCGCCAGATTCGATATCTTTCATGCCAGCTCCCCGCAGGCCGGGTGCCGCTTGCGCAACGTTCATTGATCACGAGCCATGTCGTCGTGCTCGGCGTCGGATCACTTGGAAGTGCTGTGACGCTACAGCTAGCAGCCGCCGGATGTCAAAATTTTACGCTTATTGATGACGATGCCATCGAGCCATCCAATCTAGCTCGGCAAATCACGTTCACGAGGCATGACCTCGAAACAAAAAAGGTCCATGCCGTCCGACGTCTTATCGAGTCGGTGGTCTCTAGTGGTGAGCGCGACACCGGCCTTGACCTGGGACCCTCACGAGGGCTCACATCGAGCTACTAGCGGGCAGGCTAGAGGCTGCCCGATGCGCGGGCCAGCTTACGAGCCCTCGCCCCA
>JBOHFI010000033.1:0-64630 GCA_050699595.1 Pseudonocardiaceae bacterium | reverse complement strand
TCTGGGCATCCTGCTGGGCCATACGAGCCTGGTCTTCCACTCGCTGGAGGTCCCGCTGCAACTCGCGGACCGTCAGGTCAACGAGAGCCCGCTCGTCCTGGTAGCGCTGGCTCTGGCCTCCTCCCTCGCCCTGGTCGATGGTGGACTTGGACTGCTGTGATGACGTCACAACCTGACTCCCTGATTCCCGATGAATCGGTTGGTTGCCTACTGGAACATCGACACGGACGCGTCGCAGCATTCGTGACTCACCCGCGGTTCGGCCCGAGCGGAAGATTCTTATCCGCCGGGTGCATCTGTGGTCGATCAAAGGACTGATCCGCGGCTTCCACCACGAAGCGGGAGATCACTCCCCGCGAGGGCGCCCGTAACCACCTTGAACCCACCCGACACGGTGGGTCAACCCCCGTCCGGGTATTTATCTCCGTAAAATTACGGTGAGATTACAAAGATCCACTTTGTTGTGGCGTCAAGTAGCATGTGCATCAGTTTATTTCGCTGGGATTTCTGCGAAATTTAAGATTCCCGTAAGGTGGCCAGACTCCTCGGCGCACAATAACGGCCAACCTCGCCTTTCCGACCTTCCCGCCTTCTGGGACGGACTCCCAGTGGATCATGACGGTGGGACTTCATCGAGTCCGGATAAGCTCGAGATAATCATGAACTTTACTAGAGGATCCAACCGTCTGGGCGTCTCGACCGCAGTGTAATCATGCAATAGTGGTAGCCGTAAATCACCAAAAGAAGGAAGAATCGAGATCGAAACACTCAAATGGAGTAACATTTTTCCTGATGGGGTGTCGAGCGGTCATGGAGGAGTCTCCGGACTTCTGGCTGGCGGTGTCAGGGGCAGGGCGGGTGGTAGGCAGGGCCCCGGCAAAGTCCCGAGAACAGCTGTGACCTGCGGCTAGCACAACAGTCGCAGTGCGTGATCCTCCAGCACGTGTCGCGACCACCGCACCCCACTCCACCACCAACCCCACAACGCGCGCCCAAGCCCAACCTCACTCGCGGGCGAGGCTCACCGCTGTGAACTCGACGAGACGCACCTCAACCCAAGGGCCCGAAAACGTCCGTGGGGTCGAGTTCACAGCCAACGCCGCACGGGGTGAACCAGTAACGCCGATGCGGGTCTGGCGTGGCGACGCACCTGCGGGCGGGGCTCGAGCACGCCGGCCGGGTCTCGAGCACGTGCGTGAGCACTCGCTCGGGCTGCCGCCTAGCTGCGGAAACAGGACTTTGCCGGGGCTCTGGGGTGGTAGGCCAGGCCGGGGAAGTACCGGTCCCATTCGATGTGGATGATAGGGGGTTAGGCGTACCGCAGATCTGGGTAGCGACGTACTCGGCGTCGGTGTGCTGGAGCCGGTTCGGCTGGGCACTACGGCAAGAATTGCGGAACCCGCGCGGAGGCGGGACAGATAAGTGATCGGGGGTGGCTTCTTGGAGTGCGCAGGATGGGCTTAGCGTTGGTAGGCGGGCCGGCCGATCCACCAGTTACCGGGGGCGTCCGGGTCGTTGCTGGACCAGTACTCGACGGTGGCTTGGGTGAACTCCTCAGCTGAGAGGTAGCCGTCGCCGTCGGTGTCCAGATGCGCGAAGGCCTCGTTGGCGTCGGCCTCGGTCAGGTCGGGGAAGTGCCCACCCAGGAACGTCCAGTACTCCGCGGGGCCGAGCTGACCGTCGTGGTCGGTGTCCGCGATCGCCAGGAACGCCGTGGCGACCGCGCCGACGGTCGCCTGCGCGGCGGCCAGGGTCAGGGTGGATTCCAGGAACTGCTCCTTGGAGATCGCGGTGCCGCCGCCGGGGATGTGCGGTAGATGCAGGTCCCACCAGATTCGCAGATAGGCCTCGATGATCTGCCGCTCGGGTGGTGAGCCGGGCGCGTGGCCGAGCGATGTGGCGACCCGCTTCCCCATCAGGACGTGATCGTGCTCGGTGAGCCGGCCGTCGCCATCGGCGTCGAGATAGTCGAAGCCGTGGTTGATCTTGGCGGTGAGGATGTCGGGAGTGGCCATGGGAACCTCCGTGGATCACGGCCCGCGACGGGCTGACGCCCGCGATCGTTCCGAAGAGTCACCGAGCAGCCCCCACGTCGAACTGGGCGCACTGAGCGTGAGATCGTGATCACCAGTGTGCTGCGGTGTCCTTGGCGAGGGTGGGCAGGGCTGCGGCGCGGCCGGGCTTATCTCCGGCCGGTCCGACACCAGCAGCGTGTCGGTGCGCGGTGTTGATCGCAGCCGGCCATGCGGCCAGTGTCACGATCTGGCGCTGTCGTAGCATGTGAGACTGCCGCTGCGGGTTTCCTCGACGCTGATGGTGTTGAGCGCCACCAGTTGCTGGGGGACCGCGCGCGGCAGCTGTTCGAGGCGGGTCTGCCGGTGTGGTCGTCCCCGTCGTCTCGGAGCAGCGGGCCGGGCTGGTGGTGGTCGGCCCCCACCAGCCTGCGACTGACGGCACGCTAGACCTGCACACCCCGCCCAGCTACTAATATCATCACAGGGACGAGCTGGATTCCTCGGACGGCAACCAGGACCGCGGGGCCGACCCATGAAGATCATTTTTTCGGTCGAGGGAGGATGGTCGGAGGTGCAGACGCGCAGGAGGTCCTCGCCGAGTTCAACGCCCGCTATGCGCGAGCGCTGGGCGGCGAGCGCTACACCACACCGCGCACACCGTCGGCTGACCGGGGTCGTCATCCAGCTGGTGTCGAAGTGGGGGGTGACGGGACGGTATGGATCAATCAACCAGTAGGGTGATACGTGTCTACGGGGTGTTCGTAGCGACCCGGTGAAGGAGATAGTCCGATGCTTGCAGACGATGCCCGGAAGATCGCCGCCGCGATCGAGGAACGCCTCAACGCCAGCGCCTGCCAGGGAGTCAAAACCACGGTCAAGTCCGAGCAGATGAGTCCCAAGACGGTTCCTGCCGGCGCGGGACGCCCAATCTTGACCAACTACTTCATTCAGATCGATGACGGTACTCGGATAGCTATCCTCACTCTGGGTCAGGCGGCTGGTTTGCTCGATGATGTAGCGCTGGATTGGGATACGGATCAGCTTTTCGAAGCGATCCGTGCCCTGAACGTGTCCGTTGAGGACATGACTTAAACGCGGCGTCGTGAGTGGTCGTGCCCACCTGCACCTTTTCTCTGCCTTAAGCCTTAGAGCAGGGGTCAGAGATCCTTGATGATGCGCTCGTTTCGGTGTTGGTTATGGTACCTGTGTGTCGGTCTGTGCGGGCGTCGCTTTTATTTCAGTGTCGGCAGCGACATCTGGCCTACGGCGTTTCGGTCAGCCGCGGAGCCGGCGGCCTGGTCGTTCCACTTGCCTACCGCTGCGGTGGCCTCCGTGCTCTGCTTGTTCGTCACCATTCGTGCCTGCTCGGTGAGTTTGAGGTCGGCGTCGACGGTGAAGCCCCAGGTGACGACCACATACACCGTGCCGGCGTCCGCTCCGGAGCGGCAGACCACCATGGTCTCGAACTGCCACGTGGTGTTGGGCTGGTTCCAACTCGAGCGGTCCCGCATCGTGGCCGGCGTAGCCGGGGTGGGTTTTTTCCAGATGGTCAGCTCGGGGCTGCCCGTCCCGTCGTCCTTCATCCCGTACCAGCCATGCTTCTTGCCGCTGCGCCGGTCCACGCTCGTGGCCGACGGTGTTTGGCGCTTGGTGTTCGTCTCGTCGGGATCCTTGTTGGAGCCGCTTTCGGTCTCGACGAGGCGGACGGTCTGGATAAACGCGATCTCGTCGGCGTCGATGACGGCGGTGTCGGGCGTGAAGGCGATGTCGATCTTGTAGGCATACGAGGTGCCCGTGGTCTTGTCGCCGTCGGTCCTCTCGCCGACCTTGGTCTCTAGCTTGCCGAACGCGGTGCCAGCCGTGACTTTGGCCGCTGAGATGCCCTTGTTCTGCAGCTCGATGGCGACCGCGAGTTGGAGCACGATGCCGGCGCCACCGAGCACGGAGCGAGCGCGGGTCACGGCATCCTGGAGCAGGCGCAGCTGGTCGATCGTGAGCGGCGGCAGCTTCGTCGCCGGTGTGGCCAGCTTCGCCAGCGACGTCGCCGCCGTGGCCCAGTCACCCGACGTGACGGCGTCGTCGAATACCTTCTCATCGGGGCTGGCGACGGGCTGCGGCGGCGACGGCAGTGACACCCCAGGCGCGCGCACCTTCCCGATCGTGCCAACTTCTCGATGTCCTGTAGAGCGGCCTTTCGGGCAGTTCCGGCTCGCCAGATGTGGTGCCCCCGGCAGGATTCGAACCTGCGCTCCCGCCTCCGGAGGGCGGTTCTCGGTCGAATACTGGTAGTGCGTTGACCAGGGCGAATGGACTCCGTCGGAACGCCGGGGCGGAGGGCTTGGGCGCGTACTGGGCGTGGAGGCGACGGTTCCTGTCGTAGGACGCGTCGACAGCGGTGCGGCTGTACCAAGGGCTTTGGTTCGTGTCGTGGAGCGGGAGACGGGAATCGAACCGCATGGCCAGCTTGGAAGATCGGGCAGCGATCAAAGGCCTGACCTGCGCTAATGCTGATCTGCGGTGGGCGGGGACAGGTGACGTGAGTGACCGCTGTCGACTCCTGATGATCCTGAGAAGGGGCACGCGGGGGGGCACGCGCCCGCGTGGTCTGGCCAGCTTGTGGGGGATCGGCGTAGCGATGTTCGAAGCAGGGGAGTGAGTGGGGCCGAACGGCCTTGGTGACCTTGTGCGGTGTTGCCTCAACTCCGGCTGTAGCTTCCGTGATACGGTGTATTACGATGGCTTGGTGGAGGGTGACTTGTACGACGGCGTACCGGTGGACCAGTTACCGATCGATGCGGTGGATGTTCCTGATGTAGCGCACCTGCGGCGGTCGGATCGCTACAGCGGCGCGGTGGACATCGAGCCGGAGCATGCTGTTGAGGCGGTGTTCGATCCTCGTCGTCTGGTGGCTCGGGACCCGAAGTCGCGTACCGGTGAGGCGATCCGGGTGGTGGGTTACTCGGCGGGTATGGACCGGGTTCTGGTCGTGGTGCTGGTGCCCGATGGCCATCCACCGGGTGGGTTGTGGCATGTCGCCACGGCATGGCCGGCGGCTAGCCGCATGCGTCGCGTCTACGGTGGGAAGGAGAGCGAGGATGGCTGACAAGGAGCTTCTGGGCAGGATCGCTGCGGCTGTTGAGGATGCTGAGGCGACGGCGGATGAGGAGCTGGAGTGGACGCGGCATCGGGAGCCGGCGAAAATTCCTTCGGCGGTGTACAGCGTTCGCATTCCGGTTGATCGGATCGAGGAGCTGCGGCGGCTGGCGGCTGACCGTGGTGTCCAGCCCACGGTGTTGATCCGTGCGTGGGTGCTCGCACAGCTTGATGCGGCGCGTGGCCCTGATGACTACGCGCAGCGCTGGGAGCGTGACGTGCGCGCCACCGCGGAGCAGCTCCGTAAATTGCTCGATGAGCGCCCTGGCGCTCCGTGCGCGGAGGTGTCCTGAGGCCGTTGGGCCTGCTCAAGCAACGGTAAGGATCGGTGGACCGTGGTGGAGCGGGCGACGGGAATCGAACCCGCCTGGCCAGAGTTGGAAGACTGCGCCGGCCGCGTGGTCAGGGGCCTCGATCGGTGGTCAGGCTGGTGTTGCATGACGTGATCCGCGCCTAGCTGCGCGAACAGACCCACCACCGGCGGGGCGAGTTGGACCGGGCCCTGATCGACGCCCACCGTGACCTGGTCCCGGATGAGGGCGGGAGGAGCGCGTGGTGGCGGCTGCCCCCGGAGCAGGCCTATCTGTGGGAGTGGTTGCCGACCCATCTGCGGGGCGCGGGACTGGACCGGGAGCTGCGGGCGTGCCTGCACCACCCTGGGTGGATGGTCGGGAAACTGGAACAGGTCGGGCCGGCGGGACTGGAAGCGGATCTGGCCCTGTCCGATGTCCGGTGTCGCGGGCGTTGGGGACCGCGGTGCGCCACAACGCCCACGTTCTCGGGCCACTGAGCCCCCCGGGATCACTGGCCGCCACCTTGGCCACCCGACTACCCGCCGACGGCCCGGCCAAAACGATCACTGAGAAGTTGGTCGCCGGCTGGCTGGGCCGCATCTCCGGGCCATCACCGCGCTGCCCGATCTACCCGACCCAACACCGTCCCGGATGCCGACCGGCCACACCCGCCCGGTGCGGGCGGTGAGTGTGGCCCCGGACGGGTCCTGGCTGGCCAACACCGGTGACGATGGGGAGGCGGATCTAGGATCCAGTCGCCACACCCGCGCGGTGTCGGCGTTGGGAGTTACTCCGGACGGGTCCTGGCTGGTCTCCACCGACGACGGAGGGGAGATGCGGGTCTGGGACCCCAGCACCGGTGCGGCACTGACGTCATTGCGCGTCGCGGACGACTTGTTTCACCTCCTCCTGACCTCCACGACGATCGCAGCCGCCGGGCACCGCGGTCTCTACCTCCTGACACTCCGCCGCGACTCCCTCTCCGGACAACCTCCGTGATCGATCAGACAGGGCGCATCGCTCACAGCCAGAATCGGATGCCGTCGGACACCACAAGAACGGCCCCTGATCTGTTGCCGTCGGTCAGGGGCCGTTCTTGCTACTCAGCGAAGGGTGCGCCGGCAGGATTTGGACCCACCTCAACTTTGGGTTGTCCGATGTGTCGATTACGGGCTCGGACTGCTTCCGCCCGCCGGAATCCGGCTTGTCGCTCCTGCCTTCGGCCTCGTCCTTTCGCTTAAGAATATCCTCCGGCAGTTTCACTCCTCCAAAATATATGTCTTGTTCGTGTTCCAGCACTCGCTCAATATCTCCGACCGCCGCGACCGTGGCGTCTAGCGCTTTTTGTGAATTTTGTCCGGGATCATGGGCCAAGGGTAGCAGGGCGAGCTCCCATCTTCGAACCACGAAACTCACGGCGAGTCGTTGTGTCTTAAAGATCTTCCAGTTATCGTTCCGGGAGTAGAATGCGCGAAATCCAGCCCCGAGGGCAATGGTGATGCCGATCCCCGTGAAAATCAACGTGGTACCAGTATGGTTCGGATATTGCGTATTCATGAGGGTGGTAACAAACGGAAATCTAACGCTTAGTAGAATCTCCAAGAAGCCCCCGTAATTCTAAACCAGAGCATATGCCATTGACCGAACCGTTGGTACCGGCTTAAATCCTTAACAACGGCACGCACGATCAATTCGGCGTAGTCCGGAAAGGTCTTGATTATTGCGGGGTACCATGGAATTATTCGTCGTTTCTCCTCTGTTGATGATCTTTCGGACATCTAAGATCCCCCTATTTTTCCGGCCGCTGCCCGTCTCCAAACTGGAATCTCGCAGAGAGCCTCGGATTCGTTACCGCCTCCCGGCGCTATCCCAGCCGGCCAGCGGCCACTTGGTACGCGTTAACACACAAACGAGGTGGGGACAACCGAGTTCCGCTTGAGCCAGTGCAGCGGCTCTCCTGTGGGCACAGACGCTCGGGTACGCCCGCGTCAGCACGAAGGCCCGATCGCTGGACCCCCGTGGAGGTGCTGCTCAAGGTCTACGCGAAGTGCCTCAATGGCCACGACGAGGTGGCGCGGCGCCGGGTGCAGGAGGCGCTGGGGTACGGCCCAACCTGAGCCACGAACTTGGGCGCGGACAGCCGCAAACCACCGTCGCGCACCGGATGCCGCCGGACACGGCGAGAACGGCCCCTGACCTGTTGCCGCCGGTCAGGGGCCGTTCTCGCTGCTCGGCGAAGGGTGCCCCCGGCAGGATTCGAACCTGCGCTCCCGCCTCCGGAGGGCGGTGCTCTATCCCCTGAGCTACGGGGGCGTACCGCAGCAGAGCGTATCGTACCGACTGCGCATGCCTCGCAGCGCTCGGCCTGGGCGGCGCTCGCGCGGGCCGGTGAACCTTGGGTGGCCGCACTGGCTCGCCGACCGGGACCGGGACCTCCCTAGACTCCCAGGAGTGACTCCCGCCGCGCTCGCCGAGCTGGTCCGATCCCTCGCCCACGACGTGCTGACCAGCCGTGGCCTCGACCCCGCCGCGGTTGCGGCCACGGTTACCGTCCAACGCCCCCGCCATCCCGAGCACGGTGACTACGCGACCAACGTGGCATTACAGACCGCCAAGACGGCGGGAGTGCCGCCGAGGGAGCTGGCCGGCTGGCTGGCGCAGGCGCTGGCGCGCCGCCGCGAGGTCCGTTCCGCCGAGGTCGCCGGTCCCGGCTTCGTCAACCTGCGGCTGGCGACCGACGCACAGGCCGAGATCGTCGCGCGGGTGCTCGAGACCGGCGAGCGTTTCGGTGCTCTTCAAGGCCGGCCAACCGGGAGGTTGGCCGGCCTTGAAGAGCCACCAACGGGGCACGCCGCGCAGTACGCGCACGCCCGGCTCGCCGCGCTGGCCCGCCACGCCGCCGATCTCGGGATCACCTATGACGATGCCCAGCTGGGGCTGCTGGACCACGAGCGGGAGGGCGAGCTGATCCGTACGCTAGGAGAGTTTCCGCAGTTCGTGGCAGGGACATCGGGCACAGCCCAGGTGCGGGAGCGCCGGCTGGCGCGTTACCTGGAGCGGCTGGCCAGCACCTACCACCGATTCGAGGGCAGCTGCCGGGTATTGCCGATGGGCGATGAGCAGCCGAGCCCGCGGCACGCCGCCCGGCTGGCGCTGTGTCAGGCGACCCGGCGGGTACTGGCCAACGGCCTGGGCTTGCTCGGCATCAAAGCCCCGGAGCGGATGTGAGGGCGCATCCGGCCGGACCGCGCCATGCCGACGTGCTGGCCCGGGCCTCCACCGCCGGCTCGTGCCCGACCGGCTCGGCCGAGGATGTCCGGGCCGAGCTGCACGCGCTGCACCCGGCGGTCTGGCCGCGCGGGGCGCACCGGGGCGAGGACGGCGCGGTGCGGCTGGCCGGGGTGCAGGTCGGCGAGCTCGCGCAGACCTACGGCACCCCGCTGTTCGTGGTGGACGAGGCGGACTTCCGGGCTCGCTGCGCCGAACATGCGACCGCCTTCGGCGCCCCTGAGCGGGTGCACTACGCGGCCAAGGCCTTCCTGTGCTCCGAGATCGCTCACTGGGTGGCCGAGCAGGGCCTGAGCCTGGACGTGTGCACCGGCACCGAGCTCGCCGTCGCGCTGCACGCCGGTTTCCCCGCGCACCGGATCGCGATGCACGGCAACAACAAGTCCGCGGCCGAGCTGACCGCCGCCGTCCAGGCCGGAGTAGGGGCAGTCGTACTCGACTCCTTCCTGGAGATCGCCCGACTGGACGACATCGCCCGCCGCCGCGGTGTAGCGCAGTCGGTGTTGATCCGGGTCACCGTCGGCGTCGAGGCGCACACCCATGAGTTCATCGCCACCGCGCACGAAGACCAGAAGTTCGGGTTCTCGCTGTCCGGGGGTGAGGCCGCCGAGGCCGTCCGGAGAGTGTTCAAATCCGACGGGCTGCGCCTGGTGGGCCTGCACAGCCACATCGGCTCGCAGATCTTCGACGCCGACGGCTTCGAGCTCGCGGCACACCGGATGGTCGGGCTGCTCGCGGAGATCCGGGACGAGCACGGGCCCGACGCCCTCTCCGACGTCGCCATCCTGGATCTCGGTGGTGGGCTGGGGATCGCCTATACCGCGGAGGATGATCCGCCGCGACCGGCCATGCTGGCCGAGCATCTGCGGGCCATCGTGGACGCCCGCTGCCGGGCGGCCGGTCTGCCGGTCCCTGAGCTGGTCGTCGAGCCCGGCCGGGCGATCGTCGGACCCGGCACGGTAACCCTGTACGAGGTGGGCACCATCAAGGATGTCACGGTGGTGGCATCGCAGCGCCGGCGCTATGTGTCGGTGGACGGTGGGATGAGCGACAACGTGCGCACCGCGCTCTACGACGCGAGCTATGACTGCCGGTTGGTCTCCCGCTGCTCCGAGGCGCCGCCCGTGCTGTCCCGAGTGGTCGGCAAGCACTGCGAGACCGGTGACGTGGTGGTCCGGGACTGCTGGCTGCCCGAGGACCTGGTTCCGGGTGATCTGGTGGCGCTGGCCGCCACCGGCGCGTACTGCTACTCGATGTCCAGCCGGTACAACCTGCTGCCCCGCCCGGCGGTGGTCGCGGTGCGCGACGGTACGCACCGGTTGTTGCTGCGCCGGGAGACGCTCGCTGACCTGCTGTCTCTGGAGGTCACGTGAGCAGGCCTATCAGAGTGGCACTGTTGGGTTGCGGCACGGTCGGCGGTGAGGTGCGCAGGCTGCTCACCGAGCAGTCCGCCGAGCTCACCGCGCGGGTCGGCGCCGCGGTGCGGCTGGTCGGGGTGGCGGTGCGCCGCCCGTGGCGCCATCCCGAGGTGCCCGCCGAACTGCTCACCACCGACGCCGCCGAGCTGGTCAGCCGGGACGGCGTGGACGTCGTGATCGAGGTGATCGGTGGCATCGAACCGGCCCGGTCACTGCTGCTGGCCGCGCTGCACGTCGGACGGGGTGTGATCACCGCGAACAAGGAGTTGCTCGCCGAGTGCGGGCCCGAGTTGTACGCCGCGGCCGACGCGGCCGGTGCCGACCTGTACTTCGAGGCGGCGGTGGCCGGGGCGATCCCGCTGCTGCGCCCGCTGCGGGAGTCGTTGGCGGGGGACCGCATCACCCGCGTCACCGGCATCGTCAACGGAACGACCAACTTCATCCTGTCCGCGATGGATTCCTCCGGGGCCGGCTATGCCGAGGCCCTGGAGCAGGCAGGCCGGCTGGGTTACGCCGAGGCCGACCCGACCGCCGACGTGGCGGGCTACGACGCCGCCTCCAAGGCCGCCATCCTGGCGTCACTCGCCTTTCACACTCGCGTGACCAGCGCCGACGTCTACCGTGAGGGCATCGCTGGGGTGTCCGCCGCCGACATCCTCGCGGCCCGCAAGCTCGGTCGCACGGTGAAGCTGCTGGCGATCTGCGAGCGAGTGGTCGACGCCGCCGGCACCGAGTGGGTCTCGGCCCGGGTGTACCCGGCGATGATCCCCCGCACGCACCCGCTGGCCACCGTCGGTGGGGCCTACAACGCGGTGTTCGTCGAGGCGGACGCCGCCGGGGCGTTGATGTTCTACGGCCAAGGCGCCGGTGGAGCACCGACCGCCAGCGCGGTGCTCGGGGACCTGGTGGCCGTCGCCCGCAACCGGGTGGCGGGCGGCTACGGGCCGCGCGAGTCCGCCTATGCGGACCTGCCGATCCGGCCGATGGGGGACACCCCGACCAGCTACCACATCAGTCTCGAGGTCCTCGACCGGCCCGGCGTGCTGGCGCGGGTAGCGCAGGTCTTCGCAGATCACGAGGTGTCCATCATGGCGGTGCGCCAGAGCGGCCGCACCCCTGACCACGCCGGGTCCGACAGCGCCGGGCCTGATGGTGCCGGAGCGACCCTGGTGATCGTCACGCACTCGGCGCCGGACGCCGCGCTGTGCTCCACAGTGGACAAGTTGGCCGGTCTGGACGTGGTCCGCGACGTGGTCAGCGTGATGCGGGTGGAGGGTGAGCTCACGTGACCGTGCCCGCTCCGCAGGCGACGGCGCGCCGATCCTGGCCCGGGGTGATCGAGGCATACCCGGACCGGATCCGGGTCCGTCCCGGCTGGCGGGTGGTGACCCTGCAGGAGGGCGGCACCCCGCTGCTGCCCGCTCCCGCGCTGTCCCGACGTACCGGCTGCGAGGTGCTCCTCAAGGTCGAAGGAGCCAACCCCACCGGTTCCTTCAAAGACCGCGGGATGACGTTGGCGGTGACCGAAGCGCTGGCCCGCGGCGCGGAGGCGGTGTTGTGCGCCTCCACCGGCAACACCGCCGCCTCAGCCGCCGCCTACGCGGCCAGAGCCGGGATTCCCTGCGCCGTCCTGGTGCCCCGAGGGAAGATCGCGCTGGGCAAGCTCGCGCAGGCCACCGCCTACGGGGCGCGGATTCTGGCCGTGGACGGCAACTTCGACGACTGCCTGGAGCTGGCTCGCAAGACCGCCGTCGACTACCCGGTGATCGCATTGGTGAACTCGGTGAACCCGGTCCGGTTGCAAGGGCAGAAGAGCGCCGCGTTCGAGATCTGCGACACGCTGGGGCGGGCCCCGGACGTGCACTGTCTGCCGGTCGGCAACGCCGGCAACATCACCGCGTACTGGATGGGCTACACCGAGTACCACACCGACGCGGTGGTGGCCGGTCGGCCGCGGATGTTCGGTTTCCAGGCTGCAGGTGCGGCGCCGCTGGTGAGCGGTGTGCCAGTGCTGAAGCCGGACACCATCGCCACCGCGATCCGGGTCGGCAACCCGGCGTCCTGGGATGCGGCGATGCGGGCCCGGGATGAGTCCGCCGGGCTGTTCGAGGCGGTCACCGACGCGCAGATCCTCGCCGCCTACCGGTTGCTGGCCGGGCAGGAAGGGGTGTTCGTCGAACCGTCCTCGGCCGCTGCTGTGGCGGGAATGCTGCTGGTCGCGGGCGACGGCCGGTTGCCTCGCGGTTGCCTGGTGGTGTGTACGGTCACCGGGCACGGGCTCAAGGACCCCGATGCCGCGCTGCGCGGCGTTCCCGTTCCCGAGCCCACCCCAGTCGATCCGGCCGCCGTCGCGGTCGCCCTGCATCTTTCGTGACTGGGCCTGTCGTGACTGGATCTGTGGTGACTGGTCGTGTGCGGGTCCGGGTACCCGCGTCCACGGCCAACCTCGGGCCGGGCTTCGATGCTCTCGGACTGGCGCTGGCGCTGTACGATGAGGTCGAGGTGACACCGGCGGCGTCCGGCCTGCGAGTCGAGGTGCACGGCGAGGGCGCCGGACAGGTGCCGACCGACGAGGAGCACCTGGTGGTCCGCGCGCTGCGGGCAGCGTGCGGACGGCTCGGTTGCCGGCCCGAGGGTCTGGTGCTGCGCTGTCACAACAGGATCCCGCACTCCCGGGGGCTGGGGTCCTCGGCGGCGGCCGCTGTCGCCGGGGTACTGGCCGGTTACGCCCTCGCGGGAAGAGAACCCGACGGGGCGGTGTTGGACCTGGCGGCTGGGTTCGACGGGCATGCCGACAATGCCGGTGCCAGCCTGCTGGGCGGCCTGGTGGTCTCCTGGAAGGACGAGCGTTCCTTTCAGGCCATCCGCCTGGAGCCTCATCCCGACCTGGCGCCCGTGCTGTTGGTGCCGCAACTGTGCTCCGCCACTGAGGTCACTCGTGGGCTGCTGCCCGCCGAGGTGCCGCACGCTGATGCGGTGTTCACCGCGGGGCGGGCCGCGCTGCTCGTGCACGCGTTGACCAGCGCACCCGGGCTGCTGCTGGCCGCCACCGAGGACCGGCTGCACCAGCCCTACCGCCGGAGTGCCTATCCGGCGACGGGGCGGTTGGTGGACGCGTTGCGTGCGGCCGGGGTACCCGCCGCCGTATCGGGTGCTGGACCGGCGGTGCTCGCGTTGCCGGCCGGCGGTGGCTTACCGACTGTGGTGGATATCACCGGCTTCACCCGGTACCGCCTCGACATCGCCCGCTCCGGTGCCGCTGTCGAGTGGTGATCCACCCATCTGCGGGCCAGTTGTTGCCGTGATGGCTCTATACCGATAGGCTTAGTGGAGTTCAGACACTGTGTGCACGGGCGCCGGTACCGAGTTCGGGCCCCTCTCACCCGGACGACTAATCTCCCGCTCTCCAGTTTCGTGGTAGCGGGAAGGCTGGCACCCAGACCCTGGCCACAGCTGAACATGTCCCGTGCCGGTCGGCTCGACACCGATAGCTTTGGGGTACGCGAGCCTCCCGCACCGGATCAAGCGCCGTCCGCATACCGCCGGACGGCGAACAGGCTGGCCTGAGCTGTGTCTCGGGTCGGTTAGGAAGGACCTGTGTGAGCGACATCAACCTGTTGGGCAGCGATGTTCCCGCTGCGGCATCTTCGGACCAGTCCCCGGCCGATCGAGCTGGGGTGGCTGTGTCCTCTTCGGACAACGGGGCGGCGCCGCGTCGCCGTGGCGATGGATTGTCCGGAATGGTGATGGTTGACCTGCGCAAGCTGGCCGGTCAGATGGGTATCCCCAACATCTCCGGTATGCGCAAGAACGACCTGATCTCCGCGATCAAGGAGCGGGAGGGTCCCCCTCGTGCGCTGCGGCGTGCCGCCGAGGAGCAGCTCCCGCTGGGCGGAGTCGATACCCGACCAGAGCCCCAGCCGGCTACCCCACCAGGCCCGCCCGCGACGGAGGCCCAGGTGGCGGCTTCTGCGGAGGCCCCGGCAGCCGAGCGGCAGGTCGCCCCCGTCGCCGATTCGGGTCGCGTCGAGTCGTCGGCCCCGGATGAGCAGGACCGGGCTCAGCAGGACCGGGCTCCGCAAGACCGGGACCAGCAGGGGGACCCCGACGGCGTGGACCGGTCCCGCAACCGGCGGCGCCGTCCGATCCGCAACGGTGATGCGCCACGGTCCCAGAGCGATCAGATCCAGGGTGATCAGATCTCGGCCGCCCAGAACGGTAGCCAGAACGCCAGTCAGAACGGTAGCCAGAACGTGGCTGGCCAGACTGCTTCCGGTCCGCGCGACGACGACGATGAGAGTCGCCGTCGCGGCCGGCGCTTCCGCGACCGCAATCGCCGCACCCGGCCTGAGCGCGGTAGCCCCGACCGCGGTAGTAGCCCCGACCGCGGTAGTAGCCCCGACCGCGGTAGCTTCGACCGAGGTAGTGACCGCCGAGATGCCGGTGAGCTGGAAGTCCGCGAGGACGACGTCTTGCTGCCCGTCGCGGGGATCCTCGATGTGTTGGACAATTACGCGTTCGTCCGCACATCGGGCTACCTCTCCGGGCCCAACGACGTGTACGTGTCACTGTCGTTGGTGCGCAAGTACTGTCTGCGCCGAGGGGACGCGATCACCGGAGCGGTGCGCCAGCCTCGCGACGGCGAGCAGCAGCGGCAGAAGTTCAACCCGCTGGTTCGGGTCGACACCATCAATGGCCCGGACGTTGAGAAGGCCAGAAACCGCCCGGAATTCACCAAGCTCACCCCGCTGTACCCCAACGAGCGGTTGCGGCTGGAAACCGAGCAGAACATCATGACCACCCGGGTGATCGACTTGATCTCGCCGATCGGGAAAGGTCAGCGGGCGCTGATCGTCTCGCCGCCCAAGGCGGGCAAGACGATGATCCTGCAGGCGATCGCCAACGCGATCACCACCAACAACCCGGAATGTCACCTCATGGTCGTGCTCGTCGACGAGCGGCCCGAAGAGGTCACCGACATGCAGCGTTCGGTGAAGGGCGAGGTCATCGCCTCGACCTTCGACCGCCCGCCGTCGGACCACACCACGATCTCCGAGTTGGCCATCGAGCGGGCCAAGCGGCTGGTCGAGATGGGGCACGACGTGGTCGTGTTGCTGGACTCCCTCACCCGGTTGGGCCGGGCCTACAACCTGGCGGCGCCGGCATCCGGCCGGATCCTCTCCGGTGGGGTGGATTCCACCGCGCTGTACCCGCCGAAGCGGTTCCTGGGCGCGGCCCGCAACATCGAGGATGGCGGCTCGCTGACCATTTTCGCGACCGCGTTGGTGGAGACCGGGTCCACGATGGACACCGTGATCTTCGAGGAGTTCAAGGGAACCGGCAACGCCGAGCTCAAGCTCGACCGCAAGATCGCTGATAAGCGGATCTTCCCGGCCATCGACATCAACCCCTCCAGTACCCGCAAGGAGGAGCTGCTGCTGTCCCCGGACGAGCTGGCCATCCACCACAAGCTGCGTCGGGTGCTCTCGGGGCTGGACTCCCAGCAGGCCATCGAGCTGGTGTTGGACCGCCTCCGCAAGAGCCGGACCAACATCGAGTTCCTGATGCAGGTCTCGAAGTCCACCGCCGGCACCGACTGACCGGATAACCGGAAGCCGGACCCCGACCGCTCTCAGTCTCCCGAACTCAACAGCAGCGCTGTTTCGATCACCGCGACCAGCGCCCTGCTGTTGAGCTCGGGAACTGGAGAGCTGCGTGGTGCTGAGTGGGTCATCATGCAGTGCGGGGGTAGTTGTGCCGTGATGGTGGCTCATGTGAGGTCTCCCTCAATGATGAGGGGGGTCCTCAGCGCCCGCTGGCGGAAGCCTTCGGCGAGACCTACCAGTTGGTACTCGAAGGCGATCTGTTCGTCATGGCTCAGGCTGTCGTCGAACAGACCCGTGACGATCTCGGCAACGCGGAGGCCGACGCCGCCGAGCAGCATCAGAAGTTCGCGGTCATCCTCGGTCACTGATCACCAACCCAGACCCGCGCGTCGGTTCCACCGGATCTTGTCAAGATTATCGGTGACCTGCGGGTAGCCGCAGATCAGGGGCTTCACGGCTGGTTCCTCCGTGACTTGCGTGGAAGGCCAGACCGGCGACGGATTCGGGGGGTCAGCGTCGCCGGTCCGGCCGGCTTGGGGAAGCGTCCCACGGAGCGACCTGTCTCCACGGGTACCGCTTCGATCGGGCTCCTAGAGTGGACTCCTAATCTGAACTCGTGTGTGGTGCCTGAGTGTACACGGGGTCGACTATTTTAGGAACCTGATTTGGATAGTCTGCCCCTGAGCTACGCGGTCAGCGCCCGGTAGTCCAGGATGAGCGCCTTGGCCGACGGGGGAGGAGGCACTGACCGATGGCAACCCCGACGATCCAGCGCCGGAGGCTGGGCAAGGCGCTGAAACGCGCTCGTGATCAAGCGGGCAAGACCCAGGAGGAGGCAGCGGCCGTCCTCGACGGGGCGTCCAGCAAGATCAGCCGAATCGAGCTGGGCCAGAGCGGTGTCAAGCAGACCGACTTGACGCTGTTGCTCGACTTCTACGGCGTGCGCGGCGAGCAGGTCGAGGGGTTGCGCGGTCTCGCCCGAGCCGGCCGGCAGCGTGGTCGCTGGTCGGGCTACCGCAACGTCGTCCCGGACTGGTTCCGTGACTACGTCGACCTGGAAGCCGACGCCAGCGAGATTCGCTGGTACCAGCCCGAGGTCGTCCCCGGCATCCTGCAGACCGAGGAGTACATCCACGCGATACACGCCACGGCCCAGCCGCGGATCACTGACGACGAGGTGAGCCGGCACGTCAAGGTGCGCCTGGAACGCCAAGCCATCCTCGACCAGCCGGACATCACGCTGAACTTCATCCTCAGCGAGTCAGCGCTACGGCGCAACGTCGGGGACGCCGTGATCATGCACCAACAGCTGCTCCACCTAGCCGAGGCAGCCGAGCGGCCGAACGTCGAGTTGCAAGTCCTGCCCTTCGATGCCCAGACCTTCGGAGCGGCCTGGATTGCTTTCACCATCCTCCGGTTCGACCAAGACCCCACCTCTGACGTGATCTACCTGGAGGACTATACCGACGCCGACTACCTCGATGCTCCGGAGGCGGTCCAGGCGTATACTGCGCTGTGGAACCGCCTGAGTGCGGCGGCGATGGGTCAGGTGGAGTCGCGAAACCTGATCAGTCGCCTAGCTGACGAGAAGAAAGCACGGTCATGACCACCCCGGACTTCGCCCACGCGGTGTGGCGTAAGAGTAGCCACAGCGGGGACAACGGGGGCCAGTGTGTGGAACTGGCGTTCCTGGGTATGGCCGTGGGGCTCCGCGACTCCAAGGACAAGGCCACCGGCCCCATCCTCCTCGTCACCCCCGCCGAGTGGGCCGCGTTCCTCGCCGAGGCGAGAGACGGAGAGTTCAGCCAGCCGTAGCCGCAGTACTAGACGTCACAAAGCCCCGGACTTGGCTGCTGTCTGCTCGATCCTCTGGCCGCGGGGAGTGACGGTGAACCGCAGGCGTGCAGGTCGGGTTCGCCCGCGTCGATCCATCCCTGGTGGGCGGTCTCGATCTCGTCCCAGAGCTGGCGGGGGCCGGCTTGGCGCACGTCGTAGGTATCGGTGTCAGCGGAGTAGCTCAAGGTCGCCCAGGACTCGGAGTGGGGATCGAGGAACCACAGCACCCCAGCATGGCGGTGGATCAGCGTGCAGCTGGTCACTTTCAGGCTGATGGCGAGTGCGGCACCGGGGATGCCGGCCACGTCGTGGGCGTGCAGCCGGGTGCGGCCCGGGGTGCCGAGACTGGTGTCGATCGAGGCCGAGTACGTCGGTGGGGGTCGCTGATCGCGTAGCCACATGAAGGACACGTCGGCGACGATGCCGCCCGCCGCAGTGCCGTCATCACTCACGGTGAGCGACAGCAGGCCACCGGGGTAGTAGGCGTTAGCCCAGGGGGTGAGCACCAGACCCCCCGGCCGGGTCTGCGCCACCCAGGCATAAGGCACCTCGGTGACCGCGGCGGTGGAGATGATCCGGTCATACGGTGCTCGCGCGGGATGGCCCAGGGCCCCGTCGCCGGTCAGCACCGTCACCCGGTCAAAGCCCGCGGTGCTCAGCGCCGCCCGGGCGTGGCTGGCCAGCCGGGGATCGATTTCGATAGTGGTGACGTGCAGCGCGCCCAGCCGGGCGGCCAGCAGCGCGGCGTGGTAGCCGCTGCCGGTCCCGATCTCCAGCACGCTCATTCCCGGCTCCGCGTCCAGTGTGGCGAGCATGCGGGCGACGACACCGGGATGACTGGCCGAGGACGTGATGTGCCGCCCCCGGCCACCGTCCGGATTCCCGTCGTCGACCTGGATCACCACGGCTTCCCGGTCATAGACTCGATCGAGCCATCCCTGCGGGTCCGCACCGCGGCACAGCGGAGCCAAGCCCCGATCGGCGGGGCACCAGATCGTCTCCGGGATGAACCGATGACGCGGCACGGTCAGGAACGACGCCCGCCAGGCCGGGGTCAGCTCGCCACTGCCGGTCAGCTCCTCCACCAGACTCTGGAGCCGACCATCCAGATCACTCACCCGTCATCGTCCTTGTCCGGATCCTCCTCGTCCTGTTCATGCTTGCCCACGGCGTTCCTCCTCAAAAACTCCGGCGCCTGACACGGGGGACGGACAGCAACGTACCGGGAACGGAACTGATCAAGTTATTGGGGGCGAGCGTGAATTGGGTGTCGCGGGGTGCGGGGTGGCCCCGATCGGGGTGGTGCCAGCCAGACGACCAACACGGGCCGTATTGAGGACAAGACCAACGGCCTCATCCCCATCGTCACCCCCGGCGAGTGGGCCGCGTTCCTCGCCGAGACGAGAGACGGAGAGTTCAGCCAGCCGTAGCCGGCTGCAGGGCCACTACCGATGCTGATCAGAGTTGTGCGCATCAAGGGTCTCCAGGCACACACGAACCTGGTCTGCTTCCGGGGAACCCAGATGACCCAGATCATCGAAGATGCTCAGCGCCTCAAGCCAGGATTCACGCGCTTCAGAAAGTTGGCCTACCGCCCGTAGAGCCTCCCCTAGGTAACGGAGAGTTTGGGCGGCGACGTGTCGGTCGCTAAGTTCACGATAGATGGCCAGGGCCTGCTGGAAGTGGTCGGCAGCCTCGCTGAATCGACGGAGATCGAGATAGGTCAGTCCGAGGATACGTAGAGTGGATGCTTCGCCCCCCGTGTGGTTGATCTCCCGATATATCGCTAGGCCGTCTCGGGCATCGGAGATAGCCTGCTCGAAGCGCTGCTGGACTCGGGCCAGTTTAGCAAGCCTGGCTAGAGTGACGGCCTCACTTTGCCGGTGGTTCATTTTGCGGTAGATGATCAGTGCTCGCTGATAATGATCAGTGGCCTCCTCGAACCGCCCAAAATGCAAGTGCACGCTCCCGAGCATGCTCAGTGAAATGCCTTTGAACCACGGGTCCCCAACCTCCCGTACGACCCTCAGCTTTCGTCGAGTAAGGGGAAAAGCTTCATGGATCCGTCCAAAATCCAAGTATTCCTCACTGAAATGGCCGAGTGCCCGCACCCCTTCTCGCTGGTCGTGGATGTGCACGGTGGCGGAGAGACCGAGTTGGTAAACGGTGAGCATGTCTGTCCAGTGGTAGCGCCGCCTCAAGAATGCGTCCATGGCGTTCGTGAGTTGCCATGCGATGTTGTAGTCGCAAGTGTGGGTGGCGAGTCGGATGGCGGTCATGAGGTTGGCGTGTTCTGTGTCGAACCACTGTAATGCCTGGTCGCGGTGGGTGAAGGTCAACGGCTGGCAGGTCACCGTCAGTGGGTCAAGCGGGATCTCCGGGTGTTGTGGGTACAGGGCGTAGAGAGCGGCGTGGGCCGTGTGCAGATACCACGCCAGGACCCGGTGAGTTGCGTTGGCGCATTCGTCGTCGAGTGCGGCGCGTTCGGTGGCGTAGGCGCGGAGCAGGTCATGGAACTGGTAGCGGTCGCGCTGGGTCTCGGTCAGCAGATGCGCGCTGGTCAGCGCGGTCAACTGGCGTCGTACTGAGGCCACAGTGCTCCCGGTGAGCGCGGCGGCGGATGCCACCCCGATATCGGGGCCGGGGTGGCGGCCCAGTAGCCGGAACACCCGGGCGGCCTCGGGTGCCAGCGCGTGGTAGGACCAGGAGAACACCGTCCGCACCCCGGTGGCCTCGTCGTCCTCGGCGGTGAGCACATCCAACCGGTCGTGCTCCACGGCGAGTTCCCCGGCGAGATCGGCCAGCCTCAGAGAAGAGCGGGCGGCTGCTCGTTCGGCGGCGATCCGCAACGCCAGCGGCAGATAGTCACAGTGCCGGGCCAATTCGGCCGCCGCCTCCGGCTCGGCATCGACCCGGTCGGCCCCGATGGCGTGGCGCAGCAGCGTGACCGCGTCGTCCGGGGGTAGCACGTCGAGCGTGAGGCGGTGCGCCCCGTCGCGGGCGACCAGCCCGGACAGCCGGCTGCGGCTGGTCACGACCACCGCACAGGTCGGCGAGCCGGGCAGCAGGGGCCGCACCTGCTCGGGGGTGGCGGCGTTGTCCAGCACCACCGCCATCCGTCGCCCGGCCAGCAGTGACCGGTACAGCCCGGCCTGGGCGTCCACGTCATGGGGGATCTTCTCGGCTGGCACGTCCAGCGCCCGCAGGAATCCGTCCAGGGCCTGTTCCGGGGTGACCGGCGGGCCCGGGTCATACCCGCGCAGGTTCACATAAAGCTCCCCATCCGGGAAGCGCTCCCGGACCCGGTGCGCCCAGTGCACCGCCAGCGAAGTCTTGCCCATCCCCCCGGTGCCCGCGATAGCGGAGATCACCACAGCGGCGGGCTCGGCACCATCCAACAGGGCATCAAGCCTGCCCAACTCAGCGTCCCGGCCGGTGAAGAACGCGACGTCGGCAGGCAACTGCCGTGGCGCAGGCAGAGCGGACACCCTCGGCTGGTGAACGTGCACACCGCCCTGAATCTCCCGCGCCTGCACGACGTTGTCCGCGTTACCGGACAACGCGTTGCGCGTCCCGCCCTCCGGCGACTGCTCCCGCCCAGCCATCACCTGTTGCCCGTCCGCTCTCCAGTGACGCCGTCCTGTGTTCGGTGCCCCACCATAACCGATCGCACCGCTTCTCCCCCCAACTGCTCTCAGTGCGCCGAGTTCGACAGGAGAGTTGTTCGGGCACCTTCCCGCAGCCCTCCTGTCGAACTCGGCGACAATAGAGTCGATCACAAACGACGAGATCTACCGGACGCGCGCGGTCGGCGTTGTCCGTGAACTCGACGAGACCGACCTGAAAAGGTCCTCCACACGTCGGTCTCGTCGAGTTCACGGCTGTGGGCCTCGCCGTGCGATATGGGGACGAGTGTTGACGCGGCAGCGCGCTGACAACGGCGGTGGCGCTTCCGCCTATGCCTGGGGTAGTGCGTCGGCGAAGTCTGCGAGCATCGAGGAACGGACCCGCCCAGGAGTGACACCCCTGTGTCTCGATTACCCGATGCCCCCAGTGCCACGGACCCGATGTCACTGTCAGTGAGGTCTGGGGAAGGACTGTACGTCGCGCAACGGATCCACCCACCCTCCGGTGGGGCGGAAGTGGAAGGACTGGCACAGCCATGGCACCGATGGGCCGATGATGGTGGGAACACGGCGGTGGTGTGGACGGTTTCACCTGGGGTTGGGCCGTCTGACGCCTAGGTTGTCTGACACACTGTGGCGGCCACGCGGTCCGGCTCCGGTTCACCTCGTTCGCGCACGCAACGGGGACCCGGCGGCCATGAAGGAGAGGACATCCATGAAGCAGGGCATCCACCCGGAGTACGTGCAGACGCAGGTCACCTGCGGCTGCGGCCACTCCTTCGTCACCCGCAGCACCAAGCGCGACGGTCAGATCCACGTCGAGGTGTGCTCCAACTGCCACCCGTTCTACACCGGCAAGCAGAAGATCATGGACACCGGTGGCCGGGTGGCGCGCTTCGAGAAGCGCTACGGCAAACGGCAGAAGTAGGTCGGTAAGGGTCGGTCGAGTCCGGTGGACACCGCGGCGGTGCAGGCGATGCTGGCTCAGCACGCCGAGCTGGAGCGCCAGCTCGCCGACCCCGCCCTGCATGATGATCCCGATACGGCCCGCAAGGTGGGACGGCGCTACGGCGAGGTGTCCCGCATCGTGCGGGTGGTCCGTGAGCTGGATCAGACCCGCGGCGACGTCGTGGCCGCCCGCGAACTGGCCGCCGAGGACCCCGCCTTCGCCGCCGAGGCGGACACCCTCGCCGACCGGATCCCGAAGCTGGAGACGGAGCTGGCCGACCTGCTGTTACCCCGCGACCCGCACGACGACTCCGACGTCGTCATGGAGATCAAGTCCGGGGAGGGTGGCGCGGAGTCCGCGCTGTTCGCCGGGGATCTGCTGCGGATGTACCTGCGCTACGCGGAGCGGCACGGCTGGCGGGCGGAGGTCCTCGACGCCACCGAGTCCGACTTGGGCGGTTACAAGGACGTCACGGTGGCGGTGAAATCAGCACAGTCCGGCGTGTGGGAGCGGTTGAAGTTCGAGGGCGGAGTGCATCGGGTGCAACGGGTCCCGGTCACCGAGTCCTCCGGGCGGATTCACACCTCGGCGGCGGGGGTGCTGGTCTATCCCGAACCGGACGACGTCGAGATCGACATCGACGACAAGGACCTGCGCATCGACGTCTACCGCTCCTCGGGTCCCGGCGGGCAGAGCGTCAACACCACCGACTCCGCCGTGCGCATCACCCACCTGCCGACCGGGGTGGTGGTGTCGTGTCAGAACGAGAAGTCGCAGATCCAGAACCGGATCCGGGCCACCGCCGTGCTGCGGGCCCGGCTGCAGGCGCTCGCCGAGGAGAAAGCCCAACAGGAGGCCTCCGCGCAGCGCCGCTCGCAGGTTCGTACCGTGGACCGCTCCGAGCGGGTGCGCACCTACAACTTCCCGGAGAACCGGATCTCCGATCATCGTGTCAACTACAAGGCCTACAACCTCGACGCGGTGCTCGACGGGGACCTCGACGGGGTGCTGGACGCGTTGATCGAGGCCGACCGTGAGCAGCGCCTGCGGGAGCCGCTCGGGTGAGTAGGCAACCGCTGCGCCTGGCGGTACTCGAGGCACAGCGGGTCCTCACCGACGCCGGTGTCGCCTCCCCCCGGGTGGACGCCGAGCTCCTCGCGGCGCACGTCCTCGGCGTGGAGCGCGGGCGGCTGCCGATGGTTCCGCTGGTCGACCACCCCGTGGTCGAGGCATTGCGCGCGCTGGTGTCCAGGCGTGCCCAGCGGGTGCCCTTGCAGCACCTCACCGGGACCGCCGCCATGGGTGCCATCGACGTGGCGGTGGGGCCTGGCGTGTTCATCCCGCGCCCGGAGACCGAAGTGCTGCTGGCCTGGGGCCTGGCCGCGCTGGAGGACGTGACCCGTCCGCTGGTGATCGATCTCTGCACCGGATCCGGCGCGCTGGCGCTGGCGCTGGCGCACGCCAGACCCGATGCGCAGGTCCACGCCGTGGAACGGGACCCGGTGGCGCTGAGCTGGGCCCGGCGCAACGCTGACACCCGAGCCGAGGCGGGGGACACGCCGGTGATGCTGTACGCCGGTGACATCGCCGATCCGGGACTGCTCGGCGCGCTGGACGGGATGGCGCACCTGGTGCTGTGCAATCCCCCCTATGTGCCGACGGGGGCGCCGGTGGCGCCCGAGGTGGCCCTGCACGACCCCCCGGCCGCCGTCTTCGCGGGTCACGACGGCCTGGCCGTGATCCCTGACGTGGTGCGCACCGGAACCCGATTGCTCCGCGAGGGCGGAAGTATCGCCATCGAACATGACGACTCGCACGCGGTGGCGGTCCCCGCGCTGCTGGCCGCCCGGCGGGTGCTCACCGACGTGGCCGACCACGTCGACCTGGCCGGGCGACCTCGGTTCGCCACCGCCCGGCGCACGACACCGCCATGCCGGTGATCACGCGCTGTCGACACCGACGGACAAGCCCGCCCGTCGTGGGGAAGCGGGCCGTCGTAGTGTTCGGACCCGTGAGCACTGTCTACGACTGCGCGCTGCCGGAGCGCCGCATTGCCGGGCTGGCCGCAGCGGCGGGTGCGGTCCGGGCGGGCCGACTCGTCGTGCTGCCCACGGACACCGTCTACGGGCTGGGGTGCGACGCGTTCTCCACGACGGCGGTGCAGGGGCTGCTGGACGCCAAGGGGCGGGGCCGGGACATGCCGGTCCCGGTGCTGGTGGGTTCCTGGTCCACGGTCGATGGCCTGGTGCTGGGTGTCCCGACGCGGGCGCGCACGTTGATCGAGGCCTTCTGGCCCGGTGGCCTGTCGTTGGTGCTGTACTACGCGCCGTCGCTGAACTGGGACCTGGGCGATACTCGGGGAACCGTCATGCTGCGGATGCCGCTGCACCCGGTGGCTCTCGAGCTGCTTCGTGAGGTGGGTCCGATGGCGGTGTCCAGCGCGAACCGCTCCGGCCTGGCGCCGGCGACCACGGTTGAGCAGGCCCGCGAGCAGCTTGCTGAGCGGGTGCCGGTGTATCTCGACGGGGGGACCGCGGGTGAGGTCGCCTCGACCATCGTCGACCTCACCGGGTGCGATCCGCTGGTGCTCCGTGAGGGCGCGGTGACGGCCGCCCAGATCGGCGAGGCGCTCGGCCAGACCATCCAGGTGGCCCGCTGAACCGGCACCGGACTAGCCTGCCCCGGTGGGACCCGTGCCCGTTTTCTCCGTACTGCCGCTGCGGGAGTACCTGCTGGTCGGTCTCACCACCGCGGTGGTGACGTTCCTGCTGACCGGATTGGTGCGCATGCTGGCGATCCGCACCGGTGCGGTGGCGATGCCCCGTGAGCGCGACGTGCACCGCGCTCCGATCCCGCGACTGGGTGGGGTGGCGATGTACGGCGGAATCCTCGGTGGCGTCCTGCTGTCGCACCAGCTGCCCGTGCTGCGCAAGTCCTTCGAGTTCTCCGGGGACGTGTGGGGAGTGCTGGTGGCCGGCGGCATCATCATGCTGATCGGAGCCCTGGACGACCGGTTCGAGCTGGATTCGCTGACCAAGTTCGCCGGGCAGGTCACCGCCGCCGGGGTGCTCGCGCTCTACGGCGTGCAGTGGTTCATCTTCTGGGTGCCCTGGAACGGCGGCCCCGACTCGGTCGGCTCGGTGCTCATCCTGGGGCAGGACCAGGCGGTGTTCGTCACGGTCGCGCTCGCGGTGGTGCTGGTGAACGCGATGAACTTCATCGACGGGCTGGACGGGCTGGCCGCCGGAATCGGGCTGATCGCCGCGGTCGCCATCGGGGCGTTCACGCTGCAGCTGCTGCACCGCTCCGGTGGCAGCGTGTCCGCCTATCCGCCGACGCTGATCGCCGCCCTGATCGCCGGTGCGTGCCTGGGCTTTCTGCCGCACAACTTCCAACCGGCGCGGATCTTCATGGGTGACTCCGGAGCGATGCTCATCGGCCTGATGCTGGCCGCGGCCTCGACCAGCGCGTCCGGCCGGGTCGACCCCGGCAGCTACGGCGCCACCGACGTGCTGGCGCTGTTCTCCCCACTGCTGGTGGTGGCCGCAGTGCTGTTCGTGCCGCTGTTGGACCTGCTGCTCGCGGTGGTGCGTCGGACCCGCGCGGGTCGCAGCCCCTTCGCCGCCGACAAGCTGCACCTGCACCACCGCTTGCTCGAGATCGGGCACTCCCATCGCCGGGCGGTGTTGTTGATCTATCTATGGGCGGCGCTGCTCGCTTTCGGCGCCGTCGCGCTGACCCTGTTCGACGTCTACTTGGTGGTGTGGTCGATCATGCTGGGGCTGCTGATCGCGGTGCTGGGCTCGATGGTTCCCCGCCTGCCCGCGCGCTGAGCTGGTGTGATACTTTCTGGCTTGTCCCGCCCGGGGGTGGGGTTTTCAGGTCATGCCGGCCCATCGGCAGTGCTCATGATGATTTTCGCTCATGCGCCCTGCCCCTGGACTGCGAGGAGTGCCTTTGAGCGATGGCGGCGGGTGACGTCATGCGCCCGCTGAGGTAGGTGGTCGTGGAGCAACGCAACAGCCCTGAGCTCGCGACACTACTCGGCCTCGGCGCCGCGACCGCGGGGATTCTCCTGCTCGGTCTCGGCCTCGGATGGCTGGTCGACAGGCTGGTGGGCACCCTCCCGGCGTTCACCCTAGTCGGCTTGGCACTCGGCATTGTCGGTGCCGGAGTCTATATCTACACCAAGTTCGCGAAGTTCCTGAAGGAGTAAGCGCGGAACGTGAGCACCCCCGATGTGACCACCCCTGACTCGACCAGCCTTGGCGCGGTCCCGGCTAAGGCGGTCGTCAATTTACGCCGGGCCGCGCCCCTGGCGGCGTGCCTCGGCGCCGCCGGCTTCGTGGTGCTCGCCCCGATGGGCTACCCGCTGGCGGCGGTGTTCTTCTGCGGTGGGCTCGGGCTGGGCCTGTTCAACACGGCGCTGGTACAGCGTTCCGCGGCGCGCTTCGCGGCCAGTGGTGACCCCGACAAGCGGCGGTTCGCGGTGGCGGTGCTCGCCCGGCTCACGCTGGTCACCGGGCTCGCCGTCGGCTTGGCGCTGCTGCTGCGACCCGAAGGTCTCGCGGTGTTCGCCGGACTGGCCGCGCTGCAATTATTGATCATCTTTATCGCGTCGGTTCCGCTGGTCAAGGAGCTGCGCCAGTCCGGAGTCGGGGTCCCCCGTGATGAGTGAGCTAGTGCTGGCCGAGGGTGGCGGCGTTCAGGTCGGCGAGCACCCCGCGTGGCATGTCTTCGGCCTGACTATCAACGCTGACACTGTGATCTCCACTGCGATCGCCGCGGCCATCGTCCTGGGGTTCGGATTCTATCTGGCGGCCAAGTCGACCGCCAAGGTGCCCAGCGGCCTGCAGTTGGCCTTCGAGACGGTGACCGACCAGGTGGAGCGCCAGGTGGAGAGCAACGTCGGCATCCGCACCGCGCCCTTCGTCGTGCCGCTGGCGATCAGCCTGTTCTTCTTCATCCTGATCGCGAACTGGCTGTCGATCCTGCCGCATGCCTGGGAGCAGTACGTCCGGCCGCCGACGTCAGATGTGAACCTCACCTTCGCGATGTCTTTCTTCGTGATCATTCTGGTGCACATCACGGGCATCCGCGTCAAAGGCAAGCACTACTTCAAGCACTTCGTCGAGCCCTACCCGGTTCTGCTTCCGCTGACCCTCATCGAAGAGCTGGTCAAGCCGGTCACCCTCGGGCTGCGGCTGTTCGGCAACATCCTCTCGGGCACCGTGATGGTCGCTGTGCTCGCGCTGCTCCCGGTGACCGTGTCGTGGTTGCCGACCTCGGCCTGGAAGTTGTTCGACCTGTTCATCGGCCTGCTCCAGGCGCTGATCTTCGCACTGCTGACGATCATCTATTTCGGATTCGCGGCTGGCGGACACGAGGAGGAGGCCGGCTGACTGGCGCTCCCATCAGGCACCACAAAACCAAGCTTTCAGGCTATAGAGAGGAAGACATGAGTTTCTCCGCACTGCTCCTTGACCAGCCGGCGGGCGGCACGACCGGCTCGGTCCAGCTGGCCGGCGCCTTCATCGGGGGCGGGCTGGCGCTGGCCGGCGGCGCGATCGGCGCGGCGATCGGTGACGGCCTTGCCGGCGCCGCGACAGTCCAGGGCGTCGCCCGCCAGCCTGAAGCGCAGGGTCGGCTGTTCACCATCTTCTTTCTGACGGTGGGTCTGGTGGAGGCGATGTACTTCATCAACCTCGCCTTCATGGCGTTGTTCGTGTTCGTGCTCGCCAAGTGATGTGACTGTTAAGGGGTTTGCATGAGTACGAGCTACCTGGCCGAGCAGGGCGGGGACAACCTCTTCCTGATCCCCAACGCGACGTTCTTCGCCGAGTTGGTCATCTTCCTGATCGTGCTCGGAGTGATCTGGCGCTACGTGGCGCCCCCCGTGAAACGCGCGATGGGCGAGCGCCAGGAGATGGTCCGTCGGCAGATCCACGAGAGCGAGCAGGCCGGCAAGCGCCTGGCCGAGGCGCAGGCCCGCTACTCCGAGGCGCTGGCGCAGGCGCGGGTCGAGGCGGCCAAGATCCGGGAGTCGGCCAGGGCCGATGCGCAGGAGATCAAGGATGAGATGCGTCAGCAGGCCGAGCAGGAGGTCGCCCGGATCCGCGAGCGCGGCGCCGAGCAGCTGGCCAACCAGCGTGAGCAGGTCGTCCGTGAGTTGCGGGGCGAGCTGGGCAGGCTCGCGGTGACGCTGGCTGGTCGCATCGTCGGTGAGTCGGTAGCCGACGACGCCCGGCGAGCCGGCACGGTGGACCGCTTCCTGGACGAGCTGCAGGGCATCGCGAGCCCAGAGAATGTGGCCGCCGAGGGGGCTGTGTCGGTACCCAGCGCGCGCCGGAGGCGCTGATGCAGCCGGCCAGCAGGGCGGCATTGGCTAAGGCCCGGGAGCGGCTCGAGAGCCGGATCGGCGGAGCCGGTGCCGACGACCGCGACCGCGTGGGGGACGACCTGGGTGCCGTCGCTGTGGTGCTCGGCGAGCAGCCGGTGATCCGGCGGCATCTCGCCGATTCCGCGACGCCCGAGCAGATCCGACGAAAGATGATCGAGGGCCTGTTCGGCGGCAGGGTGAGCCCGATCAGCCTCGGGCTCCTGGGCGACGTGGTGGTCTCCCGCTGGTCTCGACCACTGGACCTGGTCGACGGAGTCGAGGAGCTGGCCTGGCAGGCGCTCCTGGCGCTGGCCGAGCGGGACACCAGCCTAGATGACGTGGAAGACGAGCTGTTCCGATTCGGTCGGATCCTGGTCGGGCAACCGCGCCTGGCGACACTGTTGGGTGATGAGAGCGCCCCCGCCCCGAGGCGGCTGGAGTTACTGGACACGGTGCTGGCCGGCCGCACCGTCGCGGTGACCCGCCGTCTGCTGGCGCAGGCGGTCCGGGCGCCGAGACAGCGCCCGCTCGAGGAGATCGTCGAGGAGCTCGTCGACCGGGCAGCCGCCCGGCGGGAACGCTCGGTGGCCTACGTCACCGCCGCCGGCCCCCTGTCCGAGCAGCAGGAACAGCGATTGGTCGACGTCCTCGACCGGATCTACCAGCGACCGATCTCGGTCAAGGTGGACCTCGACCCCGGGCTGCTCGGCGGCCTGGTCATCCGAGTGGGCGACGAAGTGATCGACGGCAGCGTGGCGGCCCGGCTGGGCCAGGCTCGCCAGTGGATATCCCGATGACGATGAGCAAGAGAGCAGGGACTGAATAGCCATGGCGGAGCTGACGATCTCTTCGGACGAGATCCGGAGCGCGATCGAGAACTACGTCACCTCCTTCTCGACCACGACCTCGCGGGAGGAGGTGGGCCTGGTCGTCTATGCCGGTGACGGCATCGCCCGGGTCGAGGGACTGCCCTCTGCGATGACCAACGAGCTGCTGGAGTTCCCTGGCGGTGTGCTCGGTGTCGCGCTCAACCTCGAGGTGCGGGAGATCGGCGCGGTCATCCTCGGCAACTTCGAGGAGATCGAGGAAGGCCAGGAGGTCAGGCGTACCGGAAGGATCCTGTCGGCGCCGGTGGGGGACAACTTCCTCGGCCGGGTGGTGGACCCGCTGGGCATCCCGCTCGACGGCCTGGGTGACATCGTCGCCGATGAACAGCGGGTACTGGAGCTGCAGGCGCCCTCGGTGATCGACCGGCAGCCGGTGAAGGAGCCCCTGCAGACGGGCATCAAGGCGATCGACTCGCAGACTCCGATCGGTCGCGGCCAGCGTCAACTCATCATCGGTGACCGCAAGACCGGCAAGACCGCGGTGTGCATCGACACCATCCTCAACCAGAGGTCGAACTGGGCGACCGGTGACCCGACCAAGCAGGTGCGCTGCATCTACGTGGCGATCGGCCAGAAGGGCACCACGATCGCGGCGGTCCGCCAGACCCTGGAGGATGCCGGGGCGCTGGCCTACACCACCATCGTCGCCGCGCCCGCATCGGATTCGGCCGGCTACAAGTGGATCGCGCCTTACACCGGCTCGGCGATCGGCCAGCACTGGATGTACCAGGGCAAACACGTACTGATCATCTTCGACGACCTGTCCAAGCAGGCCGAGGCCTACCGCGCGCTGTCCCTGCTGCTGCGCCGCCCGCCGGGTCGGGAGGCCTACCCGGGTGATGTGTTCTACCTGCACTCGCGGTTGCTGGAGCGCTGCGCGAAGCTGTCCAACGAGCTGGGCGCGGGCTCGATGACCGGCCTGCCCATCATCGAGACCAAGGCCAACGACATCTCGGCCTACATCCCGACCAACGTCATCTCCATCACCGACGGGCAATGTTTCTTCGAGTCCGACCTGTTCAACCAGGGTGTCCGGCCGGCGATCAACGTCGGCGTGTCGGTGTCCCGGGTCGGCGGCTCGGCGCAGATCAAGGCCCTGAGGTCGGTCGGCGGCACGCTGCGCCTCGAGCTGTCGCAGTACCGTGAGCTGGAGGCGTTCGCGGCGTTCGGGGCGGAGAACCTGGATGCCACCTCCCGACGTCAACTTGAGCGTGGTGCCCGGCTGACCGAGCTGCTCAAGCAGGGGCAGTACGCGCCGGTGCCGGTCGAGGAGCAGGTCGTGTCCATCTTCCTCGGGACCCGCGGGCACCTCGACGAGGTGGCGGTGGCCGACGTCCGGCGCTTCGAGGCGGACGTCCTCGCCGAGGTCCGCAAGCACCACCAGGGCATCCTGGACACGATCCGGGAGAGCAAGCAGTTCAGCGCGGACACCGAACAGCAGGTGGTGGACGCGGTGACGGCGTTCAAGAAGCAGTTCACCACCGCGGACGGCTCGGCCCTGCACTCTGGGCGCGAAGAAGAGGCCAAGGCGATGGACGCCGACGAGGTCGAGCGCGAATCGGTCAAGGTCAACAAACCCGCCCCGAAGAAGTGATGGGACAATGGCTGCGCAGCTCAGAGTCCTCCGTCGACGGATCCGGTCGGTCCAGTCCACGAAGAAGATCACCAAGGCGAGCGAGCTCATCGCCACCTCGCGGATCGCCCGGGCCCAGGCGCGGGTGGAGGCGTCTCGCCCGTACGCCAGCGAGATCACCAAGGTGCTCTCCGCGCTGGCGAGTGCTGCGGGCACGCTGGACAACCCGCTGCTGGTCGAGCGGGAGAACCCGACCCGGGCGGCGATCCTGGTGGTGACCAGCGACCGGGGTTTGTGCGGTGGCTACAACGCCAACCTGATCAGGGCCGCGGAGGAGCTGCACGCGCTGCTGCGCGAGGAGGGCAAGTCCGTCACGCTGTACCTGACCGGTCGCAAGGCGGTGAGCTACTACGCGTTCCGAGAGCGGCCGATCGAGCGGTCCTGGACCGGGTTCTCCGAGAAACCCTCCTACCGTGACGCCGCCGCGGCTGGCGACGCCTTGGTGCGCGCGTTCCTGGCCGGTACGCGGGACGGTGCCGCCCCACCAGGCCAGGGATCGGCCCCCGTGCCGGGCGTGGACGAGCTGCACATCGTCTACACCGAGTTCCGCTCGCTGCTCACCCAGACGCCCCAGGCGCGCCGGATCGCGCCGTTGGTGGTCGAGTACGTCGACGATAGCGCCGCTGGCAACGAGCCCAGGAACCAACAGGACCCAGAGCGGCCGCGCGCGGATGGCCCGGCACCGCTGTATGAGTTCGAGCCCGACGCCGATGAGCTCCTTGCTCACCTGCTGCCCAAGTACGTCAACACCAGGATTTACGCGGCGTTTCTGGAGGCTGCGGCATCGGAGCAGGCCGCCCGTCGCCAGGCGATGAAGGCGGCCACGGACAACGCCACCGAACTGATCCAGGACCTCACCCGTGAGGCCAACCGGGCCCGTCAGGGCCTGATCACCCAGGAGATCAGCGAGATCGTCGGCGGCGCGGAAGCGCTGTCCGCCACGGGAAGTGATAACTGAGATGAGCACAACTGAGAAGTCGACCGTCGCCGGCTCCGCCACCGAGGCGGGGATCGGCCGCGTGGTGCGGGTCGCCGGGCCGGTGGTGGACGTGGAGTTTCCCCGGGGCCGGCTGCCGCGGCTGTTCAACGCGCTGACGGTGCGGGTCGAGCTGGAAGCGCTGCGCAAGACGATGACGCTGGAAGTCGCGCAGCACCTCGGTGACAACACCGTGCGCGCCATCGCGATGCAGCCCTCCGACGGGCTGGTCCGGGGCGCCCCGGTGACCGACACCGGGTCGGCGATCTCGGTACCGGTCGGCAACCAGGTCAAAGGTCACGTGTTCAACATGCTGGGCCAGTGCCTGGACGCCCCGGACACCGAGTTCACCGGGGACCGCTGGGAGATCCATCGCAAGCCGCCGCCGTTCGACCAGCTCGAGGGCCAGACGGAGATGCTCGAGACCGGGTTGAAAGTCATCGATCTGCTCACCCCCTACGTGCAGGGTGGCAAGATCGGCCTGTTCGGTGGTGCCGGGGTGGGCAAGACGGTGCTCATCCAAGAGATGATCATCCGAGTGGCCCGGAACTTCGGTGGGACGTCGGTGTTCGCCGGCGTGGGCGAGCGCACCCGCGAGGGCAACGACCTGTTCCTGGAGATGCAGGAGGCCGGCGTCCTCAAGGACACCGCGCTGGTCTTCGGCCAGATGGACGAGCCGCCCGGCACCAGAATGCGAGTCGCGTTGTCCGCGTTGACCATGGCGGAGTACTTCCGCGACGAGATGAACACCGACGTGCTGCTGTTCATCGACAACATCTTCCGGTTCACCCAGGCCGGCTCCGAGGTCTCCACGCTGTTGGGCCGGCTGCCCTCCGCGGTGGGCTACCAGCCGACGCTGGCTGATGAGATGGGCGAGCTGCAGGAGCGGATCACCTCGACCCGGGGTCGGTCGATCACCTCGATGCAGGCGATCTACGTGCCGGCCGACGACTACACCGACCCGGCGCCGGCGACCACCTTCGCCCACCTGGACGCCACCACAGAGCTCTCCCGGGGGGTGTTCGCCAAGGGCATCTTCCCCGCGGTGAACCCGCTGAGCTCGTCGTCCACGATCCTCGACCCGCAGTACGTGGGGGAGGAGCACTACCGGGTGGCCCAGGAGGTCAAGCGGATCCTGCAGAAGTACAACGAGCTGCAGGAGATCATCGCCATCCTGGGCATGGACGAGCTGACCGAAGAGGACAAGGTCGTCGTCAAGCGGGCCCGCCGGATCGAGCGGTTCCTCAGCCAGAATATGTACTCCGCCGAGCAGTTCACCGGCCAGGAGGGCTCGACGGTTCCGTTGAAGGAGACCATCGAGGCCTTCGACAAAATCTGTAAGGGTGATTTCGATCACATGCCCGAGCAGGCATTCTACCTGTGTGGCGGTCTGGAGGACCTAGAGGCGAAGTATCAGAAGCTCTCTGCGGAGAATTGACCGGTTAGACTCCACTGGATCCGCCGGGGCAATGCCAGATCCGCCGGAGGTAATGACAGGCTAGGGAGACACGAGTGGCTGAGATGTCCGTCGAGCTCGTCGCGGTGGAGCGCCAGGTGTGGTCCGGTTACGCGACATCGGTGTTCGCCCAGACCACCGTGGGTGAGCTGGGCATCCTGCCCGGGCACACACCGCTGCTCGGTGAGCTCGTCGAGGGTGGGATCGTCAAGGTCACCACCACTGACCGCGAGATCGTGACGGCGGCCGTCTTCGGCGGTTTCCTGTCGGTCACCGGGGACAAGGTGAGCGTGCTGGCCGAGGCCGCTGAGCTCGCCGACGAGATCGACCCTCAGGCCGCCCGAGACGCCCTCGCGAACGCCGGCTCGGGAGCGGACGCGGATTCGGTACGGGCCAGAGCCACCGCGCGGCTCAAGGCGCTCGGCCAGGCCGTCTGAGATCCTGCCAGGCGGGTGGTGGGCCTTCATGGAGATCGGACAGATCGTCGGGTTGGTCCTGCTAGCCGGGGTACTGGTGCTCAGTGTGCGGGCGTTTCGGCGCCTCTGGCGCCTTCGTCGGGGCGGGGTCGATGTCGCGCTGCGGTTGAGCCCGAATGACGCGGGCCGTGGCTGGCGCCAGGGGGTTGGCCGCTACCGGGGCGACGGTTTCGCCTGGTTCCGCTTCTCCAGCCTGCGGTCGGGCCCCGACCGGGTGCTCGACCGGGAGCAGCTGCAGATCATGGAGCGACGCGGGCCGACAGTGCCGGAGAGCTACTCGGTGCCCAGCGGGTCCGTCGTGCTGCGCTGCCGCACCGGTGCCGACGAGCTGGAACTGGCGATGCGGCAGGACGCCCTCACCGGTTTCCTGTCCTGGCTGGAGTCAGCACCCCCCAGCACCAACCCATGGGCCTCGTGAGGGGGCCTCGTGAGCTACTCGTCTGCGCCGCCAGGCTTCCAGCGAACGTCGCCATCCGGGTTGGCGACGCGGGACAGGATGAACAGCAGGTCGGAAAGCCGGTTGAGGTAGCGCGCGGTCAGCGGGTTGGAACGCTGCGCGTCGTGGGCCAGCAGCGCCCAGGTGCTCCGCTCGGCCCGCCGGGTGACCACCCGCGCGGTGTGCAGCAACGCAGCACCCGGGGTGCCGCCGGGCAGGATGAACGAGTCCAGCGTCGGGAGCGCGGCGTTGAACTCGTCACACCAGCCCTCCAGCCGAGTGACATAGCTCTCGTCGATCCGCAGCGGCGGGTACTTCGGATTTTCCACGATGGGAGTGCACAGATCGGCACCCACGTCGAACAGGTCGTTCTGCACCCGCCGCAGCACCGTGATCAGGCGTTGCGGCAGCGCTCCCAGCGCTAGTGCCACGCCGAGCGCGCAGTTGGCCTCGTCCACGTCGGCGTAGGCGACCAGCCGCGGGTGGGTCTTGGGTACCCGGGAGAAGTCGCCGAGGCCGGTCGATCCGTCATCGCCGGTGCGAGTGTAGATCCTCGTGAGGTGCACAGCCACAGCGCCCAGCCTAACTGTGGACAACCCGTGAGTGGCGATGCGAGCCATGGCTCGCATCGCCACTCACGGGTGTGTCACGCTGAGTTCGCCGCTTGCGTAGCGCGCCCGGATGAGCTTCTTGTCGAACTTGCCTACGGAGGTCTTGGGTACCTCGGTGACGAACGACCAGCGCTCGGGGAGCTGCCAAGCCGGCACCGAGGCGCTGAGATGATCGCGTAGCTCGGCGGCGCTGATCCGCTCGCCGTCGGCGATGACCACGGTGGCCAGCGGCCGCTCCACCCACTTGTCGTCCGGGACGGCGACCACGGCGGCCTCGATGACCTTCGGGTGGTCCATCAGCAGGTTCTCCAGCGCCACCGAGGAGATCCACTCTCCACCGGATTTGATCACGTCCTTGGCGCGGTCGGTGATGGTGATGTAGCCCAGCGCATCGAGGGTGCCGACGTCGCCGGTGCGCAGCCAGCCGTCGTGGAACCTCGCGGCGTCCTGCACGCCGGCCTCGGCATCCTCGTAGTAGCGCGCGGTGACCCACGGCCCTCGGACCTGGATCTCGCCGACCGACCTCCCGTCCCGCGGCAGCACGACATCATCATCGTCGCCGACGACCCGACCCTCCACGCCGGCGACAAGCCGCCCCGCGCCCGCCCGGTAGCGCCAGACCTCCTCGTCCCGCGCGCCGACCGGCGGGGTGGCTATCGAGCCGATCGGGGATATCTCGGTCATCCCCCAGGCCTGCGTGATCCGCACGCCCAGCTCCTCGTCGAACGCTTTGATCAGCGCCAGCGGAGCGGCGGAGCCGCCGCAGAGCACCTGGCGGATCGAGGACATGTCCCCGCCGCGCTCGCGCAGGTGGCGCAGCACATCGCCCCAGATCGTCGGCACCGCGGCGGCGAACGTGGGGCGCTGTGCCGCAATGAGCCTGACCAGCGGCTCGGCCTGGAGAAAACGGTCCGGCATGATCAAGCTGGCGCCGGACATCAGCGCCGCGTAGGGCAGCCCCCAGGCGTTCGCGTGAAACATCGGCACCACCGGCAGGATCCGGTCGGCCGACGTCAGGGCCATGGCTTCGCCGGTACAGATGCACATCGTGTGCAGGTAGGCCGAACGGTGGCTGTAGGCGACCCCTTTGGGGTTGCCGGTGGTGCCGCTCGTGTAGCACATCGCGGCCGCGGAGCGCTCGTCGATGTCGGTCGGCCAGTCGAACTCCTCCGGTGCGGAGGCCAGCACCTCGTGGTAGGAGTGCAGCGGCTTACCGGCGCCCTCCAGCGCGGAGGTATCGGCCTGGCTGACGGCCCCGGATTCGTCGGCTCGGCCGACCACAATCACGTGTCGGACCGTCGTCATGTTCGGCAGGGCGCGGGCCAGCAGCGGCACCAGCGAACCGTCCACGATCACCACGTCGTCGTGCGCGTGGTTGGCGATCCACGCCACCTGATCGGGCGCTAGCCGTGGGTTGAGGGTGTGCACCACCGCGCCCATCGCGGAGATTGCCAGATACGCTTCGAGATGCTCCTGGTTGTTCCACTGGAAGGTGGCCACCCGCTGGTCACCGGTGACGCCCAGGCCGCGCAGTGCCCCGGCCAGCTGTGCGGCGCGCCGCCCCACCTGAGCGTAACTCGCGCGGCGGACACCGTCGCCGGTCCAAGTGAGCACCTCGCCGTCACCGTGCACGGTGGTGCCATGGCGCATGATCATGCCTACGGTCAGTGGGACGTCCATCATCGTGCTGTCCACTGCGGTGTCCTTTCCCATCAATTTCGTTACTGGCCAGTAGTGTCCCAAGTAGTGTCGCCGTGGCATAGCGGTGAGGAGGTGCCGATGCCCTACCCCAGCGACCGCGAGCGGGACCGGCCGTGGGTGATGCGCACGTACGCCGGTCACTCGTCCGCGAGCACGTCCAATGTGTTGTATCGACGCAACCTGGCCAAGGGCCAGACGGGCCTTTCGGTGGCCTTCGATCTGCCCACCCAGACCGGCTACGACCCCGACCACGAGCTGGCCCGCGGCGAGGTCGGCAAGGTCGGCGTGCCGATCAGCCACCTCGGCGACATGCGCACGTTGTTCGACGGCATCCCGCTGGCGCGGGCCAACACGTCGATGACGATCAACGCCACCGCCATGTGGCTGCTGGCGCTCTACGCGTCGGTTGCCCAGGAGCACCGGGCCGACTTGGCGCACCTGTCGGGTACCACGCAGAACGACATCATCAAGGAGTACCTGTCCCGGGGCACCTACGTCTTCCCGCCGAGACCGAGCCTGCGGTTGATCACGGACATGGTCGTCTACACGGTCAACCACATGCCGAAGTGGAACCCGATCAACATCTGCAGCTACCACCTGCAGGAGGCGGGCGCGACTCCGGTACAGGAGATCGCCTACGCCATGTGCACGGCGATCGCCGTGCTGGACTCGGTGCGCGACTGCGGACAGGTCGCCTCGGAGGGCTTCGCCACCGTCGTCGGGCGGATGTCGTTCTTCGTCAACGCCGGGGTCCGCTTCGTCGAGGAGATGTGCAAGCTGCGCGCTTTCGGACGGCTGTGGGATGAGACCTGCCGGGACCGTTACGGTGTGGCGGATCCCACGCTGCGCCGTTTCCGGTACGGCGTGCAGGTCAACTCGCTGGGGCTGACCGAGCAGCAGCCGGAGAACAACGCCCAGCGCATCGTGCTGGAGATGCTCGCGGTGACGCTGTCCCGGGACGCACGGGCCCGCGCGGTGCAGCTGCCGACCTGGAACGAGGCGCTGGGCCTGCCCCGGCCCTGGGACCAGCAGTGGGCGCTGCGGATGCAGCAGGTGCTGGCGTATGAGACCGACCTGCTGGAGTACGAGGACCTGTTCGAGGGCTCGCGTGTTGTCGAAGCGCGGGTTGCGGAGATCGCCGCCGGCGCTCGGGCGGAGATCGACCGGGTGCAGGGCATGGGTGGGGCGATCGCCGCCGTCGAATCCGGATACATGAAGTCCCAGCTGGTGTCCTCGCTGGCCGCGCGGCGCCGCCGGGTCGAGGACGGTGAGGATGTGGTCGTCGGGGTGAACCGGTTCACCGAGACCGACCCCAGCCCGCTGCAGGCTGACGGTGACGGGGCCATCGAGACCGTCGACCCGGCGGCCGAGGCCCGGGTGATCGAGGCGATCCGGGCCTGGCGGGCTGGCCGGGACCCCGTTGCGGCAGGCCAGGCGTTGTGCGAGTTGGCGCGGGCCGCCACGACCGACGCCAACCTGGTCGAGGCGTCGATGGCCTGCGCCCGGGTGGGCGTCACCACGGGGGAGTGGGCCGGGGCGCTGCGCGAGGTGTTCGGCGAGTACCGGGCACCGACCGGGATCGCCGGCGCGTCGGCTGCCGTCGGCGGAGCCGACAGTCAGACCGCCGGCGAGGCCGGCGAGGCGATCGCGCGCGTCCGGGACCGAGTGCGCGCCCGGGGCGAGGAACTGGGTGAGCGGTTGCGGATGCTGGTCGGCAAGCCTGGCCTGGACGGGCACTCCAATGGCGCCGAGCAGGTGGCGGTCCGGGCCCGCGACGTCGGTTTCGAGGTGATCTACCAGGGCATCCGGCTCACTCCGGCGGAGATCGTCGCGGCCGCGGTGGCCGAGGATGTGCACGTGGTCGGCTTGTCGGTGCTCTCCGGTTCGCACCTGGCGGTGGTGCCCGCGGTGGTCGACGGGTTGCGCGTGGCGGGTGCCGGCGACGTGCCCGTGGTGGTCGGCGGGATCATTCCGCCCCAGGACGCCGAGTCGCTGCGCGCCCACGGCGTGGCCCAAGTGTTCACCCCGAAAGACTTCGAACTCACCGACATCATGGACCAGATCGTGGACCTCATCCGCGGTAGGGGCCAGGAGCGTCCCTAAGACCTACCGTTGAGGTATGAAGGTTGAGCGGGACGGGGAGACTGTCCGGATCACGATGAATCGTCCGCAGCGGCGCAACGCGCTGTCTGCTGACCATCTTGTTGAGCTGTGCGACGCGTTGAGCGACGCGGGGCGGTCAGACGCCACGGGCATCGTGCTCGGCGCCGAGGGAAAAGTGTTCTCGGCGGGTCACGACTTCGCCGACGTGGCAGCGCGCGACCTCGCCGGGGTCCGGGAGCTGCTGACGCTGTGCACCGAGGTGATGCGCACCATCCAGTCGGTCCCGCAGGTCGTCCTCGCCCGGGTGCACGCGCTGGCCACCGCGGCGGGCTGCCAACTGGTGGCCTCCTGCGATCTCGCGGTGGCGGCCGAGTCGGCGGGTTTCGCGCTGCCCGGCGGCCGGGGCGGCTGGTTCTGCCACACCCCCGCGGTTCCGGTGGCCCGGTCGATCGGGCGCAAGCGGTTGATGGAGATGGCGCTGACCGGCGACGTGGTGGATGCGCGCACCGCCGCGCACTGGGGGTTGGTCAACCGGACAGTCCCGGACGCCGAGCTGGACGCCGCCGTGGACGACCTGCTCGCCCGCGCCACCCGCGGTAGCCGGACCAGCAAGGCGCTGGGCAAGCAGACTCTCTACGCGCAGCTGGACCGGCCCGAAGACGACGCTTACGCCATCGCGCTGGAGGTGATGGCCGCAGCCTCGCAGACCGCACACGCCAAGGAGGGCATGTCGGCGTTCCTCGCAAAGCGCCAGGCTGTGTATAACCCGTGAGTGGCGATGGGACCTATCACTCGCATCGCCACTCACGGGTGCACGCTAGCGTGCACAAATGCGCCTCGTGATCGCCCGCTGCCAAGTGGACTACGTCGGTCGCCTGACCGCGCATCTACCGATGGCGCCGCGGCTGCTGCTGGTCAAGGCGGACGGATCGGTGAGTGTGCACGCCGACGGCGGTGCCTACAAGCCGTTGAACTGGATGAGCCCGCCGTGCACGCTGACCGAGCAGCCGGGACGCTGGACGGTCACCAACCGGGCCGGTGAGCAACTGATCATCGAGATCGACGAGGTGGTGCACGAGTCACACCACGAGCTCGGAGTGGATCCCGGGCTGGTCAAGGACGGCGTCGAAGCCCACCTGCAGGCCCTGCTCGCCGAGCACACCGCGACGCTGGGCGCTGGGTTCACCCTGATCCGCCGTGAATACCCCACCGCGATCGGGCCGGTCGACCTGCTGTGCCGGGACGGCGACGGCGTGACGGTGGCGGTGGAGATCAAGCGCCGGGGCGAGATCGACGGCGTGGAGCAGCTCACCCGGTACCTGAATCTGCTCAACCGTGACCCGCAACTCGCCCCGGTGCGCGGAGTGTTCGCCGCCCAGCAGATCAAGCCCCAGGCGCACACGCTCGCCACCGACCGCGGCATCCGCTGTGTCACCGTCGACTACGACGAGTTGCGCGGTGCCGAGAGCGTCGAGCTGCGGTTGTTCTGAGGGCCGCACGTTCGGCGCGGTGCCCGTACTCTGCGGGTGTAGGCCGACGCGGGGGAGGGTGACGACGATGGCGCAGAGCGTGGGCAGCAGCCAGCCGCAGACCAGCGACGAGGAGACCCGTTTCCCGTCGTTGGACCCGCGAACCGGCGAGGTCATCGCCTACCACCAGGTGGATGACGAGGCGGCGGTGCGGGCGATCGTCGGTCGCGCCCGGGAGGCGGCCGTGTGGTGGGGCGGGCTCGGGTTCGCGCAGCGCCGCCACCGGCTGCTGACCTGGCGCCGCGCACTGGTCCGGCGGATCGACGAGCTGGCGGGGCTGATCACCGCTGAGACCGGCAAGCCGCGGGATGACGCCCGGATGGAATGCGTGCTGGTGGTCGCGCACCTGGACTGGGCCGCGCGCAACGCCGAGAAGGTGCTGCGCCGCCGTCGAGTGGCCTCGGGCCTGTTGATGCTCCAGGAGGCCTCGACGGTGGAGTACCAGCCCTACGGCGTGATCGGCGTGATCGGGCCGTGGAACTATCCCGCCCACACCCCGATGGGGTCGATCGGCTACGCGCTCGCCGCCGGTAACGCCGTGGTGTTCAAGCCCAGCGAGCTGACTCCCGGCGTGGGCCGGGCGCTGGCCGAGAGCCTCGCCGCGGTGGTGCCTGAGCACCCGATTCTGCAGGTCGTCACCGGTTTCGGCGAGACCGGTGCGGCGCTGTGCCGGGCCGGGGTGGACAAGCTGGCGTTCACCGGCTCCTCGGGCACCGCGAAGAAGGTGATGGCGACCTGCGCCGAGACGCTCACTCCGGTCGTGCTGGAATGCGGCGGCACCGACGCGCTGCTGGTCGACTCCGACGCCGACCTCGCCGCGGCCGCCGACGCCGCGGTCTGGGGAGCGATGGCCAACGCGGGGCAGACCTGCGTCGGGGTGGAGCGGGTGTACGTCGTCGACGACGTCGCCCGGGAGTTCACCGAGCGGGTCGTCGCTGCGACCCGACGGCTGCGGATCGGTGGTGAGCCGAGCGCTGATCTGGGCCCGATCACCAGACCGGCCCAGGTCGAGGTGATTCGCGATCACCTCGACGACGCGCTCGCCCGGGGTGGCACCGCGTTGGTCGGCGGCGCGGAGTCGATCCGACCGCCCTACGTGGAGCCGGTCGTGCTGACCGACGTCCCGGAGACCTCGATCGCGGTGACCGAGGAGACCTTCGGCCCGACGCTCACGGTGCACCGGGTCGCGACCCTGGACGACGCGGTGGCGCGGGTCAACGCCGGCCGTTACGGACTGGGTGCTGCGGTCTTCTCCGGGCGCCGAGGCGCGGAGATCGCCTCCCGGCTCCGGTGCGGAATGGTCTCCGTCAACAGCGTGATCTCCTATGCCGCAGTGCCCTCGTTGCCCTTCGGTGGGGTCGGTGACTCCGGATTCGGGCGAATCCACGGTGCCGACGGCCTGCGCGAGTTCACTCGCGCCAAGGCCGTCACCCGCCGCCGGTTCCCGCCCGCGGTGTCGGTGCTCACCTTCTCCCGCCCCAGCTGGGCGATGGGCTTGCTGTTGCGGATCGTGCGGGTCCTCTACGGTCGCTGAGCTCGGCGTCGGCGACCACGTCGCGGGAGGCACACAGATGGCGATATCGATCACGACGGTGGGCGTGGTGGGCATGGGCACGATGGGTGCCGGGATCGCCGAGGTGCTCGCCCGCACCGGGCTCGGCGTGATGGCGGTCGAGGTTGATGACCAGGGCGTGACCCGGGGTCGGGGGCATCTCGAGCACTCCACCGCGCGCGCCCTGCAACGCGGCAAGCTCGACGAGACGGCCCGCCGCGAGCTGCTCGACCGGATCAGCTTCACCACCAAGCTGGCCGATCTGGCCGACGTGGACCTGGTCATCGAGGCCGTGCCTGAGCGCCTGGGCCTCAAGAGCCGGATCTTCACCGAGCTGGACGGGATCGTGCCGGGCGATGTGGTGCTCGCGTCCAACACCTCCAGCCTGTCGATCACTCAGCTCGCGGTGCAGACCAAGAGACCGGAGCGGGTCGTCGGGCTGCATTTCTTCAACCCGGCACCGGTGCTCAACCTGGTCGAGGTGGTGCGCACCGTGGTCACCGATCCGGAGGTCATCAGCGACGTCACCGCACTCGCGCAGTCGCTGGGCAAGACCCCGGTGGTGGTCGGGGACCGGGCCGGGTTCATCGCCAACGGGCTGCTGTTCGGCTACCTCAACCACGCGGCGCGCATGTTCGAGCAGCGCTACGCGACCCGGGAGGACCTCGACGCCGCGATGCGCTACGGCTGCGGCTACCCGATGGGGCCGCTGGCGCTGCTGGATCTGATCGGCCTGGACACCGCGTACGAGATCCTGGACGCGCTGTACCGTGAGTCCGCCGACCGGCTGCACGCGCCGGTGCCGGTGCTCAAGCAGATGGTCACCGCCGGGCTGCTCGGCCGGAAGTCGGGTCGGGGCTTCTACACCTACGCGGGGCAGGACTCTTCGACGGTGGTGCCCGATGCCGCTACCCCCGCCGACGCGGATTCCAGCGTCGGGACCCGCCCGATCGGCACGGTCGGCGTGGTGGGCACCGGGACCATGGCCACCGGCATCGTCGAGGTGCTGGCCCGGGGCGGGCACGAGGTGATCGTCCGGGGCCGAAGCAAGAGCAGGACCGACGCGGCGGTCGCGGCGGTCACGCGCTCGCTGGACAAGGCCGCGGGCCGCGGCAAGCTCTCCGAGCCCGACCGCGACGCCGCCCTCGGGCGGATCTCCACCACCACCTCGCTGGACGACTTCGCCGACGTCGACCTGGTGGTCGAGGCGGTGGCCGAGGAGCTGGACGTCAAGCGCGGGATTTTCGCCACGCTGGACGAGGTGTGCAAGCCGGGTGCGATCCTGGCCACCACCACCTCCTCGCTACCGGTGGTCGAGTGCGCGGCCGCGACCTGCCGCCCCAGTGATGTGGTGGGGATGCACTTCTTCAACCCCGCCCCGGTGATGAAGCTTGTCGAGGTGGTGGAAACCATCGCCACCACGGCCGAGGTGGCGGCCACCGCCCGTCGGCTCGCCCGCTCGTTGGGCAAGGTGCCGGTGACCTGCGGCGACCGCGCCGGGTTCATCGTCAACGCGTTGCTGTTCCCCTACCTCAACGACGCGGTGCGCATGCTGGAGGCGCACTACGCCAGCGCGGACGACATCGACACCGCGATGAAGGTCGGCGCCGCGCTGCCGATGGGCCCCTTCGCGCTGCTCGACGTGGTGGGCCTGGACGTCTCACTGGCCATCCAGCGCAGCCTCTACCGGGAGTTCCGCGAGCCGGGTTTCGCCCCGGCACCCTTGCTGGAGCACCTGGTCACAGCCGGCCTGCTGGGCCGCAAGACCCGCAAGGGGTTCCGCGACTACACGTGAGTGGCAAACAGTGTCATAGCACTCAATGCCACTCACGAGCCTTGGCAAAGCCGGCCTCCTCGGCTGATCGCGGAGAGTCATGTATCTTCGCGCTGGGGAGGGAGTGGTCGTGGATCTGCAGGACGAGCTGGTGCGGTTGTGCGTCGAAGGCGCCGGGCCCTGGCCGTACGCCCTTGGTCCTGACCCGGCCGACGCAAGCCCCGAGGAGGCGCTGCGGGAGGTACTCCGCGAGTTCGAGAGTCATCCCTACAGCTGCTACTCGGCGGCGGCGTGGGTGGCGTCGGGCAACGGCACCGGGGGCAGGACGCTGGTGTACCGCCGCCCGGGGCGCGTGGTGCACGTCGTCGGCACCAGCAAGCTCGCCGAGTTCTTCCGGGAGTTACTCCGTGCTGGCGTCGCTGGCTGGACACTGCACCCGATGCCCGCGACGCGAACCCCGCTCGCGGTCGCCGAGCCGACGCTGGGCCACCGCGCCTACAAGCTGCTGGCCCGGGAGGGAGTCACGACTTTGGAGGATCTCGCGGCCGTCCCCGACGAAGCGTTGATGAAGCTGCGCAACCTCGGGCCCAGGTCCTTGGACGCCATCCACCAAGCCGTGGCCGCTTACTCCGAGGCGACCGTCGCGCACCCCAGCGAAGCCGACACCCACGCCGAGCGCCGAGCGCACATCGACACTGCGCTCAGTCCTGCTCACCGGGTGCGCAACGCCCAGCTAGTGGAGTCGCTGGTCCGGTCCAGCGTTCCACTCGAGGCGGTCGACACCATCCTCGCCTCGCTGGAAGCCGAACCTGTTCCGCCGGTCGACCCCATGGTCACCCTTCTGCTCAGGACCGCCCGCGAACCTGAACTCGCCGCCCTCTACGAGCGCGCCCACCAGCCGGGGCCCTGAACCGGGACATCGTCAAGAATGATCGACGGACAGGCGGACCATGCCGCGCGCGGCGAGGGTATCGCGTCGAGGGTGACGCGGCGGAAGGCTGGGCGTGGGTCGGCGACGTCGATGGTAGCTTCCACCAGTGGTGACTGCGACCAACGATGAGCTCATCACCTCCGCCCAGGCGGTGCTCAATCCGCATGGGGTGGGCGGTCGGATCTTTGGTGATGTAGGGGCTGCGCTGGTCACCGATGTAGGCAACATCTACACCGGTGTGTGCATCAACACCGGCTCGGGCACGGGGTTCTGTGCCGAGCATGCGGCCATCGCGGCGATGGTTACGGCTCGTGAGTACCGGATTTCGAAGATCGTTGCTGTGTGGCGAGACAATGAGGGCGTGCTGCACATAATTCCACCCTGCGGACGCTGCAGGGAGTTCATCCGCCAGATTGACTCGGCCAATCTTGACACCGACGTGATACTGGGTAGGGACACCTCGGCCATGGTACGAGATCTATTGCCTTTCAACGAATGGCCATGGCAAAGTCCGTGAGTCAACCCGGCGTAGGGGTAGGTGTTTTTGGTCGTAGAGTTCGCTAACCCGCCGTGGCGGGAAGCGGTGAGAAGAATGGGGTGCGGTTGGCCAGCCAGCCGAGCAGAGCGTCTTTGAGTGGAGCGGGGCGCAGTGCGAAGTCACCGAACTGTTCCATGGGTACGATGAGGGTTTCAAGGTGGTCTTCGAGACTGCTGGGGATGTGGTCGCTATCGAGGGTGGCGGTGAACACGACGTTGATCTCGTGGTGGTATTCGCCGTCTTCAGTGTAAGCATGCTCGACGACACCAGCTCGTTCGATGACTTCGGGGGCGAGAGTGAGTCCAATTTCTTCACGGAGTTCGCGAATCGCCGAGTCGACGGCGGTTTCACCGTGTTCGACGTGTCCTCCCAGTAGGAAGCCCCAGTTCTTGCCACGCTGGCGCACCACCAGCGCTCCCCCTGGGGTCAGGATCAGGAGGCGAGCGATCACCTCGATATTCGTGGTAACAGTGCCGGTCATTCCTTATCGCTCTCTCCCGTATCGATGGTCTGTGATGGCGGTGGTGTCCTGGTAAAGATTCCGATGCGACATCCCGAGCTGGCCACTGTGCGCCGTCATGTGCTGATGCACCGAGCCGGCTGGCTGGGGGGAGCCGAGCTGGCCGAGTTGCTGCATGCGGTGCGGGCATCGGCGTTCACCGGGCACCCGACCGGGGTGTCGTGGGCCGAGGTCGTCGCGGCTTGGGTCGAGAAACTAATGGTCGCTCATTCGGTGGCGGGTGTGTTGGATCCCGGGACGGCCGCTGCGGCAGGGCGTCGTGTGTGTGCGGCGGCCGACGAGGTCGGCTCGCTGGTACGGCCGGCGTTCACTCATCTGGATCTGCACCTGCCGAACGTCGTTGTGCGCAGTGGACGGTTTGCGGGCGTGCTGGATTGTGAACACGCTCGCTGGTGGGATCCGGCAGCTGATGCCGTCAAGCTCGCGATGTGGGTGTTCGAGCCCCAACCCGATATCGCGGAGCCGTTTTGGGACGGCTACCACAGCGCGGGCGGTGCGCTGCAGGATTTCGCCCGGCGCCAGTGGGTATCCGCGGGTCTGGAGTGGTTGTCCGGGTTGCTGTATTGGCAGCAGGTCGGCGACACTGCTACGTTCACCGACTACCAGCGTCGGCTAGCGCAGTGGCTGGATGGAGGAGCATCCACGGCTAGGCTGACCGGGTCAGTGCAGTGACGTAGTCGGCGGCGGCGCGAGCGTAGTCGTCCCACTGCCGCTCCGAGGTATCGATGTTCAGCGTGGGCAGTGGTGAGTGGAGTGCCCAATGGCAGAGTCTGCGTTGCGCGGCACGGAAATACTCGGCGCGAGCCTCGTCATCCTCACCCAGGGCGGAAAGGTGCCGCGCCCACCCCTCGCCGCGGGTGGCGCGGGTGGAGTGCACGCACTGTTCGAGCACCCGTTCGTCGGGCACAGACAGCAGCACCAACGCGATGTTGAGGGTGGCCAGACGATGCTCGAAGGTCTCCTGCTGCCGTTGCGCCAGTACCGCGAGCAGCCGCTGGTATGTGCTGGTTTTGCCCGCGCCAGAAATCCCAGCCAAGATCACCCCAGGCATCAGCTCCTGCCACTGGTGAGTTCGGGCAGGCCTACGACCAGCTCGGCCAACGTGGCAAGCTCGGTGTGGCTGGCCCAGTTGCCACGGTAGATGGAGAACGTTGCGGCTAAGGCCGCACCAGTGGCTTCCGTCGCCGTCGGTGTTTTGGCAGGCAACGTGGGTAGGCCGAGCCAGTCGGTGGTGAACAAGGCATCTTCGCGGCGCAGCATGGTAGCCAGTACGGCACTGTCGCGCCCGTCGGGCGCGACAGGCACGAGGCCGGCGAGCTGCGCGGGAGCGTGGTCAAGCACGACGATGACGGCGCCGGGTGCCACGGGGGTCGTTGGAACGTTGAGCAGGGTGGCGAGTTCTCCGGTGACAAACTCGTGCTTGCCCTCGTACAGCCCCGGTCCGCGGTGCCCGGTGAACCTATGGGTCACGGCGGTCGCGAGCGCGGAAAGGGCTCGGACGGTGCCGGGCGCGATGCGCCACGCCAAGGGGACCGCGAGCGCGCGCCACCCGCAGGACGCGTCGGGAAGTAGTAGACATCGGTCGGCGGCACACAGCGCGGCCCCGTGGCGGTCGGCCAGGGTGAGCGCTACCGTCGTCTTGCCGGAGCCGGGACGGCTGGCCAGGACGACCGCTCGACCGGCAATCACGACAGCTGCGGCGTGACCGAGAATTCCGCCGTCTCGTTCGACACTGCGGATCAGCAGTTCCCGCATGATCCGGATCGTGGTGCGCGCCAGCGTCGCCAGCTCGGCGGCCCACACCGTCACGGTGACGCCCACCGAGCCATCGGCCTCGATCAGATGTGCTGGTCCCGTATCCGGGATCAGCAGCTGGACATCCGGCTGCGGGGACCACCAGCGGTAGCGCGTCTGTGGGTGCCCCGACGCGCTGCCCAGCGCGGGACGACTAGTCACCTGTTCGACCTGACGGTGCAAGCGCGCAGCGTCGGCAGTGAGCACCAGCCGGACTCTGTCCGTCCGGGCCGAGGTGCTGCGCGCGAAGTAGATGCCGATCTCCTCGGCTACTTCGCGCTGCGCGTCCACGATGAACCCCACCACGTGCCCGTCGAATTCGTGCTCGGACATGATTAACACCGCATCCCGTCCAGCACCACGACCGGAGCCGCGACGGTCGCCCGGGGCAGGCCAAGCGCGCCCTGCCGCCTGTGTTCGGACTGCCACAGTGGCTCGCCCGAGCTGGCTGGTACCGCAACGCGCCGCCGTGGCGGCGCTGGCTGGGTGCACCAGGCGCGGTAGGCGCTCACCGCCTACGCCGCAAGATCTTTCCAGTCATGATGCTGTTCAACGAATCGGCGGCCCGCGCAGCCCAGTTCAGCCAGCTGGCTAGGGACCGCCAACAGCTCGATAATCCGCTCAGGCCAGGCAGCCAGGTCATCGCAAACCACCACGCCCGGCACTGCGGAGGCAGGCCGGCCACCGCCTCGCGGGTGGCCAGCACCGGCAGCCCAGCGGCCAGGTAATCCAGCATCTTCATCTTCATTCCGCTTCCTGCGGCCAACGGAGCCACCGCGAGACTGATCCCACGGAACTCGGCGTCGAACCGGTGCTCGGGGACCGGTCCACGCAGTACTACCTCAGGTGAGCCCAACGCCGGAGCGGGCCCCCGGCCGACGATCCGCGCGCGTACCAGCATGCCGTGGGCGCGCAGCCGCGCCACCATCGCGATCAGTGCTGTAGCCGCCTCCGCATTCGGCTGATAGTGCAGGTTGCCCACGAAGAGCAGTCGATGCGCCTCGGCATCCGGACCCCACTCGGTGCGAGCGGTGATCTTGACCCCCTTAGGCAGCACTAGAAGCCGCTCAGACGGGACACCGTAGCCACGCATTGTGATCGCATTGGCTTCGGTGAGTGCAATCACGTAGTCAGCTGTCGCTACCGCCGCTGCTTGCCACGTGCCGCGCAGCGCCACCAACTGCGCTGGTTCCCCCAGCGACGCCGACAGTGCCATCTCGTCGTCGTGCGCCTCGTAGACCAGCCGTGCACTCACCTCGTCGGCTAGCGCTCGGGTCGCCACCGCCAGTTCCGCATCTGTCACCACCACCAGATCTGGCGCAAATCCCGCCACCACTGAGGCAAGTCACCGCGCTGAGTCGTAGAACACCTCTGGATGAACCAACCACCCGCCGCCCGCCAGTGGCAGCTCCGCTGGCCCGACACCACGGTCGCACACCACCCAGGCCACCTCAATCCCACTCCAGTGCAGCGCATCGGCCAGAAAGACCATCCGGGCGGGTGTGCCCGCGATCGCACACCCGCGCCAGAAGTTCGGAGTGTCCAATAACATCAACAGCCGCACGCAACCGTCACGCCCCATGAAGGTCATGATGGCAAGCGTTGCGGGTCGGCTAGCCACTTTCGACCCGGGTCTGGCTCAACTACACACCGACATCGCGGACCTCGTATCCACCAGTTGACACTCGGCCGTGCGGAGACCTGCTGCCAGCGCACCAACCGCTTGCTGGTCGGGCTTACGCCCGCATGATCACGGTTTGTGTGCCATCAGCGACATCCCGTGTCGTTTCCGGCACACAAACCGTGATCATCCCCCACGGCACGGATTGCGGAGTACAGCGCTACCGTGGGTTGTTATGCCTCGCCGTAACCTTCCGCGCCGCGCTCGCGGCGCCGTCCCGCCTCCGGCGGTGGGTGGGGCGGGCTGGGCGCAACCGGAGAATGGCCCAGACGGGGAGTGGCTGGTCCGGGCGGTGCCTGGTGAGCAGACGGTCAAGAGCTACCGCTGCCCGGGCTGTGACCATGAGGTCAAGCCCGGCACCGCGCACGTGGTGGCCTGGCCGGCAGGGCAGGAGGGATCGTCGGCCGATCGGCGACACTGGCACGCCGGCTGCTGGACCGCGCGCACGCGCCGGACGCCCACCCGCAGACACTGGTGAGGCGGCGGATACTGGTGAGGCGCTGGCGATGGTGAGGCGCCGTCAGCTCGGCGCAGCCTGCTCTGCGGCGAGGACGGCATCTTCCTCCAGAGCGGGCGTCAGCCGCCGCAACGCCTCGTCCAGCTTCGAACTCACCGACTGTAGCTGGCCGGTGAGCTGGCGGCGCAGGGTTCGCAGCGCCTCCACCTGCCGGGTGGCCTCCCGTACCCTGGCGACGGCCGCCTGATCGGCCTCGGTCACCAGGCGGCGGGCCACGTCGGTGGCCTCGTCGATGCGCCGCTTCGCCTCGGTCTTGCTGCTCGACTCCTCCCGCGCCAGCTCGCGGGTCGCGTCCCGGCGGCGGACCGACAGGGTGATGTCGAAGTCGTCCTCGGCTTGGCGCCGACGGGCGGCCGACTCGGCGTCGAGCCGCTCGGCCCGCTGCTGTGCCAGCGCCACGATCTCCGCACCCCGCTGACGCGCGTCGGCGATGGCACGCTCGTTCTCGGCCTCCATCGCTGATCGCCGCTGCTGCGCCTGGTCGATCATCTGTTCGTAGCGGGCGCGCAGCCCGTCCGCCTCGCGCTCCACGCCGGTCCTGATCGCGTCTGCCGCCTTGGTGGCCTTGGCGATGGTCTCGGCGGCCTCGTCCTGGGCGCTGCGCAGCATCCGCGCCACGCGCTCGCTCATGCCCTCGACGGTGGTGGGTGGCGCGGCGAGCCGCTTCACCTGGGCGCGCAGGTCATCGATCTCGCCGCGAGCCGTCTCCAGCGCCCGGGCGAGTTCCGCGGCCTGCGCGGCCCCGGCATCCCGGTCCGCCGCCGCGATCCGCAGATCGGCCCGCAGCTGCTCGAGCTGGTAGTCGACCTGCGCGCAGTCGTACCCCCGGCGGACGATGTCGAGCATGGATCTCATCGGAAGCAGATCACGATCATCGACTGAGCCCATACCGCCAGGTTACTCGGGTGCTGGTGACGCCCGGTGAGCCGATAGGCGGGTGTCAGACTCCCCGGAAGCGGTTGATATCGGCCAGGTGGGCCTCGCGAAGCTCGGGGTCGCGCACGCCCAGCCCCTCCTCGGGGGCCAGGCACAGCACACCGACCTTGCCCTGGTGGATGTTGCGGTGCATGTCATGGGCGGCCTGCCCGGTCTCTTCCAGCAGGTAGACACGGGACAGCGTCGGGTGGACCTTGCCCCTGGCGATCAGCCGGTTGGCCTCCCACGCTTCACGGTAATTAGCGAAATGCGAGCCCACAATCCGCTTGAGGTTCATCCAGAGGTAGCGGTTGTCGAACACGTGCATAAAGCCGGAGGTGGAGGCGCAGGTGACGATCGTGCCGCCCCTCTTGGTGACGTACACGCTGGCGCCGAACGTCTCCCGCCCCGGGTGTTCGAACACGATGTCGGGGTCGTCACCGCCGGTGAGCTCGCGGATCTTCGCGCCGAACCGCTTCCACTCCTTGGGGTCCTGGTTGTGCTCGTCGCGCCAGAACTTGTAGCCCTCAGCGTTGCGGTCGATGACCAGCTCGGCGCCCATTCGCCGACAGATCTCGGCCTTCTCGGGGCTGGAGACCACGCAGACCGGAATGGCGCCGCCACCCAGCGCCATCTGGGTGGCGTACGAGCCCAGGCCGCCCGAGGCGCCCCAGATGAGCACCGTGTCGCCCTGCTTCATGTCCGCGCCGTTGCGGGACACCAACTGCCGGTAGGCCGTCGAGTTGACCAAACCCGGGCTCGCGGCCTCCTCCCAGGTGAGATGGGCCGGCTTGGGCATCAGCTGGTTGGACTTGACCAAGGCGAGCTCGGCGAGACCGCCGAAGTTCGTCTCGAAACCCCAGATGCGTTGCTCGGGGTCGAGCATGGTGTCGTTGTGCCCGTCGGGGTGTTCCAGCTCGACGGACAGGCAGTGCGCCACCACCTCGTCGCCCGGTCGCCAGGCGTTCACCCCGGCTCCGGTGCGCAGCACCACGCCGGCCAGGTCCGAGCCGACCACGTGGTAGGGCAGGTCGTGCCGGGAGGCCAACGGGGAGGTGCGGCCGTAGCGCTTGAGAAACCCGAAGGTGGGCAGCGGTTCGAAGATCGACGTCCAGACGGTGTTGTAGTTGATGGCGCTGGCCATCACGGCGACCAGCGCCTCGCCTGGACCCAGTTCCGGCACCGGTACCTCGTCCAGGTGCAGGGACCGGCGCGGGTCCTTGTCCCGGCTGGGCATTCCGGTGAACATGTCTGCCTCATCAGCGCGGACCGTGATTCCCCGGTAGCTTTCCGGTACCGGCAGCTCGCCGAGGTCGTCAAGGTCGTCGGTGAGAATGGCATCAAGGATCTTCTGCACGGTCGTCCCTTCCCGGTGCCCGCCTCCCGCTTGGGATATGCCAGCTAAGAAGAGGTTAGGCGATAACTATATCAATCGCCACCACGAATCACTCTGCCTTCGCCGCTCGCGCCGCCGCCGAGGGCATCTCGGCAGCGGAGTTGGTCCGCCGGCTCATTGATCAGGCGCTGGAGCGCGGCGCCTGGTCCGGCAGGGCGCCGTCTGAAAGGCTACTGAGCGGGATGCTCGCTGGTTCACCGAGCATCCGAACCACCACCGCCGTTCTTCTGGGAGGGAGAAACGTCATGCCTGCCGTTACCGCTGACACCATGGCACTGCCGCGCCTGGCGCGCCTGCCTGAGGAGGGCACCGCCTGGCGTCCGGTGGCCCAGGTCGTCACGACCCTGCGCACTCTGGAAGGGGAGGGCTTCCCGGTCCGGCGTTCCTTCCCGACCGCGGAGTTGTCGCACGCTGATCCGTTCGTGTTGTTGGATCACATGGGGGCGGTCGAGTACGCCCCGGGTGAGGCCAAGGGCACTCCGTGGCATCCGCACCGGGGCTTCGAGACCGTCACCTACATGATTGACGGGGTGTTCGAGCATCAGGACACCACCGGTGGCGGTGGTGTGATCACCGACGGGGCGACGCAGTGGATGACCGCCGGTGCGGGCATTCAGCACATCGAGCGACCCCCGGAGGCGCTGGTGACCGCTGGTGGGTTGTTCCACGGCACGCAGCTGTGGGTGAACCTGCCGCGGGCGCTCAAGTGGGTGCCACCCCGATACCAGGACATCCGCGCCCGTGACGTGGCCCTGCTCTCCAGCGACGACGGCGGCACGCTGGTGCGCGTCATCGCCGGGCAGCTCGCTGGACACGTCGGCCCCGGGAGCACCCACACCCCGATCACCTACCTGCACGCCACCCTCGCCCCCGGGGCAAGGCTGACGCTGCCGTGGCCGAGCGAGTTCAACGCGCTGGTGTACGCGCTGGCCGGCAACGGCCATGCCGGGCCGGATGACCGGCCACTGGCCGAGGGGCAGCTGGCGGTCTTCGGCCCCGGAAGTGCCCTGGCCGTCCGCGCTGCCGGCAGCCAGCCGCGGGCCGTCACCGGCGGCTGGGAGGTTCTCGTGCTGGGCGGGTTGCCGATCCGGGAGCCGATCGCCCGGTACGGTCCGTTCGTCATGAACACCGATGAGGAGATCATCCAGGCGTTCGAGGACTACCAGGCAGGCCGGATGGGGGTGATCCCGGTCGAGCGGGCCCCGCACCGCACCACCGCCGATACCGACGTGCCCTACCGCTCCTGCACCGACTGCGCCGACCCGGCCGGCGAGCGCGAGAACCCGCATGCCGACCGCGAGGGCTGACCCGGCGCCGACGGGCCTGGCGACCGGCGCATCCGCGTCCTGTTCACAGTTGGGTTAGTTCAGGCCGGCTGACTCGAACACCTCGATCGCCAGCGCTGACCAGTCCAGGTCGCCTCGGCCCTTGTTGATCGACGCGGTGAAGCGGTCCATGATCAGGTTGGCGATCGGCATCGGTATCTCCAGCGTGGACGCGGCCTCCACCAGCAACCGTGCGTCCTTGCGGCCCAGTCGCAGGCTGAATCCGGGTGGGCTGAACGTCCCGGCGGCGATGGCGGCGCCGTAACCCTGGTAGCCGTTGGTCATCACCGGAGTCGTGGTCAGTACCTCGGCGGCCAGTGCCCTGGGCACGCCGTGTTTCTCGGTGAAGGCGAGTGCCTCGGCTATCGCCTCCATCGCGCTCATCAGCAGGAAGTTGCCGGCCAGCTTGACCGCGTTCGCGCTGGCCGGGTCCTCACCCACCTCGAACACGGCCGAGCCGATCGCCTCCAGCAGCGGCTTGGCGCGCTCGCGGTCACGCGACGCACCGGCCGACAGTACGATCAGTTGGGCGGATTCGGCCCGATCTGGCCGTCCGAACACCGGTGCGGCGAGGTAACCGCAGCCCTGGTTGGACAGTCGGGTGCTGGTCGTCGGCGCGATGGTGCTCAGTGAGACGTGCAGGCCATCCGCACCAAGCACATCCGCCAGCCCGGCTGTGGCCTGCTCGACCGCGTGGTCATCAGCGAGCATGCTCAGCACGATCCCGCCGGGTTCGGCGACCTCGGCTGGCGTCCGCGCCAGGCTCACCCCGTCGAGTCCCAGCAGCGGCTGGGCCTTGGCGGCGGTGCGGTTGTAGACCCGCAGTCGGTAGCCGGCTCGCGCGAGATTGCGCGCGATCGGAAGTCCCATGTTGCCAAGGCCGATGAATCCAATGCTCTGGTCCACGTGCGGGCCCCTTCCCGAGGGAACGTCTGCCCCCATTCTCGCGGCCCGTAGGCGCCTCGGCGACCGCCCCCGCCCGAAGTGGACAGTGGTAACGAAGATCGACAAAGATGGACAGGCGGACCGCGCATCACTCTGAAGGCAACGACCGCCAGCCAGCACGGCGTGCCCCCGTCGGCGTGTTTCCAGCGAGACTATGCAGACCACCGTGGTGGCTGGTCGGACGCGGCGGCGTCTGGTGGATGCGCTGGAGTTGCTGAAGTTGCCGCTGTGGAATCCGCTTGAGCGGTGGTTGCTGTTGTTGCGAGGTGGCGGGTGAGGGTGGTGTGGCGGGTGGTCAGCGCGGGTCAGTGCCTGCGTGTGGCTGGGCCAGTTGAGCTGGGCCGGTGGTGGGCTCGGATGAGGCCACAAATTCCGGGCACGGCGCCCGGAGAGCTAGTGTCGGTGACGGAGCCCGCGCAGGTGACCCTGCCCGAGGACGTCACCCTGGGGGACGCCCGGAGGTGGATCAATGCGCACCTGCACCGCGCGCACCTTGGCAATGACACTGTCAGCGTGCACGGTGTCGCTGTGGCCCATGCTGACGGGGCGGTGGCGCTACTGGGTGAGCATGGCGCAGGCAAGAGCCTGACCGGATTGGCCCTGATGATCGGGCACGGGTGGCGAGCGGTGGCTGGGGACACCGTCTTGGTCCACGTCGGCGAGGGGACGCCACGGGTGGTCGGAGGCACCGGCGCTTACATCGTGCGTCGGCAAGAGACTCGCCGGTGGTTCCCGGAGTTGCGCCTGCCGCCGCTCAGGGATGGCGACACGGTGGATATCTCTGAGCAGCTACCCGGGGATCCTCGCTCTGGAATACCGCTGGTGGCCGGGATCCAGGTCGCCGTGGACGGTGGTTTCTCCGGTGATGATCCGATGGTGTGGTGTGACGGGCAGACGGCGCGCAACGCGTGGTATCGGGCGAGCGGGCACCTGCTGGACAAGGTCCTCGACGACCACCACGCTGACCCACTACGCCTTGTGGAGGTCCCGGAGCTGGCTCGAGCGCGGATTCGGTTGGTTCGGCGGCTCGCGGCCGGCGTCGGGTGCGGCTGGCTGCGGGGCAGCCCCCACCGTGTGGCGGAGGCGATCACCCGGTTGGTCGGGACGAAGGTGTGATGTGACTACCAAGGTGGCTTGCCTCGCGGTGGACTTCGGGGGCACGATCGCAGCTCCGGCTCCGTCCCCGAGCGGTGGCGATGTTGTCGAGGTCTTGCGTCGCCGGTTCGGGTACTGCGCGCCAGCAGGGTTCGCCACGGTGGTGGACCAGATTCGTGCGGAAGCGAGTGCCGCGTACCGCGCTTGCGGTCGGCACACCGGGTGGGAGACGACTCTGGCCGCCAGCGCGGAGCAAGCGGGGGTGACACTGCCGGATACCCCGTGGCTGGCCGAAGTGATCTGGGAGGAGGTGCCTGACGGTGTGGTGGACCCCGTCGCGGCGGATACCTTGCGGCGGTTGCGAGCGGCCGGGATAGTGCTCGTGTTGGCGTGTAACACCCAGCGGTCGCTGGCCGCCCGGCACCGGACGTTGGTCGAGGCTCGCATCGCTGACTGTTTCACTGCGCTGGTGCTGTCCAGCGTGGTGGGCGTCGGCAAGCCTGACCCCGTCTTCTATGCGGCGGTCGCCACGGCCGCGCGGGAGGCGACCGGATGTGGGCCGGACGCGGTGGTGTTCGTCGGTGACACCGTGGACAAGGACGTGCTGGGTCCCCGCCGTTACGGGATGCACGCCGTGCTGGTCGCACCTGGGCCCCGGCCCACAGAACTTCCTGAGGAGGTGCCGGTGGTGGCGCACGTGTCGGAGCTTCTCGCGTTGCTGGACCGGTGGCCGTGAGCGGGGGCCACCCGGCGGGGGCACGGGTGGTGTTCACTCGCGGTTCGGTCCGGCTCGATCCTCCGGTTGCGGTGCCTGAGGGTGCGGTGGCCGCGCAGGTCAGCGTGATCAGTTCCGGAACCGAATTGCGTCGCCTGGCCGCCACGCGTACGGGGCCGGATCATCCCGCCGGGTACATGACGGTGAGCGGCGCCATCACGCCTGAGGGGGAGCGGCTGCTGGCTCCGGTGCCGCATGGCGCACCGGTGGCTCGCGCCGACTCTCGGGCTTTGCGCGTTCCCGCCGGCATCGCCGTGGAATTGATTGCCGTGGCACGGTTCCAGCTGATGGCGGCCCTGGGGCTGACCCCGGTTGCCCAAATGGTGAACGCCGCGCCGAGCGTGTGTGTGGTGGGGGCGGGCCCGGTCGCGCTGGGCTGCGTCCTGGAACTTCACCGGCTGGGAGTGATCGACGTGCGCGTCATCACCCGGCATCCCCGGCCCGCCGTGGAGCAGTTGCCTGGCGTCACGGTCGTGTCCGAGACGGGGCGCGATGCCGCTGGCGTGGTGATTGATTGCACCGGCCGTGTGGACGTCACGCTCGATGCGGTGGCCGCAGGTGGGCTGCTCGGCCTGTTGGGCACCCCGCAAGAGCACACCGTGCTCTGCACTGCCCAGGTGCACCGGCGAGGCCTGGTCGTCGTGGGGATGCACGAACTGGCCGGTGACGACGGGCCGGCCCGCCAGGCGATGTTCCGGACCGTGCTGGAGTCGGTCGTGACCGATCTCGACCAGGATCTCGTGCGGTCGTGGTGCCGCACGGATCCCGGCAGCCGCGCACCGTCGGTGTATGCGGAATTGGCCGGACCGCAGCGCCCCCTGGCACCGGTGCTGTTGCTGGAGTGGACATGATGACCTACTCACGGCCCGTCGGCTTGTACAGCATCGGCCTGCGCGGCCTAGAGGTGACCGAGGTGCTCGCCGCCTGCGCCGAGCATCAGGTGCCCTTCGTTCACCTGCGCGGTGGGCCACGCGGTCATAACCTGGCCGGTCAAGACCGAGCGACGTTGTCGCGTTGGGCACGGCACGCCGAACACAGCGCGCCGGTCACCCTGGTCACGGCCGACCTGGACCTGGCCCAGTTCGGTCAGCCTGGCAGCGAGGGATACCGGAACGCCTGCACGGAGCTGGACAGGTTGGCGGAGGCGACGACGATTCTCGGCGCCACCGCGATCCGACTGATGGGTCATCACCCGCCAGACAGCGGCAGGATGATCGTCCCCGATCTCCAACACCGGTACGGGATAGTGACACTGGTTGAACCGCACGACCCGCGCTGGTTCACCCCCGCCGCTCTCACCACCCTGGAGTCGGTCCTCCACGCCAACGCGGGGTTGGGCCTGTTGCTGGACAGCGGCCAGGTTCACCGTGCCTTGTGCTGCCTGGGATCCCTGCCCGCGCCGGTGCTGGAGGCGTTGGTGCGGCATGCGCGGGTGGTGCACTGGTCTGACAGCGGACACGGTCTGGACGGGGCCGGGCATCGTCTGCTCGCCGTCGCGACCCGTGCCCGTGTGGGCGAGGGGGTGGCGTTCGGGTTCGAATGGACCGGCCCGGACCGGAGTGCCGCCACGTGTCTGGCTCGCTACCGGTCGGCCGTGTCCTGGTGGCACGCAACCAGGACGGAGCAGCCCTCATGACCGCCTCGCGGACGCTGGAGGCGACCGCGAGGCGACCGTGGGTCGTGATCACCGACTATCCCCGGTGGCCGAGCCCGTACTTCGCTCAACTGGAGCGCTTCGCCCCGCCCGAGCTCGGGCTGCTGTTCCGCCCTGATCTGGACGACCTCGACACCATCGGGCCGGGGGTGATCAACCTGCACCGACTCAAGCGGCTCTACCGGGACCCCGCCGGGACCCCGAGCGTGGATGCGGCGCGGTCGTTGCTGGAGGGGTTGGTCAGGTTCCGGGCTCGCGGGTGGCGGGTGGTGTGGACGGTGCATAACCTGCTGCCCATCGATGGGGCGACACCGAGCGAGGTGGACAGGACCGTCACCGACGGTGTCCTCGCGGTGGCCGAGGTGATCCTGTGCCACACCAGCGCCGACGCTCGCACGCTGGCGCAGCGCACCGACGCCGAGGTCGTAGTCGCCGGGTGGGCCGGACTGAGCCGCTCCCGACAGCCGGTCTCGCCTGAGGTGGCCAGTGCGGTGGCTGGCATGCGGGCCGCGACGATCAGTGTCCTGCTGCTGGGGCACGTCAGCGCCTACAAGGATGTGCCCGCCGCGGTCACGTCGTTTCTCGCCCACACCCGCATCGCCCATCTGACGGTCGCCGGCACCTGCCGTGACCCGCGCACTACCACCGAGCTGACCAGGCTCGCCGCGATCTCCTCGGGCCGGGTATCCGTGTATTTACGGCGGGTTCCGCCCGAACAAGCCTGGCATCTCTACGCCGCCGCGCACGCCGCCGTCTGCCCGTACCGTAGCGACGGACTGTTCGAGTTCTTTTCCGAGGTGCTGCATCCGAGTTCGGTCGGCACCGCAGTCTGCTTCGGGGTTCCGGTGATCGCGCCCCGCCTGCCGGCCATCCTGGAGATGACCCTCGGCCAGCCTCGATGGCTCGCTGGGCCAGAGGAGATCGGGTTCGCGTTGGCGGCGGCTGAGACTGACCTGGACGCCCAGATCCGCTCCCGTGGGGATCCACGTCGTGACCGAGCCGCGCCTGACACTGACCACCGCTGGCGGCAGATTACCCGTGTGTACCACCAGGTCGCGGACAGGCTCACCCGCTGAGGGTTCGCGCGGGGCCGCTTATGGTGAGCCAGTCCGCATATCTGAGGAGTTCGTCAGACTCGTGTCCGCATCCACCGCCGGCCCGCACGCCGATATCGACACGGTCGCCGCTGTGCTGGCGGCGGACTACCGGCTGAGCCCGACCGAGCTACGACGGCTCCCGATCGGCCAGGGCACCGTCAACTACCGGGTCTGCTGTGCCTGGCGGGACGTGTTCGTCAAGTGCTACCCCACCGACGCGGATCTCCGCGCCGAGCGGGAAGCCATTGCCCTGTCAGAGCTGGCCGGTCGTCACGGCGTGCCGGTCGCCGCCGTGGTGCCCACCGCTGCTGGCGAGCCGATCAGTACTCGCGGGCCGCTAGCGATCTCGGTGTGGGAGTGGGTCGAGGGACGCACTGTCACCGACCAGCTGAGCGCGGCACAACAGGGGGTGGCCGGTGCCGCGCTGGGCCGGATCCACGCGGCGTTCGCCCCGCTGCCGGCCAGTTCCGGCCCCGCCCCGCAGGTGGCGTCATGGCGCAGCGTGGACCTGGCGGCGCGCTGGGCCACCATCGACCGGCTGCTGGCCCTCATCACCGAACGCAAAGCCCGCCACCAGACCGACGAGTTCGACACGATCGCCGAGCAGACCCTGACCCAGCGCGCAACCATGCTGACGCGCATCCCCTCACTGCTGGCCGAACTGCCCGAACTGACCGCGCAGATCCTGCACGGCGACTACAGCCCGGTGAACATCCTCTTCGATGGTGACGAGCTCACCGCTGTGATCGACTTCCGGCCTCCCGACCCGTTCTTCATCGCCTACGACCTCGGCCGGATGGCCTTCTACCCCAACACCGTCGCCCGCGAGGCGAACTGGATGCAGGCCGCGGCCGCCCTTATCACTGGCTACCTGCAGACCAACCCGACCGTGCCGGCCACCGACATCCGCGCCTGCGCCCGCGTTGCCCTCCTCCAACTCCTCGGCAGCCTGTACGGGGTCAAGCAGCACTACCTCAAGCCGGGGCTGTTCCAAGACGACCTCGACGAGTTCTGGCTCCTCCGCCACCACACCGCCCAAGTCCTGCTCGAGCGCCTCACCGACACCGACGACCTGCTCGCCGGCCTCGCGGCGGCGCCGCGCCGCTGACCACCCCCAGGAGAGCGCCATGGCCAACGCCGCCGCTACGCAGAGTCGCGAAGGGGACACCCCGTGGACGGTGCTGCGCGGCCCCATCACCTCCGAGGAGATCCACGCGGTCCTCACCGAGATCGTTGACCGCCACCGGTTGCATTGTGACCAGTCGACGCCGAATGCGGCTCGCCTCACCGACCCCCGGAATCCGGTAGTCCCGGTGGTCACCGTGCGCTGGCATCCCCGCCTACCGGCCCGACCGGACACCCTCAGCCACTCACTGGCACCAGCGCACGAGATGGAGGTGCTCATCGACGCGGCACCCAGCGACCTGGCCTGGCAGATCACTGAGCGACTGAGCACGCGCACTCGCCGGTACAGTCACGCCGACCTCGCCGGGATCACCGCATCCATGCCCTTGCTCGCTCGGTACGCGACACCCGATCCGGTGTGGGCAGGGTGGGCGTTGATCTTTCGTGACCACTACGTAGAGAACACCCTGGGCTTCCTGCTCAGCGCCCACCGGGCAGGCATCCCTGCTGAGTGGATCTCCGCGCTGGCCAAGGGCGACCAGACCCGCAATCGAGACCGCGTCCACGCCACCCTGTGCGACCAGGGGTTCGCCAGCGGGCTGCTGGACAACACGGTCATCAACGCCCCCGACACCCACGGCGCCGAACTGGCTCGTGGCCTCGCCGGGGTCGACGCGTTCATCGACGCCGCGCACAGCGCGGGCCGCAAGGTACTCGTCATCGACGACGGCGGGCTGCTCGCCCAAGGCTACGGCCGGGTGGACGCGCCGCGACGTGTCGACGCCGCGCTGGAGTTGACCGTCGCCGGACTCACACGCATCGCCGCCGCCGGGCCGCTGGCTATTCCCGTGTTCAACCTGGCCAGGTCCCAGGTGAAGACCCGCCTGGGTTACCCCGAGATCGCCGATTCCTGCCTGCGGCGGCTGCGCCAACTCCTGCCTGTGTACAAGGTCATCGGCCGAGCTGTCTTGTTGATCGGATTCGGGACACTGGGGTCCCGGTTGGCCGCGGCGCTGCGTGCGCAGGGCTGCCGCCTCAGCGTCGTGGACACCGACCCGCTCGCGTTGATCGGCGCCGCGGAATCCGGGTACCCGACATTCCGCACGGTCGGTGACGCGCTACGCGCCACCCACCCCTTTCTCGTGATCGGCACCACCGGCGAGGACGCGCTCACCCCCGCGGATCTGCTCGCGCTGCCCGACGGGGTGTTCCTCGCACCGTTCGCGACCAAAGACTTCAGCCTGCTCGCCGAACCCCGCCACGGCCTGTCCGCCACGAGCATCCCGGGGGTGGGTCGGCATTACCGCTTCTCGGAGGGGCGCAGCGTGGTCCTGCTCGGCGACGGGCGGTCGCTGAACCTGTTCGAGGCCGATGGCATTCCCAACCAGGGCTACGACGCGTACCGGGCAGGCACCCTCATCGCCGCCACGCAGTTGTGTCGCCGTATCGACAGACTCGGCCCGGGAGTCCACACCGACCTCGTCGATGAGATCATCGCCGCGTCCGGGCTCTACGACACCTACTACGAGACCTACCTGACACCCGGCCCACCCAGACCCGCCCGGACGGCGCCCAACGCGGTGTCCACCGCGGACAGGCCCACTCCCGCATTGCGGGCCTGCGTGGTGGGCTATGGGGTAGCGGGCCGGCTGCACTCCACGATCCTCGCTGAGCACGGCGCGGCACTGACCATCCTGGACCCGAAGTACCAAGACCTGCCCGCAGTACACCAGAGCTTCCCGCACGGCGTCGCCGAACTGCCCGACACGATCGCCGACCAGATCGGGTTGTGGTCGGTGTGCTGCCCTACCGCCGAGCACCTTCCCGTGCTGCGGTCGATCCTCTTCCGAGACCCGCAAGCCCGGGTGCTGCTGGAGAAACCCGCCTGCCAGGGCCACGAGATCGCCGCCATGGCCGCGCTGCTGGCCAGCCATCGCAACGCCCGCATCGTCACGATCGACCAGTACCGACACGCCCGAGCCCTGACCGTGCTGCGGGAGCTCATGGATCACTACGAGCCGGATCATCCTCGTGAGGCCATCGCGATCACTTTCACCAAAGACCGCACCGGCGATATCAGCGGCGGCCGGTTCATCGATCGCTCCTACGGGGTGCTCGGCTACGAATGGCTCCACATGCTCGCCATCCTCAGCCACCTCATTCCCGCCCAGGCCATGGCCGCCTACCTGGCCTTCGACCCCGACCAGGCCGAACTGTGGGCAACCTATGACTCCAGGCTGTTCGTCTCCGCTCTCACCGAGCGTGGCACCCTCAGCATCGATGAGCGGCGGGTGCGTATCGAGCTGTCCTCCAGCATCACCGGCTCCACCGTCCCGGTGGCCAGCACGCCCCGAGCGGACCTCACCACACCGGATCGATGGCAACGGGAGCGTCGGCCGGCCGATCAGCGGCATCGGCATATCACCATCCACGCCGGCCAGACCCGTGTCACCGCGCACCTCGACCCCGTCACCGCACCCGGCGGATGGCAACTGGACCGCAACCAACACCGGATCACCGTCGACCGCGCCGGCCACCTGCTGCACGACGAGGTCGTCACCGACTCACCCCTCCACACCGCGATCACCACCGCGATGACGACCTTGCTCGGTTCCGACGCCCTGCCCCCACCGGACCTCGCGCCGTTGAGGCGAATCGCCGACCTCGCTGAACTACTCCGCGCTCAGCGACCCGAGACCACGGAAACACCCGGGATCAGCTGAGTGACCCCAGGTCACGCGGCACTGGTGCACGAACCCGGTCGGCCAGTTGTGAGACCGTCAGGTACTCCACCCCCACCTGAGCCTCGCACGCCCGCAGGACGTCCTGAGCGAACCTCACGAACTCCTCGTTCACCCAACCCCCGGGCCGCAGGAAGTCCCACCAGTGAAACGTCACGACTCCCACCCCGGCCGGACCAACGACAGCCATGATCGACTCAGCTATCGACCGCGCCGAGCCCTCGTCCCCACCCACACGGTCGGCCCAGACGGCGGCCGTCTGGTAGACCACGACACCGGAACCCACAACCCTGTACGGCCGGCGGCGCTTGGCCTCCGCCCGGTCGGCCATCCGCCGTGGATCCAGGCCCAACGCGGCGACCTCATCGTCCATCACGGCGCGGCACACGTGGAAACCCTCATCCAGACATCGCGCCGCCACCGTGGAGTCGATGAAGTTGTGCGGTGGTACCAACGTCTGGCTGCCGAAACGTTCCCGCCAACGCCTCAACGTGGCCAGCAACCACTCGACCCGTGCTGCACTCGGTGCCACCAGCTCAGCCACCGTGGGACCAGCCGGTGACCGATGATTGGCATGAGTCAGGCCGTGCACGGCGATCTCAGCCAACCCACCGGCACGCCGGTCATCCACGTACCCCAGCAGCGCCGAGTTCGCCAGCGAAGCACAGGACTGCCCGGAACTCTCCCGGAGCCCGGCACGCTCCCGGAGCCCGGCACGCTCACCCAGGCACCCCCTCGCTGGAAACGGGATCACCCCCAGGACGACAGGGCGGCCAGCCCACACCCGCTCATCCACCTCACGCAGCAACCACACGGGAGTCTGACCATAGACATCATCAACCCGCAGACAGACCGCGACCACGTACGCCACCTCCCGCCGCAGTGAGTGGCCCGGGGCAGCTCGATTTCTTGTGGCCCCGGTAGACACCGCGCTGCTTGGCTGCGGCGATCCCTTCCCGTTGTCGCTCGTGGATCAGGGCCCGCTTCGCGAAGGCTCCCATCACCGACAGCAGTAGGTTTGCCATCGGGGAGTCCTCCCCGGTACAGCTCAGCTGTTCGGTGACGAACTCGATGGTGACGGCAGGGTACCAGGTCGAGCACCCGATGCGCATCGATCCACAGTAGTCCAGTTCAGAATAACTGAGGCATTGCCACCAACATCGACAGCTTGAGATACTTGTTAGTTATGGGGGTTCGACGACGGCGTCTCTGGTCCTGGGCCGGGCTGTTGTTGCTCGTTGCGGTCATGGTTGTGGTCGTGGCCTACATTGTTTATGCCCGCGATCTGAAATCGGCCAGCGCGCTGGTGAGCGCACTGGTGGGTCTAGCGACCACCGCGTGCACTGTCGCGGGGTGGCTGTGGGCCCGGCGGCGACCTGTCCAGATTTCGCGCTTGCAGTTGGAGCGCGCGGCGGACGCGCTGGCGGAACAGGTGTATCGCCAGTGGATACGGGCCGCTAGCGAGCGTCGGTTGGTGTACCCGGCGCCGATGTGCCTGCGGTGGCGGTGGTCGAGCCGGCAGGTGACGGGCCCGGTGACAGAGGCGGTAGGCGGGGCCGGCGGGACACGCCTGTCCCCGGTGCTCGGGATGGCGGCAATCACGGAGGAACAGCTGCGGTCTGGCACGCTGCGGGATCTTTTCGATGTGTACGGCGGCTTGGATTCTGGTCGGCTGATTATCGTGGGTGGACCGGGCGCGGGCAAGACGAGCGCGGCGATCCGGCTCCTTTTTGACGCGCTGAGGCACAGGGCAACCCTGGGGCAATGCCACTAAGTTAAGGGGCTGACCTGGGGAGATGGGCTTGGCGCTGCCCCAGAACCTCTCCGAGCTGGCTTCTTGGTTCCGGGTAAGGTGATTTGATGGCCCGGGGTGTTGTGGCGACT
>JBOHFI010000032.1:0-66390 GCA_050699595.1 Pseudonocardiaceae bacterium | reverse complement strand
GCCGAAAGGCGCCCGTACCGTTCGGGAAGGGGCCGACGGAAAAGGACCCGCACCACGGGCACCTCGCCGGCGGCCTACTTCACTCAACGAGCGCCGGGGGGTGCAACTCCCCCCGGCGACTCACCTGCCGGAAACGACAGGGGATGTCGCTGACGGCACACAAACCGTGATCACGGGACTGGCCGGCCGATCAGCTACGGAAACGAGGACGCCGGATGCCCCTCAACGACTCGTGGATCGCGGCAACCACGATCGCGCACGGGCTGCCGGTCGCCACTCAGGACGGCGACTACGACGAGGTGTCCGGCCTGGAGGTCGTCAAGCTGTGACTGCGGGGCTAGCCCGACCCCGACGGTGCACCCCGGCTCGACGACGGGCTTGATACATTTCGCCGGGTTTCGTCGCCACGATCACGGGGAGGTGCGTTGATGCCCGACTTGACGGTCGACTACTCGACGTTGGAGCACTCGGAGCAGTCTCTGCGGCTGATCGCCACCGAACTCGACGGCGCCGATGCTCGCCGGGACGAGAACGCGGGCATCTGGGGGTCCTCCGACGTCGCCGAGGCCATGACTGATTTCGTGGGCAACTGGGACCGCCACCGTGGGCAACTGGTGGAGTCGATCAACAACGTCGGCGGGATGTGCGCCGGCACCAGGGAGGCCTTCACTGGTGCTGATCACGACCTGGCCGACGCGATGGTTCGCGCCGGGGAGGGATGATCATGCGTCGACCGGTGGACTGGTCGCCGTTGGCGCCCTCGGATCCGCTGAAGGGGGATCCGGACCGGATCACCGATGAAGCCCGGCGGTTGCGGGACATGGCCACGGAGATGCGCACCCAGATCTCCCGGCTGCACGCCATCGGTCACGACGACACCCTCACCGGCCAGTACGCGGAGAAGCTGCGCACCGCCGCCGCCGACCTCGCCGGGCAACTGCAGAAGACGGTCGGGCGCTACCAGCGGGTCGCCGGGGAGCTGTCGAGCTGGGCTCCGGAGCTGGCCCACGCCCAGACCGAGTCGGTGCGGGCCTTGGAGAAGGCCCAGGCCGCCGAGGCCGCCCGCGTGGCCAACACCGTGGTCCGGCCACCCGCTGATCCCCCACCGAGCCCGGACGAGCAGGCCCGTGAACACCGCAAGCGAGCCGCGCTCGATGAAGCGACCCAGGACCTGGCCGCCGCGCGGCGACAGCTGGATCACGCGCTCGAGCACGCCCGGAGCAAGGGCCGCCAGTACGCCCAGCGGATCGATGACGCCATCCACGATGATGTGGAGGACAGCTGGTGGGACAACGTGAAGGACTGGATCCACCGCAACGCCGGGTGGATCAAGGCTGTCGCTGACATCTTGAGCACTGTCGCCACCGGGCTGGCGATCCTGGCGCTGTTCATCCCCGGCGTGAACATCATCGCGGCGATCGTGATCGGGCTGACTTTGGCGGCTCTTGCCGGGCACACGGCACTCGCTCTGTCCGGCGACGGGTCCTGGGCCGAGGTGGCTTTCGACGTCTTCGCGCTGGTCACCTTCGGCATCGGCCGGGTCGCCGCACGCGGGCTACGGGGTGTCCAGGCGGCGACCCGCACGGCGGGCGCACCCGCTGCCGGCCGAATGGCCGGTAGTGCGGCCCTCCGGTCCAGCCGCGCCGCCCGCAGCACCGCCGGGCGGACTCTGCAACGCCGCACCGCGACAGCCGCCCAACGGCGAGGTGCCCATCGCCTCATCGACAACGCGAAACGTGACGCGCGGCACGCGAGCAGCCGGACTGCCAAGCAGGTCCGTGACGCCCCGCTGGCCGAGCCCACCCCCACCGAGACACTGCGGGCCGGTAACGACGTGGACGCCGCACGGTCCTACAAGGACGTCAACGTCATCCGTGGCAGGTTCCCTGGAGACGCCGACGTCGCCCACGCCAGCCGCCACGCCGGGCTCTTCCGCAACACCAGCCTCGGGGCGTGGTCCAGCGGTTTTGTCGCTGACGCCGCTGACAAAGGGGCAGAGTACGGCGGCATCACCCCCTATAAGGAAGCGAAGGATCACTTCACCCGGGAGGTGGGCTCCACGTGGTGAGCCGGAGCGGCCATGACTGGAGTGGCAGTGTCGACACCGGGGGCTCGCTCAGCCCGGTCGAGGCCCGTAGGGACGCCGCCGACCGGCTGGTCGGCCAGCGGACCCTGCTCGCCCTGCGCATCGCCGTGATCGTCACGGTGATTACTTTCACGATCTGTGGCATACTTGTCGACCCTGACATCGTGGGTATCAAGTCCAGGTCGCTCGGCGCAGCGACCGCAGCGGTCTGGGTCCTGTCCTCGGTGGCCGCCCTGGTTGCGGTGATCGTGTGTCGTCGGCCCGCGCGCCGCCAGACGTTCTTGCTGGTGGCGTCCAGTAACGTCGCTGCCGTGATGGGAGTCGTCATGGGGGGGATCGGAGTGGCGGCAGGGCTGTACGGCTCACCACCCGTGTTCGTCCTGATCTGCGGGGTGGCTCTGGCCTCTGGCCTGGCGACGCTGGTCCTCCAGTACGCCTTTCGGGTGCGGCGAGTTCGGTGACGGCTGTCATCGGGTCCGTGCCCGCGCCACCGGACCGCGAGGCGAGTGCCCCGACCGGGTACACCGTGGTGCTGCCTCCTGGATGGTCTCGGATCCCGCTGCGCCGGGGCGCCGAGCAGGCGATCACCAAGATCCTCGACCGGTCGTTCGCCGGTCTTCCCCGCGATCAGGTGGCCACCCTGCGTCAGGAGCTGCGGTTGCGGCTGCGGGAGCTGGCCGGGCGTGCCCGGGAGAACTGCGGACTGGACCTGTACGTGCCGACCGAGCGGATGCGCGGCGTCACCGCCGCCGCGTCCTTCGTGGTCGCCGAGATGTCCCTCGGCTCGGTGCAGCCCGTGGACCCGGCCCGGCTGGTCGCCCGGCTGGTCGCCGACGACGCGCACACGACAGTGGTGGACGTCGCCGGGACGGTCGCAACCAGGGCCGAGCACCTGGCGGCGGCGGACGCTGAGCGGGGTGTCGAGCACGAGTCCCGCCGGGTCGACTATGTGCTGTCCGTCCCGGCCGATCCTGACCGATGGGTGGTCGTCTCGTTCAGCACGCTGGGGTCAGGTGACCTCGCGCAGCTGCTGGTCGAGCTCTTCGACGCGGTGATGACCACTTTCCGGTGGCGGTGGCAGTGAGCGGATGGCCCGAGATCGACTTCGACCCGGCGGTGTGGATCGAGCTGCCGATGGTCTGGTGCGAGCAGACCTGGCCCGACCACCGCGCCTGGGCCCGCGATCTCGCCGAGGCCTGCTGGGGGGATTCGGGACTGGTGCCCGGGGAGTACCAGGTCGACAACCTGGCGCTGACCCTGGCCATGTTCGCCGAGAAGCTGCAGCGTGACGGTCAGCTGCCCGCCCAGCACTTCTTCCTGCACCTGCCCGATCCACGGATGATGCCACTGCAGGTGTGCCTGGGCGTGTGGGATGCCGCCGGTGAGCGGGACGCGGCGCTGCGCGAGCTGACCGGGGCCGACGATCCGGAGGCGGTGGAGCCGCCGGTCGTCGATGTCTTCCCGACCGAGCACCTGGGCGAAGGGCTGCGCACGTTGCGATACTGCCCGTTCGATCCCGGTCCCGGCCACCCGCCGGACCCGGGAGCGATCTACGCGACGCTGAACTACGCGTGGCGGGTCGACGAGCACGACACCGACGTCCGGCTGTTCAGCTCCTGCCCGGACCTCGCCCGGCTCATCCCGATCATCGACGACGTCGATGCACTGGCTCGCGGCATCCGGATCGTCCCGCTCACCGAAGACCTGGATCTGCACCCCGCACCCGCCTAATCTGGGTTGTCGACTGTTTGCGGGAGAGTGTGACAACAGGCTGAACTTCGGGCTCGCGCTGGTGGCAGCGAACCTGGATCAGCGGGTTGCTGAGCGTAGCTACGGCGCACGGTCGCATTCCCGCGGTTCAAGTCTCGCCGTAGCCGTTTGAGCTGCCTATTCACCACCGGCGCAGTCGGTCTCGGTACGGACCGACGCCACATCCAGCTTCCCCGCATCGGCCTGGTGCGTACCCATGAATCGACCCGCAGACTGGCCCGCCGCATCAAAGCGGGGACCGCGCGGATCCGCTCAGCGACCCTGTCTCACCAGAGTGGCCGGTGGCACGTCGCGTTCTCCGTGGAGCTGCCCGACGACGAACTACCGGTGCGCGCCAGCGGTCGAGTCGTCGGAGTCGACCTGGGCATCAAATCCCTGGCCGTGCTCTCCACCGCAGTGCTGAGCGGCGCCGATGTGGGAGACTTGAGCAGCGCAGCCACCCGCAGCTGTAGCAGAAAAGCTAGACTACGCAGGATGACTGAGATCCCGCTGCGCGAGCTCCGTAACGACACCAGCGACGTGCTGCGCCGCGTCGAGGACGGCGAGCGCTTCACGGTGACCGTCAGCGGCCGTCCGGTAGCGCAGCTCGTTCCGCTTCCCCGACGCAAGCGTTACCTCACGTGGGACAAACTCATCGCAGCACAGGCAGATCCTGGACTCTACGGGGAGCTGCGCGAGATGCTGCCCGACACCACTGACGACATCGACGTTCCGTGGGACGGGGTACAGTGACGGCCCCACTGGCTGACACGTCGCTGTTCATCGCTATCGAACAAGGCCGGCCATTGCGGGCAGCACCGCCACCGAGTTTTCATGTCTCGATCATCACGATCGGCGAGCTGCGGCTGGGTGTGCTGTCCGCGCCAGACCCGAAGACCAGTGCCACGCGGCTCCGCACCCTGATCACCGCGCTCGAGGCTGAGCCGCTGGTGGTGGACGAGGCGGTAGCGGATACCTGGGCTGCCTTGCGGGCACAGTTGCGGCAGCGAGGACGCCGGATGCCGCTCAACGACTCATGGATCGCGGCGACCGCGATCGCGCACGGGCTGCCGGTCGCCACCCAGGACGACGACTACGACGAGGTTCCCGGCCTGGAAGTCGTCAAGCTGTAATTATGGTACGGGCAAGCCCCTGTGCTCGACGGTATGAACGCAGACCTGCGGTGTCGAGCCGGCCACTTCGGGCTTTCGTAATTCGCTGTCGAGCCGCAGTACGGCCTCGTGCAGGTAGAAGGTGAACCGCAGCGGGGGTTCTTGGCTGACAGGCTGCGGCTAGCCAACCGGGCGGCCACCTCCTCGGCTGGCACGTTGACATTGTGGCTGATCACGGCACGGGCGTAGTCCCCGGTCTGTAACAGTCCGTGCACCAGCGTCGCTCGGAAGGCACTGATCGCCACCGCTCTGTTCTCGTGGTCGAAGAAGCGGCTCCGCTGAAAAAGCGTCGCGCAGGAGGCGAACTATCGTGAAGAAGATTATCCCGCTGTTGCTCGTCGGGCTCATCGCCTTGATCCTCGTCCAGCGCCAGCGTTTCGTCAAAGTGGAGGCGGACCTCTGGCGTGAGGCCACCACCCCGACGGTCGAATCGCCGCTGGGTGCGCTTGCTACTCCTGGTCAGCTGCCAGATCGCCTGTGGTGTGTACTCTACTTCAGGTGCGCCGGGCTACAGCTCAGTTGGTAGAGCGCTGCCTTTGCAAGGCAGAAGTCCGGGGTTCGAGTCCCCGTAGCACCAGCGTGAATGCCCAGGCCGATGGCCTGGGCATTCACGCTTCAACCGTGTGCGAGTCCCCTTTTCTTGCTGCTACGGAAGAGAGTCGCGATCCGCATCCCGCTGGGGGACGATTACTTGCGCCGCTCACCCGACAGGAGCTGCCACGTGCCGCAGGATGGACATGTAGCTCCGACCGGTTTCACGGGTCGCCCATGCTTCTTTGATGTGGGCGGTGAGCTTGGGTACGTCCTTCTCGGCCGTGCTGGGCCATAGGTTCGGATTGTACGACTCGACCCGAAGCAGGTGGTCCACGTCGAAGATGGGGTTGGTCCCGGTCGCCTTAACGATGGCGATGGGCTTCTCTCCGGCCATGCGCAACCAAAGCTCGAACAGCACGTTGGGGTTGTGCTCGGTCAGGTCGCAGAGGACGAGATGGGAGTCCAGCAGTTCGTTGATAATGGTCGCCTGTATTACGTCCGAGCCCTGACGTTTGGCCGTCTTCGCCTCGAAACCCGCTGCCTCGATGGCTGGCTTGAACAGCGAGGCAAACACCTCGTTGAAGAACCCCGGCGCGTTGTCGTCGGTCTTCTCGACAAACGGCATGATCACGAAGCAGATGGGTCGTTCGCCGTCCATCAGGGTCGGGAACGGCTTGGCGAGGATCGCGGGAGTCACGACCCCGTTCGAAGCAGCTTTAGTACCAGCGCCGTTGTTAGAAGTAGTCGCCGCGCTGACCGTCCCATTCCACTCGGTGCCGATCCCGACGAACTTGCAGTTCTTCTTGAACAGGTCGATAAAGTCGGTGTGGGTGCGCGGGTCGAGGTTGAATTGGGTCTCCAGTGTGTTGCGTACGAACTCATCAGTCGGGAGCTTGCTGCCGCCGTAGTGTTCGACAACTTGACGGAACTTCTCGACGTTGAGGAAGGCCTTGAGCCTAGCCTCGTCCGCAGCCTCATCAGAGGTTGGGTAGACGGCCTGCTTGCCCAGGGGGGTGAGGCTAATGGTCTCCGAGTCCCGGCTCCCCTCGGTGAGCCCGAAGTCACGGGAGGCAGTCGTCAGGTAGAAATAGCTGCCGGTCTTGCCGCTAACGCGGAGCGCCTTTGCGACCTCGCTCGGCGCCCAAGGGTTACCGCCGTTATGTGTGCGGATCGCGCTCGGAACCCGTAGGGCGTCCTCGAGCGTCCTGCGCGGGTAGGGGTACTGCGGCTTCTTGGGCGCAGGCGCCTTGGCGGGTGGGTCCGGATCGACCGCCGCAGCCTCAACCACCTGCTCTGGCTCCGCCTCGTCAATGATTCCACTCCCGTGTGTTTGTTCCATCTCGTCTCCAAATTTTTCTAGATTGCTAATGGTCGGCACCCTCACCGACAATCGTGCGTAACCTGCGGCGCCCCTGGACTGCGGAGTCCACGGGCGCAAATCAGCATTTATGGCGGCTGGACCGAAGACTGAGACTTCGCCCCGAGCCCTCGGTGAGCAAGACCTGCCGACTGCGGCGGCGCCCCGCCGCAGTTTGGAATCTTATCGTGGTGCTCGACGTGGTGATCCAGCAGCACCTCGTCCAGGACGTGGTGGTCAAGCGGGTGCCCAGGATCGCTGTCCCCTGTCATTGCCCATGAAGAGGTTATCCGCTCATGCCATGATGAGTGCGGCGAACGCCGGGTATGAGCGGCTATGGATGCGTCGCGGCCAGTATTTCCTTCGTAGCTTGTCGGGTGGGTGAGATTCGGCGGGCACTGGCGATGTGCGGGAGGTTTTTTTGACACTCGTGGGACTCACCGACGCCGAAGTTCGCGAGGATGTCGCGGGCGCGATCGATGCCCTCGGCCTGGGTGGAGACGATCGCGCCGGCACGGTCGGCGCTGGGTGTCCGAGCTTCCCATTTTCCGTCGGTCACGGTGCTGGACAATGCGTTTGTTCATGACTTCCTTCGCGGTGGTTGTGCGACAGCAGATGATTACTTTTCGTTGCGGACGCCCTTGTGCTGCTTCGGGCTGCCGTTGAGGATGCGGCCGGTCGAAGTGTCCCTCTTGAACCAGGTCTTTCCGATCTTGAACTCGCTGCGGCCCTTGACTGCTCAGACGCGGTGTCCGCGCCCGGTGTTCTTTGCCATCCCTACTCCCCTCCTTCCCGACAGCCACCTGCCTCCAATAGAGCCGTGGTGTGCTCTCGCTAAGTAGTCGAGACAGGCCATGGTGGAGTTAGTCTTCCGGCGGTCTAGCTGCGGCATTCCTCGCATAGACCGTTGACGAGCAGGTGGGGTTGGAACCGTAGGAAGCACCCGCCCGCGCACATCTGTTCCTTCTGAGCGATCCGCTGGCAGCGGCAGTGGCCGCAGTGAGGACAGTATGGTTGCCCGCAGTCTTGGCATGGATAGCCGCGCACGGCCCGGATCCGTCCGCAGCAGTGGATTTCGGTAACGGGACGCCGATCGAACTCGCGGGGCTCATCAATGTGCAATCGCTCGGCGCCCCAGACGTCGATGTCGGAGAACACGGCGATGACGCGCCTGTCGTCGCTGACGGCGTCAATGTAGTATTCCTGCTGTTTACCCCAAGTGGTGCGCCAGAAGGTCTTCCTGGTCATATCTGCCCCAGATGGCATGCTTCTCAAGGGGTGGCCGACGGGGACATCCTGCCCCGGCCATGGGAACACGACCGGCCAGCCCTCCTCGGGGTCGGGCCTGACGCTGGCGTACTGCACTGCGTCCTTAGCTCGGTCGATGATCGCGACCGCACCGAGATGTGGGAGCCGGTTGACCAGAGCGATTGAGCAGGCCGGGACGCTGGCATGGCTGGCTTGGTACAACTCGAGGACGTGGCGCGCCCGGATCGGTCCTCCGGCCACCACCGAATCGACGACCTCTTCTAGCAACAAGAGGCGCTGAGCGATGCGGTCACACACCGTCTCCAACATGCGTGGGGGGTCATCCTGGTCGGCGAGCCAGTCGTACAGTTCCTCCCTCCGCTCGACAAGCCAGTGCCCGAGCTCGTGTGCGAGGGTGAAGTTCTCGCGCCGGCTGTAAGGGGTTGGCGCATAGAGGATGACTCCGTCCTGCAGGAATGACAATCCGTCGCAGGCACCACCGTCATCGCGTCGGTTCGCTAGATGGTCTACCCCTTTGACCTGCAGGCTCAGGTCGTTGCGGAGAACCTCGAGGGGGTCGGCTGCGAACCTCCCACGGACGGTTTCATCCAAGTGGCTGAGGGCATGGTCAACGCACTGGTCAAGGTTCATTGCGGCTCACCCCACTCTCTAAAGCGGTCACTAGCACGTCGAGGGACTGCATCAGCTGGTCGGCATCCGGACGATCTCCACGGTGAACCGTGGCGAGCATCCGTGACTCCAATGCCGAAGCGGCCAGCGCACGCGACACACCCTGAATCCGGGCCCATCGGTCCACCAGTCTTTCGAATCTGAGAGAACAGGTGACCGCAGCAATTTCCTCGTGTTCAGCAGTCGCTCCCCGGCTCTTCGTGAGCCGGTCCGCGCTGGTGTTCGTCTCCTCGGCGATCGCCTTGATCAAGGCGGGCGCAATGTCGGCCGCCGACTGGTTTTCCCATCGGAATACGTCGCGAACCTGGACATCCCACCCACGAGCTACAAGGCGGTCCGCCAGCTCGCTAAGCTTCAGTCGGGCGTTCTTCCGAGCACGAGTCAAAGCCTTGGGATCGAGTGCGCATCGAGGGTCCGGGGTCAGGCCCAGCATTGCCGCCACCGGGTCAGACTCTAGCGGCGGAGCACCGTGTCCCGCCTCCCAGAGTAGGTCTGCTACCTCGATAAGGGGCTCGACCTCGGCGCGGTCCTCTTCACTCGGCACGGGCTGGTCTTTGCCCGTGACCCGCCCAGCGCGAGCCTCCAGAAGGTTCGCGAGGACCTCATCATGCTCGTCTTTAGTCATATGTTCACCTCCTCTCGGCTCATCGCATTCAGCAATTTTTCAAGCGCCCGATTCGCCATTTGACTCACCCGCGGCGGCGTCACGCCCAACTCGGCCGCGACCTCAGCCCGCGGCCGCTCAAGTGCGACGTACTCCCAGGCCATTTTGTGGTGACGGCCGTCCAGAGCCGCAAGGTGGCCCCGAACCAAGGCCACTGCCCGTTTACGGTCTATCGACTCGGCGACCTCTTCAGAGACGTCGCCCCCATCGGCGCGGTCGTGCTCCTCGCTCAACTCAGGACCAGCGTGCCGAACAGCAGCCGAGCCCAGTCGATCGAGTGCTCTCCGCTTGGCCGTCGCGACCATGACGGCTTCCCAGTTGCGGACGTCACCGGGCGACGACACCATGAGCGACACCATCGCATCCTGGACGGCGTCGCTGGCTTGATCGGCAAGTCCAGCCTCACGCAGGACTTTCGCGGCGACCCTGTGCATGGCATCTTTATGCTTCAGATACAGGGCCGCCCAGTCGGGTAGGGGCACGCTGGTTACCCACGCATCTCATCTGCCGGAAGACTTGTCATCGATCGCCTCCGCTCACCGCTTCTCATTGGGGTACTTCGCCCATATGCCGCTGGCGTCAAGTAGTCGAGGCAGGGGAGACGAGAGTTAGGGCGCTCTGGCCGGTGTCCGTCCCGCCAGCATGAGCGTACGGCGTCTGACCTATGCCGATGAGCGTGAACTCGTCCCGGACGACGTCCGTGCCGCGTGCAAACCACGCGGGTAGTGTGTGCCTCAGCGTGAGAGTTGGCTTCATCACAGAGAAGACCGTCAGCGGCTCGGCGTGGCCGATGTCTACGAACCGCGCTGAGCAGATCTGCCAGACTTCCCGCAGGTTGCTACGTCAGTCGGTACTCACGGTCGTCGAAGTCCGCCACGATCCGAAGGCTTCCGCCGAGGGCGCGCACGTACGCACGCAGGGTGGAGAGGGTGACCACATCGAGCTCGCCCCGTTCGATAGCCGACACGCGGGGCTGGCGGACGCCCATGACGTGGGCGACCTCCTCCTGGGTGCGGTCCTGCTCGGCGCGAACCTGAGCCAGGTGCCAGGCTCGGACATGGTCATCAGTCACGTCACGCGCGTGAACCATGTCCTCGTCGGTGAGTTCCAGTTCACTGAGCAGCTCACCAACATCGTCGTACGCGTGCCACCCTTCGGCAGTTCTCCCTGTCATCGCCCTCACTCGTCCTCGTCATTCAGCGCAGCCAGGTGCTCGGTGTAGCGGGCCTCCGCAAGCGGGATTGCCGCCTCGTACCAGCCTCGCCAGTTTCTGGACTTGTCGCCGGCCACCAACAAAACCATTCTGTCTGGCAGGATCGAAAATGAACAAGATCCTGACCTCGGTTTCGCCTGTACTGGCAGGTCGCAGCTCTTTCAGGTGGTGCAGCCGGCTGCCCTTGATCCGGTCCACGAGCGGCCGTCCCTCGTCCGGACCGCGACTGTCGATCACATGCTGGATCGCCTGTCCGATGAGGGCCGTCATCAGCCGGTCGGTCTTGCGGATCTCATGCAGCCACTCCCGCACCTCGGGATGGATCACCAACTGCCACCTGACCACCAGGATAATATAACGAACGCGTTATGTCGACGGCCGTCACGGTCCCGACTGCCCGCACGGACGCTTCGAGCTCGGTTTCGGGGCACACGGGGCTGGTGAGCGCTCGGTGTGGCAAAGCCTCAGGTCAGCAGCTTGTGCCGAGTGTGAGTAGGCGGCCAGTACCTCCGCAAGATCACAATTTGCCGCAGCCGTCGTTTCAGTGGATAGCGGTGGTGAGCAATGCCTGCCAGGTGGTGGTGGGAACGGCCAGCGTGGGGCCGTCGGGGTCCTTGGAATCGCGTACCAGGACGCGGCCCGGGGTGGGGGCGACCTGGACGCAGTTGCCGCCGTTGCCACTGTAGCTGCTGGTGTGCCAGACGATGCCGGCCAGCTCAGGCGCGGTCATGATGGTCCTCTCGCTCCGGATACAGCTCGGTTGCCACGGTGGCAATCAGCTCTCTGGATTGTTCCGCGTCCAGCGCGGTGTGCGCCAGTGCACCCAGGATGCGCTGGTAGGCGGTCGCCTCGTCCTGCCGTTCCAGGAACAGGCTGGACGTCTCACTGTCCAGGTACACCACCGGCCGGAACTCGGCGAACTCCATCAGGGTGAAGGGACCGGACAGCCCGGCGTGCCCGCCGAGCGCAATCGGGACCACCCGCAGCGTGAGGTAGGGGTGGACCGACATCCGCAGCAGGTGGTGCAGCTGCTCGGACATCACCGCCGGGCCGCCGATCGGCAGCCGCAGTACGGCCTCGTGCAGGTAGAAGGTGAACTGCGGCGGGTGCTCCTGGCTGAACAGGCTGCGGCGGGCCAGCCGGGCGGCGACCCGCTCCTCCACCTCCTCGGCCGGCACGTTGACATTGCGGCTGATCACGGCACGGGCGTAGTCCCCGGTCTGCAACAGTCCGTGCACCAGCGTCGCTTGGAAGTCGCTGATCGCCACCGCCTTGTTCTCGTGGTCGATCAGTGTCACGATCTGTTTGGGTAACCGGGTGCCGTGTTGCTGCAACCAGCCCAGGGTGTGCTGCTCCTGGCACAGGGCGAGCAGCCGACCGCGCTCCGGGGCCTTGACCCGGCACACGCCGAGGAACGCGGCGACGTCCACCTCGCTGCCGCCGCGTTTGCCCGACAGCAGCCGCGACACCCAGCCCGGCGAGAAACCGAGCAGGTACGCGGCCTGGTGGCCGGTCAGCCCGGCCCGCTCCATCACCTGGCGCAGCCCCTCACCCAGCTGCCGGCTGCGTACCGTGGGCTCATGATCTCGCATTGCGACCTCCCTGCGCGGCGGATCCTCACACCCGTATGCGGATTGCCCTACGGGTTCTCCAGTAGAGGGTATTTCGTGTCCTGAGGACAATCCGACCATGTGTGCCGTCCGCGTCGGGTGATGCAACCCGCTGGATGGTGGTGCTCGAAGCCTGGCGGGCGGCGAATCTGCGCTAACCCTGCAGTGCTGCGTCCCGTGAAGCTACCCAGCCGATCGGGATGTTACAGTGAAGCTGTCACGACAGTTGTACTGTCACATCGGGAGGGTCACTCGTGGCCGATGAACTCACCATTGTGGAGCTGGCCGCGCGTACCGGGATCAGCGTGCGCACCATCCGGTTCTACGCCGGGATGGGCCTGATCCCGCCACCGGCGGTGCGCGGCCGGCTGGGACTGTACGACGAGCGTCACGCGGCCCGCCTGGAGCTGGTCCGGGACCTGCAGGAGCTGGGGTTCACGCTGGCGGCGATCGAGGGCTACCTCGCCCGGATCCCGCTGGACCGCTCCCCGGAGGATCTCGCCCTGCACCGCGCGCTGCTAGCCCCGTGGCTGCCTGAGGAGCCCGAGACGGTGGACCGTGCCGAGCTCGATGCGCGCGCCGGGCGCACCTTGGACGATGGGGAGCTGGCTCGGCTGGTGACACTGGGCGTCATCCGGCCTGATGGTGCCCACACTGATAAGACGTGGACGCTCACCAGCCCCGACATGCTGGGTTACGGGCTGAGCCTGCTCGGCACCGAGATGGACTTCGCGGTGCAGCTGGCCTCCAAGCAGATCATCGAGCGGCACACCAGCGCGTTGGCGACCGAGTTGGTGGCTCTGTTCCACGACACCGTGTTACGTGAGTACCGCGAGCGCGGGCACCCGCCCGAGCTGCGCGAGTCGCTGATCGCCCTGTTGGAGCGGCTCAAACCGATCACCGTGAACGGCGTTGTCACGAACTTCCAGCTTGCCATCAACCGCGCGATCCGCGAATCCGCGGTGCCGCCGCACGCCCTGCACCCCCAAGCCCTGCACCCCCAAGCCCTGCACCCCACGACCGGGAGCCCGTCATGACTGAAGCGTTCCTCTATGAGACTCTGCGCACCCCCCGGGGCAAGGGCAAGCCGACCGGCGCGCTGCACGGCGTCAAGCCGATCTCCCTGGTCACCGGGCTGATCGACGAGTTGCGCCGCCGGCACCCGAGCCTGGACCCGGCACGGATCGATGACATCGTGCTCGGGGTGGTCGCCCCCGTGGGAGACCAGGGCGGAGACCTCCCGCGCGCCGCGGCGTTGGCCGCCGGGTTGCCCGACACCGTCGCCGGGCTGCAGGTCAACCGGTTCTGCGCCTCAGGCCTGGAGGCGGTGAACCTCGGCGCGATGAAGGTGCGCTCAGGCTGGGAGGACCTGGTGCTCACCGGCGGTGTCGAGTCGATGTCCCGGGTGCCGATGGGCTCCGACGGCGGGGCCCTGGCGATGGACCCGGAGACCGCTTACGCCGCGCGTTTCGTCCCGCAGGGCATCAGCGCCGATCTGATCGCCACCATCGAGGGCTTCACCCGCGAGGACGTCGACGCCTACGCCTTGGAGTCCCAGCAGCGCGCCGCCAAGGCGTGGAGCAACGGATACTTCCAGCGTTCGGTGGTGCCGGTGCGCGATCGCACCGGTGCCCTCGTGCTGGAGCGTGACGAGCACCTGCGCCCGGACACCACCATGGCGGGCCTCGGCGCGCTGGCGCCGTCCTTCGCCGAGGTCGGCGAACAGGCCGGATTCGACGCCGTAGCGCTGCAGCGCTACCACTGGGTGGAACGCATCGAGCATGTGCACCACGCCGGTAACTCCTCGGGGATCGTGGACGGCGCGGCGCTGGTGGTGGTCGGGTCCGAGCGGGTCGGGCGGGATCTCGGGCTGACGCCGAGGGCCCGGGTCGTGGCCGGCGCGGTCACCGGCGTGGAACCGACGATCATGCTGACCGGCCCGGCGCCGGCCACCCGCAAGGCGCTGGCCAAGGCCGGCATGACCATGGACCAGATCGACCTGGTCGAGGTCAACGAGGCCTTCGCCGCGGTGGTGCTGCGCTTCATGCGGGAGCTGGACGTGCCACCGGAGAAACTCAACGTCAACGGTGGCGCGATCGCGATGGGTCACCCGCTGGGTGCCACCGGCGCGATGATCCTGGGCACCTTGGTCGACGAGCTGGAGCGCCGCGAGACGCGGTACGGCCTGGCCACGCTGTGCGTCGGCGGCGGCATGGGCATCGCCACCATCATCGAGAGGGTGTGACTGTCATGACGGAGAGCATTCGGTGGGACATTGATGCCGACGGCGGAAACGGGATCGTGACGCTGACGTTCGACGACCCGGGACGCTCGGCGAACACGATGAACGACCGCTACGTCGCGTCGATGGGCCAGACGCTGGATCGTCTGGAGGCCGAGCGGGACTCGATCACCGGAGTGATTCTCACCTCAGCGAAGAAGACCTTCTTCGCCGGTGCTGATCTCAACACATTGCGCAACGTCACGCCAGAGAACGCCCGCGAGTTCGCGGCCCACATCGCGCTGCTCAAGGGCCAGCTGCGGCGGCTGGAGAAGCTGGGTTGCCCGGTCGTCGCCGCGATCAACGGCGCGGCGCTGGGCGGTGGCTTGGAGATAGCGCTGGCCTGCCACCACCGGGTCGCGCTTGACACGCCTGGATCGAAGATCGGTTTCCCGGAGGTGACGCTGGGGATACTGCCGGGTCTCGGTGGCGTGGTCCGCACGGTGCGGATGCTGGGCCTGGTGACCGCGCTGACGCAGCTGCTGTTGCAGGGCCAGCAGGTGCCCCCGGCGCAGGCCAAGGAGATCGGCATCGTCGACGAGCTCGCCGCCACGCGTGAGGAGATGCTCGGCAAGGCCCGCGAGTGGATCGCGGCGCACCCGCGAGCGCAGCAGGTCTGGGACGTCAGGGGCTACAAGATTCCCGGCGGCACGCCCGCCACCCCGGCGTTGGCGCAGCAGCTGCCCGCGTTCCCGGCCACGCTGCGCAAGCAGCTCAAGGGCGCGCCGCTGCCCGCCCCGCACCACATCCTGTGCGCGGCGGTGGAGGGCTCGCAGGTGGACGTGGACACCGCGCTGCTGATCGAGAGCCGCTACTTCATGGACCTCGCCACCGGCCAGGTCGCCAAGAATATGATCAAAGCGTTCTTCTTCGACCTACAGCACATCGCCAAGGGCGGCAGCCGGCCCGACGGTCACCCGCGGCGCACCTTCCGCAAGGTCGGGGTGCTCGGCGCCGGGATGATGGGCGCCGGCATCGCCGACTCGTGCGCCCGCGCGGGTATGGAGGTGGTGCTCAAGGACGTGGATCTCGCGACGGCGCAGCGCGGCAAGGGTTACTCCGCCGGGCTGCTGGACAAGGCGGTGGCTCGGGGCCGCTCCACCGCACAGCAGCGCGACGAGGTTCTGGCCCGGATCACCCCGACCGCTGACGCGGCGGATTTCCGAGGCTGCGACCTGGTGATCGAGGCGGTGTTCGAGGACCCGGCGCTGAAGAAGAAGGTCTTCGGCGAGATCCTCGACGCGGTCGATCCCGGTGCTCTGCTGTGCACGAACACCTCGTCGCTACCGATCACCGACCTCGCGTCCGGAGTAGACCGCCCGGCGGAGTTCGTCGGCCTGCACTTCTTCTCCCCGGTGGACAAGATGCTGCTGGTGGAGATCATCCGTGGGCGGCAGACGTCGGACGCCGCGCTGGCCGCCGCCGTGGACGTGGTGCAGCAGATCCGCAAGACCCCGATCGTCGTCAACGACAGCCGGGGCTTTTTCACCAGTCGGGTCATCGGCACCTTCATCAGCGAGGGTGTGGCCATGCTCGCCGAGGGCGCTTCCCCCGCGTCTATCGAGCAGGCCACCGTGCAGGCCGGCTACCCGGCACCCGTGCTGCAGCTGGTCGACGAGCTGGCCCTGCCGCTGACGCGCAAGATCCGCGAGGAGACCAGGCGCGGCGTCGAGGCGGCGGGGGGCACCTGGACCCCGCATCCGGCGGACGCGATCGTCGACTGGATGGTGCTGGAGTGCCAGCGTCCGGGGCGGGCCGGTGGCGCCGGGTTCTACGACTACGAATCTGGCAAGCGCACCCGGCTGTGGCCCGGCCTGGCCGAGCGGTTCGGCCCGTCGCGCTCGGATGCGATCCCGTTTGCTGACATGCAGGAGCGCATGCTGTTCATCGAGGCGCTGGAGACGGTGCAGTGCCTCGACGAGGGCGTCATCACCACGGTTGCGGACGCCAACATCGGCTCGATCATGGGCATCGGGTTCCCGCCGTGGACCGGAGGCGTGGTGCAGTTCATGAACGGCTACCCCGGTGGCCTGACCGGCTTCGTAACCCGCGCCAAGGAACTGGCCGACCACTACGGCGACCGATTCACCCCGCCCCCCTCCCTGATCGCTAAAGCCGACGCCGGCGAGTCCTTCGCTTAGGGCGCAGACATGCCTGAGGTCTTTCCTGCCGCCACCCCACGGCCGTAGCAGAAGAGCCACACTAGCTGGATGACTGAGATCCCGCTGCGCGAGCTCCGCAACGACACAAGCGGCTTACTGCGCCGTGTCGAGGACGGCGAACGGTTCACCGTGACTGTCAGCGGTCGGCCGGTGGCACAGCTCATTCCACTGCCTCGGCGACGACGGTTCATCCCGTGGGATGAGTTCCGCTCGATGATGATGGACTCCACTGCTGATCCAGGCCTACTGGATGATCTCCGCGAGATGATGCCGGAGACCACCGATGATATCGACGACCCGTGGGAGAGGGCGGCGCAGCGGTGACTCGTGTCTCGCTCGCTGACACGTCGTTAATTCGTCGCCATTGAGCAGGACAGGCCGCTCCGCGCGGCACCACCCTCGGCTGTCACGGTATCGATGATCACCGTCGGTGAGCTACGCCTGGGTGTCCTGGCAGCTTCGGACGATGCCGTGCGTGCGCTCAGGTTGCGGACGCTGACCCGGGCTTTGTCATTCGATCCCCTGCCGGTGGACGATTCGGTGGCTGTCGCGTGGGCCGAGCTCCAGGTCGCGCTTCGAGCCGCGGGCCGGAAGATGCCGTTGAACGACTCATGGATCGCGGCGACTGCGATCGCGTACGGGTTGCCGGTCGCTACCCAGGACGACGACTACGACGAAGTCCTCGGGCTAGAGGTCGTCAGGCTACAGCGGGTCGCCGCCCCGGTGGATAACCCGTGAGTGGCGATGTGAGCCAGGAGTCGTATCGCCACTCACGGGGCGGCCTGTGAGTGGGATGCTTGAACGGTGACCATGACCGAAGCGCAGCGCGCTGAGCTGGCCCAGCGGCGGGACCGGATCCGAGCTGAGCTGATGCCGGCCAGGCAGGACCGGCCGGCCAGCAGCGCGCGCGGCATCCACCACACCGCGCTGATCTCCTCCGACGTGCGCCGGACCGTCGAGTTCTATCAGGGCCTGCTCGGTTTCCCGCTGATCGACATGTTCGAGAACCGGGACCTGCCCGGCTCCACGCACTTCTTCTTCGACGTCGGCAACGGCAACACCGTCGCGTTCTTCGACCTGCCCGGCGTGGACGTCGGCCCGTACGCTGAGGTGCTCGGTGGCCTGCACCACCTGGCCATCTCAATGGAGCCGCCGTGCTGGCGGGAGATTCGAGACCGGATGGACGCCCAGGGGATCGAGTATCTGCTGGAGAGCGGGACGTCGATCTACTTCCGGGATCCCGACGGCGCCCGAGTGGAGCTGATCGCCGACCCGCTCGGCGAGATGTACGGCCGCAGTGTGTTCTGACCGGGGATGTCCGATCCGTTCACGACCAGCGGTGTGTAGCGTCCTGCGCCATGGCGATTGATGCGCGATTGGACGCGATCGAACTGGTGGTGGCCGATATGGCCGCCGCGCTGGCGTTCTACCGGCGGCTGGGCTTGGACATTCCGCCCGACGCCGATGTGGCGCCGCACGTGGAGGTCGCATTGCCTGGCGGCCTGCGGCTGGTCTGGGACACTGAGGACACCATCCGGTCCTTCGCCCCGGACTGGGCCGCGCCCAAGGGCACCAGCCGCACGAGCCTGGCGTTCCGGCTGCCCGATCCGGCCGCGGTGGACGGCGCGTACACCGAGCTGACCGAGGCCGGCTACCACGGTGAGCACCCGCCATGGGACGCGTTCTGGGGACAGCGCTACGCGGTGGTGCACGACCCGAATAGTGTCAGCGTTGATCTGTTCGCCCCCCTCCCCGGTGTGTCCCGCTGATCTGCTCGGGGTGTCCGGCAGCCGCCCGCGACCACCTGACCCAGCCGACGCGGGCACCCCGTCCGCTCCCTTCCTCCCGAACTCGACAGGGGAGCTGCTGGGGGTGATCGAAGCAGCTCCCCTGTCGAGTTCGGGAGGTGTAGTGCACTGAGTGGTTTGGGGTTGGGGGTGTGGATTAGGGGGTGCAGTGTGGATAACTGGGGGGTGTGGGCGGTGGGTGAGTAGGCGAAGTGCCCTGTCGGGGGCAGGCTGTATGACATGGGGGAGCTCAATGGGCCTTTTCGGGGATCGCTCGCCGTGGCTACCGGTGTGCTGACCAAGGGTCAGCTGCGTGGTTCCGGGTTCCGCAGGCTGTTCCCGGACGTCTACCTGCCGCGTGACGTTGCGCCAACGCTGGCCGTGCGATCCCGTGGCGCCCAGCTGCTGGTCGCCGGATACGGCGCGCTGGCCGGCTACTCGGCTGCGGAGTTGCTCGGCGCCCGGATCGCGCCCCGCGACGCTGATGCCGAGGTGGTGGTGCCGGGCGGCGATTTCCGCGAGTGCCGTGGTTTGCGGGTACACCGGGAGCAGCTCGCTGACGACGAGGTCCAGACGGTGGCCGGGATGGTAGTGACTTCGGCGATCCGCACGGCTTATGACCTGGCGCGGTGGTCGACCCAGGTCGAGGGTGTCGTGGCGGCCGACGTGCTCGGTCGGATCGGGCGCTTTGGATCGGGCGCGCTGCTCGGGATGGCCGCTCGCTATCCCGGGGCGCGGTGGCGTAGCCGGGTTCCGCTGGTCGCCGAACTGATGGACTCGCGCGCCGAGTCGGCCATGGAGACCCGGTGTCGGGTGTCGCTGGTGTTGCGCGGGCTGCCGCGACCCGAGCTGCAATACCAGGTGCGCGACGAGCTCGGGGATCACGTGGCCTGGTTGGACATGGCCTACCCGGCTGCCAGGGCCGGTGTGGAGTTCGAAGGAGGGCACCACCAGGATGCGCCAGTGTTCCGGGCTGATCTGACGCGGCACAACCGGCTCGCCGCGCTGGGCTGGACGGTGCTGCGGGCCAGCGCCGCCGACGTGCTGCGCAATCCCGATGCCTTCGCCGCCCAAGTCCGCGCCGTCCTCCGCCGCCGCGCCGCCTGACCCACCGCTGCGCGCTTCCCCATCTGCGCTTCCCGAACTCGACAGCAGAGCTCTTCGCGTGACCTCCCGCAGCTCCCCTGTCGAGTTCGGGAAGCGCAGAGCGCCGCGTGCGCTGCGGACCTCAGCCACCTGGAGCGGGTACTCAATGGTGATCGATGTGACTTGATCAGTGCGGCGGCTGGGGGGTGCGTCGACAGACAGAGCCGGGAGGCGGCTGTCGCCCAGCACGTGGCATGATCCGCGGCCATGGTGGCCGCCACTGACATCATGACCCCGCTGTGGCGAGGCGTGGTCGTGCTGCGGGTGATCACGGCGGCCTTCGCGATCGCGGTGGTCATCGTTCACCACAATGGCTTCGCCCGGCCCGGTTTAGGCTGGGCCGGGCTCGCCGGGATCGTGGTGTGGACCGTGGTGATCTGCTTGGCCTACAGCCACGACGGTACCCGCCGGATCCACGTCATCGTGATCGACCTGGCGGTCACCCTCACCCTGACGAGTGCTTCGGCTCTGGTGCTGTCCCCGGCGCAGCTCACCCAGCACACCCTGCTGCTCACCACCGTGTGGGCCAGCGGTCCGGTCCTCGCCGCCGCGGTGCGCACCGGCTGGGTTGGCGGAGTGCTGTTCGGCCTCGCCGTCTCGGCGCTCGACATCCGGCTGCACGGCAGGTTCACCACCAATCTCGCCCGCGACACCATCCTGCTGGTCGGGACGGGATTCGTGCTCGGGCTGGCGGCGACGGCAGCCCGCCGGGCGAGCGAGCAGATGCGCCGCTCGGCCCGCGCGCAGGCGGCCGCCGCTGAACGGGAGCGGCTGGCCCGGTCGGTCCACGACAGCGTGGTGCAGGTGCTGGCCCGCGTGCGCGCCCGGGGCGGCGAGCTCGACGGGGAGGCCGGTGAGCTGGCGCGGCTGGCCGGGGAGCAGGAGATCGCACTGCGGTGCCTGTTCGCGGCGAGGCCGCCGGGCGCCACCGGTGAGCGGGACCTGGCCGGCGCGCTGCGGTCGCTGGCTAGCCCCCGGGTGGAGGTCTCGGTGCCCGCCACGGAGGTACCTCTGCCCGCCGCCGACGTGGCGGAGTTGGTCGCGCTCGCCCGCGAGGCACTGGCCAACACCGCCCGGCACGGTGGTCCGGAGGCGAAGTCATGGATTCTGGTGGAGGATCTCGGCGACGAGGTGGCACTCACCATCCGTGACGATGGCCCGGGAGTCGACGTCATGCTGCTCGCCGGCGCTGAGAGCGAGGGGCGGATGGGGGTGTCGCGCTCCATCCGCGGCCGGGTGGCCGACCTGGGTGGCACGCTGGCTCTGGGTACCGGCCCGGGGCGGGGCACCGAATGGGAGGTGCGGCTGGCCCGTATCCGCCCGCAGCGTGGCGCGGTGAGCACTGGGCGATGATTCGGGTCATGGTGGTCGACGATCACCCGATCTGGCGCGCCGGAGTGGCCCGCGACCTGGTTGAGCAGGGCTTCGAGGTGGTCGCCACCGCGGCTGACGGTGCAGCCGCGCTGCGCATCGTCCCCGCCGCCGACCCGGACGTCGTGCTGATGGATCTGCACTTCGCCTCCGGCGGGCCCTCCGGCTCTGAGGCCACCCGGCGCATTATCGAGCGCCGGCCCGACATCCGGGTGCTGGTGTTGTCCGCCTCCGGTGAGCACGCCGACGTGTTGGCGGCGGTACAGGCGGGCGCCTCGGGGTATCTGATGAAATCGGCGTCGGTGGCCGAGCTGGTCGATGCCGTGCGCCGGACGGCCGAGGGGGACGCGGTGTTCACCGCAGGCTTGGCCGGGTTGGTGCTCGGCGAGTATCGCCGGATGGCGCTGGACCCGCGGACCGACGCGCCGCGGCTGACCGATCGGGAGACCGAGGTGTTGCGCCAGGTGGCTACCGGGCGCACCGCCCGGCAGATCGCCGAGACGCTGGTGATCAGCCACCGCACGGTGGAGAACCACGTGCAGTCCACGTTGCGCAAACTACAGCTGCACAACCGGGTCGAGCTGGCTCGCTACGCGATCGAGCGCGGCCTCATCGACCAGTAGGTTCCCCGCACGTCAGGATCGCTTGACAAGTGGTGTCGCCGCGCCGTCGGGAGCCGTATTCTGCCCGTGGCAGCTTGTCATGCGCCTGGGGGGTCGCCTACGACAGCTGCCAGAGGGGACCGTCGACCGGGGGTCATCTGGGGTCAGATGACCCCCGGTCGACGGCCGGTACGCCAGCGGCCAGGGGGAGGTGCCGCTGGCGTCATCGGCGTCCTGAGCACCGTGCAGTCCTTAAGTACCGTGCAGGCGCCCAGCAACCGCTTCGATCCGGCTGATGCCAGGTGGAGCCGAATCCTACGGCCGGTTCACCGATGGTTCCAGTGTGCGTGATGGGCCTACCTGCTGACAACCACCATGACCACCACGTCAGCGCGCGAGGGCCCCCGGTACGCTCACATACCCGGCGCAACGGGAGTATTCGCAGGGACGGTGGGTAACGTGGAGTTCGAGCTGGAGCGGGACGCGTTCGCCGAGGCCATCGCGTGGACGGCGAAGGGCCTACCAGCCCGTCCGGTCGTCCCGGTGACGGCGGGTGTGGTGCTTGAGGTGGCCGATGGCGCGATGATCGTCTCAGGTTTCGACTTCGAGGTGCTCAACCGCATCGAGGTAGCCGTCACCGAGAAGTCCGCCGGACGGGTGCTGGTGTCGGGCCGGCTGCTCGCCGAGATCGCCCGCGCGCTGCCGCCCAAGGACGTCCGGGTCGTGGTGGAGGGAAACCGGCTGGCGGTGCGCTGCGGTTCGGCCCGGTTCAACCTGCCGCTGTTGCACATCGAGGACTACCCCGCGGTGCCCGAGTTGCCCGCCACCTCGGGCACCGTACGGGGGGATGTCTTCGGCACCGCGGTCGCTCAGGTCACCGTCGCCGCCAGCAAGGACGAGACACTGCCCATGCTCACCGGGGTGCTCATGGAGATCGGCCCCGAGGCGCTCACTCTGGCCGCCACCGACCGGTACCGCCTCGCCGAGCGGCGCATTCCGTGGACGCCGGCCGGTACGGTGCCCTCCACCTCGGTCATCGTTCCGGCCAAGACGCTGGCCGATGTCGCCAAGTCACTTGGCAGCGCCAGTGACGTGGTGCTGTCGATGGGCGACGCCGCCGACGCCGGCTTCCTGGGTTTCTCCGCCGGTGGCCGCCAGACGCTGACCCGGTTGCTGGACGGTGAGTTCGTCAAGTTCGCTTCACTGTGGCCCACCGGGGTCACCACCACCGTGGAGGTGCAGGTCAGCGAGTTCATCGCCGCGCTCAAGCGAGTGTCGTTGGTGGCCCAGCGGTTTGCGCCGGTCCGGCTGGCCTTCTCCGAGGGCACCGCGCAGCTGTCCGCGGAAGCCGAAGACGAGTCCAGCGCCGAGGAGGAACTCGAGGTCGGCGTCACCGGCGAACCGTTGACCATCGGGTTCAACGCCGGGTATCTGCTCGACGGGCTGGCTGCGGTGACCACCCCGAGGGCGACGCTGTCGTTCACCGAGTCGTCCCGCCCCACCGTCATCACCCCGGTGATCGGCCTGCCCGCAGATCAAGCGGATCACGCGGACGAGCCGGACAGCGGGGACGGCTCCTTCCGCTATCTCGTCATGTCGATGCGGTTGCGGGGCTAGTGGATGCGGTTGCGGGGCTAGTGGTAGGGCTGGCCAGTCATGAAGCGGATCGGCGGAACGGCCAGGATCGTCGTGCGACCGTAGCCGGCTGGATCGGTTCCTTCGCCGATCGGGGCAGCGCCGATGGTCGTCCCGCCGTCGGTTGAGTGGGCGGGGTCGGTTGAGTGGGCAGGTCGAGCTCGGTCCTGCTGCGCCACTCGGCGAACTGGACGATCGCCTCGTCCGGTTCTATCACCGGGATGCCGAGCGTGCCCGCGTCGCGCACGGCGGGGTGGGTCGCGGGCACCGACGAATCGGCGACCACGACGGTGACCTCCGGCGTGAGCCGGGAGCGAGTGACCGCTCCGTGTGCCTCCATCAGCCGCCGCAGTGCTCCAAGATCGACGGAACTGCCGACGTAGAGCACGTGCAGCGGGTCCTCGGCGGCCGCGTAACGACTCACCGTGTCTCCAGTCTCCCGACACGTACCTCTCGCGTAAACGTGATCAGCGGGGTGTTACCGACTGACCACGCCGTGCGACGTAAAGTTATGGTACGCCCCGGAGGCAAGCAGGTCCGGCGCCACGCGGATCGTCGACTGATGACAGGTCACTGATTGGTGATCCGGGATACCCGGGAGCGCAGCGCGCCGTGGGCCGCCGCAGCGTCGATCCTGGTCGACGTGCCGTCTCGCAGCACCCGATCTCCCGCCACCCAGACATCCCGCACCGCGCGAGCTCCAGCGGCCCACACCAGGTTGGCCAGCAACTGACCGTCCGGCACGTCCAGCCCGGCCGCGAACGCCGGGTCGTCGGCTCCGATGTGTACCAGGTCGGCCCACCCACCCGGGCGCAGCGTACCGAGATCATCGCGTCCGAGCGCGGCCGCCCCGCCCCGGGTGGCCAGCAGCAGTGCCTGCGCGGCGGTCAGCGCGGCGGCGTCCCCGGTGGCCAGCCGGGTCAGCCGGGCGGCCAGCCGGGCGTCGTCCCAGAGATCGAGGGCATCGTTCGAGGAGGGACCGTCGGTGCCCAGACCGACGGCGATCCCGGCGGCGCGCAGGTCGAACAGCCGGGCGATACCGGAGGCGAGCTTGCTGTTGGAGCCGGGGCAGTGCGCGACCCCCACGCGGTGCCGGGCGAACACCGCGATGTCGGCGTCGGACAGCTGCACGGCATGCGCGGCCAGCACCCGCGCGCCGTCGCCCAGCACCCCGAGCTGTTCCAGCAGCAGCGGCACCGAGCCGTACCGCTCGCGGATCGCGGTGTCCTCACCAGTGGTCTCGGCGACGTGGATGTGCAGCAGCGCACCGCGCTCCCGGGCCGCCTCGCCGGCTGCGGCCAGCGCCTCGGCGGGCAGGGTGTAGGCGGCGTGCGGGCCGTATCCCAGCTCGATGCGCTCGCCCGGCCCGAAGCGGATCCCGTCGGCGTCGATCCAGCGGCTGATGCCCTCGAGCATCTGCTCCCAGGTGCCCAACCGGTCCCAGCCCGGGGCGGCGATGATGCCCGGTGTCACCACCGCGCGGCTGCCTGCGGCCAGCACCGCGTCCACCACCGCGTCATTGTGGAAGTACATCTCCACGCTGGTGGTGATCCCGGCGCGCAGCATCTCCAGGGTGCCGACCACCATGGCGGCCCGCACGTCCGCGGCGTCCATCCGCGCCTCGGCGGGCCAGATCACCTCGGTCAGCCAGCGCATCAGCGGCAGGTCCCCACCCAGCCCGCGCAGCCCGGTCATCCCGGTGTGCGCATGGGTGTTGACCAGCCCAGGCGCCAGGATGCCGGTCAGCGCCAGCTCGGGCCCGGGCGGCGCCCCGTTCGAGGGCCCGACGCGCATGATCCGGCCGGCGTCATCGACGTCCACCACGGCGTCGCGCAGCACGCTGCACCGTTCATCGCAGGGCAGCACCACCGGCGCGCTCAGCCGCATCACAGGATGTGCGCCAGGTTCATGGTCCCCGATCCTGCCGCATGGGCGAGCACGCCCGGAATCGGTGGGGCGGGCTCTGCCACAATGCCCCGGTTGCCAGGCCCCGGGAGACTTCGCTGGGGAAACGGGGAGGGACTGTGGCGGATCTTCAGGTTCGTGGTGAGGTTCTGGATGGCCTGGTGTCGAGGCTGTCGCGGGTGTCGGAGCGGTTGTCGAGTGCGTGTAATGCACTCCGCTCGCTTGACGCCTCGGCGCTCGGTGCGCCACCGCTGGTCGGCGCGGTGCACGATTTTACCGACGGATGGCACTACGGCATCACCCAGATCGGTGAACGAGCCGATGACGTGGTACGCGAGCTGGGCCGGGTCGGCACGGGGTTCGAGCAGTGCGACGCTGCGGTAGCCGCCTCCTGCCAGCTGGCGGGTGGCGAGCACTGAATGTCGGGTGAGCACTGACATGTCTGGGCGCGGCTTTCCGTACCTGGGCCGGGATCCGGCGCCGGGTGACGTCGAGCTGACCCGTGGGGTGGCCCGGCAGGTCGGTGCGCTCGGCGTCGAGCTGGGCGGGATCGTGAACGAGGTCAGTGGCGAGGGCGGCGGTGAGTGGCGGGGCCAGGCTGCCGAGGCCTTCCGCGCCACCCTGGGCGACGAACTGCTGCCGTTGCTGCGCAAGGCCTGCGACTCCTTCGACCGGGCTGGGCGGGCGCTGGGCGGTTGGGCGGGCACGTTGGCGGCTTTTCAGACTGAGGCCCAGACCCTGGAACGAGAGGCCGCCACCCGGCAGACCACGCTGGACACCGCCCGCAGGGCGGTCCGCTACCCGCCCAGCGGGGCCGACGCCGCCACCCTGGCCAGGCTGGATGACACCGTGGCGCACGCCGGGTCCGCAGTGTCGCAGCTGGAGCATCGGGCCGACGAGCTGCACGACCGCTACCTGCGGGCGGCCTGCTCGGTGGCGGTCGACCTGAGGCGGGCCGAGTGGATCGCGCCCACCGAGCTGGGCAGTGTGCTCGAGTCGGTCCGTTCCTGGATGGAGAAGCTACACGCGCCCTGGGATCTCCTGGCTAGTGACAAGTGGCTCGATCTGGGCATCACGAGGGGTGAGGCGGTCACTGATGCCGTCGAGAGCGCGGTCGAGGGGCTGCCCGAGCTGATTTCCGGTTGGTGGTCGGAGGTCAGCGCGCTGGCCCACGAAGCGGAAATCGGCCTGGCACCGTGGGATGACGTTAACGCCCTGGCCCGGCGCTTTACCGCCCTGGCCCAGGCGGCTGAAGTCTTCACCGAGGACTGGGCGACGAGAACAGGTTGGATCGGTAAGGCAACCGCCATCGGCAGGGGCTTCGGGTTCGTCATGAACGTCACGGGTATCCTCGGAGACGTTCTCACGTTCAAGGATCCGCCCGATCAGGGAGCGATGGGCAATGTCGACCGCGGTGTCGCGGTCGTCAATGGCGTACTCGTCATTGCCAACATGGTCCTCGACGACATCCCAGTGGTCGGTGAGGTCGTCATGATCGGTACTGGTCTCTATCTCGGTGGCGACTACGCTTACCACCACTGGCCGTGGTTCCACGACACCTGCGACACCGTCGGACACTCCGTCGCTGCTGCGGCTACCGCCTATGTGGCTAAGCGTGTGGAGGCCGTGGAGGGCGTGGTCGAGGGCGTAAAGCAGGTGGCGGAAGGTCACGTGGTAGAAGGTGTGCAGCATGTGGTGTCCTCCGCTTGGCACGCGGCGCCCGCCTATGTGGCTAAGCCCGTGGAGGCCGTGGAGGGCGTGGTCGAGGGCGTAAAGCAGGTGGCGGAAGGTCACGTGGCAGAAGGTGTGGAGCACGTGGCGTCCTCCGCTTGGCACGCGGCGACGAGCTGGTGGTGAACACCGGCGAGGTGAGCAGGAGACCGAGACGATGACCGACCCTCGGCAGCCCGACGTTGACGAGGCTCGGCGGCTGTTCGACACCGCCGAGCGGGACGGGGTCGCCCTGCTGCCGGAGCTGCTGGCCGCTGACCTGTGCGTCCTCGGGGCGGCACTGCAGGCGGTGTTCGACGAGCCCGTGTGGCGCTCCTGGCTGACGCTGGCGGACGTCACCCGCGACAAGCTCGTTCTCGACGTTCTCAACGGGCTGGCCCACCGCCGGCTCGTCGACCCACCGGCCGACGAGGACAGTTCCGCGCTGCGGGTACACGCCCCACTCGGGCTCATCATGGCCGCCCGGTCGCGGCCGGCTTTCGTCGCGGTCTGTTCGGTGGGCGAGGTCCAGCGGGGTGCGCCCCGCATGTACGGCATCGCCGAGGACGGCCGGGGGCTGCGAGCGGTCCTCGCCGAGCAGGTCAGCGCCGAGCGGATCGGCTTGGGCACCGGCCACCGTGAGCGCTTGGACCGGGTCGAGGATCGCGCCCGGCTCGGGAACCTCAACCAGATCTACAAGTACGCCCTGATGTCACCTGGCCGAGCCGTCCACATACTCGCTTCTTGGCTGCACCCGGAGGGCGGCCATGATGTGCCCGGCGTGACCGCGCCCCGTCGCCTCGACCTTTACCGCCACCGTGAAGGCCAGCCGCTGACCCGCGAGCAGGTGACGGTCACAGCCGGCGGCGACCGTATCCACCAAGTCTCCCTCGACGGTGTGCCGCAAGACCCCCACCAGGACCTTCCGGCGCTGCTGGCAGGCCTGCTGATCGGAGGGACTCGACCGTGACCTACCTGCCGCCCCGCACGGAGGACGGTACGCCGCTGACCTACGCCGAGGACCGCTGCGCCTTGCGTTGGCCGTTAGTGCTCTTCGGCATCACCCTGCCGATCCTCTCGATCGTAGTGCTCACTTTCGGCACGATCACCAGGGCACGGGGACCGATGACGGCTTATGTCTCCGTCCTCTTCGTCGTGATCTGGGTTGTGACGGGCGCTTGTTACTTGACACTGGTCTGGCCGCTCGGAATGCGTATCGACGCCGACGGCATCCGTATCGGCGGCATCCGGTACGCCGAGCGACACCCCGATCACAAGCGGCGCAGGAAGCCGCCGCCTCCCTCCTACCAGTGCTTCCACGTCTTCTCATGCCCCTGGGAAGCCATCCGCTCGCTGGAATTCACCACCGATCACAAGACGCTGCGAGCGTTGCGGCGGACCAGCACGAGTGCCCCGACCCGCGGAATCCAGGCTCGAGCCGGTAGGGCCATCGGATTCTACCTCGGTATGCTTACCGCACCGTTCATGCGCGCTGCCCTGGTCATCCATGTCGACCCCGAGAAGGCACAGTTCCCGGCATTCCGTTCGCACCAGGCCCTGGCGGTGGCGACCTCGCAGATCGGCACCCAGTCCAGGATCTGGGTGGTCCCCACTCGCCGGCCCGACGAGCTGCGCGAGATCATCCGCGCCGTGTCCCTCGCTACACCGCCTGGCTGCTAGCCCTGGTCAGGGTTTGCGCCCGACGGCTGCGACCATGCAGTGCTGCAGGGGCTTCAGTGGCTTGACGATCCGTAGGCCGTCGGGTCGCCAGTCGACACACTGGATCAGACCGGGTTCGACCAGGTCCAAGCCCGGGAGCATGCCCTCGATCTCGGTGCGGGTGCGAAACAGTCCGGAGCCCATCGGGCTGCTGAGGAAGACCTGTTCCAACTTCCGGGCGAGCTCACTCAACTCGGGGGTGGTCTCGGGGTCGGAGAAGTGGCTGATCGCCACGTAGGAACCCGAGGGCAGGGCGTCGATGTATTCGGCCATGATGCTCTGCGGGCTGCGCTCACCGTCGTAGTGGTGCAGCGTCCCGATGTGGAACAGCGCGATCGGCTCGGAGAAGTCGAGGCACCTGCGCACGACATCGTCATCGATGACCTGGTGTGGTGTGAAGATATCGGCAGCGCTGAAGTGGGTCTGGTCGTTCACCTCGAGTAGCGCCCGGCCGTGCGCGAGCACCAGTGGATCGTTGTCGACGTACACCACATGGGCGCTCGGCTGGATTCGCTGGGCGACCTGGTGCGTGTTCTCCGCCGTGGGCAGCCCCGACCCGCAGTCGAGGAACTGGGTGATACCGGTCTGGCCGGCGATGAAGCGAGTCACGCGGATCAGGAATTTTCTGTTATCCCGCGCGGTCTGGCCCATCTCCGGTGCGAACCGCAGGATCCACCGGACGACCTCGCGGTCGATCTCGTAGCTGTTCTTACCGCGAGAAACGCATCGTAGACCCGGGCGATGTTCGGCTTGGTCGTGTCGATGCAAGGTGGTACGACATCGCCTGACGGCCGGGTGTCGGTACCGGGCAGGCCTGCCTCGGTCAACGGTGGCCTCATCGTCGACGAATCGGTGGTGTGTCAGTAATTGATCTTCGCTGATCTGCTGGGCAAGTCCGCCGTGACGTATTCTGTGGACGCGCCCTTCCTTACTTTGTGAAGGTGGTAGCCGGTGAGGAGGTGGCCTTCCCACCGGAGCGCTTCGTCGGATTTCAGCGGCGGATGGTGAGCCCTATAACGCTTGATCTCCACCTCCTCGGCCACGGATGCGTTGCGCGCACCCTCCGGCTTGTCGCTGCCGGATAACCGCTCGAACCATCCCATGGGTGTTCCTCCCTGGTCTTCGGCGCAGCACCGCGCTCAGTAGTTTTTTCCCGGCAGAGGTGTTCCTCCTGTCTGGCGGGGCCGGAAGGCCGCCAGTTCGGGGCTGACGGCACGGTGCGTGAACGAACTCCTCTTTCTGGTGAGCACCGGACCGTGTCTGCGCCATAATTGTCACTTTGAGCGGCGAAGAGCACAACTTTTTAACCCTTTTGGCGGCATGTTGGTCAATGGAGTGAAGGATGGTGGACACTATGAGTGCGCAAACTCTCGTGAGCAGTACTCGCCGGATGCCCGGCAGTGGTGGAGGTATCAGCAGAGAGCCTGGCGGGGCTGCCCGCCGACTACGACTCTGCGTTGGGGCTGGTGGGCGAGTTCCGTCCGGACGTGATGATCACCGATGTGCGGATGCCGCCGTCGCAGACGGACGAAGGTATCCGACTGGGCGTCGGGCAGCAGCAACCGCGCGGTGGCCGTCAAGCTGATGCTGTCACCGCGAGCGGTCGAAAAGCACATCAACGCGATCTTCGCTAAGCTGGGTCTGGCCGGTGACCCGGGCGCGGCCCGCTACCCACCTGAAGTCGAGGCAGCGGTGTACTTCTGCTGCCTCGAAGTGCTGCAGAACGCCGCCAAATACGCCGGTGACGCCGCGACAGCCCACATCGGCATGGCCGACCGGGTCGCCGTCATCGGCGGCAACCTCCACATCGGCGCCCTCTCCAGGGCACCCGCATCACCCTCACCATCATCCGATGATGAAGATCTAGGCCCAGAGACAAAACCCCCTGACCTGGGCCTTTATCGCGGAGCGGGTGACGGGGATCGAACCCGCGTCTAGAGCTTGGGAAGCTCTCATTCTACCATTGAACTACACCCGCAGCAGACCAGAGCCTAGCATGGGCACGGTCTGGGGCGAGCCGCGTCGCCGACTAGGGTGTCGGCGTGCTGCTGTCCGATCGGGACCTGCGAGCTGAGATCGACGTCGGGCGCCTGGGCGTCGAGCCGTTCGACGAGAAGCTGCTCCAGCCCTCCAGCGTCGATGTGCGGCTGGACCGCTTCTTCCGGGTCTTCGTCAACACCAAGTACACCCACATCGACCCCGCGCAGCAGCAGGACGAGCTGACGTCTCTGGTGGAGCCGGAGGGGGACGAGCCCTTCGTGCTCCATCCTGGCGAGTTCGTACTCGGCTCGACGTTCGAGCGGCTCACGCTGCCCGATGATCTCGCCGGGCGGCTCGAGGGCAAATCCAGCCTGGGGCGTCTCGGGTTGCTCACCCACTCCACGGCAGGTTTCATCGACCCCGGTTTCACCGGCCACATCACCCTGGAGCTGTCCAATGTGGCCAACTTGCCGATCACGCTGTGGCCGGGGATGAAGATCGGGCAGCTGTGCCTGTTCCGCCTGTCCAGCCCCGCCGAGCACCCGTACGGCAGCGCCGCCGCGGGCTCCCGCTATCAGGGCCAGCGTGGGCCCACTCCGTCCCGAGCGCACGTCAACTTCCAGCGCGTCGACACCCGCCGCTGAACTATCGTCAATGTCCTCTTGACGTCGACCTGTCCGTCAAGTGATAATTGACGCATGACACTCGATGAACTCATCACCCAGACCCGGCAGCAGGCTTCCAGCCTCGACCACCTTGAACTGCTGGCCAGTGCGGCGTGCCGGCAGCAGGAGCTTGCGGACCTGGGAGACCAACTGCTCGACCACTTCGTCCAGGAGGCTCGGGCCACCGGGTGCTCCTGGTCCCAGATCGGCACCGCGCTGGGCGTCAGCAAGCAGGCGGTCCAGCAGCGACATTCGGCATTGCGCTCGTTTATCGGCAAGTTCAAGGAAGGCGTGGAGTCCCTCGGGAACGTGTTCGGTCGCTTCACCTCAGGGGCGCGGCAGGCCGTCGTGCTGGCGCAGGAGCAGGCCCGGCTACTGCGCCACGATTACCTCGGCACAGAGCACCTCTTGCTGGGCGTGCTGGCCGAAGGTGAGGGCATTGGTGCGCAGGCTCTTGCGGCCGCCGGTATCACGCTGGACGACGCTCGATCCCGCATCGAGGAGATGACCGGCTGCGGCCAGACGACACCGAGCGGACGCACTCCGTTCACCCGCCGCGCCAAGAAAGTACTGGAGCTGGCCCTGCGTGAGGCACTCCACCTTGGTGTCAACCACCTCGGCACCGAGCACATCCTGCTCGCCCTACTCCGCGAGGGCGAAGGCGTCGCGGTACAGGTCCTCCTCGACGCAGGCGCCCACCCCGACCAGCTCCGCGCCACCGTGCACGCCCTGCTTGAGCGGTCCGAGGCGCCATCCGGAGCCCAATAGCGGTTCCGGATCCGGTTCAGGGCGCTATTCGGAGCCGATGGGGGGTGTCGGCTCACCGCGCTTGACGCTGGCGAGGAGGAGTTGGGCGACGTCCAGGACTTCGGTCATGGTGGCTGCGGTTGCTTCGGCTTCGCGGGTGGTGAGGCCGTCGGTGAGCATCGTGCGGCAGAACGGGCAGCCGGTGGCGATCGCGGAGGTCCCGGTGGCGATCGCCTCGTCTACGCGGTCCAGGTTGACCCGCTTGCCGATGCGCTCCTCCATCCACATCCTGGCCCCCCCGGCGCCGCAGCACATCGAACGCTCGGCATGCCGGGGCATCTCGGTCAGCCGCGCACCGGAGGCGCCGATCAGCTCGCGCGGTGGTGAGTACACCTCGTTGTGCCGGCCCAGGTAGCACGGGTCGTGGTAGGTGACCGCGGGCCCGTCCGTCGGGGGCACCGGGACCAGTTTGCCTTCTCGTACCAGCTGGTTGAGCAGCTGGGTGTGGTGCACCACCTCGTAGTGCCCATCCAGCTGCGGGTACTCCCGGCCCAGGGTGTTGAAGCAGTGCGGGCAGGTCGTCACGATCTTGCGACGGCCCGGTTCGCGGCCGTCGAAGGCGGTGTTGAGCACCTCGACGTTGCGCCGCGCGAGCATCTGGAAGACGAACTCGTTGCCCGATCGGCGGGCCGGATCCCCCGTGCAGGTCTCGCCGTCGCCGAGCACCACGTAGTCGACCCCGGCGTGATGCAGCAGCTCGGCGGTGGCCCGTACGGTCTTGCGAGCGTTGTCGTCGTAGGCGCCGGCGCAGCCGATCCAGAACAGGTACTCGACGTCTGCGGGCAGCGTCTCCTCGACCAGCCGCGGCACCTCGAAGTCCAGGCCCTTCGCCCAGTCCATCCGGGCGGAGGAATTCTGCCCCCACGGGTTGCCCTTGTTCTCCAGGTTGCGGAACAGTGTGCCCAGCTCGGTGGGGAACTCCGCCTCGATCAGCACCTGGTAGCGCCGCATGTCCACGATGTGGTCGACGTGCTCGATGTCCACCGGGCACTGCTCCACGCAGGCCCCGCAGGTGGTGCACGACCACAGCACGTCCGGGTCGATCACCCCGCCCACCTCGGCCGTGCCCACCAAGGGGCGGGCGGCCAGCGCCAGCACGTCGACGTCGCTGTGGTCCGGACTGTGTCCATCGGGCAAGGATTGGTTGCCGATCAGATAGGGCGCCTTGGCGAATAAGTGATCACGCAAGTCCATGATCACTAACTTGGGGGACAGCGGCTTGCCGGTGTTCCACGCCGGGCACTGGCTCTGGCAGCGACCGCACTCGGTGCAGGTCGCGAAGTCCAGCATGCCCTTCCAGGTGAAGTCCTCGATCTTGCCGCGGCCGAAGACGTCGTCCTCGCCCGGATCCTCGAAGTCGATCTCCTTACCGCCGGACTCCATCGGCGCCAGCGGACCGAGCGCCTTGGGCATCCGCTTGGTGGCGACGTTGATCGGCGCGATGAAGATGTGCAGGTGCTTGGAGTACAGCACAATGATCAGAAAGGCCAACATGACGCCGATGTGCAGCAGCAGCCCGACGGTCTCCAACACCTGGTTGGCCCCCGCGCCCAGCGGCGCGAGCAGCGCGCCGGCCGCCTGGGAGGCGAACGCTCCTCGCGGGTAGGGGAAGGTGCCGGTGTTCACCTCGGTGCCCCGGAACAGGAACAACGTCCAGATCACATTGAAGATCATGAACAGGATCAGCCAGGCGCCGCCGGTGTGCGAGCCGTAGAAGCGCGATGCCCGCTGCCTGTGCCGCGGGGCCTGCCGAACCCGCAGGACCGCGAACGTGATGATCGACACGAGCACCGCGAGCGCGATGGCGTCCTGGCCGAAGCCCAGCACCGGCCAGTGCCCGATCAGCGGGATGGCGAAGTTCTCGCTGAACAGCGCCCCGTAGGCCTCGACGTAGACGGTCAGCAGGACCGCGAAGCCCCAGAAGGTGAAGAAGTGCGCGAGGCCGGGGATCGTCCAGCGCAACAACCGCCGCTGCCCGAACACCTCGACCAGCTGGGTCCGCAGCCGAGCGCCCAGCTCCGCGGTGCGGCCGTGCGCGGGCTGCCCGGACCGGATCAGGGCGTACAGCCACCACACCCGTCGGCCGGCGAGAACGAGCGTCAGCACGGTCAACCCCAGGCCGATCACCAGTCGCGCCATGTCGTCCAGCCTAGGGGCTGGACGACCCGTGAGTGGCAAACATTGTTATGGCACTCAATGCCACTCACGCGCCGTAGGCTCGGTCTTGTTGCTGCCTTGCTTGCATCTCAATGCTAGTGCGGATAGATTTTGGCAGCAACTTTCACCATCTCATCAGGAGGCCTTGTGGCGCAGCGTAAGACGGTCCGGTCCCGACGGTTGGGCAACCAGCTGCGGCGGCTCCGTGACGATGCTCAGCTCAGCCAGGAGAAGCTGGTCGAGCTGATGAACGCCGAGCAGCCGCAACAGCGCCGCATCTCCGCCGCGCACCTGTCGCGGGTGGAGTCCGGCGGTGCCCGGATCACCCTCGAGCACCTGGAGCGGATCGTCACGGTGCTCGCCGTCGACCCCGAGCAGGCGGGCACGCTCGAGGCGCTCCGCCGCCGGGCCGACGAGCGGGGCTGGTGGCAGGAGTACTCGGACATCGTCACCGAGGCGGTGGAGATGCTCGTGGAGATCGGCGAGGACGCCACCTCCGTGCGCAGCTACGACAACGTGTTCGTGCAGGGACTGCTGCAGACCCGGGCCTACGCGGAGGCGGTGATCGGCAACGGTCGGGCCTTCGTGGCGCCGATCAACGTGGACCGGATGGCCGAGCTGCGGTTGCGGCGTCAGCGGCGGCTGGGCGAGGACGGCTTCCGGGGGCTGGTGGCTGTGATGTCCGAGGGTGTCGTCCGTACTCTGGTGGGCGGCCGAGACGTCATGCGTGAACAGCTACGACACTTGATCGAAGTGACTCAGGAGTACCCGGTGGCGATCCACATCCTGCCCTTCAGCGCTGGAGCGTTGCCCGGATCCGACAACTTCGTCATCTTCCGGTTCCCGGATGACCTCGACGGCGACGTGGTGTACGTGGAGAGCGACACGGCACAGCGCATCTACGAGGATCGCCACCCCGTGCGGCAGTGCACGTACACCTTCGACGCGGGTCTGGCCCAGGCTCTGTCCGCCCGGGAGTCCCAGGACCTGATCCGCACCGTCATGGAGGAGCTGTGACCCAGTGGCCCGCACACCCAACCCGTACCCCTGGCTCGACGATGCTCAGTACGATGTTGTCGTCCACGGCCGGTACCTGAAATCAACCTTCAGCAACGCCAGCGGTGGCTGTCTGTCGTTCACCGTGGCCGACGGTCTGATCGGCTTCCAGGACGACAAGCTCCCCCCGTCCGAGCGCAAGGCCCGCACCCTCGTCTTCACCCAACCCGAGCTGGCCGCCTTCATCGCCGGCGCCAAGAACGGAGACTTCGACCACCTGCTGGAATAACCCCAGGAACTGGATGCGCAGGCCTCGATCCCGGGTCGTAGAGGCTGGTGTCACGAAGCTAGAGTTCGGGATCCTGATGCTGACCAGTGTCTACGTTGACGGGTTCAACCTCTACTACGGCTGCCTTAAGGGCACGCCGTACAAGTGGCTGGACCTCGGAGCCCTGTGTCAGGCGCTGCTGCCGCCGAACAAGATTCAGCGCATCCGTTACTTCACGGCCAAGGTCAACGCCCACGCGGACCCGCATCAGCCGGTGCGCCAGAGCGCCTACCTTCGAGCGCTCCAGACGGTCCCTGGGTTGACTGTGCACCTGGGTCATTTCTTGACGTCGACCGCGCGCATGCCGCTCGCCAAGCCGGTTCCGGGAGGGCCTCGAACCGTTGAGGTGACCAAGACCGAGGAGAAGGGCTCTGATGTCAACCTGGCGACGTACCTGCCGGCCGACGCCTTTCGGGCGGACGCGGAGACTTTCGTCGTGATCAGCAACGACTCAGACCTGATGGAGCCGATCCGCCTGGTCAGCCAGGAACTCGGTTACCGGGTAGGAATTGTGAACTCGCACCCGAACGTGAGCCGTGCCCTGCAGCGGACCCGGCCAAGCTTCACCAAGCAGATCCGCTGCGGGGTCCTCGCGGTCAGCCAGTTTCCGGAGAAACTCAGCGACGCCCATGGGGCCATCACGAAGCCTGAGGCCTGGTAACAAAGCAGAGGCCCCGCCGAAGCGGGGCCTCGCGCCCAGCCACCGAAGTGCCTGGGGGGATGGACCAAAGTGTACCCGAGCTGCCGCGCTTGTGCACCGCCCCCGCTCCCGCACAAGTTCGGCTCTCCACCGGCGCCGGGAGCGCAGTCGGCGGCCCGGCCGGGAACACGGCCGCCGCTTCCGCCGTTAGACAGATCAGATAGGTTGAGCGGGATCCACTCAAGGTGACTTGAGTCAGCTCCAGTCAAGTTCGAAAGGGTTGCTCACATGGCTCGTGCGGTCGGCATCGACCTAGGGACCACCAACTCCGTCGTGTCCGTCCTGGAGGGCGGCGAGCCCACGGTGGTGGCGAACTCGGAGGGCTCGCGCACCACGCCCTCGGTGGTCGCCTTCGCAAAGAACGGCGAGGTGCTCGTCGGCCAGTCCGCCAAGAACCAGGCGGTCACCAACGTGGACCGCACCATCCGGTCGGTCAAGCGGCACATGGGGACCGACTGGTCGACCACGGTCGACGGCAAGAAGTACACCGCGCAGGAGATCAGTGCGCGGGTGTTGATGAAGCTCAAGCGCGACGCCGAGTCCTACCTCGGTGAGGACGTGACCGACGCGGTGATCACCGTGCCGGCCTATTTCGAGGACGCCCAGCGCCAAGCCACCAAGGAGGCCGGTCAGATCGCCGGCCTGAACGTGCTGCGGATCGTCAACGAGCCCACCGCGGCCGCGCTGGCCTACGGCCTGGACAAGGGCGAGAAGGAGCAGACCATCCTGGTGTTCGACCTCGGCGGGGGCACGTTCGACGTGTCGCTGCTGGAGATCGCCGAAGGGGTGGTCGAGGTCAAGGCCACCTCCGGGGACAACCACCTCGGCGGGGACGACTGGGATCAGCGGATCATGGATTGGCTGGTGGACAAGTTCCGCGCATCTCATGGCATCGACCTGAAAAAGGACAAGATGGCTATGCAGCGGCTGCGCGAGGCCGCGGAGAAGGCCAAGATCGAGCTTTCCAGCTCGTCCAGTGCGGCGATCAACCTGCCCTATATCACCGTCGACGCCGACAAGAACCCACTGTTCCTCGACGAGACGCTCTCGCGCGCCGAATTCCAGAAGATCACCGCGGACCTGCTGGACCGCTGTCGCGCCCCGTTCCGTAATGTGATCAAGGACGCCGGTATCTCGGTCGGGCAGATGGATCACGTGGTGCTGGTCGGTGGCTCCACCCGGATGCCGGCGGTGAACGACCTGGTCAAGGAGCTCACCGGCGGCAAGGAGCCGAACAAGGGCGTCAACCCGGACGAGGTGGTCGCAGTCGGAGCGGCCCTGCAAGCCGGTGTGCTCAAGGGCGAGGTCAAGGACGTCCTGTTGCTCGATGTCACCCCGCTGTCGCTGGGTATCGAGACCAAGGGCGGTGTGATGACCAAGCTCATCGAGCGCAACACCACGATCCCGACCAAGCGCAGCGAGATCTTCACCACCGCTGACGACAACCAGCCGAGCGTGCAGATCCAGGTGTTCCAGGGCGAGCGGGAGATCGCGGCCTACAACAAGAAGCTCGGCATGTTCGAGCTGACCGGGCTGCCACCCGCGCGACGCGGCGTGCCGCAGATCGAGGTCACCTTCGACATCGACGCCAACGGCATCGTCAATGTCTCGGCCTTGGACAAGGGCACCGGCAAGTCCCAGGCCATGACCATCACCGGCGGATCCGCGCTGCCCAAGGATGACATCGACCGGATGATGCGCGATGCCGAGGAACACGCCGAGGAGGATCGCAAGCGCCGGGAGGAGGCCGAGACTCGCAATCAAGCAGAGTCACTGGTCTACCAGACTGAGAAGTTCGTCAAGGACAATGACGAGAAGCTGCCCGCGGACGTCAAGGACAAGGTGAACGCCGCGCTGGGCGAGGCCCAGGAGGCACTCAAGGGTACTGACACCGCGACCATCCGGGCCGCGATGGACAAGCTCGCCACCGAGTCCCAGGCGCTGGGCCAGGCGTTGTACCAGGACAGCGGGGCGGCTTCCGGTGCGGCAACCGACGCCTCGAGCGCGTCGTCCGGGTCCTCCGGTGGGGCGCACGATGACGTCGTCGACGCTGAGATCGTCGACGAGGAGCCCAGGAGCGGCAAGAAGTGAGTCCCGCAGATGGCGCCTTCGGCGGTAACGCTGCTGGTGAGGAGCAGCCCAGAGTCGTGATACGAGACAAGCGGAGGATCGATCCGGTGACGGGCAAGGTTCGAGTCCCACCTGTGGGTGAGCAACCTGCCGGTGGCGGTGTGCACGTCGAAGCGGGTGGCCCTGGCCCCGGTGGGGTGTCGGCGAGCCCGACAGAGCTCGACGCGCTGGCGGCCCAGTTGGATGAGCGGACTGGTGACCTGCAGCGAATCTCCGCCGAGTACAGCAACTACCGCCGCCGGGTGGAGCGCGACCGCCAGCTCGTCATCGCCATGGCCAAGGCGCAGGTCTCCGGTGAGCTGCTCACCGTGCTCGACGACATCGAGCAGGCGCACGCGCACGGTGATCTATCCGGGGTGTTCAAGGCCGTCGCGGACAAGCTGGTGGCCGCGCTGCAGGCGCAGGGTCTGGAATCTTTCGGGGTGGTGGGGGACGGTTTCGACCCGGACGTGCACGAGGCCGTGCACCACAGCACCTCCCCGGATGTCCACTCACCGACCGTCACCGCAGTGTTGCGCCGCGGCTACCGCTTCGGCGAGCGGGTGTTACGCCCAGCGATGGTGGCGGTGACCGACGCCAGCGGCGACGCTGGGCTTTCCGGCGACGCTGGGCTTTCCGGCGGTGCTGAACCTGTTGGTGATGGCGAACCGTCCGGTGGCCCAGAACAATTACAGGACCATTGATGCGGGGAGGAGGTGTCCGGTGAGCGCCCGGGAGTGGATTGACAAGGATTTCTACGCGGAGCTGGGTGTCTCCTCCAGCGCGTCCGCCGAGGAGATCAAACGGGCATACCGCAAGCTGGCCCGGGAGCTGCATCCGGACGCCAACCCCGGCGACGCGGGGGCCGAGGAGCGTTTCAAGTCGGTGTCCGAGGCCTACGGTGTGCTATCGGACTCGGACAAGCGCAAGCAGTACGACGAGGCGCGCAGCATGTTCAACGGCGGTTTCCGTCCCGGCGGTGGCGGTTTCGGCGGCCCGGGTGGGTTCGACCTCGGTGACCTGTTCGGGACCGCGGCGCCTCGGACCGGTGAGGCGGGTGGTCTCGGTGACCTGCTCGGCGGGCTGCTCGGCAACCGCGCCGGCACGGCTGGTGGCGCCGGCGGGAGCCGCCCCCGGCGCGGCACCGACGTCGAGACCGAGGTCCGGATCGACTTCACCGAGGCGGCCCGGGGCGCCACCGTGCCATTGCGGTTGGCCAGCCCGGCCAGCTGCGGCAGTTGCGGCGGCTCCGGGGCCCGTGCCGGTACCTCACCTCGGGCCTGTCCGGATTGCGGTGGCACCGGGTTCGTCACCCGCAGCCAGGGCACGTTCGCTTTCTCGGAACCGTGTCGGAAGTGCCGCAGCAAGGGCCGGATCATCGACGATCCGTGCACCGAGTGCGGGGGCAGCGGGGTGTCCAGCCGAACCCGCACACTGACCGTGCGGATCCCCGCCGGGGTCGCTGACGGCCAGCGGATCCGGCTGGCCGGCCAGGGGGAGCCGGGCATGCGTGGCGCACCGGCCGGTGACCTCTACGTGCTGGTGCACGTCACTCCGCATGCGGTGTTCGGGCGCTCCGGTGATGATCTCACGCTGGCGGTGCCGGTGTCGTTCCCTGAGCTGGTCATGGGCACCACGTTGACCGTGCCCACCATGGAGGGGCCCACTATGGAGGGCACGGTGAAGCTCAAGGTCCCGGCGGGCACCTCCAATGGTCGTACCCTGCGGGTACGTGGAAAGGGCATCGCCGGGCGGCACGGGCGGACCGGTGATCTCCTGGTGACCCTGCGGGTCGTGGTCCCCACCAAGCTGGAGCGGGCGGCTAAGGAGGCGCTGGCGGCCTACGCGCAGGCCACTGCCGGGGAGGACCCGAGGGCGGAGCTGTTCACCCGGGTGCAGGGGCCGGGTGCGGCGCGATGATCCCCCCGACCCCACCGGGCGCGGACCAGGACACCCCGGTCTTCGTGATCTCCGTTGCCGCTCAGCTGACTGGGCTGCACGCGCAGACCCTGCGCAGCTATGACCGGATGGGGCTGGTCTCGCCCGGCCGTAGCTCAGGCGGCGGGCGCCGTTACTCGGCGCGCGACATCGCGTTGCTCCACGCGGTGCAGCGGCTGTCCCAGGACTATGGCGTCAATCTGGCGGGGATCAAGCGGATCATCGACCTGGAGAACCAGGTGGAGGCGCTTCAGGCCCGGCTGACCGAGCTGATCGGTGAGCTGGAGCAGTCCCGCACCGAGCTGGCCCAAGCCCACACCACCGCCCAACACACCGCCGCGACCATACACGCCTCCTATCGCCGCGACCTAGTCCCCATATACCCCAACCCCCAAACCGCCCTCGTCATCTGGCACCCCAACGGGTAGCGGTTCACGCGGTACCAGACTGGTATCATCATCAGTATGGCGATGACGTTGCGGCTGACGGATGACGAGACTCAGGCGCTGCGTGCCCAGGCCGAGATCGAGCAGCGGTCCATGCAAGATGTGGCTCGGGCGGCGGTTCGCGAGTACGTGCAGCGGTGCACTGCCGCCGTCCAGGTCGACGAAGCACTGCACGTGATGATCCCGCGTTACACCGGCCTGCTGGACCGGCTCGGTAACGCGTGACGCGGCACCTCACCCTCGACCTGCTGCTGCGGGTCGCCGAGCGGGCCTGCGGAACGCCGGTGCAGGTCCGCGACTACGGGCTGCTCTCCTCGGCGCTCGCCCGGCCCGCCTCGACCGTCTTCGGTGCCGACGCCTACCCCACGGCGCACGGCAAAGCGGCGGCGCTGCTGCACTCGCTCATCAGCAATCATGCCCTCGTCGACGGCAACAAGCGGCTGGCGTGGGCAGCGGCAGCCGTGTTTTTGTGGATCAACGGCCACGACCTCGACGCACCTGAGGATGATGCGTTCGACCTGGTGATCGCCGTAGCTGACGGGTCATCGGCCGATGTGGAGAAGATCGCCGAGCGGTTGGCGGGATGGAGTCGGCCCCACTAGCGGCGTGTGCTCACCGGAATGGGTGTCTCGCGGTACTACGCTCGGTCCGGTGTTGACGTTCAGTGTGATGTCACCGTGGGTGTGGTTCGTGATCGCGGGGTTGGCCGCTGCGGCGGGGAGCGTGCTGCTGGTGCTGGACCGCGGTCACCACAGCGCGCACCAGCGGGAGCGGCGGCGCTGGGCGGCACTGCGGGGGTGGCGGTTTGTGCTGTCCGATCCGGTGCTGGCCGATCGCTGGCGCCACGGTGTGCTCGCTCAGGGTGGCGCGGGGCTGGCCAGGGACATCGTGGTCGGCACTCTGTTCACCCCGCTGGGCCGTCGCGTGGCGCAGGTCTTCGACCACGAACAGGGCGGTCAGGTCTCCAGTGTGGTGGTCGCGGTCCAACGGCGAGATCACGGCGCGGATCTGGTCGCCGAGCTGTGGCTGCCAGACCGGCCGCTACCCCGGGACCCCGAGCTGACCATGCTGGGCTCCGTCGGCGACCGGGTCGCCCTGGTCAGCGATCCGGACCGGGCCGGGCCGCTGCTGTCGCCCGAATTCGTCTTCGCGGTGGGCGCGCTGGGTCCCGACGTGCCGGTCGCCTGGGCGGAGCAGGACTGGGTGCTGGCCGCGGCACCGTGCAGCGCCACACCCGCCCGGTTGGAGCGCCTGTTGCGCGCCCTCGACGAGATCGCCGACCTGCTCGATGTCGCCGGCCTCGATGTCGCCGGCCTCGACGTCGCTGACGAGCCTGTCGGTTTCGTGGATTCCGCCGACCGGGCCACCAGCTAGGTCCACTCCGGCTGGCAACGCCGGGACGCAAGGATAGCCTGCAGAGTATGCCGACCGCACTGATTACTGGTCCCACCGCCGGGATCGGCGCTGCCTTCGCCCGCAGGCTCGCCGCGGAGGGCTACGACCTCGTGCTCGTCGCCAGGGACCGAGAACGGCTGCGGCAGTGCTCCGCTGAGCTGACGCGGCGGCACGGGGTCAGTGCCGAGGTGCTCCCCGCCGACCTGGCTGGCGCCGGTGGCCGGCAGCTGGTCGAGCAGAGGCTGCGCACCGGAGATCCGGTGGATCTGCTGGTGAACAACGCGGGTTTCGCCACCGCCACCGCCTTCGTCGACACCGACATCACGGATCTGCAGGCGCAGCTGGACGTCAACGTGACCAGCGTGCTGCGGCTGACCCATGCCGCGTTGCCGGGTATGGTGCGCGCCGGACGGGGCGCGGTGGTCAACGTGTCCAGCGTGGCGAGCTTCCTGCCCGGCCGCGACGGCACCTACAGCGCGAGCAAGGCGTACGTGACGATGTTCTCCGAGGGGCTCGCGATGGCGCTGGCCGGCACCGGGGTGCGGGTGCTCGCGCTGTGCCCGGGTCTCGTCCGCACCGAGTTCCATGCCCGCGCCGGGATCGACGTGTCCGCAAGCCCGTCGGCGCTCTGGCTGGACGCCGACGCCGTCGTCCGCGAGTGCCTGGTCGACCTACGGCGCGGGCGCACCATCTCGGTGCCCGGCCGACAGTACCGGGCGCTGGTGGGGCTGATGGACGTCCTGCCGCGCGGTCTCGTCCGGCGCCTCGCCGGGCGCATCGGGCGCGGGCGTGAGTGACTCCGGCTCGCCGATGGTGACCAGCCCGTCCCGGTCCCGGCTTGTGGCGCTGGTGCGGCAGCTGGCGGTGGTGCCCGGCCGGGTCACGCTGTCCTCCGGGGCGCAGGCCGACTACTACGTCGACCTGCGCCGGGTCACGTTGCACCACGAGGCCGCGCCGCTGATCGGGTGGCTGGTCCGCGAGCTGACCAGCGACTGGTCCTACCAGGCGGTAGGTGGCTTGACGCTGGGCGCCGACCCGGTCGCCGCCGCCGTGCTGCACGCGCCGGGGCACCCGGTCGACGTCTTCGTGGTGCGCAAGTCGACCAAGCAGCACGGGATGCGTCGTCGCATCGAGGGCCCGGACGTCGCGGGTCGCCGCGTGCTCGCCGTCGAGGACACCGCCACCACCGGCGGCTCAGTGCTCACCGCCGTGGCGGCGCTGCGCGCGGCGGGCGCGGACGTCGTCGGCGTGGCCACCGTGGTGGACCGGGACACCGGCGCCCGCGAGGCCATCGAAGCAACCGGACTGCCCTACCGTGCGGTTCTGGAAATGAGCGAACTCGTGTGAGTGACGATGCGAGCTATAACAGTGTTTGCCACTCACAAGCCGGCCCCACAGAGTGGGGCCGGCACATCGGCGTCGGCCCCTGGCCGGGCCCCTGGCCCGAGGACCCCCGCTACGACCCCGACCTGCTGCGCGACGGCGACCGCCGCAACGTAGTCGACGCCTACCGCTACTGGCACCGTGACGCGGTGGTCGCCGCTCTGGACGCCCGTCGCCACCCGCTGCACGTCGCGATCGAGAACTTCGGCCATGACCACAACATCGGCACGGTGGTGCGCACCGCGAACGCGTTCGCCGTGGCCGAGGTGCACATCGTGGGCCGCCGTCGGTGGAATCGTCGCGGTGCCATGGTCACCGACCGCTACCAGCATCTGCGCCACCATGACGACATCGCCGGGCTGCTCGGGCACGCCGCCGCGGCGGGCCTGACCGTGGTGGCCGTGGACAACTCTCCGGGCGCGCTGCGGTTGGAGACCGCCGGCCTGCCACGGCGGTGCCTGCTGCTGTTCGGGCAGGAGGGGCCGGGACTGACCGCGCAAGCCCGTGCCGGAGCCGCGCTGACCGTCTCGATCGCTCAGTTCGGCTCCACTCGGTCGATCAATGCCGGGGTGGCCGCCGGCGTCGCCATGCACGCCTGGATCCGCCAGCACGCCGATCTCGAGGTGGCCTGGTGAGTGGGTGGGCGGGCCGGGCGGCCGCCGCCGAGCGGGCGGTGCACACCCGGCACCTTCGCTGGCTGTGGGGGTTGCCGAGCACCCGACTAGGCGGCATCGACTGGCCTGGTGCTCGGCCGGGCGGGCACTCGGCGCATTGGCATTACTGGTGGCAGGCGCACTTGCTGGACTGCACGCTCGACGCTTACCACCGCGCCCCGACGCAGTGGCGGCGCGACACCATCGCGGCACTGGTGCGCGGCGTGCGGGTGCGCAACATCACCGGCTGGGTCAACGACTACCACGACGACATCGCCTGGCTCGGCTTGGCGCTGCAACGCGGCGCGACGCTGGCCGGGTTGCGCACGCCGGGCGCGGAGCGGGCCATCATGCGCCGGTTGCGGTTCGGGCGGAGCCCGAGCGGGGGAATGCGGTGGCGGGTCGGTGACGATGTCGTCAACGTCCCGGCCACCGGCCCGGCCGCGATCTTCTACGCCCGCCGGGGAAACCTGGGCATCGCCGCGTCCCTGGTGGACTGGATTCTCGAACATTTAATCGATCCGGGCACCGGTCTGGTCTTCGACGGGGCCCGGGTGAACCCGGACGGGTCGGTGCGCACCGTGGAGCGGGCCGTCTACAGCTACTGCCAGGGTGTGCTGCTCGGGGCCTGTGTCGAGCTGGGTACCGCCACCGGCGCGCCGCACTGGTGGCGACAGGCCGACTGCACGGTGCACGCCGTCGCCGAGCACCTCACCGATGACGGAGTGCTGCGTGGGCACGGCGGCGGCGACGGCGGGTTGTTCACCGGCATCCTCGCCCGTTACCTCGCGATCGCCGCGGTAACCCTGCCCTCCGGCGGGATTGCCGCGCGCCTGGTGCTGGACTCCGCCGAGGCGGCCTGGCGCAACCGAGGCGTCGCCGACGGCGGCCCGGTGTTCGGTCCGCAGTGGACGGTTCCGGCGCGGCCACCCGGACCGGGACTGGCCGAGCGCGACCTGTCCGTGCAACTATCGGGTTGGATGCTGCTCGAGGCAGCCGCCGCACTGTCGTGCCGACGTGAACCGGGCTGATCAGCGCTGGTTGGCACGTAGGGTCGAGGCATGCGGAGGCCGCGGCTGGTCGCGTCAGACGTCGACGGCACCTTGCTGGACCCGACCGATCAGATCTCGGCGCGCACCCGGGCGGCGGTACATCGGGTGGTGGCCGCCGGGGTGCCGTTCGTGCTGGTCACCGGCCGGCCGCCGCGGTGGATCCCGCCGGTCGTCGCGCAACTCGGGCACGCCGGGCCGACGGTGTGCGCCAACGGCGCGGTCCTCTACGACGCCGCGACCGACCAGGTCAGCTACACGGTGACGCTGGACCCGGTGCAGCTGCGCGAGGCCGCGGACGTGGTGGCCACCGTCTTACCAGGCGCGAAGCTCGCCGTCGAGCTGCCCACCGGCAGCGCCGCGGGGAACGGGGCGGAGCAGTTCCTCGCCGAAGTGGGCTACACCCACCCCTGGCCCGGCGCGGACGAGGTGAACGCGCCGCGAGATGTGTTGCTCAGCCGACCCGCGATCAAGCTACTGGTCCGCCAGTCGGACGCGAGCAGTGACATGATGGCCGTCGCGGTCGAGGAGCTACTCGGGGCCCGATCGGGGGTCCACCGGGAGGGCCGGTCGCGGGGCCGGCTGGACGTCACGTACTCCACCGGCTACGGACTGATCGAGCTGTCCGCGCCCGGCGTCACCAAGGCCACCGGACTGGCCCGGTTGGCCGGTGAGCTGGGGGTCGCGTCGGCCGATGTGCTGGCCTTGGGTGACATGCCCAACGACCTGTCGATGCTGCGGTGGGCGGGGCGCGGGGTGGCGATGGCCAACGCCCATCCCGCCGTGATCGAGGCGGCCGACGAGGTTACCGCCCGCAACTCCGAGGACGGTCTCGCGTTGGTCATCGAGAGGTGGTTCTGACCTCGCTGCACCCGGCGACCCGGCCGGAATGTGACCTGATCGTGACCGGATTGTGCGAACTGTCCGGGGGTGCGAAGCCGAAAACTCGACTGCTTCCTCCCGCGACGTCCGTGACACCGCGGGAGATCGAACTCCCACCAGTTGCTTGGAGGTTTCGTGCAGAACAAGATTGATGAGGGTAGGTTCCGAGAGTTCCTGGAAGAATCTGACGATCTCCAGTCCGATGCGATGCGGACCGCTCGGGTGGGTCTGAACGACTACGTGGAGGCGGCGCGGGAGTCCCGGGTGGCCGCTGGCCGGGGTGGTGCGCGATGGGGGTCGGTCGCGGCGGCGGCGGGTGTCGTCGCGGCGGCGGCGCTGCTGGGGAGCGGGACGGCCTGGGCGGCTGGTGATGACGTGTCAGCGTTGCAGACCGCGGCTGGTCTGGAGAATCTGGCGGTATTCACCTACAGGACCGCGTTGACGTTGCCGTTCATCGGCGGGAGCTCGGCGAATGGGGTGGTCAAGGCATTCGCGACGAAGACGATGGGCCAGCACAGCGAGCATGCGATGGCGTTCAACGCGGCGGTGCAGCGGCTGGGTGGCCAGCCCCAGACGGGTCTGGATCCGAAGTACACGCCGGTGGTGAAGGCGGCGGTGCCCACGATCAAGGGTCCGCTTGACGTGGTGGGATTGGCGATCACGCTGGAGGATGTGGCGGCGCAGACCTATGTCAAGGATGTCGGGTTGGTGACCACTGCGGAGTTGCGGCAGTTGTTCGCCAGTGTGGCCGGGGTGGAATCGCAGCATAAAGCGATCCTGCTGGCGGTCCAGGCGCTCCTCAAAGCGGATGCTCCACAGCTGATCGCGCTGCCCCCGGATGCGGCGAAGCTCCCCGCGGCGGCGGGGAGTGTGGGTTTCCCTGACGCGTTCTACCCGACCACGATGGCCGCTCCGGTCGATGAAGGAGCCGTGAAGTGAGCATTTTCCCCCGTCGTGTTCCGCGTGCCGAGATGGCGATCAGCGAGCGCGAACTCTCCCAGATGACCCGTGAGCTCGATGAGTTGCACGAGTCGACTTTCCCCCAGGTCAGTGCGGTCCTCGATGAGATGGCGGTTAATCTGGGGCGGGTGGTGCGGGCGCCGTCCAGTCGGCGTGGTTTCTTTGCGGGTGCCGCCGGCGCGGTCGCGTTGGGCGCGGTCGCGGCCTGTTCCGGTGGGTCTTCGGGTGCGCCGAGTCCCTCGAGTTCGGCCGTACCGCCTACCCCTGAGGAGACTTATGTCGGGGATTTGAAGGTGGTGGCGTTGGCGGCGGCGTTGGAGAACCTGGCCGTCACCGCCTACGCGGGGGCGTTGAAGAAGGCTGGTGCCGGGCAGTTGGGCACGGTGCCACCGGCGGTGGCGACCTTTGTGCAGACCGCGATGAAGCAGCATGCTGATCACGCGCAGGCCTGGAACGCGGTGTTGTCCAAGGCGGGGAAACCCACCGTGGACGGTGCGCCGTTGACGATCACCAACGACCAGGTGAGCATGCTCACCGCGGCGAACTCGGTGCCTGAAGTGGCCAAGCTCGCGCTGAACCTGGAGAACGTCGCCGCGCAGACCTACACCTTCGCCGCCGCGAACGTGTCCGACGCTGGTGGGATCATGACTGCAGCCACCATCCAACCGGTGGAGACCATGCACGCCGCGATCCTCAATTTCATCCTGGGCCAGTACCCGGTCCCGGAGTCCTTCATCGGGATCGCCAACTCCCTCAAGCCCGACATGCTGACGGCGAAGTGACCCCATGACGACCCAGCCCACCACCACCATCGTCCGATCACGACCATCGGCGATCCTTCTCACGGCCTTGGTCGCCGTGCCGGGGCTCGTGGTGGGCTGCGGCGCCGCGGCGGCCAGTAGCGGGTGGAGCGGCGGTTCGGCCGCCGCTCCACCCGCTCCCAACATGATTGTGATCAAGAATTTCGCGTTCGAGCCTGCTTCGTTGACGGTCAGGCCCGGAACCAGGATCACCGTGGTCAACGGCGATCAGGCCACCCATACCCTGACCGCCGGGGACAAGTCCTTCGACGCCGGTTCGATCCCCGGCGGGCAGCGTGGTGAGATCACCGCCCCCACCAAGCCGGGCACCTACTCCTACATCTGCAACATTCACCAGTACATGACCGGAAAACTGATCGTCCGGTGAGTGATCTTCTCGCGAACCCGCCGCTTCCTGATTCCCCATCGGGGCAGCCCTTCCACCGCTCGGTCGGTGGGCGCGTCGCCCGAGCGGTGGCCGCCGTCGGGCTCGCCTATGACGCTTACTCACATCTGGATCTCGCTGCCGGCTTCGACGCGAATACCGCTGCGATCAGTCAGGGTATGCTTTTCCGCGTCAACGCGGTACTCGCCTGTCTCGCCGCGCTGGGGGTTCTCCTGATCCGCCGTCGGGCGGCGGCGCTCTTCGCGGTACTGGTCGCGGCTACCACGCTGAGCGCGGTTCTGCTCTACCGTTATATCGATCTCGGGGCTCTCGGTCCGCTACCGGACATGTACGAACCCAGCTGGTACCCGGAAAAGACTCTCAGCGCCATCGCCGAGGCTGGCGCCGTTATCGCCGCAGGTGCTCTGTTGTTGGTGGGCAGATTAAAAGTGAGCGCCCTCACCCGGCCTGATTCTGGGTGAGGGCGACTCGTGTGACTCCTGGAGCCTAGAGATGAATATTGATCAGACCTCCACCGCGGTGCCCGTAGCCGCCGTGGCCACCGTAGTAGCCGTGCCCGTAGCCGCCGTGGCCGTAACCGCCGTAGCCGCCGTGGCCGTAACCACCGTAGTAGCCGTGGCCGTAACCACCGTAGTAGCCGTGGCCGTAACCACCGTGGTGGCCGTAACCACCACCGCAGCCACCACCGAGTGAGAAGATCTCCGCAACCTTCACTTAGCCCCTCCTCTAACTTCGCGTTCCAGGAAACCGCTCTTCCTGGAACGACGCTGGATGCGTCCTTCCGCTCGGGGGAGATGAAGCCCCGAAGCGGCCCTCACCTCGTGACGGCGCCTGCGGCAGATCCGCGCCCCAGCAGAAGATCCTTCTGGCCGACCGAGATACCCGTTACGCAGTCGAGTCGTAGGATAAGCCGTCACGTGTCTAGTCGTACTACGAACGTTCACGTGTCGCAACTGGTGCTACTTATGTTACGGTGAGTGCACGCCGTCCGTTATGTCCGGAATAGAACGAATGCTGGAAACCTATGGCCGCAGGAGTGCACGGATGCGTATCGTCATCGGCGGCGATCGTCGGCTGACGGTGGTGTGCGCCGCCTACGAGATCGCCCGGTACGTCGCTGACCGGCTCGTCCGGGTCACGCCTACCGATTGTGACCATATTGTGACTTTCGTGACCATTTTGTGATAAATTGAGGAGGGTCGGTGGCGGGCCGGGGGATGGTAGCGAGCATCATCGCCCGTGTGGCGTGGCGGATCCCGGTCTGGAGGCGTGGCGCCGATGTGTGAGACGCAGTTCTTCGGACACCAGTGCGCTAGACGAGGGAAGGGCCCGAGGTGAATGTCTACGATCGTGCGTTTCGCTTGACAATACTGATTGCGGCACTCGCCGCCGGACTGGTCATGGCGGCACCGGCTTGGGCGAGCACGGTGCAAGTCCAGGACGATGCCCACGTATTGAACGTGACGGCCGTGCAGAATGACGCGGCCACGTTGCCCGTCGCTGTGTACATCTGGGCCACGACCCAGGACGCGGACAACAAATCGACGTTCGACACCGACGTCAGGAACAAAGTCAGCGCGGAGTTCCCGATCGTGATCGGGATCAACACCCAATCCCGACACGAGTCTATTCAGATCGGCTCTCGAGCCGGACTCTCCCGAGACGCCGCGTTGACGGTGGGGTCCAACGCGAACCGTGCTTTCCTCACCACCATCCGCAGCAACCACGACTACACCGCGGCGGTCACGGCTGCGCTGGACAACCTGCGCACCGGCCTGGCTGGGGCGCACCGGGGGCGGACATCGGCCCAGCCGTCGCCGCGGGGGGCTCCAGCACGCTCCTCCGGCGGGGGTCTGTTGCTGATCATCTTAGTCATCGGCGCGATCGTCGCCGTCGCGATCCTCGTCAGCCGACGGCGTCGGCTCGGCTCCCGGCCGGGGGCGCCGTGGATGGGTTCCTCGATGGCCGCAGGTCCACCACCGCCGACGGCCTACCCGGACTACGGCCCGTCGCACCGCCCGGGGATGAGCCCGGGCGCGGCCGGTGCGATCGGTGCGGTGGGTGGCGGGTTGCTTGGTTATGAGCTGGGCAAGATGCGCGGCGAAGAGCAACAGTTCCATCGAGACGAGATGCAGGACGACCGCTATCGTGGCGGTCCGTACGACTCTGCGGACCAGGTCGATCGGGCGGGTCAGGGCGACTGGGTCGTCGGCCAGGACAGCGACTTCGGCGATGGCAACCCCGGCTCGGGCTCGGGTGGTGCCGGTGACTGGTGACCTACCAGCTCGCTGTCGGCGTGTCGCCCGGGTTCGCCGCTCGTCGGGTCGACCCCTATGATTTTTGGCACGCTGGAGAACTATCTCCATTCCCCAGGATCGGGCCGCAGTGGTACACCTCGGGTGTTTCTCGGCTTTGCTGGATTATCTTCAAGTACACTGTGGCCGGCGAGGTCGACCGAGGATCCCACTCCTGCGTGGAGTCGTGACGAAGATCTTTGTCCGCATCGCCAACCGCTTGGAGTACCAGCATGGCCGCGTCGTATGCGATATCGTGCTTTGCAACAGAGCCCCCCGTTGTTCTCCGGCGAGATGACGGTCGCTGAACACGGACTGTACCAGTTTCGTCACGAAGCGCCATCGTGACTCCGCGGTCATGGAGAACTGCTGGACGTCGGCGTTGACGCCTTTCCCGGGCCGCCATGCACCGCGGTCCGTCCGATATGCGAGGATCTCCGCACGGTGGGTCGGCGCGGGAAAGGAAGCATGTGACAACGACAGAAGCGGCCGGTCTTCGGGTCCGGAATGCGGGTGTGGGCACCGGCCCGGCCAGCGACGGTCAGGCCCCGGACAAGGTTGACGCCCCGACGGTGATCGAGCGGGCCGCGCGCGCGGAAGCGGCGCGTAACAACGCGGCGGACAGTAAACTGTCGGACGTCAGCTCGCTGCAGGTCGGCCCCACCGCCGGCGCGGTCGAGCCGAGGCGTGTTCTGCACCGCGTGGTGATGCCCCGCTCAGACGACCCCCCCGAGGTTCGCCCGTTGTACCTCGACGAACCCGAGACCTTGCACGGGCGCACCGCGCACGTCGTGTCCCGGTCGACGGTGACCCTGCCGCCCGCCTGCCAGCTCTCCTTCGCCACGTATTTCAACGCCTTCCCGGCCAGCTACTGGAAGCGCTGGACCCGGGTGGAGGAGGTGGCGCTGCGGCTTACCGTGTGGGGCTCCGGGCGGGTGGACCTCTACCGTTCGAAACCCAACGGTGACATCGTGCACCTGGAGGGCAAACAACTCGACGGTAGTCAGGGGGAACCTGGCGGTGGTCCGGACGATGGTCCGATACAACTGGAGTTCCGGGAGTCGCTCGCGCCGTTCGAAGATGGTGGGTGGGTCTGGTTCGACGTCGCCACCGAGCGTGAGTCGCTGACTATCACCGATGCCGCGTGGATCGTCGATGAGCCGCTGCCGGTGCGCCCGCTGGCGGTGGCGATCACGACCTTCAACCGTCCGGCGGACTGTGTCACCGCACTGGCCGCGCTGGCCGAGGACCAGGCGGTGCTCGACGTCGTCGCCACGGTCTTCGTGGTCGATCAGGGCAGCGTCAAGGTGCGCGATCACCAGCGGTTCGCCGACGTCGCCGCTCGCCTCGCCGACCGGCTGGTGGTGATCGACCAGGAGAACCTCGGTGGCTCGGGCGGGTTCACCCGGGGCATGCTCGAGGCGCTGCGCACGGACGGTGTCGAGCACGTGATGCTGATGGACGACGACGTCCGGCTGGAGCCCGACAGCGTGCTGCGCGCGCACGCCTTCGCCAGTGCGACATCATCGCCGGTCATCGTCGGCGCGCAGATGTTGAATCTCCAGGTCCGCAGTCAACTGCACGCCATGGGTGAGATCGTGGACCTGCGGACCAGTTTCTGGCGTCCGGCGCCCGGGTCGGTCTACCAGCACGATTTCGCCAAACTGACGCTGCGCAAGCAACGCTTGCTGCACGCCCGCATCCACTCCACCTACAACGGCTGGTGGATGTGTCTTTTCCCCCGTGAGGTCCTGGAGCGCACCGGCCTGCCGCTGCCGCTGTTCATCAAGTGGGACGATGCGGAGTATGCATTGCGGGCCGGTGAGTGCGGCTTTCCGACCGTCACCCTGCCGGGGTCGGCGATCTGGCACATGCCGTGGACCGACAAGGACGACGCGACCGACTGGACGGCGTATTTTCACCTGCGAAACCGGCTGATCACTCTGGCGTTGCACAGCCCGTACGACGTCCGTCGAGCTCTTGCACAAGACGGGTTCCGGAACACTTTCAAGCACCTGATGGCGATGGAATACTCGACCGTGGCGCTGCACCACAAATCGATCGAAGACTTCCTGGACGGGCCGGAGGGCTTGTTCGCCTCGCTGCGCGAGGCGCTGCCCGCCGTCCGAAAGTTGCGCGAGGGGTACGACGACGCCCGGTTTTTCCCCTCCGCTGCGCAACTCCCGATGCCGTTGTTCGACCCGGTGCGCATCGAGCAGCTGCTCAACCCGCCGGTGCATCCCGTCGCCATCACCAAGCGCGCGCTGTCCACGGTGGCCCGTCACCTGCGCTCACCGCAGCCGGAGACTCGCGACCGCCCCCAGATCAACGTGCCTGCCCGTAACGCCCGGTGGTTCCTGCTCGGCATGGTCGACTCGGCTACGGTCTCGAAGGCAGACGGCAGTGGCGTCGCCTTCCGCAAGCGGGATCCGCAGCAGTTCCGCGCCTTACTCGTCCGCACTGTCGTGCTCTACCGACGGCTGGTCTCGGAGTGGGGCGTCACGGCCGAGCGCTACCGCGCCGCAGTGCCGGAATTGACCTCCGTCGAGGCCTGGGAGCGGATGTTCGGCCAGGGCGACTAGGAGATCGGCCGGCGCGACTAGGAGATCGCGACTAGGAGATACGGTGCGACTAGGAGATACAGCGACAGGGAGCTACGGGTTGCGGGCTCTTCCTTCGTGGGCGCCCTGCGTGGCGTTAGGCGCCCTCGGTGGGGCGCTCGTTTTTCTGGGCGCGCACCGGGCTTTGATCGACGACGCGTACATTACGCTCGACTACGCGCGTACGCTCGCCCAGCACGGGCAGTGGGCCCTGGAGCCGGGGCACCAGGCGAATACCGCCACCTCGCCGCTCAACGTCCTGTTGCTGGCCGGGCTCATCGTGTGCTCCGGTGCCCCGGTGGTCTCCGTGGGCATACTGCTCGTCGCCGCACTCGCCGCGACGGGTGGCGCTTTATCGGTGATCTGCGCGCGGCTGGGCCGTAGCCAGTGGCCGGCCGCGATAGCGGTCGGCATTCTCGTGGTGAACCCGCTGCTCATCTCCACGATCGGGCTGGAAACCTACCTGGGGATCGCGCTGGTCGCCGCGCTGGGCGCTGCTGTGGTCGCTCGGCGTCCGGTTGCCACCGGGGTGGTGTGCGGACTGTTGGTGCTCACTCGCGCCGATCTCGCCGCGTTCGCCTTAGCCGCACTCATCGCCGTGACCGCAAGCTCGCCTGCTCGGACTCGGGTACGACGTGCCGCGCACGTCGTGGGAGTCGCGAGTGTTGTCGCCCTGCCGTGGTTCGCGGCGTCGTGGTGGTGGCTTGGCTCCGCGGTTCCGGACACACTTCTGTTCAAGACCAGTGAGGTGTGGGTCGGCAATTCGTTCGCCGTCGGCCTGTGGCGCTATGAGCTTACCTATCCGCTTGCGGTTGGATTATCCGTGCTGCCCGCCGCCGTCGGCATTGTCGTCCTGGTCGTGTGGAGCGCTGTCGGGGCGCGTCGGCGGGGTGAGGGGCTTGGGGCGCTGGCCGTGGTATGGGGGCTCGGCGCGGTATTGCACATGACGGTTTACCTGCTGCTGCGGCCCCCGCCCTACCACTGGTATTACGGGCCGGTGATCGGGTCGTTGAGTATGCTCGCTGTCCTGGTCGTAGCAGGGCCGTCCCGTCGCCTGCAATGGGCCACATCGACGGTGGGCACGCTACTGATCGCAGCGTCGGTGGTATTCCTCGCTGCGCGGCCATGGACGGTCATGCCTATCTCGAGTAACTGGGCTTCGGCCGCTGAGTACGCCGCACTCGCCGCGAGAGTACCCCCTGGTACGACTGTGGAGACATTCGGTGAGGTCGGTACGGTCGCTTATTTTTGTGACTGTACCGTTGTCGATCGGTTGTCCGACCGGGCGCAGGTCGCCGATCTCCTGCGCGCCAAGCGAGCGGCGGCAGGCCCGGTTGCGCGAACCCTGCTCGACGGGAATTACCACCGATTCAAGGCCGGCCCGCCCATTCACGCTGTCTACAAGTTCGCGTTCGCCGAAGACTCTACCGGGGTTCATGTGACGTCGTCTTGGCGTCCCTACGACGGGCGGATGGTTGTCCGACCGGCCGGATAGTTACCCCTGCCCGGCACCAGCAAGCCGGATGTGACCTGTGGGTATGTCGTGGAGGGGGTGGCCGGGCAGCCCTGGGTCGCTGCCGAGGGCTAGCCTCTGGCGACGTTACGTTCAGCCCGCGCCCACCCTGCCAGGACTGGGGGAGTCCATGCCGAGCAGCACTGTCTGGAGCCCGGATAGGTCAGTCACCAGCACGCCGGTCGAGCCGTGCTCGACGCTGCTGCAGCGCGTGATCCTGCCCCGCCGGGCCGATCCGGTCGCGGTCCGTGCGCTCTACGTCGACGAGCAGCCGGCCACCGCCCGGCGAGTGTGGCCTCCGGCCGGTGGCGCGGTGACCAACCCGCGGGACGTCGACATCAAGGTCACCGCCGCCGGCCCCAACGCCGTGCGGGTGCGCGCGCTGTCCCGTACCAGCGTGCGGGTCCCCGAGCGGACCGAGGTGTCCTTCGCGGCGTATTTCAACGCCTTCCCGGCCGGTTACTGGCGGCGGTGGACCGCGCTGCGCACCGTGCATCTGCGGCTGGACGTCGAGGGCGCTGGTCGGGTCGACGTCTACCGCTCCAAAGCGGATGCTACCCAGATCCACGTGCACGGCGAGCTGGTCGAGGGTCGTCGAGAGCTGGATATCGAGCTGGATCTGACTCCGTTCGAGGACGGTGGCTGGTACTGGTTCGACCTCGCCACCGAGGACTCGGAGCTGATCGTGCACTCCGGCGGCTGGCACGCGCCGATCGAGGCCCCGGGACGCGCGGCGGTGACCATCGGGATGCCGACGTTCAACCGCCCCACCGACTGCGTGGCCACTCTGCGCGCGATCGGTGCCGACGAGGTGGTCCGCTCGATCGTGACGGCGGTGGTGATCCCCGACCAGGGTGTGAACAAGGTCCGCGAGCAGGACGGTTTCGCTGCGGCGCAGGCCGTGCTGGGTGATCGGTTGCGGATCATCGACCAGCCCAATATCGGCGGCTCCGGCGGTTACGCGCGCATCATGTACGAGGCGCTGGAGAACACCGACTGCGAGCAGATCCTCTACATGGACGACGACATCGTCCTGGAGCCCGACTCGATCCTGCGCGCCGTGGCGTTCTCCCGCTTCGCGCGCCGCCCGATGCTGGTCGGCGGGCAGATGCTGCAGGCCCAGGCTCGCTCCCGGCTGCACGCCTGGGGAGAGATCGTCGACCGGCAGCGGATGCGTTGGGACAAGGCGCCGGGCACCGAGTACGACCACGACTTCGCCCAGCACTCGCTGCGCCAGACCGCATGGATGCACCGGCGCACCGACGTCGACTACAACGCCTGGTGGATGTGCCTGATCCCCCGCGTCGTCGCCGAGGACATCGGGTTGCCACTGCCGCTGTTCATCAAGTGGGACGACGTCGAGTACGGGCTACGCGCCCGCGCCGCCGGCTACCCCACCGCGACCGTCCCGGGTGTGGGGATCTGGCACATGTCCTTTGCCGACAAGGACGACGCCACCGACTGGCAGGCGTACTTCCACCTGCGTAACCGGCTGGTCGGCGCGGCGCTGCACGGCACCGGCAGCCGGCCCACGGCGATGCTCGCGGACAGCCTCAAACACGCCCTCAAGCACGCGCTGGCGATGGAGTACTCCACGCTGGCGCTGCAGGAGATGGCGATCCGGGACTTCATGGCCGGCCCGCAGGCGCTGTTCGACAAGCTACCCACAGCGCTGGGTGAGGTCCGGGCCCGATGTGCGGAGTTCCCAGACGGGCAGGTGATGGACTCCCACGAGCTCCCGCTGCCCGCCCGAGGACAGCTCGACGTGCAGCGCATGCTGACCCCGCCCACCAACCCGGTCACCATCGGCGCAACCCTGATCAAGCGCCTGGTGCACCAGCTGCGCCCGGTCGAGGCCCAGGCCCGGCACCAGCCGCAGCTGTCGCTGGCCCGCCAGGACGCCCGGTGGTTCGTGCTCTCCGGGCTGGACGGGGTGACTGTCTCCACAGCGGACGGTCGCGGCGTCACGTACCGCAAGCGGGACCCCCAGGCGTTCCGCTCGATGCTCGCGCGCTCGGTGGCGCTGCACCGGGAGCTCGCCCGGGAGTTCCCCCGGCTGCGTAGGCTCTACCGCGGCGCTGCGCCGGAGCTCACCGGTCGCACCGGGTGGAAACGGATATTCGACGCGTGATGGCTCCTCCCACCGACCGCCAGGAGATCGCGCTGCTCGCCACCGTGCAGCGCAGGATCGCGGTGCCGCAGGTGGTGACCGTCGCCCGAGGGATGTCGCATTTCGGTGAGCACGCCCTGGGTTGGCTGGCGCTGGGTGCGCTGGGTGCGCTGGTCGATCGGCGGCGCCGGCGGGAGTGGCTGCGCTCCGCGGCCGCGGTGGCCGCCGCGCACGGGACGTCGATCGTGCTCAAGAGGGTGGTGCGCCGGCACCGCCCGGCAGATCCGTCGGTTGCGGTGCTGGCGGGTACGCCGAGTCGGCTGTCCTTCCCGTCCTCGCATGCGGCCTCGACCACCGCGGCGGCGATCGTCTACGGTGGCCTGCTGCGTCGCCGGCTCAGCCCGCTGCTGGTGCCCCCGATGCTGCTCAGCAGGCTGGTACTGGGCGTGCACTACCCGAGCGACGTCCTGGTCGGCTCCGCGCTGGGCGCAGCCATCGGGGCCGGCATGCGACGACGGCTTCGCGGCACACCGCATCGTGGCAAAACCCCGAGAGGACGGCGATGACCACCACCGCGCCGCGGATCCAGCGCAGCGTTCATGGCGGTACTGTCCTGGCCGGGCTGGTCCGCACCATGCGGCCCCGGCAGTGGCTGAAGAACGTCCTGGTGTTGGCGGCGCCATTCGCCGGCGGCACCATTTTCCAGCTGCCCGTGCTCGCCGCCGTCGGGGTCGCCTTTGTGGTGTTCTCGCTCGCCGCGTCCGGTGTGTACCTGGTCAACGACGTCCAGGACGTCGAAGCCGACCGCGCGCACCCGACCAAGCGCCACCGGCCGATCGCCGCGGGAGTGGTGCCACCTCGGTTGGCGCTGACGGTGGCGGTGGTGCTGTTCGTCACCGCGGTCGGGTTGTCTTTCCTGGCGTCGACCGACCTGGTCATCGTCACCGTCGTCTACATCGCGATACAGCTCGCCTACTGCCGGTGGCTCAAACACCAGCCGGTGGTGGACATCTCCATCGTCGCGTCCGGCTTCTTGTTGCGGGCCATCGCCGGCGGTGCCGCCGCCCAGATCGCGTTGTCCCAGTGGTTCCTGCTCACCACCGCGTTCGGGTCGCTGTTCATGGTGGCCGGCAAGCGCTACGCCGAGATCGGCCTCGCCGAGCGCACCGGCGCGAAGATCCGCAAGTCGCTGGACCGATACACCGCCTCCTACCTGCGCTTCGTCTGGACCCTCTCGGCCACCGGAGTGATCATGACCTACGGTCTGTGGGCGTTTCAGCTCAGCCAGACCAACCACTCGCGCTGGCCCGTGATCTCCCTGGTGCCCTTCGTGATGGCCGTGCTGCGTTATGCCGTGGACGTCGACGGCGGTAACGGCGGCGAACCCGAAGAGATCGCCCTAGGCGACCGCGTCCTCCAAGTCCTCGGTGCCGCCCTGGTCCTCACCCTGATCGCTGCCGTCTACCTCTAGCTTCCGCAGGCGGTGGCGGCGACACTGCACGCGACCACAGGAGGAGTATATTTCGACGAAGTACAGTCCTCCATCTTCGGAGAAGGATGCTGAGCAAGCCGAGCCGGATTTTCGATCGTGACGTCGAATGGCGCCAGCTGGCGGCCTTCGCGTCACCCGCGCCAGGCTGGCCCAGACTGGGTGTCGTCAGCGGACGGCGGCGCCAGGGGAAGACCTATCTCCTGGAGGCGCTCGCCCGGGAAGGCGGAGGCTGCTACTTCGGCGCGACACAGGCCACCGAGGCTGAGTCGCTGAGGCTGTTCGCGGACGCTGTGGGGCGGTGCGTTCAGGCACCCATACCGCCGCGCTTCCTCGGCTGGGACGAGGCGATCAGGTACCTCTTCGCGAGCGCGGGCAGCCTCTCGGGTCCGGTCGTGATCGATGAGTTTCCCTATCTCAGCACGGTGTCACCGGCGCTTCCGTCGATTCTGCAACGAGAGATCGACCGGGCGGTGTCGCAGGGCACGACGATCTCACTGATCCTGTGCGGATCGGCGATGTCGATGATGGGCGGGCTGCTCGCCGGAAGCGCACCGCTGCGTGGGAGGGCCACGCTCGAGCTGGTGATACGCCCGTTCGACTATCGGCTGGCCGCCCGCTACTGGAATATGGTCGACACAAGGCTGGCTGTCCAGGTGCACGCCATCGTCGGTGGCACGCCGGCCTATCGCCGCTTCGCCGGCGACGATTCCCCCGCGAGTGCGGCTGACTTCGACGAATGGGTACTGCGAACGGTGCTGAATCCGGCGAACCCTCTGTTCCGTGAGGCTCGCTACCTCCTGGAGGAAGCGGCCGACGTGCGGGACACCGCGCTCTACCACTCCGTCCTCGCCGCGGTGGCGAACGGCAACGAGACCCGCGGCGGCATCGCCGGATACATCGGTCGCCGGGCCGCGGACATCGGTCACCACCTCACCGTGTTGGAGGACTGCGGGCTGCTGCGCCGGGAACCCGATATCTTCCGATCCGGTCGATCCCGCTATCGGGTAGCCGATCCGCTGATCAATTTCTATCAGGTGGTGATGCGTCCGCAATGGGGGCTGCTGGAGAGTGGTCGCGCGCGTCCGGTGTGGCAGGCCGCCACCGAACGGTTCTCGGCCCAGGTACTCGGGCCGCACTTCGAGCAGATGTGTCGGGAATTCGCCCTGACCGCGCCGGCCGAACTGTTCGCCGGCCTACCTGGCGAGGTCGGCTCCGGCGTGGTGGCCGATCCGGCCCGGCGCAGCCAGATCGAGGTCGACATCGTGGTATTCGCACCCGCCGCGCCAGGCGAGCCGCGCCGGATTCTGTCGCTGGGTGAAGCGAAGTGGGGTGAGGCCCTGGGCGCACGCCACCTGGATCGCCTCCGCCGGGCCCGGGACCTGCTGGCCGGTCGCGGGTACGACACCCGAGACACCGTGCTCGCCTGCTACGGCCGGGTCGACCGCGACGTGCGCAGTGGCCGCGACCACGTACTGGCCGTCGGTCTGGACGACCTGTACACGGAGGCGGACACCACCTGGTAGGCACGTGTCAGGCCTAGCATCCGACCTGCGGCAACTGATCACCACCGAAACCTGCCACGGCCGTGAGCTCGGTGCGTCAGGTGCGTGGCAGGCGCCCCGGCGTGCCTGCTTGATCTCGGCCAACCGTGCTGATAACACATGACACTGTGTTCGGTCGCTGAGGTGCGGCAGATCAACACCGGTCCGCTTGGGGTGATTCCGGCGAATCGTGACCCCACCAGTCATCGTCTACGAGGAGGTTTTCGTCGTGCACAAGCGATGAGATTCCTGGCCGGGTCGGCTGTCCTGGCGACCGTCGCGCTGTCGGCTTCGGGGACGGCGTTGGCCGCCCAGCACAACAGCACGGCGTCCCCCGCCCCCACACAGAAGAACAAGATTGAAGGAACCGTTAGGCCCAATGGAGATTATACCCCAGAAAAACTAACACCAGCGGTCGGCATAAGACGGACGCAACCAACAACTTCGTCGAGCTAAACCTCCTTAACAATGTTGATGGCGGTTTGTGTGTGCAGGTGGTCAAGTTCGGTGGCGAGGTCCTCGGCGAGCAGTGCTGGAATGGTGGAGAATACGGCACAAAGCAACTGTCTGACAAGGTGACCTCTGGCACCGTCTTCTTTGTGAAGGCCAAGAAGCGTGGCTCCGGCCCGAACAACGACTGGGGCGGCGAACTAATCTACTGAACCCGCCGAACGAGGAACGGTTTACGATCTTGAGTGAACTCGGTGCACTGAGTGCACTCAGTGCACCGAGTTCGACAGGGGAGCGGATCGGTCGGTTCCCAACAGCGCTGTTGTCGAACTCGGCGGCAGTAGGGTTGATCACCAAGCCACGAGTTCTACGGGCCACTCCCGATCTTGCCGGGGCCCTGCGTCATCCACAGTGCGGCAACTCCTGGTTGGCGCACATCAGCGGACCAGCTGCTGTCCGTCGGTACGCTGAGCGTGTACCCACGCACCCGGAGCGGTGTCCCCGTCCTGTCCGGAGTCCACGACGGCGCACGATTCGGTCTCCAGCGCGTCGGCTCAGTCGACGTCGCTGGCGCGGACGTGGCCGAGGAAGGCCCGCCACTGGGTGCGGGGGAACGCCAGGACGGGCCCGGCGGGGTCCTTGGAGTCCCGCATCGCGACCCGATCGCGCAGCTCAGCGACCTCGACGCAGTCGGTCTGGCCTCCGTCACCGTGGATGCTGCGGCTGCTCTTGCGCCACGCGGCGCCGGACACATCGGTCGGTCGCACGGTGCTCGCCTCGTTAGTTCTGGGTGGTCACAGGTCGTCGGCCAGCCGTTCGACGAGGGCCACCGAGTCGCGTGGGCTCAGTGCCTCGGATCGCAGCCGGTCGAACACCAGCTTATACCCGCGGACGTCGGCTTCCTTGTGCACGTGCGTGGCGCCCACCGCGTTCTCGATGTAGGCGATCGCCGGTTCGTCCGGCTCGGCGAAGCCGAGCACGGTGAACGAGCCGCTCATGCCCAGGTGCGCGCCGACTGAGACGGGCATCACCTGCAAACACACCGACGGTAGCGTGGTCTGTCTGACCAGGTGCCGCAGTTGGTCCCGCATGACCTCCACCCCGCCGACCGGACGGTGCAGCGCTGTCTCGTCCATGATGGCCACCAGCTCCAGTGGCGGGCCCTCGGTGAGCCTTCGCTGCCGGAAGAGTCGGGTCCGCACTGAGCGGTCGAGGTCGGCCTCGGTCTGATGCGGCACGCCGTTGTTGAACACCGTGCGGGCATAGCCGGCGGTCTGGAGCAGCCCGGGGATGTGGCCGAGGTGGTAGCCGTGCACCACCGCGGCCTCGGCCTCCAGCGCCACGTATCCCGCGAAGTTCAGGCCGTAGGCGTGCCACCAGCCCTTCTGCTTGGCCTCCCGGGCCATGTCGATGATCTCGGTCCAGCGGTCGCCGCCGACGTCGTAGAGGTCGAGCATGCTGCGCACGCCGTGCACGTCCACGCCCTGATCGGCGGTCTCGATCCGGCCGAGCTTGCTGGCCGACCAGTCCAGCCTCGGCGCCGCTTCATCCAGGCTGAGCCCCGCCTCCTCTCGCAGCTGGCGCAGCGTCCTGCCCAGCTGCCGCTGCCGCAATGTCCCTTGACTACCCACCCCACCCCCATCGTCGGCACCACATCGTCACCCTGGGAGCGCCAATCTGGGAACCCACCCACAGCTGCCCCAGCGGCGTCCCCGCACCCGGACTCTAGAACGACCACTGCACCGAGCACGGGAGACACGACCAGATGACCAGCAAGACCGCCGAGGTACCCGAGGTCATCGCGCTGTACCGGGAGGACGAGGACGAGGACGAGGACGGCACCGATGACCAGCCGGCCGGCTGGGCGATGGTGATCCCGGAGACGGGGAAGGTGGTCATCTATGTCGCCGGGAGCACCGGCGTCGGTTCAGGACTGGTCAACGCGTTCGCCTCGCCGCACACCGCTGACCGCGTCCTCAGCCACATGGGCATCTACCCGGCCGCAGACCTCGCCACCCTGCCCGCCCCGCGCTGAGCATCGCGAGGGCGGGCAGGGTGGTGCCGGCATGTCACCGGGCGGTGAGCGGGGCGGTGAAATTTCGCCGCAGGTGCTCGGCGGCCTCGCGCTGGGCCAGTTCGGCCTTGTCGAGCACCGCGGCGGCGCCGAAGAACTCGTGCATGACCCCGTCGTAGCGGGTGGCCGTGACGGGGACCCCGGCGGCCCGCAGGTGCCGCGCGAACTCCTCGCCCTGCTCGCGCAGCACGTCGCGCTCGCCGGTGATGACCAGCGTGGGCGGCATTCCGGCGAGCTGCTCGATCGGCACCGACAGCAGGTCCACCCGCGGGTCGGTCGCGGCCTCGGGCACGCCTTCGAAGGCGTACATCGCCATCCAGGACAACAGCGGCCGGTTCAGCGGCCGGGCGTCGGCGGCGTCGGACATCGACTCGCCGAACTGCTCACCGGTGGTCAGCGGGTACACCAGGACCTGGGCGACCGGCAGCGGCTCCCCGGCGCGCGCGAGCTGCAGACACGTCGCGGCGGCCATGTTCCCGCCGACGGACTCTCCGCCGATCGCGATGCGCGCGGGGTCGCCGCCGAGCCGCTCGGCGTTGTCCCGGGTCCAGAGGTAGGCCGCCAGCACGTCGTCGTGCGAGGCGGGGAAGACGTGCTCGGGGGCGCGCCGGTACTCCGGTGACACCACGATGGCGCAGGCCTTGTTCGCCACACCACGGCACGAGGCGTCGTAGGTCTCGACGCTGGACAGCACCCAACCGCCGCCGTGGATCCACATGACGATCGGCAGCGGGCCCTCGACCACGGTGGCCATGGCGGGGGTGTAGACCCGCACCGACAGCTCGCCGCCCGGCCCGGGGATCGTGATGTCCTCGACGTGGCCGACGGGCTCGGGCTCGGTCGACCTGCCGTCCTCCCGCAGGATCGTCCGCACCGCGTCGGCCGGGGTGGGCTCACGACGGGCCTGCTGGGGCTCCAAGATCTCCAGTGGCTGCGGCTCGAGCGCGGCGAAGGCGTCGAGGAGACGCTGGGCCTGCGCGTCGAGCACGCCTGACGGGTCGGTGGCGAGGTGCTTGCTCCGCCCCGATGCCTTGTCGCGGATCTTGTCGACCAGTTTGACGCCGGCGTCGAGCAGCTTGTGCCCGGTGCCGCCGGACGGGGCGTTGGGGTGGGCGAAGGACGGCGCGGCCCGCTTGGCGGCGAGGAACTCCTTGCCCAGCTCCGCCATCTGCTCAGGTCCGACGGCCTGGCGGAACCGGGGAAGGTTCCGCTGCTCCTCGTCCGCGACGTGCCGCCGGATCGCGACGATCAGCCTGGCCAGCGCCTCCTCGAACTCGGGCTCGCCGGGTTGGGTGTTGCTCAGCGTGACCAGCAGCTCCTTGGCCTCCTGGTGCTCGTCGCGGGCCTCCTCGGCCTCGTAGGCCTCGCCTGCTTGCGCCATCGCCGGGTAGAGCACCCGCTCCTCGGCGTCGGCGTGCAGCGCGAGCTCGAAGGCGACCTGCTCGACGAGCACGTGTCGATCGCCGCGACCCTCCTCCAGGAACTGGAACTGCCGCTCGACGACGGCGTGGTCGTCAGCGATGAGGTGGTCGATATCGCCGGGCAGGGTCGGGTAGGACAGAGGCATGTGTTGACTCCCGTCACGTCTATAGAGGGGTTCACGTCCGCTGATCTGGTTCCCGCCCCTCGGCGTGACTAAACAAACCGGTGCCGTAGTACGGTGCTGCATGCCATCGAATAGCCTGCTCACTTCGGCCGATCTTGACGCGCTCGGACGGTCCATGTACCAGGTCGATCAGCCACGGGAGACCGCCGCCGAGCTGCGCGACGCGGTCGATCAGGGGCGAGTGGCTGATGAGGCCGATACCGGGTACGCGCTGATGCTGGCCGCCGAGTTCAGCGAACGTGCCGGGGATCTGGCGGCGGCCGAGGTGCTGGCCGGGCGCGCTGTCGAAGTGAATCGCCTCCAGGGTGATACGGACTGCTATCCGCGAGCCTTCCGCGCTGAGTTGTTGCTGAGGCTCGGTCGTGAGGATGAGGCGATGGCCGAGCTGGCGGTCCTGCGCCCGTCGCTGTCCGAGGACCCCGACGCCGTGTCCTATGTCACTGACATGCTGGCGGAGGGTGGGCGCGCCGAGATCGCGGAGCAGTGGCTGACCGAGGCGCTGCGCACGGCGCTGCCACGCCAGCAGGAGTCGGGCGACGAGCGGGCCACGAGGGTGGTGTGGATGCTGGCCCGGCACCGCCACCGGCTGCGTAGCACCCTCGACCTGCCGCACGATGATCTCGATCAGCTCGCAGAGCGCATGATGAGCGTGGTGCGGGATGTGCACGCTGAGGACGAGCTGGACGACGAGCCGAGCGCGCTGCTGTTCTGGCCGCCACTGGAGTTCGACCGGCTCTTGCTGCGCTGGCCGGCGATGACCGAGGCCTGGGGCCCGACGTGGGAGAACTACCGGGCCATGCTGGAGCAGCTCCTGGTGCTGGCCTCGGAGTCCGGCGTCGCCCCGTTGGGGTTGGTGACCGCGTCAGTCGACGAATTGGTCACCTACGCCGACTGCGGCGACTGCGACGGCGGTGATCCGCCCGATCCACAGGTCTTCCAGGACTACGCGCGGCATCTGGCTGAGCACGCTCAGGAGATCGCCTGGCCACCGGGCCGCAACGACGCCTGCTGGTGTGGCTCGTCGGAGAAGTACAAGAAGTGCTGCCTGCCCCGCTCCCGCACGTGATGCCGCCCACGCGCGCTGGGCGCACCACCCGCTGCGCTGGCCCAACGCCATCGCCCCGTTTGGACCGATGCGTTTGATGGTTCCTGACCCTACGGACTCTCCTGATCGAAGTACCGAAGTGATCCACGGGCCGCCTTAGGCTACGGACGGTCAGCTGCGCGTCCGGGCGGGGCGTACGGTGCGTAACCGATAGACTGGCGGGGTTACGCGTACGTCAGTGGCTGCTGAAGGGAACCCAAGCTCTGTGACCGAGATCATCCTGCCGCCGGACGGAGACCGTGTCGAGCCGGTCGACATCCAGCAGGAGATGCAGCGTTCCTACATCGACTACGCGATGAGTGTGATCGTCGGGCGGGCGCTGCCCGACGTCCGCGACGGGCTCAAACCGGTGCACCGCCGGGTGCTGTACTCGATGTACGACTCCGGCTTCCGCCCGGACCGCGGTCCGGTCAAGTGCGCCCGCGTCGTCGGCGACGTGATGGGCAACTACCACCCGCACGGTGACACAGCGATCTACGACACCCTGGTACGGATGGCGCAGCCCTGGTCGATGCGCTACCCGCTGATCGATGGCCAGGGTAACTTCGGTTCCCCGGGCAATGATCCGCCGGCGGCCATGCGGTACTGCGTGACAGGGGAGTCTCGGGTACGGACCGCTGATGGGGGCAGTATCCGTATCGCGGACATCGTTCCGGGCGCCACACCGCACAGCGACAATCCGATCGATCTCAAGGTTCTCGATCGGAACGGCGACCCGGTCCGGGCGGAGATGCTGTTCCATTCCGGTGAGCAGCAGACTCTCCGGGTGACGACCGCCGCGGGTTATCAGCTCGCCGGGACTGCGAACCACCCCGTGCTGTGCTTGGTGGACGTGCTCGGCGTGCCGACCCTGTTGTGGAAGCTGTTCGAAGAGGTGCGGCCGGGTGACCGCGTGGTCATCCAGCGCACTCCCCGGCAAGAGTGGGGCGCGCCATCGTGGTCCGAGGTGGCGGCGGGAATCGTCCTCGGAGCCTTCGTCAGCGAGGGATTCGTCTCGGAGAGCCGGGCCGGCTTCAACAACATCGACCAGGAATTCTTCTCGCTCGTCCTGGCTGCCTACGACACGGCTGTCGGTGGGCGACGGTATGTGTACAACCGGACTATCGCATCTGGTTCAGTCCTCCACGAGCTTGACATCCGGGATCTCAGCTCGTTGCGGCGCAGTGTGCTGAGTGAGGTGTCCGGGCGAAGCGCGGAGAAAAGGGTTCCCGAGTTCATCTGGGCCGGTTCACCCGATCTCCAGCGGGCCTTCCTGCAGGCGCTGTTCACCGGAGACGGATCTGCGTCGGCGCTACCTCGGAGGACGGTGC
>JBOHFI010000031.1:0-66764 GCA_050699595.1 Pseudonocardiaceae bacterium | reverse complement strand
GTCATAGCTCGCATCGCCACTCACATGGGAGAGTGCCGCCATGGCGGCACTCTCCCACGACGCCGTCATCATCGGCGGCGGCCACCACGGCCTGGTAGCGGCCACGGTCCTCACCGACGCAGGATGGGACGTCTGCCTACTGGAAGCCACCGACCGGCTAGGCGGCGCGATACGCTCAGCACAGCTGCGACCCGGCTACGTCACCGACCTGTACAGCGCGTTCTACCCGCTCACCGCCGCCTCACCGGTGCTGCGCTCGCTGCGGCTGGAAGACCACGGACTGCGCTGGGCGCATGCGCCGACGGTGCTCGCGCACCCGCCGCGGCCCGACGCGGACACCGCCGCCGTGCTGCACCGCGACCCGAGGGACACCGCCGCCGGGCTGGCGGCCGAACACCCGGCTGACGGCACGGCCTGGCTGGAACTGGTCGAGCAGTGGCGACGGGTGCGGGGCCCGGTGCTGCGCTCGATCTTCACCGCGTTCCCGCCGGTGCGCGGGCCCGCCGGGCTGCTGCGCATCCTGGGTGCGGCCGGGGCGCTGCGGCTGGCCCGGTTCCTGGCGCTACCGGTCCGCCGGATGGGCCACGAGCTGTTCCGCGGTGAGTCCGGCCGGCTGTTGCTGGCCGGAAACGCACTGCACAGTGATGTCCCGATCGATGCGCCGGTCAGCGGCGTCTACGGCTGGCTGCTGGCGATGCTGGCCCAGGACGTCGGCTTCCCGGTGCCGGTCGGCGGGGCCGGCGAGCTCGCGGCGGCGCTGGCCCGGCGGGCGCAGGCGGCCGGTGCGCAGCTGTGCACCGGGCAGCGGGTGAAGCGCATCGAGGTGGCCGGTGGCCGCGCCGTGGGCGTGCACACCGCGACCGGGCTGACGGTGCGCGCTCGCCGCGCCGTCATCGCCGATGTGTCCGCACCCAGCCTGTACCTGGACCTGTTGCCGCAGCACGCCGTACCCGCCGTGCTGCGCGAGGACCTGGGGCGCTTCCAGTGGGACAACCCGGTCGTGAAGGTCAACTGGGCGTTGCGCGGCCCGATCCCGTGGCGAGCCCCGGGCGCGCGCGACGCCGGCACGGTGCACGTCGGCGCCGACGTGCACCAGATGGCCCACTGGTGCGCCGACATCGAGAACGCCACGATCCCGCGCACACCGTTCCTGCTGGTAGGGCAGATGACCACGGCTGATGCCAGCCGCTCCCCCGCCGGGACGGAGAGCGCCTGGGCCTACACCCACCTGCCCCGGGGAGTCTGCGACGACGCGTCGGCGGACCTGCTCGCCCAGCGGGTCGAGGAGGTGCTGGAACGCTTCGCGCCAGGCTTCGGCGCCCAGGTGCTGCAGCGGACCGTGCAGCGCCCGGGTGAGCTGCAACGCGGAGACGCCAATCTCGTGCACGGCGCGGTGGGCGGCGGCACCGCGCAGCTACACCAGCAGCTGGTGTTCCGCCCGGTACCGGGTCTCGGGGGAGCTCGGACACCGGTGCCGGGGCTGTATCTGGGCAGTGCCGCCGCGCATCCCGGCGGCGGCGTGCACGGCGCCTGCGGCTGGCTGGCGGCCCGCGCCGCGCTGGCCGACCACGGCGCCCTCGGCGGGCTGCGCCGCAGAGTCACCTCAGCCGCGATGGAGCTGGTCTATCGAGGCGAGCACCGCCCGGGGTAGCCCGACACCTCATCCTCACTGCAGCGCATCAATGTGCCGTCGGGCTGATGCTTTCGGGTATTTCAGTCTTCTCGCCTTTACTGCTGCCGCTTGATCTGCTCCACCGCATGGAATTCATCGGGGCTGAAGTAACGCTGGAACGATGCGAGGAACAGCACGACTCCCCACCCGAAGTTGACGATCACGCTGATCACCAACAGTCCGCCGGCCGCTGTCGATCCAGCCCGCGCCAGCGCCCCCAGGCCCACGCCTCCAGTACTGGCACGCCGACGTTGCCGGTAGGTCCTGTCGTCTCCCGACGCCTGCGCGAGGCTCACCGCCTCACCCCGCTGACGCGCACGATTGACTACGTTGAACGCACCCCACGCTTTGGTCATGCTGCGCACGATCGCCGCCGCGATCAACGTCAAGAGCAGGATCCGTACCCACATCGGGATCGACGCGGTGGCGATCGCGTTGATCAATCCGCCGGTCATCAAGCTGAACATGATGAGAATGAGGAGACAGCAGAAGCTCCACAGCGCCCGGCGCAGCCAGTAGGCGGGTCCGCGCCGGTACCAGCTCCGCCCCAGGAACGGCAGGCTCACCACAACGGGACCATGCGGCGCGTTCTTACCGGCTTTCGTCGCCATCAACCGAAGACTCCGTGCCAGAGGCTCTCGGCCCCGTTCACAATCCCCTTGCCCATGTCCCAGACATCCTTGCCGGTGTTCTCGCCCATGTGTTCGATTCCCGTGAGTATCCCTCCGACGACACCGTGCCTGTCAATGTCCTCGCTCCAATGTTCGTGAAAACCCTGGTAGGCGAAATCGCCAACTCCGACCACAAGCGCGCCACCGACGACCACAGCGGTGACCGGCGCACCAGCAGCGGCGGTGATGGCGCCGACACCGGTTCCCACAACCAGCCCGATCCCGGCCGCACCGTAGTCGACCGCACGGGCGTGGTCAGGTGACCAGCCTTTGTTGATGTCGTCTTGGGCCTGCAGCTCAGCGACTACCCCCGAGGCGAGCACGTCGATCACGGGGATTTCCTTGAGAAACTCCAAACCTTTCGGCAGCGCCTCGGCGACGGAGGCCAACTGAGGAATCTCTCTGGCGATATCAGCGAGCTTGACATTGAGCGCCTTGGTCAGCGGCAACTCGCCCGCGCCCGCTTCCGCGGACGCCAGCTCGGTCTCCAGCCCCTTCAGCTCGACGCCCGCCTGCCCATGGGCCAGGCGGGCGTCGTTGTCGATGGGCAGTTTCATGCCCTTGGCCCGGTATGCGTTCCGAGCCTCCTTGAGATCTTTGCGTGCCTGTTTCATCTGCTCGCGCGCGTCGGCGATCTCAGCGGGGAGCTTGCCCTTGGCCATGTTGTTCTTCTCACCGGGCATGGTGTACAGGCCCCGCAGGTAGTCACCGATGACGACCCACTGGTCTGACGTGTTCTGCCTGCCGGGATCAAAGCTGATCTGGTCGTAGATGTCCGAAAGAGTGTCAGCGGCGTTGAGCCGGTAGCCCTTCGCCAGTTGCATCGCCGAGTCGTAGGTCGCGGCGTAGTCGGCCTGGGCTTGAAGTACGGCAGCCACCTGCGGGTCGGTGGAATCAGCCGACGTCGCGATCGGCTGCGGTTGTCCCTGTGGACCGATCGGGACGCCCTTCTTCTGCGCCTCGTGAGCCGCGTTGTACAGCGCGTTGTCGATCTGCTGGAGCTTGCCCGCCAGGTCACCGACCACCGTGCCGACAGTGCCCACCGTGTCGGACAGGGCACCAGCCTGGATCGAGTTGGCCGTCCACGCCTTGCGGAAGCTATCGGCCGCGTCGCCCTTCCACCCAGCGTCACCGACCAGAGTGTCGACCTTCGAGCTCAGTGCGCGCACCACATCCTTCATCTCGCCCGGCGCCGCCTGCATTGTCTGCGCCATCTGCTGCAGCCCGGCGAGGTCGCCGCCTACCCAACTCTCAGTCACGTCCTGCTCCCCCTCACCCGGCATCCTTCATCAGATCGTCGAACAGGCCGTCGAGCACGATCGTGGTCACGGCCGCCGCTGCGAGCAACTGACAAACACGGTCAGATCGCATCACGATCCAGGGCTGGAACCGACCAAGCTGCTCGATCAATTTCTCCACAGTCGTAAACGCGATCCCCACAGCGTCACCGGACTCCGCGCGCCGTAACTCGAACCGTAAGTCCTTGCGTTCCCCCACCACAGTCGGATAGGCCGGGACAACCACGACCTCAGGAAACCCTTCATCGCCCAGCATGAACTTTCCTCCTCGGTGGAGCATCATGATGCCGCCGGGCCGGGTGACCCGGGCCAGCTCGGCCAGCGCAGCGTCGGGATCGGCCACGTTGCGCAGCCCGAAGGAGATCGTGACCGCATCGAATGCCCCGTCGACGAACGGCGGCGCCAGCGCGTCAGCTCCCACCAGCGGGACCGCGCGATGCCGACCCGCGCGCAGCATCCCCAGCCCGTCGAACATCGCGGCGACATCACAAGGGTCCTTATCCAGCCCGGCTCTCGGCACAGCGCCACCCTACGGTGGGTAGGCGTGACCCCGGACGGCACTCGGGTCTGTCGGGTCAATAGTCAAGGACCGCAGCCAGGCGAGCATCGAGGCCGGCCGGCGCATCTGTGGTGATCGTGCCGAGATGTTCGGCCACGTGGCCCGCTCAGCCTCCCCGGTTCTCCGTAGGGTGAGGGAGCGGCGCGAGGCCAGTCCAGCCTGAGGAGGACGACCATGAAGCAGTATCTGCTGTCCGTGCACTACGTCGAGGGCCGGCAGCCCCCGGCGGCCGAGGTGATGCAGGAGATGTACGAGGCGGTTACCGCCTTCAATGCCGACCTCAAGGCCGGCGGGGCCTGGGTTTTCGCGGGCGGGTTGCACACGCCCGAGGTGTCGAGCGTGGTTGAGTCCCGGGGCGGCGAGATCATCGTGACCGACGGGCCGTTCGCGGAGAGCAAGGAGCAGCTGGGCGGGATGTGGATCGTCCGGGCCGAGGACCTCGACGCTGCGCTCGAGCTGGCTGAGCGCGCCGCAGTCGCCTGCCGGGGGCCAGTCGAGGTACGGCCGTTCCAGGACGAGCCAGAAGCCACTTTTGAGGAGTGAACTCCAGCGTGATCAGTGCGTCAGGCGCTCAGCCGGCGGGCATGGTGAGCCAGGGCGTGAGACGTCGAGTCTGGCCGGGCGTCCAGCGCCCCGATCAGCTCAGCGAGCTGGGTCCGGGCCCGAGTCGACCGCAGCGACGCCACCCCACCGAGAGCACGCTGCACCAACGCGACACTGTCCGACTCGCGGACCCGCGTGTGGATCGTCGCCAGGAGGATCTCGGCCTCCACACCGTCCCGCCGTGCGGTGCCCTCGGCCGCAAACTTGCGCACCGACGAGGCGGCGAACGCCTCCGCCTGGTCCCACTGCCCGAGCCGGCGGTACACGGACGATGTGAGACAGTCCATGACCGCGTCGCCGAACGCGGTAGTCTGTTGCCACTCGCGCGCCTTACTGATCGCCCGCACGGCGGCGTCCCGGTCACCCATGGCGGCCCACGCTATCGCTGAGTCACCGTGCAGCCACGCCAGCGCCTCCTGCCCGCGAGCGTCATCATCCCGGATTAAACCCAGCTTGACCCGGCCAAGCTGATAAAACTCCAGCCCGTCCTGGTACGCTCCGGCCTCGATCATCTGAACTCCGGCGTGATTAAACGCTGACACCAGCTGGTAGTCGTCACCTGAGTTCGCGGCCAGCTCCATCGCGGTGGCGAAGTTCGACCGAGCGTGATCAGGCAGACCCGAGTCGACACAGCACCACCCCGCCGCAGTGTGCAGCTCGGCCAGCGCCGAACCCAGCTCAGCCCGGACCCGGTCACTGGCGGACACCGACATCAGCGCCCGGGACTGGTTCGCCACGTCGGTCATCACATCCGCGCCACCACCGTAGGTGCGCGCCACGGTGCGGAGCTCACTGGTCAGGCGCCGGATCGGCGCCACATCCGTAATGCCCAGCCGGGACGGCAACGGCAGCGGCGTGTCGTCCCGCCGAAACGGTAGCTCCAGCGCCGCACCGGGCACCAGGGAACCGAACAGGGCCCCGCTGCCGAAGGCCACCAGCGCACGGCGTTTCATCGCCTCACTCACCTCCTCGACAACCGGGTCCGTGGGCTCGGTCACCCCATCATGGGCAAGACCCATCCACCCGCGCTCGACGCCCAGTCCCCCGGCGATGCGCACCAGCACGTCGTAGCCCATGACCTGGCGACCCTTGAGGATCTCACAGACCTCCGACTGCGACTGCCCGACCAGCTCGGCGATCCGCCGCTGGCTCACCCCGGCCTTCGTGAGCAGCCGGTACACCGCGCCGATATCCCGATGCGCCAACGCCCGCCGCATCGCCGGGTCAGCCCAGACCTCCGGTGGGATCACCTGGCGCACAGTAACAAACTCCAGCCACATCACCTGGAGCGCCCGCAACATCCCGGTCACCACAACGGGCTAGGTGAACTCCTCGGCGCGGGACCGGGCCGCCGCCCGGCGGGGCTGCTCGGGCGGATACGTCGTCGTCGAGGGTGACGAGGCTGGCGGCTACAGCGCCTGGAGCCCCGACCTCTTGGGCTGTGTCGCCGCCGCCGGCTACGAGGAATGCGTCGCCCAGCGCCCCACCCGACAGCCGTGATCTGCGAGCGGTCGAGGAGTTGTCACCGCGACCGCTCGCGTCTGGCGGCTGCGGTTGGATGGGATTCATTGTCAAGCAGGAAGCCGAAGCGGACGTCGTCGGATCGCGCTTCGCACGAAGCCGCGTCATCGACCCCGACGCAGCACCACCTGGTCGCCTTCTCGCAGTCCCGACACCACCTGGCTGGTTTCCTTGCCGACCGAGCCGAGCTGAACCGATACATCTCGTTGAGTACCGTCCGACTGAAGCACGGAGACCGTGCCGGTCCGACCATGACGGCGGACAGCGGCGGTGGGGACGACCAGCACGTTGTCGATGGTACTGGTGATGACGTGCGCCTGGGCGGTCATCCCGTCCCGCAGACTGGGGTCGAGCTCGGTGAGGACCACCGTCACGAGGTAGTTCGCGTCACCGCCCATCACGGCCTGGGTCGGTTCGATCGAGGCGATGATCGCTTTGCGGGTCAGGCCGGGGATGGCGTCGAAACTCACCTCGGCGGGCTGGTTCGGCTGCATCCCGGCGACGTCGGCCTGGCTGAATGGAAGCATCATCTGGAAGGAGTCGACGTTTTTCAGCACAATCAACGCGCTATCGCCGGACTGACGTGCCGAGGGTTGCCGGTCACCACTACCCGCTGTCGGTGACGCCGTGTTGTACGAAGCGTTCAGCACCTGCCCCACGCCGCTGTTGATATGGTCGACTATGCCCGAGAACGAAGAATGCATGATCGTCGCGTCGAAAGCGTGCTGGGCGATCACGAGGTCGGCGTTCGCCTGGTCAAGAGCCAATGCCACTAAGATAAGGGGCTCCAGCGGGCTTCCGACCTGCGGAAATAGACGTCGGAAGACTCTAAACTTAGCGGCATTGGGTCAAGAGCGGCCTGCTGCTTCTCGATGGTGTAGCGCCGGTCAGTCGACGCAAGTCCCACTCTGTTCTCGTCCTCGGTTAGGTCATGCTGAGCATCATCGATCTTGGACTGTTGTGTGGGCCGGTCGATGTCCCGCTTCTTGCGGGCCTTATCGACCTCAGCCACGTCTTTCAGGACATCACGCTTTGCTTTGACGACATCGTTCCGTCTGTCCTCGACACGATCGCAGTGACTAGTCTGAGCCTTGGTATTCCCGGTCTGAGCCCCGGTATCCACCGAGGTCTCCGTAGTCGCTGATGTCCCTAGGACCTTAGACTTGTCGCATCGCTCCTGAGTGACCTCGAGCCGTTTCAGCTGTCGAATGAGCTCCGACCGGTCGAACTCCAGTACACGCTCAGCCTGGTCTATCTCCGCGGCGTCAGACCGGTCAGTCTGGACAGTCGTTTCCTGCACCGCGGCGAGCAGATCCCGCTGCCAAGCGAGTGCGGCATTGGCGCCGTCGACCTGGTTGCCGGCCTTGATCTGATCGAGCGAAGCCTGCTCCTTAACGACTTGGTCCTTGGCCTTGCGTAATTCCACCTGTTGCGCGGTGTTGTCGGTTTTGGCCAGGACCTGGCCCGCCGTCACCCGATCGCCGACGGACACGTCGAGCTCGGTCAGCCTCCCACCCTCCGGGAATCTCAACTTCTGCTCACTGATGGCATGCAACGAACCGGTAGCGGTCACCGCCGAGGTGGCAGTGCCACGCACCACCCAGGCTGTGGTCAGGGACGGGCCGCTGTGTCCACTCTCGCCGATAATGAGCATCATCAGCAGCGAGAGCGCCAGCGCGACGACGGGCCACCGCACTGGCAATGCTCCACCCGGCACGGGCAGTGTCGTCGGCAGGGCCGCAGCCGTCTGCGGGATGCTCGCGTGCGGAACTTCCACTCCTGATCTCCTCGCTCGACGGTGAGTCTGCTCCGCTCGGTGGTCAGTTACGAACGGAGTTTTGGTCATCCCCCGGTTCAGCACGGCTCACAGTCCGCGCATGACTACTGCTTCGACTATGAATTAGTTAGTGGAACGAGGCATCGGTGTCGTAGATACGCGCCCGCCGGTCAGTAGGCGCCGGTACCGCGCAGGACCGCGCTCATTCCGATCCGTCCAGGAACACCGTGTCCGCGAACACCGTGGCGGCCGCCGTGATGAGCAACGCGGCCGACGTCGCGCCGGGATCCTGGTGGCCGACGCTGCGCTCGCCGAGAAAGCTCGCGCGGCCGCCGCGGGCGAGCATCGGTGTGGTCGCGTCGCGACCGGCCTCGGCGGCGACGGCCGCGCTGCGCAGGGCCGCGCCGAGCCCGGCGCCGCCGGCCAGCGCGGCGTCCAGCGCATCGAGGGCTGGGGCCAGCGCGTCGACCATCGTCTTGTCCCCGACGGCCGCTTTGCCCCGCTGGAGCACTCCCGCCAGACCAGCTCGCAACGCCTGGGCGAACGCCACGCCGTCAAGGGAGCGCTCAGGTCCCGCCGAGGTCGCCATGCGCTGGAAGAAGGTGCCGTACAACGCGCCGCTGGTCCCCCCCACCGCGCTCATGAGAGTCGTCGCGACGTCCCTGAGCAGCGCCGAGACGTCCGCGGGAGGTGGCCGGCGCTCCAGCGCCGCGAGAACCGCCGCGAGGCCGCGGTCCATGTTGATGCCGTGGTCAGCGTCGCCCACGACCGAGTCGAGCCGGGTGAGGAGGTCCTGGTTCGCCGCGACGGCCCGGCGGAACTCACGAATCCACCGGGTCAGCGACGCCACGTCCACCGTCTCGCCCATCAAAGCCCCCAGCGCAGGGCGGGAGTGCATACCGGCGCGTCCCACAGTCGCAGCAGGTCGTCGTCGGTCTGGAGCAGGGTGACCGAGCACCCGGCCATCTCCAAGCTGGTGACGTAGGACCCGACCAGCGAGCGCGCGATCCGCACCCCCGCCCGCTGGAGGATTCTCGTCACCTCGTGATACATCAGATAGAGCTCGATCAGCGGAGTACCGCCCAACCCATTGACAAAGGCGATCACGCCATCGCCACCGGTGAAGTCCAGGTCGGCGAGGATCGGGTCGAGCAGATACTCGGCCACGCGCGCAGCGGGTGCGAGCGGTAGACGTTCCCGGCCCGGCTCACCATGGATACCGATACCGATCTCCATGTCGGTGTCCGGTAGCTCGAAGGTCGGCCGGCCGACGGCCGGCACGGTGCACGAGGTCAAGGCGACTCCCATGCTCCGACCACCGGCATTGACCTTCCGGGCCACATCGGCGACCTCGGCGAGGCTACGACCCTGCTCGGCCGCGGCGCCGGCGATCTTCTCCACCAGCACCGTGAGACCGACCCCCCGCCGCCCAGTGGTATGTCCGGGGGTATGTGCACCGCCGCGCACCGCCACGTCGTCATTGATGACGACTGAGGCGACCTCGAGCCCTGATTCGGCCGCGAGCTCGGCGGCCATCTCGAAGTTCAGCACATCGCCGGTGTAGTTCTTCACGATGTGCACCACCCCGGCACCCGCGTCGATCGCCCGCGTCGCCTGGAGAATCTGATCGGGTACCGGCGAGGTGAACACCTCGCCGACGCAGGCCGCGTCGAGCATCCCCACGCCCACGAACCCACCGTGCAGTGGCTCGTGGCCCGAGCCACCCCCGGAGAGGAGCCCGACCTTCCCCGGCGCTGGGGCCCCAGCCCGATAGATGATCTTATTCTGCTGGTCGACGCGCAGCTCGGGGTGGGCTGCGGCCATCCCGAGCAGCGCCTCGGAGACGACGTCGGCGGGGTCGTTGATGAGCTTCTTCATGGTGATCATGACCTTACCGGCTTGGTCCACGCCGGCGTGACCACCGCCGTGCGAGCCCCGCGCGGCGCGATACGGTGGTGCGGGTATTCCCGTCCCGATCTGCTACTGAGGACCTCAATGACGACGACCTCGGACACCGTCCGGCTTCTGCACGACCTCGAGCCGGTGGTCACCGAGAATCTCCACCGGCACCTGGCCGCCGCCAAGGAGTGGATGCCGCACGAGTACGTCCCGTGGAGTCTGGGCCGTGACTACGCCGACCTCGGCGGCCAGCCCTGGGACCCCGAGCAGTCGCGCCTGTCCCCGATCGCCCGGACCGCGCTGGAGGTCAACCTCCTCACCGAGGACAACCTGCCCAGCTATCACCGGGAGATCGAGCGCGCGTTCGGGCGCGACGGCGCCTGGGGTACCTGGGTGCACCGCTGGACCGCCGAGGAGGGTCGGCACGCGTACTGCATCCGCGACTACCTCCTGGTGACTCGAGGGGTCGACCCGGTGGAACTGGAGCGGGCCCGGATGCTGGTCATGCAGACCGGCTACGACACCCAGGAGGCGCCGCTGCTGCGCGTCCTGGCCTACGTGTCCTTCCAAGAGCTCGCCACCCGCATCTCACACCGCAACACCGGCCGCCATGCCGACGACCCCATCGCCGAACGGCTCCTCACCCGGATCTCCACCGACGAGAACCTGCACATGGTCTTCTACCGCAACCTCGTCAAAGCCGCCCTCGACGTCTCCCCCGGCCCCACCCTGCGCGCCATCACCGACGAAGTCGTCAACTTCACCATGCCGGGCATCGTCATCCCCGGCTTCGCCCGCAAGGCCGCGCAGATCGCCCGGGCCGGCATCTACGACCTACGCATCCACCACGACGAGGTGATCTGGCCACTGCTGCGCCAGTGGGGCGTGTTCGACCTGACCGGCCTCGACGCCCAGGGCGAGCAGGCCCGCGTCGAGCTGGCTGCGTTCCTCACCCAGCTCGACGGGCAGGCCGGCCGGTTCACCGAGCGCCGCGCCGCGGCCCACGAGCGGTCAGTTCGGCGCCTTCCGGCGCCGAACTGACCGCCGAATCTCCTCCAACTCGGCGGCCCGTTCCAGCGTCGGAGCGGTGCCGCCCAGGTGCGCCGGCACCCACCAGGGATCGTCGCCAGGCGCGTCCGGGTAGCGCGCGCGGGTCGCGTCGAGCAGCTCGTGCATCACGCCGACCAGCGCGGCGTCGGCCGCCGGCCCGCGCTCGGGCCGCAGCGGCGCCCCGATGGTGATGCTGACCGGGATGTGCCGCGCGGCGCGGACAGTGGGCTTGCGATCCTTGGTCCACACCCGCTGGCTGCCCCACAGCGTCACGGGGATCAGCGGCACGCCCGCGGCGTGGGCCATCCGGATGGCGCCGGACTTGAACTCCTTCAGGCAGAAGCTGAGACTGATCGTCGCCTCGGGGAACAGGCCCACCAGCTCGCCCGCCCGCAGCGCCTCGACCGCGAGGCGGAAGGCACCCGCCCCCGCCGAGCGGTCGACCGAAATGTGGTGCATGGCGCGCATCATCGGCCCTATCAGCCGATTCGCGAACACCTCCTGCTTGGCCATGAACCGCACGAACCGGCCACGCTCACGCCAGAACGGCAGGCCGGCGAGCGCGAAGTCGAGGTACCCGGTGTGGTTCATCACCACCACACCGCCACCCGTCGCCGGGATGTGCTCCTGCCCGGAGATATCGATCCGCAGGTCCAACGCCCGAAACACGCCCGTGGCGGCATGAGCCACGCATCGGTACACCCCATCAGTCACCGGCTCACGCTAACGGGTCCCGCTCACGAGACAGCGTGGTGGTGCCATGCCTGCTAGCGTCCAGGCATGGTGGCCGCCACCGAGGATGATCTGGCCGGCGCACGACGCGGTCCTACCACAGCTCATCGCGGATAGGGGTCATGGTGAAGCCATGGCTCATCAGCGGCAGGTGAGTGCACCCACGGCACGGCCAACTCATCAATCACCCAGGCCGAGGCGTTCCGGTCGCATTGCGGGGCGCAGCGCTACGCCTACAACTTCGGGCTCGCGCTGGTGGCAGCGAACCTGGATCAGCGGGCCGCCGAGCGCAGCTATGGCATCACCGAGGATCAGCTCACCCCGGCGGTGTCCTGGTCGGTGTTCGGGCTGCGTAGGGCGTGGAACGCGGTCAAGGCCCAGCGGGCACCGTGGTGGGCGGAGGTGGGCGGAGGTGGGCGGAGAACTCGAAGGAGGCCTACTCCAGCGGGCTCGCCGACCTGGCCACCGCCTTGTCCAATTGGTCTGCCTCGAAGTCCGGTCAACGCGCTGGCGGGTAGGTGGCGTTTCCCCGGTTCAAGAACCGCCGCACCCGCCTGAGCTGCCGGTTCACCACCGGTGCGTTCGGGCTCGGCCCGGATCGCCGCCACATCCGGCTTCCCCGCATCGGCCTGGTGCGCACCCACGAATCGACCCGCACACTGGCCCGCCGCATCGAGGCGGGGACCGCGCGGATCCGCTCGGCGACCCTGTCCTACCAGCGCGGGCGGTGGCACGTCGCGTTCTCCGTGGAGCTGCCCGACCCCCGACCCGTGCCGCGCACCAGCGGGCGGGTCGTCGGTGTCGACCTGGGCATCAAGTCCCTGGCCGTGCTCTCCACCGGAGAAGTCGTGCCCAACCCGCTCCACCCCGACGGCGCACTACGCGCACTACGCCGCACCCAGCGTCAGGCGTCGCGTCGCCGTGGCCCGGACCGGCGCACCCGCCAGATCCCCTCGAACCGGTGGCGCACGGCCAAGGCCCGCGTCGCCGCGCTGCACACCCGGTTGTCCAGCAGCTTGGGACGGGCGAGGTCGCGCAGCGCACGGGAATAACGGCCGTAGCGGGTCCCCTCGGCGGCCAACGGACGAACCGACGCGGTCTGCTCGATCCCACCGGTAACGGTCGATGTGACCGGTTGCCCGCTGTCACTGTTACCCACACGCGAGCGCGCAAGCGCCTACTCACCACGGAGTTGGCGGTGGAGCCGATCACGCTCAGCCCGGCGGCGCGCCCCCACCACCGCCAGACCGGCGTTCACCCGGGCCCGCAACGAGCCCAGGAGCAGCATCGACAACGGCAGCGCCACCACCACCGCCAGCAGGAGTGACACCGGCAGCGGGACGCCGGCCAGGAGTAGGAGCAACGCCATGACGGCCACCAAGGCCAGCCGGGCCGCGCTGTACAACGCCACGTCGCGGACGAGCGCGGGAGGCCTCGGTGGGTTCTGCGGTGCCACCATGACCACCGAGCTTAACCCCGGCAGGTGGATTAGGCCGAACGGGTACAACGTGTGTAGCGCCGCCAAGCAATGGGTAGCTCTTGACCAGGAACTTACTCGATGGAGGCTTGTCATGAACACGGTCGCTTGGATCGTCTTGGGGATCGCCGCAGTGGCGGTCATCGTGTTGGCGGTTGTCGCTGCGCGCTGGCGGAACCGGGCCAGTCTGCAGGAACGCTTCGGCCCCGAGTACACGCGCGAGGTGGCCGCGCGCGGTAGCGAGCGTGATGCGGCGCGCCACCTGCGTGACATCGCCGATCGGCGCGATCAGCTCGACATCCGCCGTCTGGACCCGGCTGCCCGCGATCGCTATACCCGACGCTGGGATGTCGTGCAGACCGAGTTCGTCGATCGTCCCGGACCCGCGCTGGACAAGGCGGACGAGCTGGTCACCGACGTGATGCGCGACCGTGGCTACTCGGTGGAGGACTTCGGCGCACGAGCCGATCTCATCGCCGCCGACCATCCGCGGATCGTCGAGCATTACCGCGCCGCGCACGCCGCCCGGCAAGACCACCACGGCCGCCCGGGTGCGGTGGACACCGAGGAGATGCGCCAGGCGTTCGTGCACTACCGCGCACTGTTCGAGGAGCTGGTCAGCGGGTGACCACCAGACCACGTCACGACATCACCTACGGAGGCACAGATGAACACCCGCGAGTCCCCCCTATACGACACCCCCGCACACGACCTCATGGTCGAGAAAGCCGAGACCGAGCAGTTCCACGGCCGCTCGAGCGATGAAGCCGCCGCCGATGGCAGCGCGGAGCGGGTAGGACTGCTCGATGACCCGGCCGGCCTGCGCGATCAGTGGCAACGAGTGCAGGGTACTTTCGTCGACGACCCGCAGCGCGCGGTCCAGGAGGCAAGCGTGCTCGTCGAGCGGACACTACAAGAGATCCACGAGAACGTCACACGTGGCCAGATCAGCGATCCGACATCGACCGAGGATCTGCGGGTAAGCTTTCAGCGGTACCGCGAGTTCTTCCAACGGTTGCTGTCGGCGTGATGATCTCGATAAGAGCGATCTCGCCGCCCGGTGAGGTGCCGGACACTATCTGAAGGAGAATCACAATGGGTCTTGCCGATAAAGCCAAGAACAAGGCCGAGGAGCTGAAGGGCAAGGTCAAGGAGGCCGTCGGCCAGGCAACGGATGACGAGGAGCTCCAGGCCGAGGGCGAGACCGACCAGGTCAAGGGCAACATCAAGCAGGCGGGCGAGAAAATCAAGGACATCTTCAAGAAGTAACCCCGCCGATCCGCATTGCTGGGCACAGCAGCCGGCCCCCGACCAGTACTCACGGTCGGGGGCCGGCTTCGGCACGTCCCCGGCCGAACCCGGGGCGGCTACTGGTCGGATCCACCACGCCGAGGTACCTCCCGCTGGAGGCTGCCACCCTGGGCGACCGGCAGAGGCCCTACAGTGAGGCTGGGAGCACCGATTTGACACGGTTCATCCCATTACCGGCGCTTTACCTCTACAGAACCGTTCGAGTACCTGCCGCGTGACCTGTCACGATACTCCGGTAGGTCCCGACTGTGAGGTCGACGAGCTTGGGGAGGCCCGCGATGTCCCAGCCACAGCACACTGAACGCCTACTCACTCCCGGGGAGGTAGCCGCACTGTTCCGGGTGGACCCCAAGACGGTCACGCGGTGGGCTTCCGCTGGGCGGATCGGCTCGATCAGGACTCCGGGCGGGCACCGGCGGTTCCGCGAGACCGAGGTCCGCGCGCTGCTCGCCTCGCTCACCACTCCAGCGCCCCTGGACCGCCCCTCGGAGCGCACGGCCCGCAAGACCGCCGGATGACATCCGGGTGACATCCGGATTACGCTGGCTCGCCGGCTGCGCCGAACGGTACTACGGTCGGTGGACGGGTAGGAGGTGGCTGCCGTGCTGTACGTGATGGCGGCGATCGGGCTAGCGGGGGTCACGGCGCTGCTGTGGAAAGCGTTGCGCCCGCAGCGACCGGTCGCGCGCTCAGTGCTCGCACCGGACGACGATCCGGAGTTTCTCAGCGGCTTGAACCGCAGGCGAGGGCAGCCTGGCGACGAGGGCTGACGCGCGTCACTACCGGCGAGTCCAGGCGACCGCCTGCGGAAAGTCGTCAGCGACAGTCGCGGCCAGCTCCAGGGCGGCCAGCCGCGCGGGCTGACCGAGGCGGTCCAGGTCGATCTCGCCGCCCTCTTCGAGGTGCTCATCGAAAGGCATCCGGCAGACTGATCGGCACCGGGCCGCGAAGTGCGTGGCGACCCGCTCCAGATCCACCTTGCCCGCAGCCGGCCGCACTGAGTTGATCACGGCGACCGACCGGCCGACCAGCGCGCGGTATCCATGCGCGTCCAGCCAGTCCAGGGTGGCCGACGCCGAGCGCGCGCCGTCGATCGAGCTGGAGGAGACGATGACCAGGGAATGCGCCAGATCCAGCACGCCTTTCATCGCGGAGTGCATCAGCCCGGTCCCGCAGTCGGTGAGCACGATGTTGTAGAAATGCTCGAGCAGGTTCACCGTGCGCCGGTAGTCGGCCTCGCTGAAGGCCTCGGACACCGCGGGATCCTGCTCGCTGGCGAGGATCTCCAGCCGGCTGGGGCCTTGCGAGGTGTAGGAGCGGATGTCGGAGTACCGGCGGATTCGATCGGCGTCGCGGAGCAGGTGGCGCACCGTGGCGGCGGTCTCCAGCGATATCTTCTGGGCCAGCGTGCCCCGGTCAGGATTGGCGTCCACCCCGATCACCCGGTCACCGCGCAGCGACGCGAGGGTCGAGCCCAGCGTGGCGGTGATGGTCGTCTTGCCGACGCCGCCCTTGAGGCTCAGCATCGCGATCTTGTAACAACCGTTCAACGGCTGGTTGACGCGAGAGACCAGCTCCCGGCGCTGCAGCTCAGCGGCACTCTCCCCGAGGTTGACGGTGCCTCCGGAGGCGGCGAACACCGCTCGGCGCCAACCAGAGCGCGGGGGCTTGCGAGTCTGGCGGAGTAACTGCGCCGAGGACAGGTCGTGCGAAGGGTCCACCGGCTGCCCCGGCGGCTGGCTCAAGCCAGACGGGCCACTCGCGGGCTCGTCGTGGCGTCCGATCACGCTCACTTGCCTCCCCTGAAAGCAGTGTCAGATCCCGGCGTAAGAGTGGAATCCGGCGATGACGATGTTGACGAAGAACAGGTTGAACAGCATCACCCCGAAGCCGACCACGTTGATCCACGCTGCCCGCGAACCACGCCATCCGGCCGTCGCCCTGGCGTGGAGATAACCCGCATAGACCACCCAGGCGACCAGTGCGCACGTCTCCTTCGGGTCCCAACCCCAGTAGCGGCCCCACGCCGCCTCCGCCCAGATCGCACCGGTGATGATCGCGAAGGTCCAGATCGGCAGGGCGAGCACCGCAGTGCGGTACGCCAGCCGGTCCAGGGTGGCGCCGGCGGGCAGCCGGGCGGCGACCCGCGAGCCGTCCCCCGAGCCGTCTTCAGGGCTGAGCAGGTACAGGACGCTGGCCACCCCGGAGACCAGCAGGATGCCCGACGCGGTGGCCGCCGCCGAGACGTGGATGGTGATCCAGTACGAGTTCAGCGCCGGGATCAGCGGCGCGGCCTGCGCGTAGAGCACCGTGCCGCCCAGGAACATCAGCACCACGACGGGCAGCAGCACGAACCCGCCCAGCCGGCGCAACGAGTCTGCGGCACCCCCTTGCCGGTACAGCGCGACCAGCCAACCGGCTACCGCGACGAAGCAGATCGCCGAGGTGAACTCGTACATGTTGGCCCAGGGCACCCGGCCGATCGCGGCTCCCCGCAGCACCAGCGAGCCGGCGTGCACCAGTACCGCCAGGCCGGTGAGCGCCACCGCGGACCGGCCGATCCGCTCAGGCTTTTCCCGCGGCGGCGCGGCCACCCGCCCCGCCGCGGCGGGCACCGGGACCCGGCCGGCGGCGTACTCCACGGCGTGCAGCACCAGCGCGAGGAGGTAGAGCACCAGCGCGGTGCCGTAGGCGAGGTCGCTATAAGAGGCCAGCACCGGGTTGATCGGCGTCACTCACCCCTCCCTCCTCCGACACTCTGATAGGCACCGGTGGCGCCGCGCGCCCCGGCGCCAGCAGCTGCGCCGCGATCCGATCGAACTCCTCGCCGTAGCCCGCAGCCTCGGTGCGGGCCAACCCGCCCAGCTCGACCACGGTACCGGCAGGTCCAGCCGGCGTGACGCGCACCCAGAACCGGCGGCGCTTCACCATCAGGGACAGCCCGAGACCACCCAGCACCAGCACCGCGAAAGCCAGTACCCAGAGCTGTGCTGGGTCATAGGAGACCTGCAGCGAGACGAACCGGGTCACCCCGTCGAAGCGCACCACCGTGCGGTCGGGCAGCGTGAGCTGCTCACCAGGGCGCAAATTCTGCCGCGCCACCTGCTTGAGCCGTCCAGAGTCGACCATCGACTGCTCGATCGAGAAGATGGACTGGCCGCGGCCGGAGTTGTTGCCCAGATCGCCCTTGAGCACATCGACCGCGACGGCCGGATCGAGCAGGTCCGGGAACGCCGAGGACAGCAGCGAACCCTGAAACGCCGCGGTCGGCGCGAACAGCCCGGTGATCGCGAGCTGGCGCGTGCGCCGGATGGCGTCGTCGGTCACCCCGGGCGGGTCGAACTTGGTCGTGCCCTCCGAGAGCAGGGTGGCCGGGTCCACCGGCCGCCACTGCACCACGCCACCGCGCCGCTGCCCGTCGGGGAACGTGACGGTGAACTGCGGCGCGTAGCCGTGGCCGATCAGGTAGACCCGGGTGGCGCCGATCCGGAGCGGGTCGTTGACCTCCAGCTGGTAGGGATGCCACGTTCCGGCGGTCAGATCGTCGGGGCCCTGGTAGGAGATGCCGGCGCGGAACCGCATCGGCTGCCCGGTGGGCAGGTAGGTCGGGGTGAAGTCGTTGACCTGCACGCAGAACGGTGTCAGTGCGGTGCCGTCGACGGACCGGCCGGGGGTGAACGAGTCGTAGGCCAGCGGGCCGGAGTTACAGAACTGCGAGCCGCCCGCGAGCACGATCACCTGGCCCTGGTAGCCGACCAGCTTGCCGATGGCGAAGGACACCAGCAGCCCGAGCAGGGCGAGGTGGAAGACGAGGTTGCCGGCCTCCCGCAGGTAGCCGCGCTCGGCGGACAGCGTCCGGGCACCGCCGGGCTCCTCCCGCTCGGCGATCCGCCAGCCGGCCAGCCGTCGCCGGGCGGCGGCGAGGACCTCTTCGGCGACGGCATCGGACTCGGCGCGGGCGTGGTGCGGCAACCGGCCGAGGTTGCGGGGGGTGGCCACCGGAGCCCGGCGCAGCTGCCGAGCGTACTCGACGCTGCGCGGCACCACGCAGCCCACCAGGGACACGAACAACAGCAGGTAGATCGCCGCGAACCAGGGGCTGGCGAACACCTCGAAGGCGCCCAGCCGGTCCAGCACCGGCGCCAGGACGGGATGCTGCGCCTGGTAGGTCCGCACCCGCTGGGGGTTCAGCGAGTACTGCGGCAGCAGGGCGCCCGGCAGCGCGGCCAGCGCCAGCAGGAACAGCAGCACCAGCGCCGTGCGCATGCTGGTCAGCCCGCGCCAGGTGTTCCGCGCCGCGGCCGTGACGGAGTACGTCCGAATCCTCCCACTCGGTGTCATCTAAATCGGCGTCTCGAAGCCGGCGACCGGCCCGCGCAGTACCGCGATGAGCTCCGCCCACAGGCCGGTGACCAGCGCCACGCCGACCACGATGAGCAACATCCCCCCGGCCAGCTGCACCCCGCGGACGTGCTCGCGCAGCCAGGACACCGCCCGCACGGCGCGCCGGGCACCCAGCGCGAGGAGCAGGAAGGGCACTCCCAGCCCGAGGCAGTAGGCGGCCACCAGCAACACTCCGCGAGCCAGGCCGCCACCGGGGGTACCGACGGCCAGCGCGGTGACCCCGGCGAGGGTGGGCCCGAGGCACGGCGTCCAGCCGAGCCCGAACACCGCGCCCAGCAGCGGGGCGCCCAGCACGTGGCGGGCTCCCAGACCGGTTCGGAGATGCAGGCCGGCCTGCGGGTGCAGGCCGGCTCGGGGATGAACCCGCAGTTCCCGCTGCAGCGCCGGGACCATCCCGATGAATACCAACCCCATCGCGATGGTGACCACCCCGCCCACGCGTTGCAGGATGACCTCGTTGACGACGAGCCGATCCGCGACGCCGAGCACGGTCACCACGCCGGCGGTGAACACCACCGAGAACCCGAGCACGAACAGCGCCACCGCCCCCAGCACCCGCCCTCGGCTACGACCGGGGCCTTCGGCGCCGACCAGCCCGCTGAGGTAGGCGAGATACCCCGGCACCAGCGGAACCACACACGGCGAGGCGAAACTGACCGCACCAGCGAGCACCGCCACCCCGACCGCCACCAACAGCGGCCCAGAAATGACCAGCTCGGTGAGCCCCACAGCGCCCAGCCTAGGAGGTAGCCCTTCAAGGACCACCAACCCCGGTCGCGGAAGCCCGCAACAGCTACCGACCCCCAGACCCGCAGAGAGGACGACATGGCTCAGGCCCCGCGGCTGCGCGGGCGGGTCAAGGTGAACCGATCGACCGGGGTGAGATCGGCGTACGGGCCGGTGACGGCGTAGTAGGTGACATGGATCGAGGTGGTCCCGCCGGGCCGGCCGGGGTCGAGGTCGAAGGCGGCGAAGCCGTAGGCGTGATCGGGGTCACGCACGGCCGACCACGGCGCGTCCTCCTCGACGACGATCGGCGGTCGCTTGCCGGTACCGGGGTCGACCGGGCCGACTCCGGTGATCACACGGCAGCGCGGCGGGGAGAAGAACAGCTTGTTCGACGGTGCGGACGTGCCGCCACCGCCGATCACCATGTGCACCGTGCCCTGGGTGGTGTCCACGACGTCGGTGCGGGTGGCGACCGGGACCGGAGTGAGCGTGTCATCGGGCGTGTGCCCGCGGATGGGGTGCGACCGCTCGTAGTGGTGCTCGTGGCCGCAGACCACCAGGTCGACGCCGTAACGGTCGAACAACGGCACCCACGTCTCGCGGATGCCGCGGTCGGCGCCGTTGAACCTGTCGACGGTGGAGACCACGACCTGGTGCATGCACACCACGATCCAGTCGATGCCCGGGTCCGCCCGCGCCGCCGCAAGCTCGGTCTCCAGCCAGCGCTGCTGCGCGCCGCCGGAGTAGCCGCGGACGTAGGAGTTGCCGCCGTCCTGGTAGCACACGTCGTCGTTGTTGAGGCTGACGATCCGCACCGAACCAGCGGTGAAGGCGTAGAACAGGCCGCGAAACGCTGGATCGGCACCCACGTCGGGCAGCGTGAAGTAGGTCCGATACGCGTCGTAGCCGATCGGACCGTTGCCGAGCTCGTTTTCGTGGTTGCCGGCCGCGGGCATCCACGGGCGGTAGCGCGCCGAGCGGCTGTTGTTCTCGAACCAGTCCCACCAGGTCCGGATCCGGTCGGTGGCGAGGTTGGCGTAGCACAGGTCGCCATTGACCAGGTGGAACAACGGCGCGACACGCTCGACGCCGGCGGTCACGTCACCGCCGAACGGCGAGCCGAGGTTGTCGTTGACGTAGCTCGTGCCGACGAGCCTGCCCAGCGTGGGGGTGCCCTGGTCACCGAAGCTGGTGAAGGTGAACGGCGCCCGCTTGCACGGGGCGGTGCGGATCGTGCCGAGCTCGGGTGCCGCGCCGTCGTGCACCGCGGCGTAGACGTAGTCGGCATCCGGGCGCAGCCCCCGCAGCCGGGCGTGGTGTACCTGTACCTCGGTGCCGGACTCGGCGTCGCAGTACGTTGACGTCTGCGCTGGCTCAGTGTGCCCGAAGCCACCGTCCGGGCTGCCCAACAGCACCCGCGGGCGCGAGACCGACGTGATGGAGTGCCACGACACGACCACCTCACGGGAGGCATCGGCACCGAACTGCGTGTGCAGCCCGGCGGCCCGCGGCGCTGCGCTGCGGTCCGGCCGCCGCCACAACTCGGGCGCAGTCCACGCGCTGGCCGGCGCGCCCAGCAGCACGGCACCGCCGATGCCGAGACCGGTCGCCCCAGTCAACAGGTTCCGCCGGCCGAGTTTCATCGACCTGTGGGTCACGGAGATTTTTTCACTCACAGTCACAATACTCCTTGATCGCGATGCCCATACCACACTGATCGAGTGAACGTGACGAATCGCTTCAGTGCACGAGGTGTATGTCGCGAGGCTGACCATCATGACTGTTACCCTTCCTCGTGATCACCCAGACGATCCGGAGGGACCGCGAACTCGACTGTGCGCGCGGCTCGCGGGGCGGGGAAGGCCGCCGTGGTTGAGATCGAGCACGTCATCGTGCTGGCGTTGGAGAACCGCTCGTTCGACCATATGCTCGGATTCCTGCAGCATCCGGATCCGCGGTTCGACGGCTTACGAGGTCGCGGCCCGTATGAGAACCCGAGTTGGAATGGAGGGCCGCCGGTCCCCGCGACGCCGACCGCGACGCCGGTTATTCCCGTGGGCCCGGACCACTCTCACGACGGTGTGATGGAGCAGCTCGCGGTTCGAGGAATCGGGCCGGCACGTAGGCCGACGAACCAAGGCTTCGTGGCAAGCTACGAACGGAAATGCCGCGGCATGGCGGCACCGAAGTTCAGTGGCCTGCTCGGTCCGCTGCTGAATTGGTGGACTGGACGGGGAGCCGGCGGCGGCATGGCAATTCAGAACCGCGGCCCACTGGTGATGCGCTGCCAGTCTCCAGAGAACGTCCCGGTGTTGAGCACCCTGGCCCGCGAGTTCGCCGTATGCACTCGATGGTTTTGTTCCGTGCCCGGAGAGACCTGGCCCAACCGGAATTTCCTCCACGCCGCGACGTCGGACGGTGAGACCGACATCGAGGTGCGCCCCTACTACGATCGCACCATCTTCGAACTGCTCGAAGAGGACCACGGTCGGGAATGGCATATCTACCACGACGACACTCCACAGGTGTGGGCCTTTCCACGATTGTGGGACAGAGCAGACCGGCACGCCAGGTGGTTTCCACTGGAGGACTTCACACGGCACGTCGAGACGGGACGGCTTCCCGCCTACTCGTTTCTTGAACCCAACCACCGACCGCCGCTGCATACGCTCGACCATGATCCCGTCATCGGCACGCCCGACATCAGCAACAGCCAGCATCCGGAGAACAATCTCGTCTCCGATGCGTCCTACGACCACTTCGTACCGGGCGACACCGACTTCGCCCGCGCCGAGTCACTCATCGCTCACATCTACGAGGCGTTGCGTGCCCGGCCCGAGGTATTCGAGCGATCCGTGCTCGTCATCACCTACGACGAGCACGGAGGCTTCTACGACCACGTCCCGCCCCCCACGGGAATTCCGAGCCCAGGTGATCCGCCCGGTTGGCTGGGCCGCCTGATTGATAGACTGATACACAAACAAAGTGCGTCCTTCGACTTCACCATGCTCGGTGCCCGCGTGCCGACGGTGGTCGTGTCCCCGTACATCGCTGCCGGAAAAGTCGATGACACCGTGCGCGACCATGCCAGCATACCTGCCACACTGCGGGCCCTGTTCGCGCCGAACGCGGCGCCACTCACCCGACGAGACGCCTGGTCGCCCCCCTTTCACACCGTGCTGGATCTCGAGGCGCCTCGGCGTGGTCGGGAACTGCCCGACCTCTCCTCGCACATGAACCGTCAGTCAGCCGAGGTGCATTCGACGATCATGTCAGGCCAGAGCGCCGGTGCCAGCGAAGCGGACATGCCGCCGTATTATCACGATTTCGTCGCCCAGGCCGAACAGGTCAAGGAGCACCTGCTCGCCGTGGGCGAGCCGGAGGCGACCCAACAGACAGGAGTGACGCCACACGAGACGGCTATCGACATCACCCGCGTGTTCGGCGAAGCCGCCAGCCGTCACCGAGACGAACTACCGCCCGGCTAATCGATCGATCGCCTTACTTACTGTATCAGCGAGGGGATTCGAACCCTTCCCACAAGTTGTCGGTACACACCAGGATGCTGATCCGGTGCCCGGAATGGCGCGAGATGCGCCAGCGCACCTGGCAGCACCCCCACGTACCCCGACCACGACGAGTCCTTGATCACCAAGACGGCTCTCCATGCGCCGAGTTCGACAGGAGCGCTGCTCAAATGGCCCCTGACAGCCCTCCTGTCGAACTCGGCGACACTAGAAGCGTCACAAATTCGGAGATTTACCGTCTGTTCAGTGCATCGCCGTCAACGCCGTCGTCCGGCTTTTCGATCACGCGCACGAGGTGGGGCCGTAGGCAGACCAGCCGGTAATCTGGCTCGAATCGCACATATAGCAGGTAGCGGCTCTGGCCGATGACCTGGCTTTGCTGGTGTAACCGGGATGGTAATGCTTCGTGGTTTTTGTCCACCGTGACCTGTTCAACGCGGCTCTGCAGGGGAATGAGGGTGCCGTCGGCGTCGCGCGGGGGGTGGGAAGCCAACGGTAGTGGCATGGTGGGTGTCACCTCGGGTTGTGGGGGCTGGCCAGCCACCGGGAGCCGACGCGGGGGGTCAGCGCTCTACCGGCGGCAGGCCAGCGATTCAGAGGGCGGTGCCCCTAGGGCCAGGGATGGGGATACCGATCACACAGGTCATACACAGTGCCCAGGACAGACCGCTCGTGATCGTGGTGGCGAACAGAGGAGCAGGCACCCGCGGGCACACTCGCCGCGGGGCGTCGTCTCGGTCCACAGCGGTACTCCCCCGATCCGATCTGTCGTGTGGAAGGCGGCGACCCCGCGCGGTTGTGTCGCCCGAGAAGCGGGGCCGCCGCCACTCACCGCCGCTCCGGGATATTATGAGGTGACCAGCGGCGGCGTGCTGGTAACTCTCCCGGCTTCAGACACGCACGGCAATCACGCGATCACGTGCTGTCAAGGGCGGATTGAGGGGAGGATTTCCACCCTCTCTACGGGCTGTCGGTGCGCACCAGAAGGGTGTTGATCCGGTGCCGCAGATGCGCGATGTCCGCAAGGTGCTGGTGAGCGGCGGCGTGGAGCGGGTCGCCGGTGGCCAGTAGGGTAGGCGCCGGGCGCGGTGCCGGTGTTGCCACCGGTCCGTTTCCCGGGCTGTGTCGCTGCTGCGGCCACCTACGAGGAATGCGTCGCCCTGATGCGCACCGCGATCGCCGGCCACCTGGAGGTCATGCGCGAGCACGGCGAACCCATCCCCGTGCCCTCGGCGATCAACGTCTTCACCGTCACCGCAGCCTGATCGACGCCTGCGGGCTCTAGGGCCGTCCGTCGATGAACTGCAGCCGCAGCGCGCGGACGCGATCGTCGGACGAGAGCTGGTAAAGGCTCACGACCAGGTCGAACACCGTCGGCAGGTATCGCTGCGCCAGTCGAAAGTCGGCGCAGACCCGGCCTTGCAGCAGTGGCGGGAATGAGGACTCCACAGTCCCGTCCAGGAGCACGGGCAGGACACTCTCCTTGTCAGCCTCGGAACCGATCATCCGCTGCCCGATGAGGTCACCCTCTGCGGCCACCACGAAGGCGCCCATCGGTTGATCGTTGTCGTACTTTGTGCGGTAGAGCGGCGTGCCTACCACGATGACCTTCTGGGCGCTGTGGATGCGCTCCACGAACCGGGTCAGACTCGTGCCGATGCGCGTCTCCCACCGGTCGAGTATCACGGTGATCCCCGCCTTGCGCAGGTCAGTGGCGAGTTCGTGCTCCACCCAGCGCTCCTGGCGTTCGTCGCCCCAGGCGTAGCTGATGAAGCAGTCCGGGGCCGGGATCTCTTCCTGCTTGACGTAGGTCGTGAGCCGGAACAGCGCCTGCTCGAACCGTGACCGCAGGCTGGCCGCCCGGCGCTGGGTCTGATGGTCGGCGGCCTGCTCCTGGGTGAGCTCGATCGGGGCATCAGCCGGAGGCAGCGCGACCCACCGCCCACAGTCAGGGCAGAACGCGTGGTCAGCGCCTTTGGCGAACCGCTCTCGCAAGACGGCCCGGTTAAGCTGGTGGTCCTCAGCGCACCGCACCGCCTCGTAGCGACGGACGGTCAGCTCGCGGCGGGCCAGGAAGCTCTCGAACAGGCTCTGGAACAAGGTCCGAATCGGCGCTCCCACGCCTGTGCCGAAGTAGAGCACGAAGCCCAGCTCACCCTCGCGCTCGGCTTCTTTGCGCAGGCCGCACACCAGGCCGTCACCCACGACGTAACGAGCGTGGTCGCGCCATTGGTTGGTCCGGGTGAACGCGCTGGTGTACCCCAGCAGTACCACCAGCGAGGCGTAGACGTTCTCCACCGCGCCACTCACCGTGTACGCGGCACCCTCGTCGATGGGCTGCTCGTCGGCGACCACCGGTTTCTTGAGATTGATGAGCGCCGGAAACACCAGATAGGAGTGCGTGGTGAGCGGATCGGTCTCGCGGAAGCAGACCGAGTGCTCCAGGAACATCGCGACAGCCGAGTCGAGCAGCACCTCTCGCTCCTCGCTGGACAGCCCGTCCAGCTCCGGGAAGTGGTACCCGCCGGTGAGCACTCGCTGCTCCTCCAGCGAGCCCAGGTCTCTCGGATTGCCCCGCGCCTCCAGGACCATCGACGCGGCGAGATTGTTCAGCAGCACCGGCGCGAGCAGGATCCGCAGCTCGCCGCGCGAGGTGCGCAGCTGCGCGACATAACCGTGGTTCGACAGGTGGCGCACCGCCGTCAGCAGCTCGTCGTCGGTGAATTCGGCAGCGGGATACTCCTGTGCCAGGCGCGCCCGCAGTTCGGCAAGGCTGAGGATCGCCTTCTCCGAGCCGGGCCCCTCCTTCAGTTCCAACACATGGTTCTTGATGCGGGTGAAAGTCTGCGTGGTGACCGTCGTCAGCCGCTCGTCCCAGCGGATCGCCGCGCGCATCCGCTCGACCAGCTCGTCCAGACCATCACCTTTCAGCGCGCTGGTGGCCACGTATCCCACGATGCCGCGCTCGGCGCAGAACAGCGTGATCTCCTCGGGGGCCAGCCGAGGCGCATCGGGGTCGGCGTCACCGCGGCCCGAGACCAGGATGACCGAACGATCCCGCCCGAGCTGGCGCAGCCAGTACTCGACGCCGCGCAGTGGGTCGTCCACGCGCCTCGGATCGAACAACACGAGGGCCAGGTCGGCGTCGTCCGAGTACAACATGTGGATCAACCGATAGTCGGGCTGCCCGGTGAGGTCCCACAGGATCGCGGTGCGCTCCGTGCCCTCAGGCGTGGTACTGCCGAGCTCGTCGAGCAGCCAGAACTGCTGGCCGTGCGTCGGGGAGTGCTCGGCATACTCGCCGTGCGCAAGCCGCCACCCCAGCCCGGTCTTCCCCACGCCAGGCTCACCGACGAGCACGATCTTCGCCGTCGTATAGCTGACGCTGGAAGTAGCGGAATTCGCGAGCAGACGGTCGATATCGATATCCCACAGGTGCACGACGCGATCGTCTTCGGTCGAGGATTCAGTGTCTGACGCAACTGTCGCCAAGATCGGCGAGTGTGGGTGGAACGCGACGTTCGGCACCCGAAATCGCAACCCGATCGGTGTGGACAGGACTGCCCGGCACAGTCCGCTCTCGGTCTCCCAGAGTCGTACGGTGCCGTCATCACTATTCGACGCGAGCAACCGACCATCATAGGAGAACGAGAGGGCCGGCACTCCGTCGGTGTGGCCCTCAAGAACCGAGACGGCGCTACCCGTAGCCACATCCCACAGTCTTACTGTGCGATCCTGGCCCGCACTGGCCAGTATCCCGCCATCCGGATGGAAAGCGACCGCGAAGACCGCCCCTGAATGCCCGTCGAGAGCTCGGAGCTGCGACCCGCCCGGGACCCCCCACAACTCCCACAGCGTGATCTCACCGTCGTGACTTCCCATCGCGAGCATGCCGCCCTCGGCGTCGAAGGCCACGCAAGCGACGTCACTACCGTGGTGTTCGGTAAGCTGGCGTAGCTCAACCCCCGTGGAGAGCTCCCACAGTGTGACTTTTCGCGAGTCACCCGCAGTCGCCAGGATGCGGCTTCGTGGGCTGAATGCGACGGCATAGCAGGCACTGCTGCGGAGCGTGGTGCGCAATTCACCACTGTCCACATCCCACAACCTTGTTACGCCGTCGTTGCTCCCTGTAGCGAGGATGCGTCCCTCCGGATCGAAAGCTGTAGCCACCACGCCGCCGTCATGGACGCGGATGTCTCGCAGGCACGCGCAGAAATCGGTGTCCCAGATGCCGACAGTGCCGTCCGCCGACGCTGTCGCGAGCAGTCGCCCGTCCGGCGACCAGTCGATGCGCCCGATCCTGCCGTCGTGTTCGGCCAAGGTGCGCCGCAGCCGCACACCGTCCGGCAGCTGAAGCGCCATCCGCGAATGCTAACCGCGACGCAGCCACCCGAGCACTGACGCCGTGGTATTTCTCGGGTTCGGACACAGTGCGCAGGCGATCCCTTCCGCCCGGTCACCGAATCTCATTCACCGGCATTGCATAGGTGACGATATAGATATCAGTGTTCGCCCGCGATGCGCTGGACCACGGGCTGGAGATCTCGGGCGTGCATGGCGTGCAGGAATACCGCGGCGACCCGGTGGTGGCGGTCGAGCACGACCGTCAAGGGCACTACCGAACGCGGGATACCGCGCAGCGCGAACAGCGTGCGGCCGGGGGGGTCGAAGATCGACGGGTAGGTCAGCCCGAAGTCGCGGGCGAAGTCCGCCCCGGCGGACCGGCCGTCCCGCACGTCGATCCCGACGAACCGCACGCCCTGGCTCGCCGTCGTGTCGGCGACCCGAACCAGGTCGGTGGCCTCGGACCGGCACGGTCCGCACCACGAGCCCCAGATGTTGAGCACCACCGCCTGGTTGGGGTAGCGCGCGAGCGACACCGTCGTCCCGGGTTCGGTGAGGCTGTCCCCAGACAGCTCGCCGACGGTGCCCCGGGTGGCCGGTGGGTCGTAGAGGATGTCGGTCTTGCCGCCGGGTGAGACGAACTCGAAGGTGCCGCCGCGGGCCACCACGTCGGTCCCGGTGGCGCACCCGGCCAGTAGAAGAATCGCCGCGAAGAGCAACAGTGCGCGCCTCATGCGCTGGTCACCGCGGGTTGGCTGTAGACGACGTCGACCAGTGCCCTCTCGGTGAACACCAGGCTGGTCAACGACGCCACCGAGCACCGACGGCGGCGCGGGTCGTGCCAGAGCCGCTGCCCGGTCAGCTGCCGGACCGCCGCGCAGATCGGCAACTGGTGCGACACGCAGACCGCTTCATACCCGGCGGCCCGGTCGCGGGCCCGGTGCACGGCGGCGAGCATCCGGGTCGCGATCTGCCGGTACGGCTCGCCCCAGGACGGCCGGAACGGGTTGCGCAACGCGAGCCAGTTCCGCGGGTCGCGCAGCTCGACCGACACTCGGGTGCCCGCGAAGACGTTATCCGCCTCGATCAGCTCCTCATCGGTGACCAGGTCCAGGCCGTGCCCCGCGGCGATCGGCGACGCGGTCTGTTGCGCCCGGAGCAACGGCGAGGCGACCACGTGCACCACATCGTGGTCGCTCAGATGCGCCGCGACCTGATCGGCTTGGTGCACGCCCACCCCGGAGAGCCGGAAACCGGGTAGCCGACCGTAGAGGACCCCCTCCGGGTTGTGCACCTCGCCGTGTCGCAGCAGGTGGACCACGGTACGGCTCATGCGCCTTCCCGAGCGTGGGCGGCGGCTCGGGCGGCGTGCGGCAGCGCGGCGGCGATCACCTCGAAGGCCTCGGTGTCCAGTGCCGCGCAGACGAACCAGGACTCGAACGCGCTGGGCGGGGCGTAGACACCGTGGGCGAGCAGCGCGTGGAAGAACGCCGGGAAGCGCCAGGTCTGGGTGGCCTGCACCCCGGCGTAGTCCCGCACCGGCCCGGTGGTGGGGTCCGTGAAGAACACGCTGAGCAGCGAGCCTGCGGTCTGCACCAGATGTGGCACGCCCTCGGCGTCCAAGGCCTGGTCGAGCAGCCCGGCCAGCCGGGTGGCCGCGACGTCCAACCGGGCGTAGACGTCCCGGTCGGCGGTCCGCAGGGTGGCCAGCCCGGCGGCCACCGCCACCGGGTTTCCGGACAGCGTGCCCGCCTGGTACACCGGCCCCGCCGGCGCGAGGTAGGCCATCAGTTCCGCGGCGCCACCGAACGCCGCGGCCGGCAACCCACCGGACATCACCTTGCCGAAGGTGTAGAGGTCGGCACGCACGCGCTCGAGCCCGAACCAGCCCGCGGCCGAGACCCGGAACCCGGTCATCACCTCGTCCAGGATCAGCAGTGCACCGTGGGCGTGGCACAGTTCGCGCAACGCGGCGTTGAAGCCGGGATCGGGTGGTACCACGCCCATGTTCCCAGCGGCCGCCTCGGCGATGACAGCGGCGATCTCGGTTCCCCGCTCGGCGAACAGGGCGCGGAGGGCGTCGAGGTCGTTGTAGGGCGCCACGATCGTGTCAGCGGCCTGCGCGCCGGTGATGCCGGGGCTACTGGGCAGCCCGAAAGTGGCGACGCCGGAGCCGGCGGCGACGAGCAGCGCGTCGACGTGCCCGTGGTAGTGCCCGGCGAACTTGACCACCACCGGGCGCCCGGTGATGCCCCGGGCCAGCCGGATCGCGCTCATGGTCGCTTCGGTGCCGGAGTTGACCAGCCTGACCTGCTCGACCGGGGTGACTCGGCGCACGATCTCCTCGGCGAGCTCGATCTCCCCGATTGTGGGGGTGCCGAAGGACAACCCGCGCGTGGCAGCCGCCCGGACCGCCTCCACCACTGCGGGGTGCGCGTGACCCAGGATCATCGGTCCCCAGGACGAGACCAGATCGACGTAGCGGTTGCCGTCGACGTCCCACAGGTAGGGCCCCGCCGCTTCGACCATGAAGCGCGGCGTGCCACCGACCGCGCGGAAAGCCCGGACCGGGGAGTTCACCCCGCCGGGGATCACCGCGCTGGCCCGGTCGAACAGCCGGGCCGACTCGGTGGCGCTCACGCGAGCCGGTCTTCGCTGGGTGTGAAGAGCACCTTGCGGGTTGCATCGAGTAGCAGGATCCCGGCAATGATGGCTACGCCGGTCGCGGCGGCCCACCAGCTTCCCTCGACGCGACTGAGCGCGACGCCCCGGCGCATCGTGACGTGCACGCCGCGATGCCAGCACCACCAGGCAAGCCCGGCGAGCACGATGGCAGCCAACACCTCGGCCACGGCGATCACGACCCGCGGCGGGCCCTGATCGCCGGCGCGCGTCGACGTCACTAAAGCCACACCAGCACCCTGCCATGACACCTCCCGCCGTTGGTCATCGGGACTGAATATGATCGCCGGCAACGTGGTCACCCGTGATCCGCGAGTGCGATATCGGCCGACCGCTCCGCCGCCAACACGGCTCCACGATCGTCGAAAGTGAGCTGTCACCATGCGAACTTGCATGGTGACAGCTCACTTTCGACGATCACAGGTGCACCCAGACCCTCAGAAGCCGGGGCGCCGGGGCCGAAACCAGGCATTGGCCGCAGGCAGGAACATGGTCACAATCGCCCCGATGAGCAGCAGCAACTGGAGCAGCCCGATAACCGACCCTCCTCCGATAGCAAGACCGATCAGCCCGAGCAGCACGAACAGACCGCCGAGCACGGCCAGCACGATCCGCGCCCAGTTACGTCCTCCGCGCATCAGGAACACGAAGACCACCTCGGCGGCCACGAAGAGCAACACCAGCACGACCCCGACGACGAACCCAACCGCCATGGCTCTCTCGATCGTGGACTGGTCCAACGTCGGGTTCTGGGCAAGCGCTCGATCAATCGCCTCGGCTCGGATCTGGTTGATCTGGCTGTACGCGGCGACGGCCCCGACCACCCAGAGCACGACTGTGGCGATCCAGAGCCAGAAGGAGATCTCGACCTCCTGGGGCCGGGGTGCCCGCAGCGGCGTCTGTCCAGTCGAGTAGTCACCCGGAGGCGGGGGCATGGTCATGCCCGCGACGGTAGCCGTGGTGTGCCCCCGCCGTCACGGGAATTCAGACCAGGGCACTGACGTCCGGGGCGCTCGACTGCTTGGTAGTCTCGGGAACTGTCAGTGGTGGCTGGCAACGTAGTCACCATGACCCTGGGAAGCGACATCGAGCGACTGATCCGCCGCCAGCACGGCGCCGTGAGCCGGGCGCAACTCCGCGAGAGTGGGGTGAACACGAACACCATCGACTCCTGGCTCCGCCGTGGCGCACTGCGGCAGGTCCTGCACGGCGTCTACGCCACCGGTGCACCGTCGCCGGCAACCCGGGCACGTGCCGCGCACCTCTGGCAACCGGAGGGTGTGGTGAGCCATCTCGCTGCGGCCCATCTGTGGAAAATGGCGGTCGACGAGCCTGCGGTCATCCACTTGACGGTACCGCTGAGCTGTGCGCGCACATCGCCCGTGCCGTGGCTGCGGCTGTTGCGTCGGGACACCCCTCGCACCCGGCGCAGCACCGTCGGCGGGCTGCCGGTCACCGACGTGCCTCGCACCGTCTTCGACTGCCTTACGCTGCTTGACGACGCCGCATGTGCTGCTCTGCTCGACCATGCCACAGCGACGCTGACCTCGGACCGAGCACTGCGGATGCGTTACTTCGAGGAGATCGGGCTGCGCCGCTCACCTCGCGTTGGGCGGCAGCTGGCATCGCTGGTGCCCGGAGCGGCGTCCGCGCCCGAGCGCCTACTCGCCCAGGGTTTGCAGTCGGCAGGGCTGACCGGCTTTCTGATCAACGAGCCGGTACTCGGGTACATCGCGGACTTCCTTGATCCAGCGCGGCGGCTGATCCTCGAGGTGGACGGGTACCGCACCCACGGCACTTGGCTTGCCTTCCAGGACGACCGCACCCGGCAGAACGTTCTCGTGGCGCACGGGTACACGGTCCTGCGCTACACAGCCCACGATATCCAGACCCGGCTCGGATCGATCGTCGACGAGATCGCCAAAGTAGTCGCTCGCACCAGTCAACCGATCTCATGATCGCTGAAAGTGAGTCAGCGCAGCCAGTGTGCGGCCTGCACGGCCCAGTAGGTCAGCACCAGGCCTGCGCCGGCCCGGCGGATCGAGGTCAGCGTCTCCAGCACGGTGCGCCGCCGGTCCAGCCAGCCGCGGGCCACCGCCGCCTCCACCATCGAATACTCGCCTGAGACCTGGTAGGCCGCGACCGGGACATCGGAGACTTCGGCGACCGCGCGCAACACATCCAGGTAGGGCATCGCGGGCTTGACCATCACGATGTCGGCGCCCTCGGCGAGATCCAGCGCCACCTCGCGCAGCGCCTCGCGGGCATTGGCCGGATCCTGCTGATAAGTCAGGCGGTCCCCGCGCAGCTGGGAGTCCACCGCGTCGCGGAACGGCCCGTACAACGCCGAGGCGTACTTGGCGCTGTAGGCCAGGATCCCGACGTCGTGGTGACCCTCGGCATCCAGTGCCGCCCGGACCACCCCCACCTGGCCATCCATCATGCCGCTGAGCCCGAGCAGGTGGGCGCCGGCCCGCACCTGCGCGAGCGCCAGCTGCGCGTACCTCGCGAGGGTCGCGTCGTTGTCCACCCGGCCGGCCGCGTCCAGCAGGCCGCAGTGCCCGTGGTCGGTGAACTCGTCCAGGCACGTGTCAGCCATGACCACGATGTCGTCGCCGACCTCGGCACGGACATCGCGCAAGGCGGTGTTGAGCACGCCGTCTGGGTCGATCCCGGCGGAGCCGGTGGCGTCCCTGGTGGTGGGCACACCGAACAGCATGATCCCGCCTAACCCGACGGCCACCGCCTCGGCCGCGGCCTTGCGCAGCGAGTCCCGGGTGTGCTGCACGACACCAGGCATGGAGGGAATCGGTACCGGCACCGCAGCGCCCTGCTTGACGAACACCGGCAGCACCAGCTGGTGCGGCCGCACCGTCGTCTCAGCGACCAGTCGGCGCATCGCCGCCGTGGTGCGCAACCGGCGCGGACGGACCGTCGGGTACATGATGGGCCCCTCCGGGGCTCGTGAGTGGCGATACGACCTGTAACTCGCATCGCCACTCACGGGTTATCCACAGGGGTTAGCGGCGGCGGCTTTTGGCTTTACGGGGTGGGGGTAGGGCGCCTTCGGCACGGAGTTGGGCGGCGTGCCCGGCCAATGCGTCGACCAGGGCACCGACCTGCGCCAGCTCGGGCTGGACGTCCACCCGGAGGCCGAACTCGACCGCGGTCTCCGCGGTGGCTGGGCCGATGCAGGCGACGATCGTGCGGGTATGCGGCTTGCCGGCGATACCGACCAGGTTGCGGACCGTGGACGAGGACGTGAAGCACACCGCGTCGAAGCCACCCGTCTTGATCATTTCACGGGTCTCGGCGGGCGGCGGAGCAGCCCGTACCGTGCGATAGGCCGTCACGTCGTCGATCTCCCAGCCCCGCTCGCGCAGCCCGGCGGCCAGTGTCTCGGTCGCGATGTCCGCGCGCGGCAACAGCACCCGGTCCACCGGATCGAGCACGTCATCGAAGGGCGGGAAGTCGGCGAGGAGCCCCTCGGAGGACTGCTCGCCCGACGGCAGCAGCTCAGGGACGATCCCCATCGAGCGCACCTTCTCCGCGGTGGCTTCGCCCACGCACGCGATCTTCACCCCGGCGAATGCGCGGGCATCCAGCCCGAATTCGGCGAACTTGTCCCACACCGCCCGGACCGCGTTGGTGGAGGTGAACACCACCCACTGGTAACGACCGTCGACCAGGCCCTTGACCGAGCGCTCCATCTGCGCCGGGGACCGGGGTGGCTCCACCGAGATGGTCGGGACCTCGACCGGCACCGCGCCATGCATCGCCAACCGCTCGCTCATCGCCCCGGCCTGCTCCTTGGTCCGCGGCACCAGCACCTTCCAGCCATACAGCGCCCGAGACTCCCACCAGGACAGCTTCGTCCGCTGCCCCACCGCTGAGCCGACGGTCACCACCAGCGGCCCGGCGAGCTCACCGGCGTCACCGCTCAGCGACGCCAGCGTGGTCTCCACCGTGTGCTGGGTGGGCATGGTGCCCGCGACGGTGATCGCCACCGGGGTGTTCGGCGCGAGCCCGTGCGCGACCAGCGCGGAAGCCGACTCGGCCAGGTGTGACGCGGTGGCGTGCAGCACCAGCGGACCCGGCACCGCGGCCAGGGACGCCCAGTCGACACCCGCGCGGACGTCGGCTTCGGTGTGCCCGGAGCCCAGCGGCACCCCGGCGAAGGCCGGCACCGCGGTACCCATCGGCACGCCGGGCACCACCTCGAACGCCACCGTGGTGCGCGCCACGACCAGCGCCTCGGCGACCACAGCGTCGGCGGTCAGGGGGTCTCCGGATACCAGGCGCACCACGACTCGCCCGTTCTTGGCCTCGGCGACCAGATCCTTGGCGACCTCGCCGGGTTCCCCCACCGCCGGGCGCACCTCGGCGTGCTGCGCCGCCAGCGCGAGCACGCCGGCGGGCACGTCGGGGTCGTTCACCAGCAGCTCCGCGCAGCTCAGCAGGTGCTGCGCCCGCACAGTGAGCATTCCGACGTCGCCGGGGCCGGCACCGACAAAGGCGATCCGTCCGGTGGTCTTGCAGACACGGCTCATGTACTTACTCGTTTCCCATCAGGCCGGGACTCTGGCCATGCAGCGCTGGGTCTGCACCCAGCGCTGCGGCACCCAAGTCCAGCAACTCGGCCGCAACCTGGCGTCCGAGGTTCTCGGCATCGGTCAACTCCCCATCGGAATACGGCGCAATGGCGGACGACCTGAGCAGGTCATCGTCCGCGGTGGCCGCAACCCCCCGCAGAAACAGCCGCAGGACAACCCGTCCCTCGTCGTCCAAGTCCTCGACGACATCGGCCAGCGCACCGACCGGGGCGACGGCGCGTGCCGCGACCGACGCGAGCAACGCCCGCTCGGCGGTGATCGCGGCACGCGCCCCGGCGTCATTGAGCAGCGTGCCCAGCAGGTGCTCGGTGTCCAGGTCATCGACCCGACACTCGCAGGCCAGCGCTCCCTGCCCGGGCGCGGGCAGCATCTGCAACGGGTCGAGCAGCTCGGTGGCCTCATCGATCAGGCCGAGCCGGGCCAGCCCGGCAGCGGCGATCACCACACCATCGAACTCGCCACCGGCGACCCGAGCGATCCGCGAGTCGACATCGCCGCTGATCGGCACCACCCGCAGCCCCAGACCCAGCGCTCGCAGCTGCGCGGCGCGCCGACGCGAACCAGTGCCGAGCACCGCCCCGGCGGGCAACTCGCCCAGCACCATCCCGTCACGCGCCACCAGGGCATCACGCGGATCCGCGCGCTCCGCTACCGCGGCGAGCATCACCGCAGCATCCGCCACAATCGGCAGATCCTTGCACGAGCGCACCGCCACGTCGACCTCACCAGCCACGAGGGCAGCGCGCAACGCCGAGAAGGAATGCCCGCTGACGTCGGTGCCCCCGGCAGGTTCGAATCCTGCCGGGGGGAGAACACGCGCCGCCACCCCGGCGGCGCGCAGCCGCCGCGCTACCCACTCGCCCTGGGCCAAGGCCAACGCGCCGCCTCGGGTTCCCAGCAACACTGGTGACCGCCGTGTCGTGGCCATCACCCGGTCCCAGCAGGATCGGGGCGGACGGTCGCGGCGATGGCGGCGGCGGCCTGCGGGTCCAGTTCGAACAACTCCCGCAGCGCGTCCGCGTAGGCAGCGCCCCCACCGGCCTCGGCGAGCTGCTTGACCCGCACCGTGGGGGCGTGCAGCAGCTTGTCCACCACCCGGCGCACGGTCCGGGACAGCTCATCGCGCACCGCGGCATCGAGTCCCGGCAGCCGACCGGCCAGCCGCAGTAGCTCCGCGTCCACCACCTCAGCAGCCCGCTTGCGCAGCGCGGCCACCGTCGGGGCGACCTCCACCGTGCGCTGGGCCACCAGGTAAGCGCGCACCTCCCGCGCGACAAGGCGCTGAGCGGCGCTGACCGCGTTGGACGCCGCCGGGCGCTGCTCCAGGCGGCGGGCCACGGTGGTGAGATCCAGCAGGGTCACCCCGGGCAACCCCCCCACCCCGGGCTCGACGTTGCGGGGCAGCCCCAAGTCGCACACCACGAGCGGAACCCGAGCGGCGGCAATCTGATCGCCGCCCCGGGCGTCGGCGACCTGATCGACACTGAGCACCACGTCACTCGCTCCGGTGCAGCAGATCACCACATCCACCGCGGGCAACACGGCGGCCACACCGTCCAGACCGACGGCCTGGGCGGGGGTGCCCTCGGCCTCGCACAGCACCGCCAGCCGCGCCGCGCCGGCGTGGGTACGGTTGGCCACCACGATCTCGGCGACGCCGGCCCGACGCAGCTGTGCGGCCGCCAGCCCACCCATCGAACCAGCCCCGAGAACCAACGCCCGCCGACCGGCCAGACCCACCCCGTCTGGATCCACCCCGGCACCAGCCAGCGCAGCCGCCGTCGCGGCAAGCGCTTCAGAGACCACGGAGGCGCCCTCAGCGTCGATGTCGGTCTCGGTGTGGACCCGTTTGCCGACCCGCAGCGCCTGCTGCACTACCTCGTGCAGCAGGCGCCCGACGGTGCCCGCCTGTTCGGCACCGGCGTACGCCGTGCGAAGTTGACCGAGGATCTGCGGCTCGCCGACGACCATCGAGTCGAGCCCGGCAGCCACCGCGAACAGGTGCTCAACACCGGCCGCCGCGTAGTGCACGTAGAGATGGTCGGACAGCTCGTCCAGCGCGATCGCGGACTGGCGCGCCAGCACGTCGGTGATATCGGCCAGGCCGCCGTGGAAGGTCGTCACCACCGCGTAGACCTCGACCCGGTTACAGGTGGAGAGCAGCAGCGCCTCCGCGACATGCTCGCGCTCAAGCAGCCGGCCCAGGACCTTGCCGGCGTCCGAGGTGGACGCCGCGACTCGCTCCAGCACTTCGACCGGTGCGCTGCGGTGAGAGAGCCCGATGACCACAAGACTCATCGGCCCACCGCGATCGGATCGACCGGCGCAGCCACCGGCCCGCACCGACGGGACTGGTAGAACGACAGGATCTGCAACTCGACCGCGAGGTCCACCCGGCGTACCTCGACATCGTCGGGAACCTGCAACACCACCGGGGCGAAGTTGAGGATGCACCGCACACCGCCGGCCACGAGCAGGTCACACACCCATTGCGCGGCGGCTGTCGGGGTACAGATCACCCCGATGGTGACCTCTCGTTCGACGCACACCGCGGGGATGCTGTCGACGTGGTCAACAGGCAACCCGCCGACCGGGATTCCGATCATGTCCCCGTCGAGGTCGAACAACGCCGTGACCGGGAAACCACGGTCGGGGAAGCCCCGGTAGCTGGCCAGTGCATGACCAAGGTTGCCGATGCCGACCACGGCGACGCTGTGGTGCCGGGTGAGCCCGAGCAGGCGCTCGATGTGTTCCACCAGCCGCGCTGTGTCGTAGCCCACTCCGCGGGTGCCGTAGGAACCCACGTACGACAGGTCCTTGCGCAACGTCGCCGAGTTCACCCCGGCAGCCCCGGCGAGCTCCTCGCTGGACATGGTGGTCACGCCCTGCTCGATCATCGAGGTGAGTACGCGCAGGTAGACGGCGAGGCGGCCGACCGCGGCCTCGGGAACGGCGCGGCAGGGCACGTCATCGGCCGGTGTGCTGTACCTGCCGTGCTCGTGCACCGTCACGCTGGGCTTCCTCTCGGATCTCGCGTTGGCAAACCGGGTCCGGGGCTGGGTACCGCGCTCCCGCCAGGCGTCCACGGTAGCCGCTTGTGAACGCAGGAACAAAGTCGCGATCTTGCCAACCCGCGACACGCGTCAGGGGCGGCTCCTCGAGGAACCGCCCCTGACGCGTACTAACCAGATGGCCGCTTAGCCGGTTGCCGCTTAAGACGCCGGCAGAGACAGCACCTGCCCGATCACGAACACGGTGGCGTTCTTGGTCGGGATGTTGCCGCACAGCACGGGGGCACCGTTCACGGTCGGTGCCGCGGCGGTGCCGGCAATAGTGATCTTGGCGCCTTCCAGGCTGTCCAGCGAACCGGCCTGGACGATGCCTGCGGCGTCATAGCGCGTGCCGACCACGTGATAGGTCAGAATCTTGGCCAGCTTGCCGTTCGGCGACGCCACGTCGGGAGCAGTGGTCAGCTGGGTGAGAATACCCGGGTGCTGGGCCTCCAAGGCCTGGAACGCCGGGTCAGCCGGGGCGAACACGGTCAGCGCCGGGGCGCTGTTCAAGGTGTCACCCAGGTTGGCCGCAGTCACAGCCTTCGTCAGAGTGGTCAGCAGCGGGTTGTGGCTGGCTGCGGTGGCCACCGGGTCGTTGACCATTCCCTGCGCGGAGCCGGGGCCCTCCTTGGGCACCTGGCTGCAGGCCGGACCGAAGATATCACTGATCTTGGTGACACCGGCGCCCGTGGGCGCCGTCGCCTCTCCGTTGGGGGCAGGCGACTCGGCGGATGGTGCGGAAGCTTGACTACCGGTGGCCGGCCCCTGCGAGGTACTGCATGCGCCGACCGCGGCGGCCAGAGCCGCCATAGCGCCGACCGCGGCCAGCCGCTGGATCCTCTTCACTCGACCTCAACTCCTCATCATGCCCAGCTTGTCCGGGCCTCACATGTATTACTTCGGCAATCCGCAGCGGCGAGTTCACGGTTCGCGGATCACGAATAGGACACGTTTGTGCTGTACTCGGCGTGTCCTCAGAGGACGGTGAACTGTACCGAGTGCCAACCGCTGGCGCCGTCCGGGATGGGCGCGGCCCGGTCCGCGGCCTGGGTGTACCCGGCCTTGTCCGTCGCCCGGACCTCCGCGACGTGGGAGCCGGGAGACCAACGACCCCGCAGCCGGAACATCCGCCAAGTGTCCACGTTGACCTCCGTGGACAGCTCGGCGGGTTGCCACGCACCGTGGTCGAGTCGTACCTCGACGTTCTCGATGCCTCTGGTCTGAGCCCAGGCGACACCGGTGATCGGCGTGTCTTGGCGGACTCGTGCGAACGGGCCGGGACTATCGATCCGGGACATCGTCTTGATCGGCGCCCGCTGCCCCCAGCCGCGCTCCAACCAGTAAGCCCGTTGCGCATCGAACGTGGTGAGCTCCATATCGGTGATCCACTTGGTTCCGGAGACGAAACCGTAGAGACCGGGGACGAGCATCCGAACGGGGAACCCGTGCTCGATCGGCAGCGGCTCGCGGTTCATTGCGATCACCAGCATGGCCTGCCTGCCGGGATCGGTGAGGGTCGAGGTCGGGGTGCCGCAGGTCCACCCGTCGACGCTGGTGGTGAACACCTGGTCGGCTCCCCGGTGCACGCCGGCCTCGCGCAGGATGTCGGCCAGCAGCACGCCGGTGAAGTTGGACGTGGAGATGTAGGGCCCGCCGACCTCGTTGGACACGCAGGTCATCGTCACCGGACGCTCGATCAGCGACCGCGAGGTCAGGTCGGACCAGCTGAGGGTGACCTCCCGGTCGACCATCCCGTGGATGTGCAGCCGCCAGTCCTCGGCACGCAGCCGAGGCAGCGTGAGGTTGACGTCCACCCGGTAGAAATCCCGGTTCGGGGTGATGAAGGTCGGCGAAGCGTCCGCGGCGAAGTCCGCGCCGCGCGGGATCGGCGGTGCGGGCACCGTGGGCACGATCCGCCCGAGTGCCTCGCGGGAGGCCTCGACGGCACCGCGTCCGGCCACCAGCTGGCCACCGGTCGCCGCGACGGCGGTACCCGCGGCGACCGCCGCCGACCCCGCGAGCAGCGTTCGGCGAGACACCCCCGCCGCCGGGCCCCCCGCCGGCTGCAGGCGCAGGCGCCCCAGGCGGTGCAGGACGACGAACACCCCCGCGCCGACGAGCAGCGACACCAGCGGGGCGAGCACGTCGAGCGGACCCGCGGTGGGGCGGGAGCGCACCGCGACACCGGCGATGGCCCCCAGCGCCACCAGCAGTACCAGCCCCGGTGTGCGGGAACGCCGGGACAACAGCCCGGAGACCACACCGACCAGCCCGACCACCACCGCCATGCCCGACAGCAGGACGACCTTGTCGTAGCTGCCGAACGTGCGGACCGCGAAATCCTTGAGCCACAACGGGGTGAGGTCGATCGCGCTGCCGCCCACCGCGAGGAACGGCGAGGCGGTCGGTGAGATGAACCCGCCCACCAGGTGCCCCGCCGCCAACCCCGCCGCCATCGACAGCAGGCCGACCAGGGCCGCCACGGCGAGGGGCAACCGGGTCACCGGGGGCGGCGCCACCGGGACGGCTAAGCGTGTCGAAGTCATGACTGCCCGTTCGGGGACCTACCGGCGAGAGGTTCACCCGGAGTCCGGATCGTGATGGTCCTTACAGCGTGAGGTCGGCCCGAAGGCGCTGCTCATGCACCGTCCAGAAGCTGTGTTCCCGGCCGTCGAGGAGGATCACCGGGACCCGGTCGCCGTACTCGGCCCGCAGTCGAGGGTCCGCGTCCACATCGCTGATACGCCACGCAACGTCCAGTTCCGCGCAGATCCGGGCGATGTCGGCTCGGGCCTCCGAACACCCGGGGCAGTCCGCCCGGACCAGCAAGGTCACCTCGTGCCGCATCCCGCCAGCCTGCCACCGTCAATCGGAACGGGATTAGTGCGGTCTGTCCCCGGAAGGCGACTCTGCGCCACCGCGTACCGTGTCGCCGTCGTATGCTTCCGCACGCCTTAGGCGACCGTTGACGCAAACGGTCGGCACGAGCGAGAGGAGTGGCTCATGCCGCAACCGAGAGACCGTGTCGAACGCCGACACCTGATCGCGTGAAGCTCGCCCGCCACACCCAGCCGATCCCGGCTCCGGCTGCACCAGCGCTCAGCGCCCCGGATCCGGGCGCTGCGGCCGTGGGTCACGCCGCGGCGGATGCCGACGTCGCCGACCACGCCGGGCCGGAGGTCGACACCGCCGCGTGGGAGCTCGTCGCGGCCGCCCAGCAGGGTGATCAGGATGCCTTCGGCCGGCTCTACGACCGGTATGTCGATGTGGTCTTCCGCTTCATCCTGTTCCGGGTGGGTGACCGCCCACTGGCCGAAGACCTGACCAGCGAGACCTTCCTGCGAGCGCTGCGCCGGATCTCCTCGGTGAGCTACCAGGGCCGAGACGTCGGGGCCTGGTTCGTCACCATCGCGCGTAACCTGGTCCTCGACCACGTCAAGTCCAGCCGATACCGACTGGAGATGACCACCGCCGATATTCTCGACTCCAGCGCGGACGACCGCGGCCCCGAGCACGAGGTGGTCGAGCAGGCCACCGCCGCCGAGCTCATGCGCTGCGTCGCCCAGCTGGGCCGAGATCAGCAGGAGTGCATCATGCTGCGCTTCATGCAAGGCCTCTCGGTCTCGGAGACCGCGGCCATGATGGGCCGCAACGAGGGCGCGGTGAAGGCGCTGCAACATCGCGCGGTCCGCAGGCTTGCGCAGCTGTTGCCAGAGGGGCTGCGATGACCGTCACATTCGCACCGGGCACGCTGAGCTCGGGCGTAACCGCTCGGGTAGCCACTCGTTGCTCCGGGGGACATGGCCGAAGGGCCCGAAGGCGGTGAGGACGACGCACGCATCCGGGAGTCGGAAGCGCGACGAGCAGGAACACTTCGCCCGCGCTGTGGATAGTGGAATGTGCGGCGTCTCTGATCGCACCCTGCAGCGTGAGCTTGCCGTGGTCACGGCGTTGCGCCGGGCAGGTACCGCGGTGGGTCCTGCTCCCGTGGAACGGGATCGCATGCGCGAACGCGTCATGGCGGAGTTCTCCGCTGTGGTGCACGAGGGTACCAGCCCGGTTCTGCCCTTGCTCGCCTCGCGGCGTCGCCGCTGGATTCCAGGCGAGGCACGGGGACGGCTGATGGTGGCCGCCGCTGCGGCGTTGTGCCTGCTGATGTCGCTGTCTGGAATGAGCTTCTTGTTGTCCCGTGATGCGCTACCCGGTGACGCGTTGTACACCGTCAAACGCAGCGCCGAGTCCGCCGAGCTCGGGTTGACCTTCGGGGATCGACCCAAGGCGCTCAAACATCTGGAGTTCGCCGGCGATCGGGTGAGCGAGATCGAGGCCATGGCGAACCAAGCCGACGCCGCCGGCAGCTGGTCCGAGGGGCGGACGAAGTTCTTCCGGGCTCTCGACGACTTCGACTCGGATACGACGGCTGGCGCGAGGCTGCTCACCGGGCTCGACCTGGGCGGCAAGCCCGGCAGCCTGACCGCGCTCCGCTCGTGGTCCGAGCAGCAGAAGGCCAGGCTGTCGGTGCTGCGTGCGGCGCTCCCGCTGCGCATCAGTGCCCGGCTGGACAGCACTCTGGGTCTACTCGATCGGGTAGCCACGAGGGCTTCTGCGCTGAGCATGCGGTCCAACTGCGTCACGATCAGCTCTGGCACCCGCGATGATCTGGGCCTGTTGCCGGCCAAAGACGCCTGCAAGCCCTCGATCCCGCCGGCCGCCGCCGCCTCGCTTGCACCCTTGCCGGACGTCGCGGCCGCGCCAGCGGCAAGCCCGCCTAGCGTGGTCATGCTCCCTGACCTGCTGCTCCGTCCGTCCTTGGCGAATCCGGTTCCCCCACCCGCTCAGAGCAGTCACTCCGGCCTCTCCTCAACCGGAAGCACAGGTGGTGTTCTGTCCAACCCGAACCGGTCCGGCGGAGCCCAGCCGTTGCGCCCGCAGCCTTGGCAACCCTTCCCCGGGCATGGTTCGCCACAGCCTTCCCCGCTGCCGTGGATTCTGAAGCCCCAGTTGCTTCCTCCTGGATAGCTCTGAGCCGGACTCCGGTCACCCCCGTGTCGGCCGCTAGATCCTTTTTGTTTGGTTGCTCAGGACAAGTCATCACGGCAGTCTGGGGATGGGCTCCGCTGCAGCGGACTGATGAGGAAGAGCCACGACTCCGATATCAGGGCAGGATCCAGTGCAACGACGGTGTCATCAGGACCTCCGCAAGCAGAAAGCTGTCCTGACCACCCTTAACGGGCAAGCAGCCTTCCCACACACGTCTGCCCCGGACATGACCCCTACGCTGACGGCCCCCCCAGACCGCACCGCGGCGGCCTTCTTCGATGTCGACAACACCATGATGCGCGGTGCGTCGATGTTTTACTTCGCGCAAGGTCTGGCCGCGAGGAACTTCTTCCCCGCCGGGGCACTCGCCTCCTTCACCTGGCAGCAGCTGAAGTTCAGGGTAGCCGGCAAGGAGCTCAGCCTCGCGAAGATCCACACTAACCGCGAGCAGGCACTGTCCTTCGTGGCAGGCAGGTCCAACCAGCTCTTCGTCGAGCTCGGCGAGGACATCTACGACGAGCTGATGGCCGACCGGATCTGGTCCGGGACGCTCGCCCTGGCTCAGCGGCACCTCGACGCCGGGCAGCGGGTGTGGCTCGTCACCGCGACGCCGGTGGAGCTGGCCACGATCATCGCCCGCAGGCTCGGCCTCACTGGTGCGCTGGGCACTGTGGCGGAGACCGCCGACGGTGTGTACACCGGCCGGCTGGTGGGCGACATCCTGCACGGAGCGGCCAAGGCAGAGGCGGTGCGCGAGTTGGCCGTCCAAGAAGGGCTCGACCTGCAGCGCTGCACCGCCTACTCCGATTCAGCCAACGACATTCCGATGCTCTCCGTGGTAGGCACCGCAGTCGCGGTGAACCCTGATCCCGATCTTCGGGAGACCGCCCGGGCACGGGGCTGGGAGATCCAGGACTTCCGGACCGGTCGCAAAGCCGCGAAGATCGGGGTGCCCTCGGTGCTGGGCATCGGAGTCGCGGCCGGCGCGGTTGCCGCCCACCTCGCCTACCAACGCCGAACTCGCCACTGAGCCGTTGTCGCTCAACCCAGGGCCGTTGCTGCTCAGCCCAGGAACGGGTGACGCCGCCGGATGAGCAACTGGTGGAGGGTCTGCTGGATGGTCTCGCGGATCTGGTCGGTGAGGTCGAAGACCAGCATCGGGTCCTCGGCGCAACCCGGCTCGTAGGCGTCGGTTGCGACCGGCTCGCCGAACTCGATGTACCACTTGGACGGCAGTGGAATCATCCCCAGCGGCCCTAACAGGGGGAACAACGGCGTCACCGGGAAGTACGGGGCGCTGAACAACCGAGCCAGCGGCGTGATGTCGCCGATCATCGGGTAGATCTCCTCTGCACCCACGATGGCGCACGGGATGATGGCCGACTGGGTGCGCAACGCTGCGGCGACGAACCCGCCGCGCCCGAAACGCTGCAGCTTGTACCGATCACGGTAGAGCTTGCCGATGCCCTTGAACCCCTCCGGCCACACTCCCACCAGCTCGCCGGAGGTGAGCAACCGCTCGGCGTCCGGGACGCAGGCCAGAGTCTGACCCGCCTTACGCGCCAACGAGCCGAGCAGCGGGGTGCGGAAAACCAGGTCAGCGCCGAGCATCCGCAGGTGCCGCTCCGCCGGGTGCGCCTCGCGCACCGCCATCGCGGTCATCACCGCATCCAACGGCACCGTTCCCGAGTGGTTGGCGACCACCAGGGCAGCGCCCTGCGCGGGCACGTGCTGGATGCCGATCGTCTCCACCCGGAACCACGAGTGGTACAGCGGCCGCAGCAGCGGGATCAGCACATGCTCGGTGAAGTCCGGGTCGAAGCCGAACTCATCGACGTGATAGTCGCCGCACAACCGCCTGCGCGCGAATGCCAGCAGGTCCGCCACATCCCGATACCACTGCGGCTCTTGGTCCTGCGCCGTCTCGACCGGCTCCGGTGTCACCTGTCACCACCGGCTACCGGAACCGGGCCGCGAGCCCGAGCAGACATCGCTGTGCTGCGGCGATCCACTTCGGGTCGATCGTGGGCCGCAGAGCTGAACCCTGTACGTAATCGTCGAACGCCTGGGCCGTGGTCCACCGGGGGACAAAACCGAACTCGGTGCGCAACCGGGTCGTGTCGAGCACTCGGCCGAAGTTGAGGAAGCGGGTCTGCTCCGGAGAGTAGTCAACGAGCTGAGCACCGCGCAGCAGCCGCCCGAGCGCGGCCACGGCCGGCTCGGGTATGGGGACCGGGATCCGGCCCACCCGCCGAATCGCCTGGGACAGCATCAGCACGCCGTCGCCACTGACGTTGACCACCCCGGCTCCTCGCGCCCTAGTGGCCCGCTCGAGCACTGCCAGTGCATCCTCCTCGTACAACAACTGCACCCGAGGGTCGTAGCCCAGCACAGTCGGCACCACAGGGAGTGCGAAGTACCGGCTCAGGACGGTATCGCTGCGGGGGCCGATGACGTTGGCGAAGCGCAGCACCGTGACGTCCACATCCTCGCGCCGCCGAGCGAAACCACGGACGTAGCCCTCGACCTCCACCGCATCCCTGGCGTATCCCGAGGCCGGAATCGCATTCAGTTCGTCACGCTCGGTGAACAGCGCCTGATCCAGGGCGCTCGCCCCATACACCGCACCAGTGGACTTCACGACCAGCCGAGTCACCGTCGTCGACTGCTGGCAGGCCGCGAGGAGCCGCATGGTGCCGATGACATTCATCTCTTTCATCGTGCTGTATCCCCCCGAGCCGCGCGGGTTGGCGGTCATCGACGCGTGCACGACCGTGTCAACCTTGGCGGTGGAGATCACCTTGGCGATCAGCAGGTCGCGCAGGTCGACGTGGACGAACTCGGCACGCCCCATCTGACGGGACAGTTCTCGGCCCGGCGGCACCGTGTCCACAGCGATAATCCGGTCGATCGTGGAATCGGCCGCGAGCCTGGCCGCCAGCTGACCGCCGACGAAGCGGCTGGCTCCGGTGACAAGAACCGTGGACGGCGGCATGCTGCTCCGCTGAGGTTACTTCTTCAACTTACGACGTTGCACCCGCGTCTTGCGCAGCAACTTGCGGTGCTTCTTCTTGGACATGCGCTTACGGCGCTTCTTGATCACCGAGCCCATACTCGGCCTCCTCGCTGGTCGTGGCTGTGCTGGGCGCGAACGAGGGATCAGCTTAGCCCTGATCAGATCCGCAGCCGGCACCCAGGTGCGATCTCATCCCGCATCGAAGTAGGAGCTCTCCAGATAACCGTGCACGGCCATCTCCGGAACACGGAAGGAGCGCCCGACCCGCACGGCGGGCAGTTCGCCCGCATGTACCAGCCGGTAGACCGTCATCTTGGATACCCGCATCATCGCGGCCACCTCGGCGACCGTGAGGAACTGCACCTTGGCCGGCCCGGGTTGCTCGTTGATCAGCATGGGTCATCGTGTCCTCACCACGTCACGCGCCGCTGGGCTTCCCCTCCCGCGGTCCGTGACGCAACCGTTCTGATGAGAGTAGCGGGACCGGTGGTGTCCGTGCGACTCCCATCAGTGGTAGTCGGCTGGTAGTCGGCTGGTAGTCGGCACCCCTGATGGTCGGCACCAGTGGCCGCCCGCCTCAGTCGCGGTGGGCGGCTCAGTCGCGGTGGGCGGCTCCGAGTTCGACCGACCGCTCCCGGGCCGCCTCGATGGCGGCCGACAAAGCCGCGCGCACCCCGTGCCGCTCCAGCTCCCGGATCGCCATGATCGTCGTACCGCCGGGGGAGGTCACCGCCTCCCGCAGCAGCACCGGGTGCTCACCGGTCTCGCGGAGCATCCGGGCCGCGCCCACCGCGGACTGGGTGATCAGCTCGGTCACCATCGGCCGGGGCAACCCGATCAGGATCCCCGCGTCGATCATCGCCTCGACCAGGTAGAAGAAGTAGGCGGGACCGGACCCGGACAGCGCGGTGACGGCGTCTTGCTGGCTTTCCGGAACCCGGATCACCTTGCCCACACTGCCCAGCAGTTCCTCGGTCAGCTCCAGGTGCGCGTCGGTAGCGAAGCGGCCGGCGGATATCGCGCTCATCGCCTCGCCGACCAGCATCGGAGTGTTGGGCATGACTCGCACGACCGGCACGCCGTCCGACAGCCGACGCTCGTAGAGCGCGGTGGGCAACCCGGCGCACAGGCTCACGACCAGGGTTTCCGCGTCGATCAGTCCGGCGAGCTCGGTCAACAGCGGGTCGATGTCCTGCGGCTTCACCGCCACGACCAGGACGTCGGCCTTGTGTGCCGCGGTGGTGGTGTCGACCGCGCGCACCCGGTAGGTCTGCTCAAGCTCGGCTGCTCGGTCGGGGGAGCGCTCGGTGAACATCAGGTCCTCCGGGCTGCGACCGGCCTTGAGCAGCCCGGACAGCAAGGACTCACCGATTTTGCCTGCGCCCAGGACGGCGATCGTGGTCATGTCGGCAGAGTGCCACAACCATCCGACAATTCAGCCGCCGGACACCACGGCGCGGAGGAAGAAGGCGAGGTTGCCGGGTCGCTCGGCAAGCCGCCGGGCGAGGTAGGAGTACCAATCCGAGCCGTAGGGCACATACACCCGGACGGTGTCACCGGCCCCGGCCAGCCGGCGCTGCTCGGCCGGACGCACCCCGTAGAGCATCTGGTACTCGAAGCTGCCCGGAGGACGGCCGTACCAGCGGGCCCGCTCCCCCACGATGTCGATCAGCCGTGGATCGTGGGTGGCGAACATGGGATAGCCATCTGCGGCGAGCAGGACGTCGGCGCAGCGCACATAGCTACGGGCGACCTCGTGTGAGGTCCGGAACGCGTGCTCGGGCGGTTCGGCGTAGGCGCCCTTGCACAGCCGGACCCGGGCACCCTCGACCGTCAGTGCCCGGCAGTCCTCCAGTGTGCGGTGCAGGTAGGCCTGCAGCACCGCCCCGGTCCCCGGCCAGTCGCGGCGTAGCTCGGCGTGCACCCGCAGGGTGGAGTCGGTCAGGGTGTGGTCCTCGGCATCCAGGGTGACGGTGGTGCCTACCCGCTGCGCGGCGGCGCAGATCCGGGCGGCGTTGTGCAGCGCCAGTGCCTCGTCCAGCCGCTGACCGAGGGCGGACAGCTTCACGCTGACCTCGGCCCGGTCGGCCAAGGCCTGGTTGGTCAGACCCTGGTTGGTCAGACCCTGGTTGGTCAGACCCTGGGCGCTCAAACACGCCAGCAGGTCGAGGTAGGCCCGCACGGCGGATTCCGCATCGGCCGCCGCCGCGACGCCCTCCCCCAGGTGGTCCAGGGTCACCGCCAGGCCGTCGTTCACCAAGGCGGTCGCGGCGGCCACCGCCTGCTCGGTGCTCACCCCCGCCACGAAGCGGCTGACCAGGTACCGGTTGGCCGAGGTGGTCGCGACGAGCCTGCGCACGGTCGGGTTTCCGGCGGCGGTCAGTATGAGCGAGCGCGACACAGCACGCAGGCTAGCGCGTCTCATGTCACCTGCCGAGCGGTCTGGCAAGGGCCGCAAGCTGGGGCAACTGGAAGTGGCTACCACCATCGAGGCGAGCGGGTGACAGACGAGCGGCGAGAGCGAAACATTCCGTGGGAGGCAGGTACGGCGACTGGAGCCTGGCGATCTACGTACAGCCGACCTTCGACGCCATCGCCGCAGCCACCGCGGTCCGCAGCCCAACCCGCTGGCACTGATCAGGGTCGCCCGCCGTACCTGCCTCCCACGGAATGTTTCGTTCTCGCTGACGCGGCTGGAAGACCAGGACCGGCGGCTCGCCGGCGCGGCGGGACCGGGCGGTCGGCCGTCGCCTCGGTGAAGCCGACGCGGTCGGTTCATGCAACTGACGTTGAGTCAGTTCGCGTGTGGCAGGTGTTCGACGCCGCCGCACCAGATGGTGCGGATGTGGCGGGTGGTGGCGATGTTGGTGAGGGGGTCGCCGTCGACGAGTACGAGGTCGGCGCGCCGGCCGGGTTCGATGCTGCCGCGGTCGGGGAGCCCGAAGTGTTGTGCGGGCAGCACGGTCCCCGCGCGCAGGGCGTCGAGTGTGGACAGGCCAGCGTCGACGAGCAGTGTCAGTTCGTGGTGCAGGCTCCAACCGTGCGGGACCGTCGCCGGCCCGCCGGTCCCGTTGTTGGCGTCGGTTCCGGCGAGGATCGGCACTCCGGCCTGGTAGAGGGCGGTGACGCTGGCGCGCGCCGCACTGTAGTCGGCGCCGGGCTTGCCTGCCTGTTGCACGACGCCTTCCATCATGGCCAGGGTGGGGATCGCCACGCTGCCCTGGGCGGCCATGCGGGCCGCGGTGGTCTGGTCGAGGGCCGTGTCCAGCGGCGCGTGGGTGATCATGTCGACCTGTGCCTGCAGCGCCATCCTCACGGCGGCGTACGACGCGGCGTGGGCGATGGTGCGTTTCCCGTGCTGGCGGGCTGCCGCGACCAGGGCGTCGAGCGTGGCCTGGTCGGGCCCGGGGATATCGACGATGATCTTGATGTAGTCCGCTCCCTCGGCCACCCGGTCGGCGACGAACCCCGCCGCCTGGCCGGGTTCGTCCACGAACCCGGCCGTGGGGAAACCTGGGATCCGGCTGTGCGTGCTGCCGGATGTCGTGGCGGGGGTACCCGAGCTACGCATGTCGGTGAGACCGTGGACCCCGCGGAGGGAATCGACCAGGGCCGGCGGCCAGGCGGCCATGTCCAGCGCGGTCGTGACTCCGAAACCGCACAGCTGCTCAAGGTGCTCCACGGCGCGCAGGTGGACGTGGGCGTCGATGAGTCCGGGCAGCAGCACGGCGCCACCGGCATCGATCACCCGTGCACGGGCAGCGTCGGTACCGATCACCCCGCCGTCGATGACCACCGTTCCCGGCTTCCGCAGCCGGTGCCCGTCGAACACGCGCACGTTGGTCAACACCGTTTTCGCCTGTTCGGACGGGCCACGTTGTGGGGGCGTTGGTGTGGACATCAAACCTCCGCTGAGAGAAGAGTGGTGGACGGGGTGTTCTGTGGTCGGCTTGTCGTCCGCGAGATCGTTCGGAGCTTGTGTGAGTGACTGGATACAGGGCCGCAGGAACTCGATGATCTGTTCGGAGGGTGCGTCGCGGAGGCCGTCGACCCGCAGGAATCCTGGACCTGGATCGTGGATTCCCTCGACGCCCTGCTGCGAACTGGATCACACTCTGACTGCCAGGCGACCGCACCGGCGCACCTGAGCAATCCGGAAATCTTGATCAAAAGGTTGAGGTAATGAACATCGAGCACGACGGGATCACCACACCCGTCACCGCGGACATCCTGCGCGGCGCCCTCGAGCTGGAAGGCACCGCGCGCGGTGGTCTGCTGCCGCACCGGCTGCCCGCTCGGGCTCGCCGGCAGATCCCCGATGACCAACTCGCCATGGCCGAGGCCCAGCCCTCCGGCGTGCGGTTGGCCTTTCGTACCCGGGCCACCACCATCGAACTGGACACGCTGCCCACCAAGAGGGCTTACCGAGGTCTGCCGACCCCGGCGGACGGCGTATACGACCTGCTGATCGACGGCCGTCTCACTGCCCAGGCCACGGTGACTGGCGGCAGGGTCCGCACGATCGACATGGCTACCCAGTCCGTCGAACTGAGCGAAGGGCCCCCCGGCACCGCCCGGTTCACCGGTCTGCCCGCGCGTGACAAGGACGTCGAGATCTGGCTCCCCCATACGGAGATCACCGAGCTGATCGCCCTGCGCACCGACGCCCCGGTCGAGTCGGCACCGGAGCGCGGGCGCAGGGTGTGGCTGCACCACGGCAGCTCCATCAGCCACGGCTCGAACGCCGGCCACCCGAGCGCCATCTGGCCGGCCCTGGCCGCCGCCCAGGGCGCAGTGGAGCTGATCAATCTGGGATTCGGTGGCAGCGCGCTGCTTGACCCGTTCACCGCCCGCGTGATGCGGGACACTCCCGCGGACCTGGTCAGCGTCAAGATCGGCATCAATGTCGTCAACGCCGACGTGATGCGCCTGCGCGCCTTCACGCCCGCGGTCCACGGTTTCCTCGACACCATCCGCGAGGGGCATCCGAGCACGCCGCTGCTGGTGGTGTCCTCCATCCTGTGCCCGGTCCAGGAGGACACCCCCGGCCCGCTCGCGCCCGACTTCGACGGCGGGACCTTGCGGTTCAAGGCCACGGGAGACCCGGCCGAACGCGCCGCCGGGCGCCTGACGCTCACCGTCATCCGCGACGCGCTCGCCCGGATTGTCGAGCACCGGGCACCTGACGACCCGAACCTGCACTACCTCGACGGCCGCGACCTCTACGGCGAGAAGGACTACGCCGAACTGCCGCTGCCCGACGAGGTCCACCCCGACCCCGCAGGACACCGCCGCATCGGCGAGAACTTCGCGCGGCTCGCCTTCGGCACCGGCGGGCCGTTCGCCGCCACGACCGGCTGACCACAATCGCGGTCGCGCGGGCCTTCTGCCGCGACGCGGCCGTTGACGCAGTGGCGGTAGTCGGGGGAGAAATATTTGTCCACGGCCGAGACCGCGTCCATCTCTTTTTTGAGGAGAAAATCGTTCAACGCCGCACTCATTTTTGTATAGCGCACGAGAAATAAACGCGCCACCGAAGGACCGGCCGCCCGCATCGAGGAGGACGACCGCTGGACGCTGGTCCGCCGATTCCTCCACGACGACGCCATACCCACCGCGGAACGCGTCGCCGGTCTTCTTCTGCTGCTCTACGGCCAGCCACTCACGAAAGTGGCGCACATCACGCGAGATCAGATCCTCAGCAGTGGAGGTGAAGTCCAAATCATACTGGGCACCAAGCCACTGGACTTGCCTGATCCCCTCGGCGGTCTCGTGCTGCGGCTGGCCGCCAACCGCCGCGGCCACGCAGCCCTCGGACACACCGACGACAACCCGTGGTTGTTCCCCGGCGGAGCACCGGGCCGGCCGATCAGCCCGACCAGGCTGATGGCCAGGCTCCAGTCGTTCGGCATCCGGGCCCGCGCCGAACGCAACACCACCCTCATGGACCTGGCCGCCCAACTCCCATAGGGGGTTGAGGTAGAGCGGCAGGTCCCGGATGTCCTCGCCGCCGTCGGTGAGGAACGTGACCTGCTGGTTGGCCTGCATGCCCTGGCCGCGCAGCACCTCGAACAGGCGTCGTTTCGGCTTGGTGTCAATCTTCTGGACGAAGGCGAAGCACTTCGCGGGCCCGTCGGTGGGCATGCTCTTGCCCGCGATGACCTCGAACCAGCCGTCACGGCGGGAGGTCTGCGCACTGGAGTGGACGTAGCCGCCGTCCAGGCCGACGACCAGCGGTCTCAGACCATGTCGATCGGTAAGTGGGGATCGAGGATATGCAGTCTTCTGGGGTCGGCGCTGAGCACAGTCCAGCCTCGTTCTCGAGCGATGGTGACGACCCACGCGGCGGTCACATCCGCCAGCGGCTGGTGCTCGTGGATCGCTTCGATCGCTGCTTTCCGGGTGGCGTCCATGCGCGCGAGCAGGACTTGTGGGTGACGCTTCAACCGCCAGAGCGCGCCGTCGGCTTCCGGACGCAGCTTGGCGATTTCTTCTACCGCGAGTTCGGGCACTATCGAGCGGCTTGTCACCGCACACGGCTCAAGCAGGCCCTGGTAGGCGGTGCGGGTTGCTGTGCTGGGTTCCTACGTTGGCGGGCGATGTGCCCGCAGTGGCAGGAAGTGTGAACAAGGCGGGTCTGGTTCCCGTCCGGTGAGTCGGGTCCCCCGTGATGCGCCAGGTAGTGGCTGGTGATCGCTCGCCGGGTGTCCTGCAGCCACCATTTCTCCCATTGCTCGGGAGACTGCGGGGGCTGTTCGGCGATGAGCAGGTGTTCCCCGCACAGCGGACACCGTCCGTCCTGCCTGGTGAGCAGGCGCAGCGTGTAGCTGTCGAGCGGGGGTGTGACCCGCCTGCGCCGGTCGGCCCAGTAGCCGGCCAGGGCCGGGTCGTCCGGGGACGACGTGCCCTTGACCGGGGTGTGCCGGATGATGGGAGTCCAGGAGAACTTGGGCAGGTAGGCGCCGTTGTCGCGGTCGCCGAACACCCAGCGGTCATTCCTGAACTTGTTGAACTTGCCGAAGTACCGGGCGACGGTAGTACGCGGCCCATCCCCGAACGATCGGAGTGAGCCGGGCGAGGACCGCCCTCACGTTCGAGCCGCGCAAGGAGCGCATCTCGTCCGCGAGTCGCCGTGTGACCCGCCTGACCGCCAGGGGACTCGGTTTGATCAGGAGCTTGCCATCGGGATAGCGGCGGATGTGGTCGTGGAACTGGCAGCTCAGACCCTGCTCTCCTGGACCGAGAGCCTGCACCGCAGCAGACGGCGGGTGGGATCCACCGTCACCTTCGGAACCACCGAGTTCACCGTGGAGTTCCTCGGCGCGATCTGGCCGAGGTTGCGCGCGGACTTCGAACGCGCAGGCGTACAGCTCACAATCGAACACGTCCGGACCCGCGACCTGTGGCGCAAACTCGACGGCAAGCAGGTCGACATGGTGTGCGGCAGCTTCGCCACCGAACACGACCGGCCGCCAGTGCTCGACTACGACTTTCTCGAATGGCACCGCGAACACGTCGCCCTGCTCACCAACCTCACCCCGCGCGAGCTCCCCGACACCCCCGTCACCGCAGCCAAGTTGTCCCACCTGCTGCTACTGGCACCGACCGCCGGCCTGTTAGCGCAGTTTCTCGGCCGCTGGTATGGACCCGACTACCGCGGCGTGCTCACCGTCATCGCCGAGATCGACTCCCTCACCTACGGCCTGAACCTGCTCACCACCGAACTGCTCCATGGATGCCTCCTGACCACCGAACGAGTCGCCGACGACTACCAACCACGTCTGGAGATCGTCACCGGCATCGTCGCCCGCACCGGCGAACGGGAGCGCTACGCCCACAACCGTCCGCTGAACCTGCTGTGGAACGCGTTCACTGAGGCGACCCCCACCAGGCCAGTGTCCACCGTCCTGCCGGGCTGACACCGCAGCACCGCAAGTACCAGCCCGGCTCACCCGGCCCTGCGCGGTCGCGCGGTCGCGCGGGCCGGCACTCTGATCGCACGTGAGGACGATCGCGTTACCCCGCGCGCATGGCTGAGCTGTCCGGGGTGGAGCTGGAGGTGTTCCGGCACGCGCTGGCCGGCGTCGCCGAGGAGATGGGTGTGGCGCTGCGGCGCGCGGCGTACTCCCCCAACATCAAGGAACGGGCCGACTGCTCGGCGGCGGTGTTCCACCCGGACGGGCAGATGGTCGCCCAAGCCGAGCACATGCCGGTGCACCTGGGCTCCATGCCGGCCAGCGTCCGCGCGGTGCTCGACACCTACGGCGCGCTGCGACCCGGCCAGCAGGTCTGCGTCAACGACCCGTACCTGGGCGGCACCCACCTGCCGGACCTCACGATCGTCGCCGCAGTCGGCGCCGGGGATATCGGTGCCGGGGACACCGACGCGCTGCTCGGCTATGTGGCCAACCGCGCCCACCACGCCGACGTCGGCGGAGCGGCTCCGGGGTCCATGCCGGCCACCGCCACCGACATCGCGATGGAGGGACTCCGGATCCCGCCCATCCTCATCGCCGATACAGACGGGGAACGTGACGACGTGGTGCGGCTGATCGCCGCGAACTCCCGGACACCCGGTGAGCGCCGGGGCGACCTGCGGGCGCAGTTCGCGGCCAACCACGTCGGGGCCCGGCGGATACAGGAGCTCGCCGACCGGATGGGGACGGCGCGGCTGCCCGAGGCGATGGCCGCCGTCTGCGACTACTCCGATCGGCGGGTCCGGGCGGCCGTGCGGCGGATCCCGGACGGGTGCTACCGCTACCGCGATGTGCTGGAGGTCGGTGCCGGAGTCACCATCCGCGCCGCCGTCACCGTCGCCGGTGACGAGGTGACGATCGACTTCACCGGCACCGACCGGCAGATTCCGGTGAACCTCAACGCGGTGTTCGCGGTCACCCAGTCCTGCGCGATGTTCGTGTTCCGGATGCTGACCGACCCGGACGCGCCGCCCAACGCCGGCTGCTACCGGTCGCTGCACGTGCGCGCGCCGAAAGGTTCCGTGGTGAACGCGACGTTCCCCGCGCCGACGGCGGCCGGCAATGTCGAGACCAGCCAGCGGATCGTCGACGTCCTGCTCGGCTGCTTCGCTCAGGCGATTCCCGAGCGGGTGCCGGCGGCGAGCCAGGGCACGATGAACAACCTGCTCATCGGCGCCGGTGGCGAGGCACCGTTCAGCTACTACGAGACGCTGGGCGGCGGCGAGGGCGGCACTCCCAGCCGTCCCGGGATGTCCGGGGTGCACACCGGGATGACCAACACCCAGAACACTCCCGCCGAAGCCGTCGAGCTGGACTACCCGCTGCGGGTGTGGCGCTACGAGTTGCGATCCGGCTCGGGCGGTGCCGGCGCGCATCCCGGCGGCGAGGGTCTGATCCGCGAGGTCGAGGTGCTGGCTGACTGCACCCTGACCGTGCAGTCCGAACGCCGCGAGCACCCCCCCTGGGGACTGCACGGTGGGCACCCCGGGGCGGTAGGCCGCAATACCCTGCGCCGGGCCGACGGGACCGAGGTGGAGCTGCCCAGCAAGGGCACCTGGCCGCTGCGCCGTGGCGACCGGATCCGCATCGAAACTCCCGGCGGCGGGGGCTGGGGAACGGATAGCATGTCGCAACTATGAGTGAACGGGTGGCACAGCTCGGCTTGTGCATCGGGATCACCCGGGCAGACCAGCGCAAGCTGATCAAGGCCTGGATCGACCGCCACACCGACCGGTGACGCCGGATGAGCGACACGAGGTCCGCGCTGCTGATCGGCTGCTCTGATTACACGGACCCGAACTTCCGCCAGCTGCCGGCGCCAGTCCAGGACGTGGATGCGTTCAGGCGCGTACTCGCCGACCCGGAAATTGGCGAGTTCGAGGTAGAGACATCGCTCAACAAGGCGTCGTGGGAGGTCAGCGAACAGATCGAGCACTTCTTTGCCGACCGCAAACCCGATGATCTCTTACTGCTCTACTTCTCATGCCACGGCGTCCTGAATGACAAAACGCAGCTGTACTTCGCGACGACCAACACAAAGGAGCAGCGGCTGGGCTCGACGGCGATCTCAGCGCGCTGGGTGAAGGAGCAGATGGATCACAGTCGCTCGCAGCGCATCGTGCTCCTGCTCGACTGCTGCTACAGCGGCGCGTTCGCCCGGGGTGCCAAGCGTGGGAGCGCCAGTGCCGGGGTGGTCCTCGGGCAGCTCGGTGGCCGTGGTCGCGTGGTCATCACCGCGTCGGGCAAGATGGAGCAGGCCTGGGAGTCGGAATTCACGAATGCCGTGGTCCACGGCTTGGAGACCGGGGAGGCCGACCTCAACGGTGACGGCCAGGTATCGGTCGATGAATTGTATCACTACGTGCACGACGGGGTTCAACAGAACAGGCCAGACCAAAAACCGACGAAGTCCGTGGATGGGATGCGCGGCGAGCTCTATCTTGCGAAGAATCCTCATGCACTATTACCATTGCCAGCTGAGCTCGAACAACTCTTAGCCAGCGAGATTACCTGGAAACGACTGTGGGCGGTCGACGGTTTGCGGCATCTGCTGTGGGGTGACCATCTCGAAGGGCAGAAGCTCCGGGCGAGACAAGCCCTGGTCCACCTGCGGGACGGCGATACCGACCTTAACGTCCGAGCAGCGGCCAGTGCGGCGTTGTCCAGAGCGTCCCGGCGACCGAGCGCCATGGATCATCTATGGCCACGCTATCGCTGGCTGGCCGGTGTCGGCCTCGTGCTCGCAGTGGTCTTAGTGTTGGTGACTGTGCTGCATTCGGCACCTGCAGTATCCGCAGGTCCACCTACCCCATGTTCGCCCAGCGCCAGACCGGCCGACGGTGTGCTCTCGCTCGGGACGTTACTCCCGAAGATGGGGGCAATCGTCTACACAGGTCCATCCCTGGATGCTGGTGTGCGCTTGGCCATGAAGGACATCAACGACGCCGGCGGCATCCCCGGCATCGCCGTGAAGCTGGATGACACCAACCAGCGTGACGAGGGCAACCCTTCCGCTGACACCGCCAGTCAGTCTGTTGATGCGCTGCTGTCCGGAGGGGTCGATGTAATCATCGGTCCCGCGACGTCGGCGGCGGCCCTCAAGGTGATAGACAAGGTCACCTGCGCAGGCATGATCATGTTTTCGCCCGCGAACACGTCTTCGGTGCTCCCCACATACCCCGCCCACGGGCTCTACTTCCGCACCATGTCATCCACCGTGCTCGAAAGCTCCGTACTCGGCAAGCTCGTCGTCGCCGACGGCAACACGAGGGTGGTAGTGATGTCGCGCGACGACGTGTACGGCAACGACCTACGGGAGGCGACCGCAAAAATAATCCGAGAATCCGGAGGCCGGGTACTCGACTCCTTTTCTTACGACCCGAACACGCACAACTACGACAAGGAAATCCAGCGAGTCAAAACCGAGAATCCCGACGCGATCGTCCTGGTTGGCTTCTCGGAGAGCAGTGATATACTTGCCAAAATGCTCAAGGAGCGCCTTGGTCCGAGGGACAAACGAGTGTACGGCACGAGCGCCAATATGACCAACACCTTGGCCGGTCAAGTCAGCCCGCAGGACCCGGGTGTCTTGGCGGGCATGAGGGGAACATCGCCATACACTGGAAGCGAGGCGTTCGTAAAGCGGCTGAGGGGGGCCAATCCTGGACTACAGGATCTGACCTTCGCCGCGCAGGCCTACGACGCGGTGGTGATCACCGTGCTGGCGACGGCCGTCGCTGGCACGAACGCGCCCACCGCCGTCGCGAAGGAAATTAACGGCGTGACAAGGGCCGGCGAGAGATGCACCAGCTTCGCCACCTGCATGACGCTCGTGAAAGCCCATAAGCCCATCGCCTACGACGGAGCCTCCGGGCCGTTGCGGTTCACCGACCACGGTGAACCCAGCTCGGCCACGTACATTATCAACGAGATTCAAGCCGACGGCACCGTGAAGCCCCTCAGGAGCGAGAAAGTCGGCTTGTAGGATTAATCAGTCACTGGAGGTACGTGGGTGGAGGGCAGGACGATCGGGGACCGGATCCATGAGCTACGTCAGGGGGTTTATACCCAGACTGAGCTCGCGATGGAAGCCGGTGTCAGTATGGACGTGATCCGCAAGTTGGAGCAGGGCCGTCGCCAGACGGCGTCGATCCCGACGTTGCACCGCATCGCCCGAGTGCTGGGCGTGGACATCGGCGAGCTGTTGGGTCCCTCTCCGCCGGTGCCTTCCGAGGGCGAGGACCAGGATCGGGTCATGGCCATCCGCGATGCCCTGACCAGCGTGGATGATCTCTTGGGTGAGCTGGATGACGCCGATTCGCCGGATCTGACGGAATTGGGTCGCTCCCTGACCTATGTGCCTGGGGTGCCTTCTGGTCGGGCCGGCATGGCGTGCTGGCGTCGATGCTGCCCCGCCTGCTGGCCGAGGCTCAGGCCTCGACACACAACGCCGCCGCCGGTGGCGGTGCCGCAGCGGCGGACCTCGCCGCGCAGATCAACCAGCTCACAGCGGGCACGCTGCTCAGCCTCGGCGAGGCCGATCTCGCCCACGCCGCAGCCCGGGAGGCACTGCGGTGCGCGGCTGGGGCGGCGGACCCGCTGCGGGAGGCATCCATCCGCTGGACGCTGGACCACATGCTGATCCACCAGGGCCGATTTCTCGACGCCGAGCGAGTCGCGGTAGCCACCGCCGAGTCTCTCGCGCCCCGAGGTGAGGTGAGCGCGGCGCTACTGTCGGTGTACGGGGGGCTGCTGGTGCGCGGCGCGAGCGCCGCCGCCCGACAGCGCCGGACCGGTGCGGCCGCCGACCTGCTGCGCGAAGCCACCGCCACCGCCGAGCGCACCGGGGCCGACCGCACCGACTACGAGGTGGTGTTCGGGCCGAGCAGCGTCGTGCGCCGCAGCGGCCGGATACGCATCGAAACTCCCGGCGGCGGGGGCTGGGAAGCGGATAGCATGTCGCCACTATGACTGAACGGGTGACACGGCTCGACTTGCGCATTGAAGCGGGGCCGGACGCCGACGCCGCGGAACTGGATGAGCTGGCTGTGCAGCTGCGAGACCAGCTGCTGGAGCTGGACATCGAGCGCGCTGACCGCGCGACCTCAGGTCAGGCGCCGCCCGGTGCGCGCGCCGGTGAGCTTCTCGTGGCGGGCGGGCTGACCGTCCTGCTTACCCAGTCTTCGGGGCTGCTCACCGCGTTCGTCGAGACGGTGCGGTCGTGGATCTCCCTCGGTAGCGGACGCAGCGTGAAGCTGGAGATCGACGGCGACATACTGGAGGTCACCGGAGTCACCCGGGCAGACCAGCGTGAGCTGACCGAGTTCTGGATCGACCGTCACACCGACCGGTGACGCTGGATGAGCGACACGAGGGCTGCGCTACTGGTCGGCTGCTCTGATTACGAGGACCCGGCCTTCCAACAGCTGCCGGCGCCAGTCCAGGACATCGACGCGTTCCGACGCGTGCTCGCCGACCCGACGATTGGTGATTTCACCGTAGGCACGCTGCTCGACCAGCCCTCGGGTGAGGTCAGCGAACAGATCGAGTATTTCTTTGCCGACCGCAAACCCGATGATCTCCTGCTGCTCTACTTCTCGTGCCACGGGGTCCTCGATCCTCGAGGGCGGTTGTACTTCGTGGCAACCAACACCAAAAAGCAGCGGCTGGACTCGACGGGGATCTCGGCGCGATGGGTGAAAGAGCAGATGGATCACAGTCGCTCGCAGCGCATCGTGCTGCTGCTCGACTGCTGCTACAGCGGCGCATTCAACGGGGGTCGCAGGCGTAGGAGCGCCGGCACCGAGGAGATCCTCGAGCAGCTCGGTGGCCGTGGCCGCGTGGTCATTACCGCGTCAGACAAGATGGAGTACGCCTACGAGTCGGAATTCACGAATGCCGTGGTCCACGGTTTGCAGACCGGGGCGGCTGACCTCGACGGCGACGGCCAGGTATCGGTCGGTGAGTTGTATCAGTACGTGTACGACCAGGTCCGGCGGAACACGCCAGACCAAACGCCGACAATGTCGGCGTTTGAGGTGCGCGGCCAGCTCTACCTGGCGAAGAATCCGCATGCGCTATTACCCCTGCCAGCCGAGCTCGAACAACTCTTAGCAAGTGAGATTGCGTGGAAGCGATTAGGAGCGGTCGACGTCTTGCTCCGTCTGCTACGTGGTGACCCTCCAGGAGGGCAGAAGCTCACGGCGAGGCAAGCCCTGGTCCGCCTGCGTGACGACGACACCGATCTCGACATTCGGGCAGCCGCCAGCGAGGCGTTATCCAGAGTCTCCCGACGACCTACCGTTGCAGATCATCAGGGTCGACACCATCGCTGGTTGGTCGGGACCGGGGTCGGCCTCGTGCTCGCGATGGTCTTGGTGGTAGTTGCTGTGCTGCATTCGACACCCCCGGTATCCGCAGGTCCGTGTTCGCCCAGCGCCAAACCCGCCGACGGTGTGCTCTCACTCGGGACGTTACTCCCGAAGACCGGGGAATTCGTCTACGCAGGTCCAGCGTTGGATGCCGGCGTGCGCCTGGCGATGAAGGACATCAACGACGCCGGCGGTATCCCCGGCATCGACGTGAAGCTCGACGACACCAACCACCGCGACGAGGGCAACCCTTCCACTGACACCGCCAGCCAGTCGGCTGATGGGCTGCTGTCCGGCGGAGTGGATGCGATCATTGGTCCCTCGACGTCGGCGGTAGCGCTCAAGGTGATCGACAAGGTCACCTGCGCAGGTGTGATCATGTTTTCGCCCTCGAACACGTCGCCGGTGTTCACCACATACCCCGCCCATGGGCTCTACTTCCGCACCACGCCGTCAAGCGTGCTCGAGGGCTCCGTGCTCGGCAAGCTCGTCGTCGCTGACGGCAACTCGACGGCGGTGGTGATGTCGCGCGACGCGTACGTCACCTACATACGGGAGGAGACCGGAAAAGCAATCCAGCAATCCGGAGGTCAGGTACTCGACTCCTTTCCTTACGACCCGAACGCACTCGACCACGACAAGGACATCCAGCGGGTCAAGGCTAAGAACCCCGACGCGATCGTCCTGGCTGGCTTCGCGGAAGGCCCCCAAATCCTTGCCAAAATGATCAAAGAAAGCCTCGGCCCGAGGAACAAACGAGTGTACTACACTAATATGACCAACACCTTGGTCGGCCAAGTCAGCCCGCAGAATCCGGGTGTCTTGGCCGGCATAAAGGGAACCTCGCTGTACGCTGGGGACGAGGTCTTCGCGAAGCGGCTGAGGGAGGCCAATCCTGGACTACGGGATCTGACCTTCGCCGCGCAGGCCTACGACGCGGTGGTGATCACCGCGCTCGCGGCGGCGGTCGCTGGCACGGACGCTCCCGCCGCCGTCGCGAAGGAGATCAACGACGTGACGAGAGGCAGCGAGAGATGTACCAGCTTCGCTGCCTGCATGATGCTCGTGAAAGCCCACAAATCCATCGCCTACGACGGAGCCTCCGGGCCGCTGCGGTTCACCGACCACGGTGAGCCCAGCTCGACCACGTACGTTATCAGCGAGATTCAAGCCGACGGCACCGTGAAACCCCTCCGGAGTGAGCCGGTCGGCCCTTAGGATTATCCGCCACACACCGCATCCTGCGGTGTCGTTGAGGCTGGAGGTACACGGGTGGACGGCGGGACGATCGGGAGTCGGATCCGTGAGCTGCGCCGGGGGGTCTATACCCAGACCGAGCTCGCGGCGGAGGCCGGTGTCAGTGTGGACGTGATCCGCAAATTGGAGCAGGGCCGCCGCCAGACGGCGTCGATCCCGACGTTGCACAGCATCGCCCGGGCGCTGGGCGTGGACATCGGCGAGCTGTTGGGTCCCTCCCGGCCGGTGCCCTCCGGGGGCGAGGACCAGGCGCGAGTCGTGGCCATCCGCGATGCGCTGACCAGCGTGGATGACCTTCTGGGTGAGCTGGATGACGCCGATGCGCCCGATCTGACCGCATTGGGTCGTACTGTCAGCTACGCCTGGGGTGCCTTCTGGTCCGGCCGGTATGGGGTGCTGGTGTCGATGCTGCCCCGCCTGCTGGCCGAAGCTCAGGCCGCGACACACAGCGCCGCCGCCGGTGGCGGTGCCGCGGCGGCCGATCTCGCCGCGCAGGTCTACCAGCTCACGGCAGGCACACTGCCGGACCTCGGCGAGGCCGATCTCGCCCACACCGCGGCCCGGGAGTCTCTGCGGTGCGCGGCTGGGGCGGCAGACCCGCTGCGGGAGGCAGTCATGCGCGACATGTTGGGTTACGTCTTGATCCGCCAGGGCCGGTTCCTCGACGCCGAGCGGGTCACGGTTGCCGCTGCCGAAGCGCTCCAGCCCCGGGGTGAGGCCAGCACGGCGCAGCTGTCGGTGTACGGGGGGCTGCTGCTGCGCGGGGCGACTGCCGCCTCCCGGCAGGGCCGGGCCGGTGCGGCTGCCGACCTGCTGCGCGAGGCCACCACCACCGCCGAGCGCACCGGGGCCGACCGCACCGACTACGAGGTGGGGTTCGGGCCGGGCATCGTCGTCATGCAGTCCACCGACGTCGCCATCGTCACCGATGACTACGCCCGGGCCGCTGCGATCGCCCGGCGGATGCCCCGGGACGCGGCGCTGACGGTGAAGCATCGATCCCGGCACCTAGCCGACGTCGCCCACGCGCAGGTCCGCCTGGGCCGTTATGACACCGCTGAGTCCGTGTTGCTGACCATGGAGCGAGGCGCCCCGGACTGGACCGCGCATCACCGGTTACCGCGGCTCCTCGTCAGCGAGTTGCTCACCCGGGGGCGCCCGTCAGCACGGCTGCGAGACCTCGCCCAGCGCCTGCACGTCACACCAGGCCGCGCCCGCCACGGTCAGTGACCGCCGGTAGCACAGGACCAGCGATCACGGGTCGGGCACGGCTGCGCCGCGGCGACCGGATCCGCATCGAAACTCCCGGCAGCGGGGGCTGGGGAGCGGATAGCATCTCAAGATTATGACTGGGCGGGTGGCACGGCTTGGCCTGTGCATCGAGGCGGGACCGGACGCCGACGCTGAAGAGCTGACTGTGCAGCTGCGCGAACAGCTGCTGGAGCTGGACATCAAGCGCGCTGACCGCGTGACCGCGGGTCCGGCACCGCCCGGTGCGCGCGCCGGATGAGCGGCACGAGGGTCGCGCTGCTGGTCGGCTGCTCTGATTACGAGGACCCGGCCTTCCAACAGCTGCCGGCGCCAGTCCAGGACATCGACGCGTTCCGACGCGTGCTCACCAACCGAACGATTGGTGATTTCACCGTAGACACGAAGCTCGACAAGCCCTCGGATGAGGTCCGCGAACAGATCGAGCACCTCTTTGCCGACCGTAATCTCGATGATCTCCTGCTGCTCTACTTCTCCTGCCACGGAGTCCTGGATTCACGAGGACGACTGTACTTCGTGGCAGCCAACACCAAGAAGGCGAGGTTGGGCGCAACGGGGATCTCAGCGCAATGGGTGAGAGAACAGATGGATCACAGTCGCTCGCAGCGCATCGTGTTGCTGCTCGACTGCTGCTACAGCGGCGCGTTCACCAGGGGGCTGCGGCGTCGGAGCGCCGGCACCGAGGAGGTCCTCGAGCAGCTCGGTGGCCGTGGCCGCGTGGTCATCGCCGCGTCGGACACGATGGAGTACGCCTACAGGTCGGAATTCACCGATGCCGTGATCCGAGGTTTGCAGACCGGGGCGGCTGACCTCGACGGCGACGGCCAGGTATCGGTCGTCGAGTTGTATCACTACGTGTACGACCAGGTCCGACGGACCACGCCAGACCAAACACCGACAATGTCGGCGGATGGGATGCGCGGCCAGCTCTATCTGGCGAAGAATCCCCATGCGCTATTGCCGCTGCCCGCTGAGCTCGAACAAGTCGTGGCAAGTGAGATCACGTGGAAGCGATTGTGGGCGGTCGACGGTTTACAGCGCCTGCTGCGTGGCGACCACCCGGGAGGACAGAAACTCACGGCGAGACAAGCCCTGGTCCGCCTTCGTGACGATGATACCGATCTTGACGTTCGGGCAGCCGCCAGCGAGGCGTTATCCAGAGTTTCCCGGCGACCCACCGTCACAGATCATCGACGCCCACCCTATCGCCGGCTGGTGGGGATCGGTCTACCGCTCGCGGTGCTGCTGCTGCTGATTATTGTGCTACCTATGGTACCCAGCGGACATGAGGCTTATCCCATCCCGTGTTCGCCCAGCGTCAGACCCGCCGACGGTGTGCTCTCGCTCGGGACGTTACTCCCGAAGACCGGGGAATACAGCTACTCTGGTCCAGCGCTGGATGCCGGCGCGCATCTGGCGATGAAGGACATCAACGACGCCGGCGCCATCCCCGGCATCGCCGTGAAGCTCGATGACGCCAACCAGCGCGACGAGGGCAACCCTTTACTTTACACCGCCGGCCAGTCTGACACCGCTGTCCAGTCGGTCGATGCGCTGCTGTCCGGCGAGGTCGATGTGATCATCGGTCCCTCGACGTCGGAGGTGGCCCTCAAGGTGATCGACAAGGTCACCTGCGCAGGCGTGATCCTGTTCTCGCCCTCGAACGCGTCACCGGTGTTCACCACCTACCCCGCCCACGGGCTCTACTTCCGCGCCGCACCGCCCAATTTCGAGGCCTCCGTGCTCGGCAAGCTCGTCGTCGATGACCACAACTCGACGGTGGTGATGATGTCGCGCGACGACGAGGCCAGCAACCGCCTACGGGAGGCGACCGAAGAGGTGATCCGACAATCCGGAGCCCGCATACTCGACTCCTTTCATTACAACAGGAACACACTCGACCAAGACAAGGACATCCAGCGAGTCGAGGCTGAGAACCCGGACGCGATCGTCCTCATCGGCTTTGAGGAGAGGGCACACATCCTCGCCAACATGATCAAAAACGGCCTCGGTCCGAAGAGCAAACGGGTGTACGATTCGAATATGACCAATACCTTGGCCGGCCAGGTGAACCCGAGAGATCCGGGTGTCTTGGCGGGTATCAAGGGGGTTCTGCCGGACGCTGGAGATGAGGCATTCGTGAAGCGACTGAGGGAGGCCAATCCCGGACTACGGGATCTGACCTTCGCCGCGCAGGCCTACGACGCGGTGGTGATCACCGCGCTGGCGGCGGCGGTGGCCGGCACGGACGCTCCCGCCGCCGTCGCGAAGGAGATCAACGGCGTGACGAGGGGTAGCGAGAGATGCACCAGCTTCGCCGCCTGCATGACGCTCGTGAAAGCCCATAAGGCCATCGCCTACGACGGAGCCTCCGGGCCGCTGCGGTTCACCGACCACGGTGAGCCCAGCTCGACCACATACGTTATCAACGAGATTCAAACCGACGGCACCGTGAAGCCTCTCCGGAGTGAGAGGGTCAGCTCTTAGGATTATCCGACACACACCGCACCCTGCGGTGTCGGTGAGGCTGGAGGTACGCCGGTGGAGGGTGGGACGATCGGGAGCCGGATCCGTGAGCTGCGCCGGGGGGTTTATACCCAGGTTGAGCTCGCGGTGGAAGCCGGTGTCAGTGTGGACGTGATCCGCAAGTTGGAGCAGGGCCGTCGTCAGACGGCGTCGATCCCGACGTTGCACCGCATCGCCCGGGCGCTGGGCGTGGACATCGGCGACCTCCTGGGTCCCTCCCGTCCGGTGCACTCCCCAGGCGAGGACCAGACGCGGGTCCGGGCCATCCGCGACGCGCTGACCAGCGTGGATGATCTTTTGGGTGAGCTTGATGACGCCGATGCGCCCGATCTGACCGCATTGGGTCGTACCGTCAGCTACGCCTGGGGTGCCTTCTGGTCCGGCCGGTCTGGACTGCTAGTGCCGATGCTGCCCCGCCTGCTGGCCGAGGCTCAAGCCGCGACACACAACGTCGCCGCCGGTAGCGGTGCCGCGGCGGCCGATCTCGCCGCGCAGGTCTACCAGCTCACGGCGGGCATACTGCTGGACCTCGGCGAGGCCGATCTCGCGCACGTCGCGGCCCGGGAGGCGCTGCGGTGCGCGGCTGGGACGGCGGACCCGCTGCGGGCGACCTCCATCCACTGCGAACTGGGCCACGTGCTGATCCGCCAGGGCCGGTTCCTCGACGCCGAGCGGGTCGCGGTGGCCGCTGCCGAGGCCATCCAGCCACGGGGTGAGGCCGGCACGGCACGGCTGTCGGTGTACGGGGGGCTGCTGCTGCGCGGGGCGGCTGCTGCCGCCCGGGAGGGCCGGGCCGGTGCGGCCGGCGAGCTGCTGAGCGAGGCCGCCACCGTTGCCGAGCGCACCGGGGCCGACCGCATGGACTACGAGGTGGTGTTCGGGCCGGGCATCGTCGTGACGCAGTCCACCGACGTCGCCATGATCACCGAGGACTACGCCGGGGTCGCTGTGATCGCTCGGCGGATGCCCCGCGACTCGGCGCTGAGAGTGCGGCATCGATCCCGACACCTGGCCGACGTCGCCCACGCGCAGGTGCGCCTGGGTCGTTACGACACCGCGGAGTCCGTGTTGCTGACCATGGAACGGGGCGCCCCGGACTGGACCGCGCATCATCGGTTACCGCGGCTCCTCGTCAGCGAGCTGCTCACCCGAGGGCGCCCGTCCACACGGCTGCGAGACCTCGCCCAACGCCTCCACGTCACCCCCGGCCGCGCCCACCACGGTCAGTAACCGCCGGTAGCACAGAAGCGGCCGATCACGGGTCGGGCACGACGCCCGACCCGTGATCGGCCGCCATGCCCGACAGTAAGACCCGTGACCATTGACCTGGCCCCGGCGGCGGGGGGATGATCGCGGTTTGTGTGCCGGAAACGACACGGGATGTCGT
>JBOHFI010000030.1:0-68641 GCA_050699595.1 Pseudonocardiaceae bacterium | reverse complement strand
CCGAGGACCAGGCCCAGCAGGCGCACAACCACGCCCACCAGGCACACACTGATGCGGGGCAGCTCCGCACGAACGCCCGCCAGCTTCAGCGGGCGTGACGCTCACCGGCTAACGCCGGCGCCGTCGAAACAGTGCCGGCGCCGTCGAAACAGTAAGGACAGCCGAGGGGCCACCCGTGTGGGTGGCCCCTCGGTGCTGCGCGAGGCGCCGCCGCTGGTAGTGATCTGTGTGGTCGCGGGTGCGGTGCCAGCGTAGCCATTGCGTGGTGTGCGCTTCGGGGCGCGGTCGGCGCTGTCCGTGAACTCGACGCCGCGGACGTTTTCGGGCACGGTTGAGGTCGGTTTGGTCGAGTTCACGGCTGCGAGCCCCGCCTGCCAGCGCAGGCCCGCCTGGTCGCGCATCGTGAGGTTGGTTATGGAGTGGGGTGTTGTGGTCGCGACACGCGCGGGATGATCTGTGAGTGTCGTCGCCTACGGGTGTACCGAGTCGGCCGAGCGGAAAGTCTCGTTCGATGAACCGCTCGACGCGCCCGGGGTCCCGTTCACGCAAGGATTCCCACCCGCCGCCGGGGAACAGGATTGACCCGGGGCTGACGGCGTTCACCCGGATCCCCTCGGAAGCCGGCTCGCGCCCGAGTTCCATGGCGAGGAGCCGCTTCGCCGACTACTGCGGGAGCACCAGGTGGACCACGTCCAGGACTTGGGGTGGAAGGGTAAGAAGGACTGTTTTCTGCTGTCCGATGCCAGCGGAAAGGGTTACGACGCTCTGGTCACGAATGACAGTGCCCGACTCGACAGCGCTGAGGAGACCCGCGCGATCCGAGAATCGGGGATGCACCACATTCGGTATCGGCACGACACTCGGCGCGGGATTGATGGCCTCGCGCTCGCTATGGCAGCGATCCGGCCGGTGGTACGGGAGTCGGACGATGTCGACGGGCAACGGCTTGTCGAGATCCAAGCGATTCTGCCGACGAGCGGGACTGCGCCCACTCCGGGATCCGCACACCGACGAGGAGGAGCCATGACGTCGGCCATGTCCCTGCGCGGCCGCGTCGTCCTGCTGACCGGTGCCAGCCGACGGATCGCTATCGGTGCCGGTGTGGCCCGGCGGCTCGTCGCTGATGGCGCCGCAGTGCTGCTGCACTCGTGGTCCCCGCACGACGCGGAGCAGTCGTGGGGTGCCGACCCCGATAGCGCGGAGACCTTGGTCGCCGAGCTCCGCGACCAGGGCGGCCAGGTCAAGCACGCCAGCGCTGACCTCGCCGACCCCGGTACTCCCGCCCGGCTCGTGGACGCCGCCTGCCGCGCCTTCGGACACCTCGACGTCGTGGTCGCCAACCACGCCCGCAGCAGCGCCCAGACGCTGGAGGACCTGACTGCGCAGGAGATCGACCTCAGCTACGCGGTCAACACTCGTGCGACACTGCTGCTGGTGCAGGCCTTCGCGGCGCGGCACGACGGCCGCCCAGGTGGGCGCGTCGTGCTGTTCACCTCCGGGCAATACCACTCAGCCATGCCCACCGAGCTGCCCTACATCGCCTCGAAAGGGGCACTGCACCAGCTCACGCCCAGCCTCGCCGCCCACCTCATGCCCCGCGCCATCACGGTCAACTGCGTCGACCCCGGCCCCAACGACACCGGCTACGCCGACACCGCTACGAGAGCCGCCGTCGCCGCGCGGAACCCGGGCGGGCGTTGGAGCACCCCCGCCGACACCGCTCGGCTCGTGGCGTGGTTGATCAGCGACGAAGCCGACTGGATCACCGGCCAAGTCATCGCCTCCGACGGAGGCTGGTCGTGTTGACGGAGGTGCCGGAGAGGTGGCTACCAGGCAGAGGGAGTGGGGTGGCCCTGCGCGCCGTCCACGCGGATCTGGGTGCCCGTTGATTCAGCCGGTTCGCTCGGATAGCGAGGATGTCACGATATCCGTGACCTCCTCGGGTGTACTGAGGCGGCCGGGCGGGGAGTCTCGCTTGATGAACTGTGCGAAGTGTTCGGGCGCCCGGTCGCGGGAGGAGTGCCGGTCACCGCCGGGTGACAGGATGGAGCCCGGGCTGACGGCGTTCACTCGGATCCTCTCGGAAGTCAGCTCATGGTCCGAGTTCCGTGGTGAGGTGGATCTCGGCTGCTTTGGCTGAGCCGTGCTGGGGGTAAGGCGCGGGTTTCCATCTCGAGATCGAGGCGATGATGACCACCGCACCACCGCTCGCCTGTTGCATATGTGGTGCGCAGGAGCGGGTCGCGTGAGGAGTGTGCCCGACGTGGAGTTCGTATGTCTGTCGTCAGTCCTCTGGTGTTGGGGCGAGGAGGCCTCGTTCCCCGGTGTTAGGGCCCGCGTTGGCCGCTAGCAGATCCACCCGATCAAACGCGGCGGGGCCTCGGTGACGAAGCGCTCGATCGCACCGTCTCGCCCCACTTCAGCACGGACGCCACAGGCCCGCACGTCATGGTTCCGTAGTTCCTCGACAGTCCGGTTGAGATCTTCGCGACCACGGGCGCATATCGCCACCGAGCAGCCCTCACCGGCCAACCGCAGCGCGATCGCTCTGCCGATCCTCCGACTGCCGCCTGTGACGAGCACGGCCTTGCCCGTTAACTGGAGATCCACTGCCACCGTTCTCTCAGCTCAACGACGCACGGCTCGGCGAACGGCCTCAGGGCCGCCAGAAGCTCCTCTATTCGCCTCCTGGCTGGAAGCGTCAACCGGTGGGCGCAGGTATCCAGTGCGTCAAGTCCAGTAGCAAGCCCGCGGCGGCGATCAAGCACAGGATGCGCCGCCGCGGCGAGCGGGGTGCGCCCGTCACCGCGGCGGTGCCGAAGCGGGCCGACCTGCTATGGCCAAATCAGAGCGGCCCGCAGTGATCGCGGCCATGTTGTATTGGCTGGTGGAGTTGTCGTTCAGGTATCCACTGTGCCCCTCCGCGGCTGTCAGCGACTGACCGTCCACGCTGGTGGTGTTGCCGGTGCTGAGGTGATTGATGCCGGGCAGAGCGTAGGGGGAGACCTCGAAGTGGTCGGCGACGTCGAGGTCTGGCACGAAATCCTGATGTGACCACTCCGAGTACACGTGTCCGTCCGGCACCTTCAGGTCGTGCACGTTGTTGATGTCCATCCCTGACGAGCCGAACACCACGGCGTCGTGCACGGGCAGCCTTCACCCGCCTGCCCGAGGTGTCCAGGGTCAGCAACTGCCGGTTGCCCTGGGCGATCGTATGCTCGATCGCATCGAGCGACGCGAGCTTGGCCTCGATCTCGTTGAGCCGCTTGAAGTCGGTTGGGAGGGTCTGAACGAATGGGAAATAGTTGAGCGGGTTTTTCGCATCACTTCTTGTTTGCTGTTGGAGGCGGTTGCGCTCTGCCTTCATCTCAATCGCGCTCACGCGCTGTCTAGTGGGCGACCGATGGCGGGGTAGCGGCGCATCATCCAGCCGAGGATCGCAAGCCCCGGGAGGGCGAGCAGGGTTGCGATGAGGAAGAACTCCACCCAGCTCAGGTGGTCGGCGACCCAACCACTGGTTGAGGCGAGGAATGTCCGCCCGAGGGCCATGAACGAGGTGAACAGGGCGTACTGCGTCGCCGTGTAAGCCAGGTTGCACAGGACCGAGAGGTACGCGATGAAGGCGGCCGAGGCCATGCCACCGGTCAGGTTCTCGATCGCGATCGTGACGACGAGGACGCGGACGTCGTGACCGGCGAGCGCCTGGGCGGCGAACACCAGGTTCGAGAGCGCTTGGCAGATCCCGCACATTACGAGCGCCTTCATCACGCCGTACCGGCCGACGGCGAGGCCGCCGAGGAAGACACCGGTCAGCGTGGCGCCCAGGCCGAACGCCTTGGTCACCGTCGCGATCTCGACTTTGCTGAAGCCGGCCTTGACGTAGAAGGGGTTGGCCATGGCCCCGGCGAAGGCGGCGCCAAGACTGTAGAGCACGATGAAGGCCAGGACCAGGAGCGCGACCACGACCCCCCGTCGACGGAGGAACTCGACGAAGGGCGCGAGGACCGCCTCCCGGAGACGGTCGAGGAGATCGGCGCTCGGTGCCGGCACTGCACCGGCCTTCGGCTCGGGGGCGAGCAATGTGGTCATCACCCCGATCGAGACGAGTCCCGCCATTGCTGCGTAAACCCACGACCAGGGCAGGAGCGCGGCTAGGAAGAGGCCCCCCGCCCCACTGGCCAGCATCCCGAGTCGGTAGCCGTACTGCATCATGGCTGCGCTCGTGCCTTGGTCGTGCTCGCGCGCCGTCTCGATCCGGTAGGCGTCGATGACGACGTCCTGACTGGCGGAGAGGAAAGCGACGCCCAGCGCGGCCAGCGCTGTCCAGAACGGCGCCTCCCCCGGTCGCGTGGTGCCCAGCGCCACGATGGCGCCGATCAGCGCGAGCTGGATGATGAGCAGCCAGCTTCGTCGCCGCCCCAGCCATCGGGTCAGCACAGGAATCGGTACCCGGTCGATGACCGGAGACCACACGAACTTGACGTTGTAAGGCACGCCGAGCATGGCGAACAGGCCAATCGAGGTAAGCGATAACCGCAGTTCTGCCAGCCAGATCGCGAGGGTCGCCCCAGTCAGCGCCAGCGGCAGCCCACTGGCGAAGCCCATCAGAAAAATAATCACCAGCCGGGGCTCGCGGTAGACAGCGAGGGCGGTGAGCCACCCGCGTCCACCCGGGCGCGGCACCAGCACAGGTAGTCACCCCCCACCGTCGTTCTCGGCAGTCTGACGTCGATCTCCCGCTGGAAACGGGACAACTTCTTAGGATCGACAGCCGGCTACTCCGTCTCCCTCACCTCCAGGTCAGCTTAGGGAGCTGGAGGTGAGGGAGACACCGGAGTACGTTAGCTATCTCACACCCGGAGGTTGATGTGATCAAGAGAATTCTGGAGTTTCTGGCGCTGAAGTGGCTCTGGGACCGCCGCCGGCGCCGCGGCCGCCGCTGACGCCCCTCGACGGGGTTTCAGCGCGGCGATCTCGGTGACGGGGAGCGGGTGGCGCACTCTCAACCTGCGTGACCAGGTGAGGCGACAATACCGACAATGTCGACAGCACCGGGAGTTCGCGCGATTCGCGACCTGCCCCGGTCGTCCCGCTGGGCCATCCTCAGTGGTTGCGCCGGGAACCTCGTCGAGAACTTCGGCGGAGCGACCTTCGCCTACCTCGCGCCGTTGTTCGCCCACCAGTTCTTTCCCCTGCACACACCGAGTGTGGCGCTGCTGCTGACCCTGGCCACCTACGCGACCGGTTTCCTCACCAAGCCGGTGGGCGCGTACATCTTCGGCGCCTACGGCGACCGCGTGGGGCGGCGCGACTCGCTGTACCTGTCCATCCTGCTGATGGCGGTCTCGAGCCTGATGGTCACCGTCGTGCCCGGCTACTCGCACATCGGGTTCGCCGCTCCCGTGTTGCTCGTAGTGGCCCGCCTGCTGGAGGGGATCTCGAGCGGCGGTGAGTTCGGCCTTTCCGCCGCCTACCTGATCGAGTTCGCCCCCGCCCGGCGGCGGGCGTTCGTCGGCAGCCTCCAGCAGGTCACCGTGATCGCCGGCGTCCTGCTGGGTTCGGCGGTCGTGGCGCTGCTGGAGAACACCGTGCCCAGCGGACCCCTGCACGCATGGGTATGGCGGCTGCCGTTCGCCATCGGCACCATCCTGTGCCTGGCCTGCGCCGTGCTGCGCTACCGGGTGGCGGACACTCCGTTGTTCGAGCAGGTCAAGAACGCCGGCGGGCAGGCCGCCCACCCGGTGTGGGAGGTGCTGCGCGGCTACCCTCAGGCGTCGCTGCGGGTGGCCGGGCTGTCCATGGCTGGCATCATGGCCTACTACGTGTGGCTGAAGTTCCTGCCCAGCTACGCGCACGCCAGCGTCGGCATTGATCTGGCCACCGCTCAGACCGTCAACGCCGTGGCGCTGGTGATCACTCTGCCGCTGATCCCGCTGGTCGGCCGCCTGGCCGACCGCTACGGGCGCAGGCCGATATTGTTGATCTTCGGCGTCGGCCTGGGTGTGGCGGTCTACCCGCTGCTGCTCGCCCTGCGCGCCGGAACCGCCGGCTTCGTCATCACCCAGGTCGGCGGGGCGGTACTGCTCAGCTTCGGGATGGCCGCCGCACCGGTGGCGAAGGCCGAACTGTTCCCCACCCGGGTGCGCGCGGCGGGGATCTCCTTCCCGTACTCCGTGGCGGCGGTCGTGTTCGGCGGCAGCGCACCGCTACTGACGCTGTACTTCGCCAACTCCGGTCATCCACTGCTGCTGAGCGCCTACGTCAGCGCGGTCTGCCTGGCCGGCTCGCTGGTCTACTTCTTCATGCCGGAGACCAAAGACCGTTCGCTGGACGATCACGTGGACCGAACTCCGACTTTTCCGGCATCACCAACGAAGTAGGAGCCCGGGTCGTTGCGAGAGTGGTGGTCACTCAGCCGCCCGGCACCCCGGCAGTTCCGACGACGGTCAAGATCGCGGCTATGAGGAACGCGACGCACGACAAGACGACCAGGACGATACGCCCTGTTGAGTGCCGCACCAGGAAACTTGCTGCCAGAAACAGCAGACCGAGCGCGATCAACAGTGGGTAGTAATTCATGAATTTGTCCCCTCTCGTGGTTGTTGCTCGTCACCGCGGCGACAGCCGGTGTTTCCCATATCAGCTCGGCGACGCCGACGTTGCAGGTCATCGGCGAGGATTCCGCGCACTCCCGTCGTCACCCCGGGCACCGGACCGGGTCCGGGCTGGGTCGACTTCCCGTTCGGGATGACGCCGGAGGTATTCCTCCTCGAGCTGGGCGGTGCGGCTGCTGTGTTCTCGCAGTGCATCAGGTGCGCCGTGCAGGAAAGTGCCGTGGCGGGTCGTGTGGAGATGCTCGAGTTCGCGGAGTAGGTCTGTCTCTGAAAGGTTCTCGGGGGGCACACCTGGCACGTCGTCCTCCTGTGACCGGATAGTGCAAGACATACCGGGCGGCTCGTAGCCGTGCAAGCCGCTACGGCCCCTGCGGGCAGGATCGGGGACGTGCCTTCCACAACACGCGGCACCCAGCGGACCAGCGCGTCCGCCGGGCCGAGGCTTGATGTGGTGGGCGTGGTCGCCGGTTGCGGTCAATCGACACCTCCTCGCCGTGTCAGTGGGCGAGTTTCTGGGTGTCCGGTACCGGGTCGGGATTCCAGGGTGGTGTGCGCGCCGCGCTGGTGGAACTGCTCGGCGGTGTCGAGCTGACCCAGGTCGCGCGGAATCATGGCTTGACTACCAGGCGGAATCGGTAGCGCGGCCCTGCGCGCCGTCCACGCAGATCTGGGTGCCGCTGATCCAGCTGGCCCGCTCCGACAGCAAGAACGTCACCACATCCGCGACCTCCTCGGGCGTACCGAGACGGCCGAGCGGAAAGTCTCGCTCGATGAACCGCTCGACGCGCTCGGGATCCCTCTCACGCAAGGATTCCCACCCGCCGCCGGGGAACAGGATCGACCCGGGGCTGACGGCGTTCACTCGGATCCCCTCGGGAGCCAGCTCGCGCCCGAGTTCCATGGCCAGGTAGATCTCGGCCGCCTTGGCTGCTCCGTACTGCGGGCGAGGCGCGGGTTTCCAGCCGGAGATTGAGGTGATAATGACCACCGCGCCACCGCCGACCTGTGTCATATGCGGAACACAGGCGCGGATCGCCCGTGCTGCGTGGATCACATGGAGCTCGAACGCCTCTCGCCAGTCATCCGGCGTCGATTTCACTAATCTGCCTCCCAGGTGCGGACCCGCGTTCGCCACCAGCAGATCGACCCGGCCGAACGTGGCGGCAGCCTGCTCGACGAAGTGCTCGATCTCCCCTTCTTGTCCCACATCCGCGACGACGCCACATGCCGTCACGCCCTGCGCTCGCACTTCATCAACAACTCGATCAAGGTCCTCAGTGTTGCGGGCGCAGATCCCTATCGAGCAACCCTCACCCGCTAACCGCAGCGCAATCGCTCGGCCGATTCCCCGGCTGCCACCGGTGATGACTGCGGCTTTGCCTGCTAGCCCGAGATCCACTGCCACCGCTCCTTCAGCTCGCTCACGCACGGCTCGGGGTAGGGGTGCAACGCGGCTAGTAACTCGTGAATTCGTTTGCGCGCAGGATAAGCTCGTCGCACGGCCCAGAAATCCATCGCCTCGATTGCCACGGATGCTGCCGCGTCCGGTTCGCGTGCTTGAGCCAATGCGGTGGCCAGATCGACTCGGACGACTACGCGCGTAGTGACTGTCTGCTCGGTCTCAGCGTCGGCCAGCTCAACTGCCTGGCTTGCCGACATACGTGCATTGGCCGTGTCGCCGAGCCAGACGAAGGAAGTCGCCGCACAGTACGGTAGGTAGGAGGATCCTAAAGAGTAGATGCTCCGGACCAGGGGCTGCGACAGCGCGTTCCACGCATTCTCTGCCGAGTCCAGACCTGTTTGTGTGCCGACACGATCTCCAAGCCGTGCGCTGGCACGGGCTTCGTGGGTGCAGGACCGGACCAAGGCTGTGGATCCGATTGGCGCTATCTCTCGGCCGGCTTGGGCGAAGACCACTGCTTCCCGTGGGTCGCCCGTGTACAGCGCGGTCTGTGCCTGGGTGCCGCGTACCCAGCCGGCGAGGCGCGTATCTCCGACCTCCTGGGCGAGTGAGAGCGCGGTCGCGCAGTGCGGCTCGGCCTCGTCGCCCACCGCGAGTGACGCCTCGGCGACGAGGCCGGAGAGCCAGCCGGCTACCGCGTGGAGGTGGTGGCGTTCCCGCAGTGTCAGCTTGCCCTCGAGTAGACGGGCGACGTACCGCCGCCAAGACAGCACTGTTGCGCGGAACTCGGCTGGGGGGATGGTGAAGTACTCCACGCCGAGTCGTTCGACTTGTTGCTCGAGCTGTTCCAGGGTGTTCGTGCCGAGGTCGGTGGTCTCGGTGCGGCGTAGTAGTTCGACGGATTCGAGTGTCGGATCGGTTCCGCGAACAGCTGGGGCGAGGCCGTGGTCCGCGGCGAGGAAGCGGTCTCGTTGCGCGTCGGTGGCTTTCTCCAACGCCTCATCCAGCGCGCGGCGCAGGCCCAGGCTCGGCGAGTGGGTGTCGCTCTCGGCGTTGCCGACTGTCCGCTTCGCGAACCCCAACTCCTTGGCGAACTTATCCCGCGGCAGGCACAGCCCCACCTCACGAAATCGACGGATCGTCGCCGCAGTCCACTCCACCGGGGAAGGGTAGCGCAGGGGGCCGGTCGCCGGACTGCTCCCAGGAAGGGGTCGCAACTGCTCACAGAAACAGGTTTGCTTGCCAGACGCGAATGGTGAGCGCTCGCTCGTCACGGCTTCACATATCTGGGAGGTGTCGGTCTATGTCCACCCGCCGGAACGACTCTGAGTCCCGTCTTCCGCAGAATCATCCGGCAGGTCGACCGCGCATAGTGCTGCCGCCACAGACCAGCCGTGACCCCCTGTGCCGGACGCTGCGCACAGTCTTGGTGGATGGTGTGCGAGCTGGGGGGATCGGGTCGGTTCCGTTGCGGGCGTGTGTTGTGTTGTACGGGTTGTTGCTGGAGCATCCGGTTGATCAGTGGGGTCGTTGTCGGTCCTGCCGTCGGCCTGGGTCGGTGTTCGGGGCGCGGTGGCGCCAGTGCCGGGTGCACGGTAAGGCGACGTTGTATCTGCATCGGTTTGATGAGGTGCTGCTGCTGAGTCTGTTGGCCGAGTTAGGGCTGGCAGGGGAGCGAGGGCTGGGCGACGTGCCGCCCCCTGCGTCGCCCGGATCGGCCCGTGCCAGTGATCCGTGAGGGTACCGGTGTGCTGCCCGTGAGTGCGGCCCGATCCGTCCCGTCGGCCGCCGCAAGACCCCGGCTGTCTCGCCCCGCCTCCCCCCAGGTCCTCTGGGGCGGGACGGCCGGGCCTCGACCACGGCGGGGCCGGAGATGATCCGAATGGCCTCTGGACCCGCCGTGTTCCATCCGAACGATCCGCCCTGCCATTCGGCTGAGTCGCCGTTCCGAATCGGAGACGTACCATGACCGAGCGCACCGATGCCACGAACGGCAACTGCACCATAAGGCCTGCGGCGGTGGCCGGGGCGCGGCCGGTGGTGTTGCTGCGCTACCGGCCCGGCATCACCGGGCACACCGCGCGCGTCGTGCACCTCGTACCCCTGCCCCCCGCACACCAGGCCGGGGTCGCGTTCTGCGGAGCCCTGCTGCGCCGGGACCTCGTGGAAACGGTCAGACCCGGCCAGGGCATGCCCTGCACTCTGTGCATAACCAACCACCCCCACGCCGGCCCCCCACCCGCAACGGCCGTCGTGCCCCCGGCCGAGCGCATCAGCCGTACGACCGATCCGCTGACCGCTGCGGCCTGCTACCGAACGTGGGGCTGGCCGGTGGCACCGCGCGGTACCCAGGTGTGGCTGGACCTCGAGCCCGACACCGTCGCACTGACCATCCCTGCACCGCTGGCCACGCAAGCCGCCAAGATCCTCGCCCAGTGGCACCGCCGCCCACTCATCCTGATCCACCCTGACGCGCCCGAGCACCGGGTGATGCTGGCCGGGGAGCGGCACCGCACGGCCCCGCCCTACCCCCGCAGCGTGCACCGCACCACCGGTGCTCTGCCACTACCTCCCACCACGACCCCCGGCGGACAACTCACCTGGGTGTGCCCACCCCAGGCGGGCCCGTTGCGGCTGTGCCGGGAGTTCGAGGTGTTCGCGGCACTACGCACCGCCTCGCGTCCGCTCAGTTGAGGAGCTCACGGCGCAGGACGCCCAGGGTCCAGCGTTCCCACACTTCCATGTCACTCTGGACAATGTGCAGAGTATTGAGTGGCCAGGTGGTGGTAGTCCCGGGGGTCAATGTCCCAGCCATGGGGCACCGCCACCATAGTCTGGGTTGATCCACCCCAGTACTACTCCACCAGGATGCTGAGCGCAGGGCCCGCGGAAAGGCCACTGGCGGGCTACTCGAGGGCAGCTACACGGAAAAGAGCGGCCCGCATGTCGTAGACGGCTTTTTCCATGTCGATGAGGGCATGCAAGGTGAGCACAATGTCATCAGGCACACCCAAGGCCCGGGCCGCTTGGACAACCTTGGATCGCTCGGCTTCAGCATAGGTGCCGTCGGCGCCGCACATCTGGATAGCGTGGTAGATCAAGTGCGGTGCGGGATTCCAGGTCTCAACGTCCACGCTGATGTCAGCCAGCAGTTCGTCGAAGTTGGCTGACTGATAGTCGAAGTTCTCGTACTCGGCGATGACATCCGCAGGGGCGCCGAACTTGCGCTGATGCTCGATGAGCCAGTTGTACTCTGCTGGACTGACCGTGCCGTCGGCTCCCGCGATGGCCAGCAACACCTTCCCGTAATTAATCATTGCCTGACGGGGTGCTCCTGACATCCCGTACAGTTCGCGGCCGAAATCACTTATCTTCAGCATCTGCTCGCCGCCCACGTTCTGGCCTTTCTCGTTCAGTTGCAGGCAGTCGGAAACCGGGAACCGCACCATATCGTATCGTTTGAGATTTGATGCACCGGAGCTGCGGCCTGTAATGTATTAAATTGTAGCGAGATGGCCAGGGCGGGACACTCGGCTGTTCGCGTGGCCGATCGGCCACCCTGGCGAATTACCCATATAACTCTCCGTGCAATCCGGGGAGTGGAAACGTGACTCTTTTGGGTGAATCGTTAGACATGCCTGAACCCGCCAGATCAAGGCCCACGCCTCGCACCGCCAGGGCATCCACGAACTGGCCACCCGGCTCGCACCCCGCTGCGGGATCGACATTGACCTCAGCTACGTCTACAGCAGCCGCCTGACCTGGAGCTTGGCCGCCACCACCCCGACCAGCCGTCTTCCGCGCAGTGGCTGTTCAACATTTCAGCGATTCCTCGAATCCCACAACGTCCGTGACGCCGCGACCGCGCGGATCGCCGCGATGCGACAACTACTGCTCGACTACGCCACCCAGAACAATCTCGCCGAGTCCACAACCGGCCTGGTCGACGCCGGTTGGACCGGTCGCATGGTCGGATCACTCATCACCGTGTGCGAAGCGGCAGGCATGGCTCGGGCCCACGTGCTGGGACGCTGTCGGCGTCAGCGACGAGGTAATCGCGAGGCAGGTCCCGCGCATCGGCCAAGCGCAGGCCGCAGCGCATCAGCACGACGACACCGGCAGGTCACCCATTCGACGCTACCCGTTGCGCACCGTGCACGATGTTGGTCGTGGTTTACGATCCGCAGGTCGGTCCGCTCAGTTGAGGATGTTCGCCTTCGCGCGGAAGCTGAAATAGACCGTCTGGACGGCGACCCCCGCCTCACGCGCGATCATCTCCACCGTCGTGGGCGGGTAACCCCGCGTGACGAACAGGCGCATCGCGGCTTCGAGGATTTTGTCGCTGGCGGTCGGACCTGGGGTTTTGCGGCCACCCACGATGGCCATTGAGCGCTCCTAGGGCCGCCGGAAGAGATCTTCGTCGTGGGAAGACCAGTGTTTCGTGGAGAAGGCCAGTCTAGGGGTGGACCCGGGCTACGCCCGGACCGACACGCTACCGGTGCATCCCCGCGCCACCGCGGCGAGTTTCCGAAACGACATCACCGTCGGTGCTCACGCTCGCACCCCGAGCCGCCGCAGGGGCGCCGCGCCGGTTCACCGAGGAGGAGATCCTGCCCCGCGAGGCTCTGCTCGCCGGTCCGGAGGGCCCCGGGATGTTAGCCGAGCTGCAGCGGTTGGCACGCTCGGCCGGTCTCTGGGGGCTGTACTACCTCCCGAGCTCGGGGGCGCCGGGTTCACCCTGCCCGAGTACCTGGCGATCGGCGAGCAGGAGGGCCGCACGCTGCACGGACCAGCTGTGTTCGGTGCCGACGCGACGCTCGACGTGCGGATGCTGCACGAGTCGGGCTCGGAGAGCGTCCGCGGGGAGTACCTGGCACCGCTCGCGGCGGGAACCGCGGTGGCCGGCTACGGCATGACCGAGCCCGGGATCAGCGGGTCGGACGCCAGTCTGCTGCGCGGCGCGCTGTCGCTGATCGTGGTGCCGGCATGCACACCCGGCTTCCGGGTGGTGCGGCCGCTGTCCGTGCTGGGTCTTGAGTCCGACCAGTGGGAGCTCGAGTTCCTGACGTGCGGGTGCCCGAGGACCATCTCGTGGGCCAACGGGGCAGGGGCAGCGCCGTGATCGGGCGGCGGTTGAACCTTGGGCGGCTGCTGCGCGCGATGCACTGGTTGGGCCAGGCGCAGCGCGCGTTCGACCTGATGTGCCTGCGGATGCGCCAGCGCCGCACCCTCGGCGGGGTGCTCGCCGACAAGCAACTCATGTACCAGCACGTGTTCGCGGCGTACACCGAGATCTGCGCGGCGCGCGGCCTGCTGCGCCGGGCCGCCGCGGTGTTCGACGCCGGCCTGGCCACGACCTCGGACGTGAGCGCGGCGAAGGTCGCGGCCTCGCTGATGGTCAACGATGTGCTCGACCGGGCGGTGCAGGTGTTCGGCGCCGAAGGGCTCCTGCACCCGTACCTCTCCGTGGTCCACCGCACCGCGCGGGGAACCCGCATCTACGACGGACCCGACGAGATCCACATCACCACGACCGCCCAGCGGATCCTGGCCGCCTACGACGACACCGCCGTCTTCGACTTCACCGACCCGCTCGACGGAGTCAAAGCAACGGCCTGAGCCCTCCGGTCAACCGACGACAACAGGTGCAGCCACACCACCGCGCCGCCGCCACCGCGGCGTGGACGTCGCCGTCCCGCGGTTGACGATGGGGACGGTGCGACGGGTGGGCGGCCGCGAGGATCGCCGCGACGACGTCGGGCTCGTCAGCGGCCACGTCGGTGCGAGCAAGGCTGGTGAGGCGCACCGCCGTGTCGACGAACCGGCGGCACGCAGCACAGCTCGTGAGATGCGCGTCGATCACGTCCCGTTCCGCCTCGCTCTCCTCGCCGTCCAGCCGGGCGGAGAGGTCTTCCTTACACTGCGCGCAGTCCACGTAACACTAGTCGCCCACCGGATCCCCAGGGTTCCCGTAAACCCGTCTTTGCTGCTGTCTGTGTGACCAGTTCGGGCGCGCTGAGCCTGATCGTGCCGCTGGCGACGGGTGCCGATGCGGGAGAAGGTGGTGGCCAGGACGAGCGCGGCCACGGTGCCCCAGGCTTCGAGACGGCGCCGGCTGCGGTGCACGGCGATGCCCGCAACCACAACCTCGTGCGGTCCGGTGACGGGCGGATCGTGTTCGTGGACCTGGACACTTACGGCTACAAGCACTTGACACGACGACTGGTCGTGAGCTTGATTGTTGGAACCGATCGAGGAGGACACCGGGCGGCCGCGAGGAGCACGAGTCACCGCTGGATGGGCACGAGTCCCGTGGGCGAGGAGTCGATCGTGCATTCGATGGCCGATATCGTTCGTCAAATTGATGCTGAGCGAGAAGCACTCTCGGAGGGCCTGCTCTTCAAGTGGTTGTCGGATGAGTCTGTCGACGGGTACCGCAGGCTCAGCTTCCTGCCATCGATGCTGTACTATCTGATGGGTTTCAAGGACGTTCTCACGACTCTGAGCCGTGACAATCCCCAGACGGACCTGGAGCATCACATCAACGCGTACTGCCTTGAGGATGCTGACCACTGGCGTTGGTACCTGACAGACCTCGATAAAATCGGCTTCGATCTCACATGCTGGGGAGAGACGATCTTTGAATGGTGTAACGAGGTGTGGAGCCCCGCGACGGAGATTAACCGAAAGATGATCTTCCGGCTGATTCACTTTACGATGTCCCAACGCGATTTTCGCTACCAGCTCGCTCTCATCCTCGTGTTCGAGGCGACCGGTGTGGTGTTCATCGGTCACACTCGAAAGGCGGCCATCGCTCTCGGGATGGACGAGGAACTTCAGTACCTGGGACGTGCACACTACGAGGAGGAGGCCGCGCACTCCGTGAAGCCGGAGGATGTTGAGCATCACGAGCTGAGCTCGGAGCTGTACGAGCAGATCCGTCAGATGGTCGAGGTGCTGTTCGTCGACTACCGTGAATTATTCGATTGTTGGTACCAACACCGGGAGAAGTTCCCCATGAACCCAGGGGTGCGGGAGCCCTGCGCGGAGATTAAATAGGCCGTTGTGGAGCAGGCTGTGAGATGGGTATTCGTATGGCTGGTGTGTTTGAACCGAAACCCGCTTCCAATGTGCGGGAGCAGGTGGTCAAGCTCCGGACGATGATCCGCGACTCGGCCGACGTAGCGGTGGGTGACGATCGTCTTGACCCGCTCCGCTCAGTCTTTCTTATCGGCAGCTGCTCAGACGAGGTACCAGACGACTGGTACCAGGACTTTGACATCCACTTCCTGTTCGACGGGCTCGCGCTGAGAACGATGTCATTGGCTTGGTTGACCGATCTTCTCCAGCAGTGCCGTGACCTGAGTGACGGCGGTTTCCTGGTGGAAGCACACGTGAAGGACCGGCACTGGAAGATGGTTCCGGATCGTTCCCGCAGCGGGAACGTCGGTGTCCATGCCACACTGATGAACTCGGCTGACCACTTTCGCCGGGTACACGTGAACCCGGTACTCGCAGCGAACATGTACGTCCGCTGCGGAGTCGTCTATGGTGACCACCCGGCAGACGTCCGCGGATGGCGCCCGGTCGGTCCCGCTGCATACACGCATTCAGTGGGTGGCATCGGGTGGCTGGCAGAGAACTTCGCACGAGCAGTGTCCCTCTACGTGCTTACACCGGACGACCACTCATTCTACCCGTTCATCGGCGGCTACACGTGGAACATCGCGAGTTCGGCGCTGTTCCACCTATACTCGTTGGTGAACGGTCGGGTGACGAGCCGCAAGGGTGCTCTTGAGCACTTCCTCAAGAGTCCCGATTCTTTCGCGCATCTGCGCGAGGCGGCAATGCTGCTGTACAAGTACCGAGAGGACCCGTCTGGCAATCGCGACTTCGGGCGACGTCAGATCAACGCTGCCGGGCGGGTCCTGGGGCACGTCGCCAGTAGGCTCAAGGCGCTGGTTCCCGCTTACTACGACGCCGCGCCAACGGATTGGACTCCGACCCACATCGTGGCTAAGGCCAGCCTGTATGGAGGACCACTTGACGGCCTGGCCGGTGGTCCGCCCGAGGTGGTCGACGTGCTGCGCGACGAGCGCGAGGACTACTACACCTCTGTGCAGGACGCCCTCGCGGTTGCGCGGCGAGCGGCGGGAAGCGAAGTCTCCTCCAAGGAGAATTTCGAGTTTGTCCGCGACCTGGTGGAGGGCACCGGCCCTGCGACAAAGGTCCGGGTGTGGGATTCTGCAAGCCTTCCCCGTCGGCTGTTCTCCGATGACTACTCCGCCGCGCGAGGGTCGACAACAGAGTCTGACCTGTTCTTCGGGTGGGAGGATGGTCTCCAGACGTTGTTGCAGCGGCTGCACGAGGTGTGCATCGAGCTGGGGCCGGGCAGCGACGGTGTGGCCGCGCTGGCCCGCGTGACGGCGGCGATCGCCAGCGACCGGCTGGGCACGGCCGGAGTTGCCGGACGGGTGGAGCGTGACGTTGACAACGTCTTCTCGGTGACCGAACAGCTCGCCGTGTTGCTGCGCCCGCACGTCATCCCGGTGTCGACGCCCGCCAAAACCAATGAGAGAGTGCGGGGAGCGAATGGGTTTCCATGACATCCTGCACCGCTTGGCGGCGTCGCCGGTTGCTCTCGACCTTTCCACCGGATCACCGTTGGTGCCGCCGGAGCTGCGCAACGTCCTGCGCGCCGGTCTGCGCGACCTCGCAGACGATGACCAGCGGGATGTGGTGTTGTCGTCCTACACGCAGCTCGATGGGCTCGACGAGTTTAGGGAAGAAATCGCCGGCCTGATGTCCGAGCAGTACGGACGACGGGTCTGCCGAGCGGAAGTTATCGCTGTTCCAGGTATCCAGGCGGCGTTGCACTATCTGCATCGGTGGCTCACCGCTCAAGGCCGCCGGGCCCTCTACCCGATCGGGTTGGAGTTCGCCGGTGCCGTCGACCGGACGTCGCCACACCATCCGGCGGTGGGACCATACATGATGGTCCCAGCCGACGATGGAACCTGGCGGCCGGTCATCGACGTGACAGCGATCCGCGATTGGTCCGGCGTCGGTGCCGTGATCTTGTCACGACCGCACAGCCCCACCGGCCGCGACTGGAGCACCGGAGAATTGACCGCGCTCGCCGCAGCGGCAGCTGATTGCGATGCCCTACTCGTGCTCGATGAGACGTATGCGCCCCCGTTCGCGCCGATCACGGACGAGGATCGTCCCCCGGTCGATGCCCCCAACGTCGTACGCCTGTTCAGTATGAGCAAGCTCGGTCTGGCGGGAGAACGCGTTGGTGTGGCCGTGGCCTCGGCAGAGGTCGTGCATGAGTTGTCGCGGCTGCAACGGTCGTTCATCATCCAGTCGCCCAAGGTAGGCCAGTTCTTGACCATGCACCTGCTTCGTGCGTTCCGCGCTCAACCCAGCCTTCGCGAGATAGTGGTCAGCGCGTACCGGCTGCGGTGGGAGGCGGGCCGCGGAGCGGTTGAGGAAGTCGGCGTGTCTGGGTTACGGGTCGCCAAGTGGGAGGGCGGTTTGTTCCTGTGGATGGAATGGAACGGCGGTCCAACCGATGGGGAAGTGGCAGATGCGTTGCTGGCGCAGGACATCGCGGTGATGCCGGGGACGGCGTTGGTAGTTGTCCACGAGCGCCGCTCGGTCAGCCATCCGCAGGGCCTGCGGATCGGGCTGGGCGCACCTCCCGAGGCGGTTGCGCTCGCCGCTCGCGCTGCTGCGACGCTCGTATCGGCGCGACGCGCCACTCCTTGTGCAATGCGGGCTGGCTCTGATGCATGACCTGTCACTGCTGAGGGACGGCGACGCCTTCTCGCTCTCGCCGTCTACGCCGGCTCGCATCGCACTCGTCCACCACAGCTTCCGGACGGTGTCCGTACGTCGAGGACAGACCCGGCAGCGGTTCGCGGCACATTTTCCCGCGCTCGGGCTGCTCAGCATCGCGCAGTCTCTCCGCGTCGATGGCGAGCGCGGCCGGCTTGACCCACCGGAGTTGCGCTACTTCGACCAAGAAGTTTATCCCGACGAGCAGCAGATGGCGGACGCCATCGAGTCATGGCTGGCGCCCTCGGGGCGGCGCATCGTCGCGGCAAGCAGCTACACGCCGACTGTCGATCGCCTTGAGGAGTTCCTGGGAAGGTTCGACCCCACCCGATACTTGATCGTCGTCGGTGGCGCTCACGCCAGCCTCGCCCCGGATATCAAGAACACTCACTTCGTGGTTCGTGGCGAAGGTGCCGCAGCATTCCGACACATCCTCACGACGTTCCTGTCACCCCGCTTCGGCGAAGGCCCTGAAGCCGCCGGAGTCTGCTATCAGCTCGATGGACGAGAGGTCGTCCGTCGACAGGCGTTTGACCGATCGATTGAAGAGTCGCCACCACCGGTGTTCGCCTACGATCTGCTCCCCGATCAGATGAGCTATGGTCAAGTGTATGCGACTAACTTCACTCGGATGCTAGGCCAGTGCCCACAGGTCTACATCTGCACGCAGAGCTGTGCGGCGCGGTGCACATTCTGCTCAACGTACCTGATCCATGGCCGTCATGTTGCCCGATCGCCCGACCTCGTCGCGCGCGATATCGACTATCTGGTGCGGACGCTCGGCCATGACAGCCTGGAACTCCACGACGACGACCTCATGCAGCACCCCGAGCTTGGCAAGCTACTGGACGTGCTGGGAAACATCGGAGTGCCGTGGTTTTGCTACGCACGGGTCGAACGGATCGACAAAACGATCGCGCATCGACTGGCCACCGCTGGTTGTAGGCGTGTGTTTCTCGGCCTCGAGACGATGCGACAGGCCAACCTGGACTATTTCAACAAGCAAACGACTGTAGCCCAGAACCGTGCCGCTGTCGGGCACCTCGCGGCTGCCGGAATCGGCGTCGTCGCCGGCTTCATTATTGGCAGTCCGGACGACACTGTCGCGTCCATCATGTACGACTTGGACGCGTTCTTGTCGCTTCCGCTCTTCGCCATCAACTGCAGCATCCTGTCGCCGGATCCGGGCACGGCGGAGTTCCGGCGGGCCCGGCGGCGGGCGGAGCTTCGCCCGGCACTCGGCGGGGATCGCGGCACGCGGCTCGTACCTGACCCGGAACGGTACGGTCTGACAGCGCCGATGGGTTTGCCGACGGTCTGTCAGTCACTGTCGAAACCGACGCTGAACCTGCTCCAGACGCTCATCGACGCGCGCTTCTACATGCGGGTACCGATCTGGGATGGGCTGGTCCGAGGCCGTACCGCCGCTCAGCGGTCGGTCGTCGCTGACTATTACCGCTTTCTCGGACAAAGTCTTACCGTGCTGTCCGACGACGAGGTGCCGCCACTCGCCCGGGACCACCTCGATGCGGCGCGGTCTGCTATGACCAACGGGCCATGGGCCACGGTGACTATATGACCACAGGCCAGACGCACCTAGATATAGCCGTGTCAGGTCTTCTCTCCCGCGGTTGGGCAACTGCCATCCCCAATATGGACATGATGGGGTTGGGGCAGCCAGCACTGGACGCGGCACGTCACGTATTCTCATTGCCGGTCGAGCGGAAGGCCATGTTCGTCGACCCGAGCGGGTACGGCAATATCGGCTGGCGGCCGGCGTCACGCGACGACCGGCCCAGCGAAGTATGGCAGTTGGGCGGCGGGAAACCGGATCTGTGGCCGGTAGAGCTTGAGGCAGATCGAGCAGCTGTCCACAGGCTGCTGAAACGATGCGTCGAGATCGCCGCAGATCTGCTGGCGGCGCTGGCTGCGGCCCTCGGTTTGCCGGCCAACGAGCTGCGTCAGTGTGTGAGCGTTGTCGAGAGCGTCGCGCGACTATTGCACTACACGCCCCGTTCCGGCGGCATTGGGTTCGCGCCGCATACCGACCTTGGTCTGGCGACGTTCTTCGCAGCCGAGTCGATGCCTTCGCTGGAGCTGGCGGACGAAGCTGGGCAGTGGCGGCCCATCGAATCGGACTGGGCTGTGGCCGCGGGGGAGATGCTCTCCGTTCGTGTCGCTGATCGAGTCCAAGCCGGACGCCACCGTATCCGTTCGTCTTTGCAGGAACGCTGGGCCGTGGCTGTGTTCGTCCACCCGGAGCCGGAATATCCGCTCGGTGTTGATGACGACGGGAAAACGTTGACGGCGCAGAGGTTCTTCGAGCGCGCTCTGTCGGTCTATACGGCGGGGAGCCATCCCGTCGACGGTGATCAGGCGTAGCCGTGAGCACAGTGAGATGCGGCGACAGTGTGGCGCGGGTACTGCTCAAGACGTCGCTGTCGCCACACAGTGGCTGGGGCCAAGACGGCATTGGCGTAGCCACAGCGATGATACGCACCGGGCAGGACCCGTTCTTGTTCCCGTTGGAGGTGGCGCCCCCGCTTCCTCAACCCGTCGCCCGGTTGCTCGTTCAGCCATTGCGACCGCCGTTCGACCTTCTCTTAGCGCACGTCTCGGCCGATCGCAGCCGCCTATCCTCGGTTGAGCTGGCCGCATCACGCCATCGCGTGCTGTGGAGCATGTGGGAGTGGACGACGTTCGCGAACCACCCCGAGATCGACGACATCCGTCGGAACGTGTCGGCGTACGACACAGTCGTCGCGTACGATCCGGTCTCCGCTGGCGCCTTCAGATCACTCGGCCCATCGGTCCCGCCCGTGCTCACCGTGCAGGGCGGTTTCGACGCTGCGGCATGGCCGTACCTAGAGCGCCTGTGGCGGCCACCGGTCCGGTTCCTCCTCATCGGGTACCTCACCGACCGCAAGAATCCGATGGCGGTGCTCAACGCGTTCGCCGCACTCCTCGACCAGCACGGGCCTGCGCGGTTCGACGCGCAACTGCACATCAAGTTCGTGGACCGGATGAACCCACTGATCAGTGACCCATCCCTGCGATCCGAGGTGCTCGACGAAGCGGCAGCGGTACCGGAGCCTGCACAGGAGTACTTGCTGAAAGCGCGAGGACAGGACCGGGTCTTCCCGCACGTCGGAACGTGGAGCAGGACGGCGCTCCTACGCCTCTACGCCAGCATGCACTGCCTCGTAGCACCAAGCCGCGGTGAGGGTAAGAACCTGGCGGCATTGGAGTTCATGGCGACTGGCGGAGCCGTCATCGCCACCCGATTTGGTGGCCACGGCGTCTGGCTGGATGACTCGTACGCCTATCCGCTGCGATGCACTCTGCGCCCGGCGACGTGGCCAGTGCCGACCGCCGATGCAGAGGAAGCCGATGCCGACCTGGAACATCTACAGGAGATGATGTGGCGTGTCTATACGGACCTCGGTGAAGCTCGCGCCAAGGGTATGCTCGCTGCGACCGCGATCCCGGCGGGTTGGGACTGGAGCGTCGCCCTGCGGCGCCTGCGCGACGCGCTCGCAGGCGTTGGCATCGATGGCCTCGACCCTGATTCGCCAGTGACCGGGTCTTGCTAGAGTTTCCCGGTTCGGGTAGCGCCTCCAGCGGCGCCGCGCTGGCAGAGTCGGTCGCTTCGGCGGGCCATGGCCAGCGGTCAGACGATGAGACAATTGGGGATGTTGATGAAGGTTGAGGCCGGGACGGGCGGCGAGGCCCTGGCCGCGTACCTGGAACGCGCGCTGGGTGAGCTGCAGGCGGCCGGCACGGTGGACGACCTTGCCGCATGGCGCCGGCAGAACACCGGACGCTCGGGTGAGATCGCGCGCTGGCGCCAGTCGATCGGCAGGGTCGACCCGGCGGAACGACCCGAGCTGGGGCGGCTGGTCAACGAGGCGTGGGAGGCGCTGACCGAGGCGTTCGACCGACGGTCCGAGGAGGTGCAAGCGGATGAGTCGGCCTCGGCCAAGGACGCGGTTGATGTGACACTCCCGCCCCGGCGGAGACATCGGGGCAGGGCGCACCCGGTGATGTCGATGCTCCAGGAGATCATCGGCGTCTTCGAGAAGATGGGTTTCACCGTCTTCGAGTCGCCCCACGTGGAGTTGGACGCGTACAACTTCGAGCTACTGAATATGCCGCCCCAACACCCCGCCCGTGACATGCAGGACACGTTCTACGTCACGCCGCAGGTGGTGCTGCGTACCCACACGTCGGCGGGCCAGATTCGCGCGATGCGCGCGCACGCACCGGAGGCGTTGCGTGTGATTATTCCGGGGCTGTGTTACCGGAACGAGGACGTCACCCCGCGCTCCGAGCTTCAGTTCTTCCAGGTCGAAGGACTGATGGTCGGCGACAATGTTCGGCTGAGTGATCTTAAGGGAATACTACTCGCGTACGCCCGCCACGTGTACGGCAGCGACGAAGTCCGCATGCGGGCGAGCTATTTCCCGTTCACCGAGCCGAGCGTCGAGATCGACATCAAGTGCACCCCGTGCCACGGAGCGGGCTGCCGGGTGTGCAAGTACACGGGATGGCTGGAGTTGCTCGGCGGGGGTGTGGTGCACCCGACCGTGCTGCGCAACGGCGGCTACGACCCCGACAAGGTCTCGGGTATCGCCTGGGGAATGGGTGTCGAGCGCCAGCTCCTGCTGCGGCACGAAATCAACGACATTCGACTGTTCTACCGGGGCGACCTGCGCTTCCTGAACCATTTCTCCTGACCCTGCCCTCAGTGGCAGCGGAAACGGGTGGCAGAAGACCGGTTCTCCGGAACACGATGATGACCGACAGGAGTGACAGCAATGAAGGCGCCGGTTCGTTGGCTCCGTGAGCTGGTGGCCTTCTCGGAGTCCGAGGAGACCATCGCGGAACGGCTGAGCGTCGCCGGCTTGGAAGTCGAGTCGATCGACACACTGCCCGACGGGGACGCCGTTCTGGACATCGACATCCTGCCGAACATGGCGCGCTGTCTGGCCATGGTCGGTATCGCCCGCGAGGTGGCAGCCATCACCGGAGCTCCGTTGCGGATCGACGTCGACCTGGCCGACCTACCATCTCCCCGGCCAGATCTGGCGCCGAGGATCGTCGACTCGACGCTGTGTGGGCGCTTCGCGATCCTGATGATCGACGGGGTCGACGACCGAGACGCGCCGGACTGGCTTCGCGACCGGGTGCGCGCCGCGGGGATGGACTCGGTCAGCGGTCTGGTCGATCTGGCGAACTACGTCATGCTCGAAATCGGGCAGCCGCTGCACGTGTACGACCGAGACCGGCTCGGCGGACCCAGGCTCGGGGTGCGGGCTGCCCGGGAGGGCGACTCGCTGCGGCTGTTGACGCGGCCGGAGGCAGCGCCACCCGTCGCGCTGCCGGTCGGAGTACCGGTGATCGTCGACCAGCACGACACGCCTGTCACGGCGGCGGGTCTCGTCGGCGGGCGACCCACGGCGGTGACACCGTCGACAACGTCGGTCGTCGTCGAGGCGGCGTCGTTCGACTTCCTGTCCATCCGCCGCGCGCAGACCGCCCTCGGGCTCGTGACCGACGCCTCTGCCCGGTTCAGCCGCGGTGTCGACCCGGAGCTCGTGGAGACCGGCCTGCGCCGGTTCTGCGCACTGCTGCGCGAGGTCAACCCCGACGTTCAGGTGCACGGTTACGGCGAGACCCGGCCCCAGCCGCCGAACCACCGAACGATCCAGCTCGACGTCAACGCCCTCAGCGTGACGATCGGTGCGACGTACACGCCTGACGACGTGGCCGCTGTGTTGGACCGGCTCGGGCTCACATTCGACCGCATGGGGACGGTCTTCTCGGTCTCGGTGGGTGACGAACGCGCCGACCTGCGCATCCCGCACGATCTCATGGAGGAGGTCGTGCGCATCCACGGACTCGGGCACGTGCCGGCGACGATGCCGCACGAGGCGATTCCCGCCCCGGTCCGCGAGAGGACACGCGAGGGCCACACCGCGATCCGCCAGTCACTCATCCGGGGCGGCTTGTGCGAAGTGATCAGCTACACACTCAGCTCGCCCGCGGCGCACTCGGCGCTCGGTGGACCTGCTGCGGAACCGCTTCTTCCACTGCTCAACCCGTTGTCCTCGGAGTTGACCGCCCTACGTCGTTCGCTACTGCCGGGCCTGCTGATGACCGTGGAAGGCAATCTTCGCTCCCAGCGGTCCGTGCACGTGTTCGAACACGGCGTCGTCGTGCTCCCCGAGTACGAGGGCACAGACCCGGGTCTACCGCGGGAGCAACAGCGGGTGGCCGTGGCGATGGTCGGTGACGCGGAGCCCGAGGGCCTCTGGTCGGATGCGCGACGTCCGGTTGATCTGTACGACGTCACCGACGTCGTCCTCGGCTTGGTCGAGGATCTCCACATCGAGGGAGTGCGGCTGGTGCAGGCGAAAGCCGCTCCCTACCTGCCCGCCGCCTGCGCAGCGGTCGTTCATGGCGAGCAGGTGCTCGGCCACCTCGGCATGCTTCGAGACGACGTGGCCGCCACCTTCGGTCTCGGTGGCCAGCGCGTGTTCGCCGCTGAGCTCGACGCGGACGCGTTGGTGACGCTGCGTCGCACCGAGTACGTGGCACCGCTGCCCAGCCGGTATCCGTCAGCGTTGTTGGATCTCTCCGTCGCGGTGTCCACGGACGTCGCCATCGGTGACGTGGTCGGCCAGGCCATGACGGCCGGGGGCGACGAGCTCTCAGACGTGTCGGTGTTCGATATCTTCGCCGGCACCGGTCTGCCCGAGGGGCGCAAAGCGGTCGGTCTCCGTTTGACGATCAACGCCGGGGACCGCACCCTGACGACCCGCGAGGCTGAGGGGGTACGGGAACGGGTGCTCACTCGGCTTGTCGACGTCTTCGCCGCGCAACGCCGATAAGCCCGAACCGCGCTTTCGCTCAAGCGACGGCTTGGGCGACGCGCTGGGCGGTGCGGCGCAGCTCGCGCACCCTCGGCCGGAACGCCGCATTGCGTTCCAGGGGGGCGGCGGTCTTGGCGAGCATGCGGACGTCCTCGGCGATCCGCGTGGACCGCAGGGACGCGGCCGTGTCGAGGGCCTGCCCGGCGAGGGCGAGGCCGCGGTGGGGGTCGTCGAACCGCAGCACCAGGCAGGCGACCCGGATCAGGTCGAAGCTGCGGGCCCGGTCAGCCGGGCTCAGGTCGTAGGAGGATTGCAGGCGGTGTTCGGCCATCGCGGCGATGCGGGCGTCGCCGGCGTGCATGGCCGCGTCGAACAGGGCTCGCCCGCCCTCACACGTCATCTGCGAGGGGCGGTAGAACCAGGCCCAGGCCGGGTGGTCGGGCTCGGCGGCCCGCTGAGCGAACAGGTCATCGGCCTGCCCGACGGCGGTGACGTCGCCCTGGTGGCCGAGTGCCTGAGCCTCGACGGCGGTCAGGGTGGCCCGCGCCACCGGGGACAGGCGCCGGTCCTCGCCGCGCGCGAGCCGGACGAGGTCCAGGCTTAGCTTGTGGCGGCCCAGCCGGATGGCTTGGTGAGCGGCATCGAAGAGGGTACTCGCCCGCTCTTGCACGTCACCGGCCTCGGCGGCGAGCTGGAGTGAGACAAGGAAGAACCGGCGGGCGGCGATGTGGTCGCCGCAGTCGAAGCACATGTGCCCCGCCCTGGCAGCCAGCCCGGCCGTGCTCGACTGCCAAGCCCGGCGGACCTCATCGGACATAGACGATTTGGCCAGCACTTCGCAGCACCATTCCAGTTGCCCGGCGGCGGCGGTGCGGGACATGTCACCGCCGAACAGGCAGTCGGAATGCTGGAAGAACTCCACGATCTGGTTGAGCTGCTCGACGTGGTGCTCGCCGATCCGGGCGGGGACGACAGGGCGGCGCAGCGCGCCGCGCAGTATGCCCGGTAGGTGTGCGGACAGGGCGCCGATCGTGGCGGCGCTGGCGTAGCTGATCAGGTCCCGGTCGATCATGGCGTCCTCCGCCCAGGTCGGCTCATCCCCGACGATAGCCGGTGCGACGATCGATGGTGTGACGATCAGCGTCGCCTCGGCCGAGCGGGGGCAGTACAACCCCAGGTCAGCGTCCGAGGCGGCGCCGAGCAGCGTCCGGAAGGCAGCCCGGTATGCGGCACTCGGCCAGCGGATCTCGCCTCGCTCGACCTTGGAGATGTAGTCGGCGTCGATCCCGCAACCCCGTTCGGTGGCCTGTTCGACAAGCTCAGCGACCCTCTCGGCGAGTTGAGCCTGGGTCAGAGCCCGGACGCGCCGGGCACGTCGAAACGCCACGTTCGGGCAAGCGTCCATAGTCGACCCCCTCCACTTGTCGTTGCCGCGCACTGTAGCCCAGCGGGTATGGCGGGTGGGCGAAATGCGGCAATCATCCGAGCTAGTCTCCTACCTGGTCTGTCGGCCCGTGTCGGTTCCCCCGCGCGCGCGTCCACGCGACGCTCCTCACAGCACCTGACCCTCCCGAGGAGAGCCACATGAAGCACCCTAAGAGCAAGGCACAGCGGGGCCTGGTGACTCGACGGATTGTGTACGCAAGCCACCAGCGCCCGCACGCGCGGCACCAGGAGCTGAAGGTGGACGTCCGGCGCGAGACGCTCATAGACCTGGACTACGCGGCGGCGCTGGTAGCCGTCCGCACGCCCCTGCCGCTGGCTGACATAAAGATCCTCAGGATAGAAACGGGCTAGGCGCCGTTGCCACCTCCAGACGGTCGCGTGGCGCCAGTCACAACTCCCGACAGGCTACAGAACCGAGAACACAAGAGAGGCTGGGATGTTCGCTGTGCAAGAGATTAGTGTCGATTCTTGGGTGCAGGTTGACCGTCACTGCGAGGTCGCCTGCAACGTGGTAGATCGCGGGGTCCAATTTCAGTTCGGGGAAGCGCGTTCCTCTGTGCTCTACCTGATCGTCCCGGAAGGGATCCTCGAAAAAATGGCCCACATGAGCACGGACGCGCTTCGCAGAATTCGCGCGGAATCGGACGCCCCCGAGCACGCCGAGAACAAGACAGGATGTGGACTTGATCTCAACGGGCCGGAGCGACGTGTTTAGACAGCTGCGAGCGCTGCTCGAATCTTGTCAGCGTAGAACTCGGCTGGGTGCTCTGCGTCATACGGATGGCGCGGTCCCAGCCAGAACCGCAACCCGTCTTTCTTTCGCCGAGGGATCACATGCAGATGCAAGTGCGGGACGGATTGGCTCACAACGTTGTTGATGAGGATCATCGATCCGTCCGCCTCGAGGCCGGCTTCGACCGCGCGCTCAAGTCGTTGTGCTTCCGTGAAGAATTCTTGCACCCGGTCCTCTGGTAGCTCGCTCATCAGGAGAACATGGATCTTCGGGACGAGCAGGACGTGGCCGTGGAACAGCGGTCGATGATCCAGAAAGGATATCAGGCGATCGCTCTCGTGAATGAGTGTCACTTTCTGTTCACCCCTGAGCACGGCGCAGAATTCACACTTCATGTCGCTCGTGGCCCGCTCGGCAACGGCCTGAGCATCGCCGCTGTCAAACAAGCTGGTCTGACCACGCTGTCTGGCCTGACCACGCTGTGAGGTCATGAGAACTCCTAACTTATAGCCCTGCCGGCAGGATGGGTCGTTCGGCGCTGGAAGGTCTGCGGCGCTGTTGCATCACCGAACCGAGCCGGCCTCGTGCCTTGGGCTGATCTGCTGCCGACTGCGGGTGGTGATGCGGGAGAAGGTGGCGGCCAGGACGAGCGCGGCCCCGTAGAAGACCTGGTTGACCCAGCCGGACAGGCCGAGAAGCTCCAGGCCGGTCACGCCGGTGGTGAGGAAGTACACCGCGGCCACGGTGCCCCAGGCGTTGAACCGGCCGGGGGTGATCGTGGTGGCGCCGAGGAAGATGCCGGCGAACACCGGCAGCAGGTAGGTCGGGCCGATGGTGGGGTCCGAGGAGCCGAGCGTGCCGGCGAGCAGAACACCGGTGACCGAGGCGATCACGCCGCTGTAGACGAGCGCGGCGGTGCGGTACCGGGTCACGTTGATGCCGGTGAGGCGGGCGACGTCGGGACCGGCGCCGACGAAGAACAGGTGCCGCCCGGTGGGGGTGACCGTGGCGAAGTACCAGGTGCCGAGGGCGAGCGCGAGACCGAGGTAGAAGATCAGTTGAAGCCCGAGTACCGGGTGCCGGGTGAGGGCGACCAGCCCGGCGCTGATGCCGGAGGTGGGCACGATGTTGATGCCGAGTGCGGCGCCGCCGAGCAGGGTGCCGGTGCCGAGGGTGACCACGATGGGGTCGACGCCGAAGCCGACGATGAACACGGCGTTGAGACCCCCGATGAGTACCCCGCACACCAGGAAGACAGCGGTCGCGGCCCACAGCGACCAGTGGTGCACGGCGTTGAGCTCGCCGAGCAGGGTGTCGGCGAGGCCGAGCGTGGCCGGGGCGGACAGGTCGAGGGTGTCGGCGGTCAGCGCCGGGAGCAGCCCGAGGGCGAGGATGAGCAGCGGGGCCTGGGAGCTGAGGATCGCGCCGGCGGTGCCGGCGGTGAGGAACTCCTCGGGCCGGAGGATGCCGAACACGGCGATCATGACCGCCCAGATGGCGAGCAGGCCGAACCGCCGGGCCCAGCCTGCTCGTCCGGGATCACACCGTCTCGTCGGGGGACCGGGTGTGCTGGTAGCACGCGGTCAGTATCCGCTGGGTGGTCAGGGAGTCGCCGTGGAGTCGAGCGGTGATCCGCCCGTTGGCCACCACGAGCACGGTGTCACAGACCGCGATGAGGTCGTCGTGGCGATGCTGGCCACCACGATCGCGGTGCCGGCGCCGGCCAGCGCGGCGAGGCGGGCGAAGATCTGCGCTCGGGAGGCCACGTCGACCCCGTGCACCGGTTCGTCGAGGAGCAGCGCGGTCGGCGCGCGGTCGAGCCACTTGGCCAGCACGACTTTCTGCTGGTTGCCGCCGCTGAACGTGCGGAGGTCGCGACCGGGCGCGACGGGCGCCACGCCGGCCCGGTTCCATCAGGGCGCTGGCGTGCGCCACGACGTTGTCCTGGCGCAGCAGCCCGCGCCGGACGTGGCGACGGAGGTTACCCAGAGTGATGTTGTCGGCGGCTGGGGCGTCCGGCACGGCGGCCTGCCGGGTCCGGTCGCCGGGTATCAGGAACAGCCCGGCCCGGATCGCGCGCGGGGGTGAGGCGAGGCAGCGGGGTGCCGTGCACGCGCACTGATCCTGACCGGGCCGGGGTGGCACCGAACAGCAGGTAGGGGATGTGCTGGAAGCCGCTGCCCAGCAATCCGGTGAGACCGACGATCTCGCCGGCCCGCACGTCGAAGGACACCTCGCGGATCGCCTCGCCGCCCAGGTCGCGAACCCTCAGCGCGACCTCGCGGGAGCGGGAGCGAGGCCTGCGCGCCCGCGAGATCGCTGGGTCGGTCACCATCGCGGTGACCAGCCGCTGGGTGGTGAGCGCGGTGGTGGGCTCCTCCAGCACCCGGTGCCCGTCGCGCAGCGCCGTGATCCGCTCGGTGATGTCCAGGGCCGGGGGATGTTGTGGGTGACCAGCAGCACCCCCACACTGTGGCGGGCGACGGTCCGGATGGCCGACACACCCGTTCGACCCCGTCTTGGGGCAGAAACGCGGTGGGTTCGTCCAGGACGAGCACCCCCTGTCGCTGCTCCGCCAGGCGGTCGACGGCTCTGGCGATGGCGAGTATCGCCCGGTCTGTGAGGGGGATCTCCGCGATCGTCCGATCCGGGGGCAGCTCGACGCCGAACCGCGCCAGGGCTGCGGCGAGCCGGGTTGGGGATCTGGGTACCCCACTGCGCGATGGGCGCGGGTGGCGATGCCGACATCGGGTGCGTTGACGAACACCGCGTCCGCCCCGCCGCCGGAGTCGTGGATGACGATATCGGCCATCGTCGCGCCGATGCAGCTGTAGCACGGGCTGACGTAGGCGAACACCCCGGCACCGGCCGGGGGCGCGCCCGGGTCGGTGACGAACAGCTGGACCACGGGGATACCGGCGGAGTGGGCCTGCTGGAGCGGGGCGGTGATCTCCGCGGTGGTGAAGCCGACCGTGATGACCGCGCTGGCGTGTTGGGCGATCGCCTGGGAGACCTGGCGAGCCACGTCCGCCGCGCTGCCGGCCGGACTCGACGCCGGCGTGGTCATCCCGGCCTTGCCGGCCGCCGCGCTGATACCGTCCTTGATCGCCTGGATGAACCGCCGATCGGCGCGACCACAACCGCTCGGCGCGCTGACTCCTGGATCCAGTAGTCGTCCGCCAGGGCCCGGTTAGTTCCCCTCGGGAGCGAAGTCGCCGCTTCGGGCGTTATCACGACAACGGAGTGTGCACCGCACTCCACCCGAACCGATTCGAGAGGAGGCGCGTGCCATGCCGGTCCTGGTCCTGGTCGCCGCCGCCATCATCGAGTTGACGGTGCTCGTCGCGGTGGGGCACGCGATCGGGGTCCTGGCCACCATCGGGCTGCTGATTCTCGCGTCACTGCTCGGGGCGGCCCTGCTGCGGCGCGAGGGTGCCCGTACGCTCAGAGCGTTCGTCGAGGCGCTCCGCACCCGCCGACTCCCGCACCGAGAACTGCTCGACGGCATGCTGGTCGCCGCAGCCGGGGTACTGATCGTGGTGCCGGGTTTCGTGTCCGATGTCCTGGGGCTGCTGCTGCTCCTGCCGCCCATCCGCGCGCTGGCCCGGCGCGGGATACTGCGCTCAGCCCAGCGGCGCACCGGCGTGCGTTTCGTGCCAGACGCCGTGGTGGAGGGCCCTGTGGTGGAGGGCGAGGTCGTCAACAAGCCGACGCCCCGCTCCCCAGGCGGCGAGCTGCGCTGAGCGCGATTCTTCAGGCAATCCGGGCTTTTCTAGTCGAATTCGCCATCCCGGGCTCCGGCCACGAAGGCGGCCCATTGGGTTGGCGTGAGGTGCAGGGTCGGCCCGGTGCCGTGGGCCTTGCTGTCCCGCATCTCGACGCCGGCCGCGGTGAAGTCGACCTCGACGCAGTCGCCACCGTTGTTGCTGTGGGTCGACGTCCGCCATCCGGCGCGCCACCCTGGGTTTGTCATGCCGTCCTCCACGGTTACTCCGATGCGAGAAGCCGCGCCGCGATGGCCTCGACGGACTCGCGCGGCGGCAGCGCCACGGAGCACAGGGACTCCGCAGTTCGAGTATACGCCGCGACTTGATCTTGATCCTGCACGTAGATGGCGCCGTCCGCGTACTCGATATAGCCGATGGACTGGGCCTGCTCGAAGTGCAGCACGCTGAACTTTCCTTCGACACTGTCGTGTCGCCCGACGGCGGTGGGCAGCACCAGGATGTCGACATTGTCCCGGGCGGAGAGCGTCACCAGGTGCTGGAGCTGTTCACGCATGGTCACGACGCCGCCGATCGGCCGGTCCAGCACCGACTCCTCGATGATGGCCGTGAGACGCAGCGGGTCGGTGTCACTGAACAGCCGGCGCTGCCGCTCCATCCGCAGGCCGACCAGCCGCTCCACCTGATCGGGCCGCACCCGCGCGCTGCCCGCGGTGGCACCGATCGAGTACTCCTGAGTCTGGGTCAGCGCGTGCAGCACCAGCGGCATATAGGCGATCTCGTGTGCGGCCAGCCCCTCCAGTCCGACGTAGGTCTTGTGCCAGTCGGGGATGATGTCGTTCCACGGCGCCAGCCAGGTGCGCTGATCGGCTCGGCCGGCGAGGGCCGAGAGCCGCTCGACGTCCCAGGCGGGTGCACCGTAGAAGCCCAGCAGCCCGGCGATCTGTTCCGGTTGCGGGAAGTAGAGGCCCTTCTCGAAGTGGCCGACCAGACCAGTGGAGCAGTCCAGCGCCTTCGCGGCGTTGGCCAGCGTCTGCCCGGCACGCGTGCGGTAGTTGCGCAGCTCGACACCGATCAGCCAGCGCAGCGCCGACGGGTCACTCCGCTCCGCCATCGGGTGCTCCCTTCTGCCGTCGCAGGCCGCAGCGTAGTCGTCGGCGCCGGTCGGGGAGCGGTAGCCACTCATCGGTTTGACGGTAGCTATGATTCTAGCTATCGTTACTGCGTGCGGCTCGGTCTGAGCCGTATCCCGGTCCGGTGGTCGAATCTGGCCGCACACCCCGACGCGGCGAAGGCTCCGAGTGCCTCCCACCCGGCCGGTTACCGTGGTGGGGCCGGGTCGGCCCGTGGCCCGGCCCCACCACATCCACGGCGCGCGGTGCAACCGCCACGGAGCGGGAATACTGCTGAGCCATGAGCACTACTTTGTTGTTGGGCGGGCGCATCCCGTCGGTCGCCGGGGCCACCGCGCTGGCCGTCGCGGACGGGACGGTGGCCTGGGCGGGGGACGACAGCACTGGTCGGGTCTGCTTCGGGGACGCGGACGAAGTGCTCGAATTGCGTGGCGCGCTGGTCACCCCGGCCTTCGTCGACGCGCACGTGCACGCCACGTCAGCGGGCCTGCTCGCCAGCGGGCTTGATCTCACCGGCTGCGCCACGCTCACGCAGTGCCTGGAGGGTGTCGCGCGGTGCTCCCGCCCGGGCACCGTGTTGTGGGGGCACGGGTGGGATGAGACGTCGTGGCCGGAGCGCCGCGCGCCGACCCGCGCCGAGGTGGACCGCGCCGCCGGTGGCGCGCCGGTGTACCTGTCCCGGATCGACGGGCACAGCGCCGTGGTGTCTTCGGCGCTCCTGGACCAGGCCGCGGCGGCGATCGGCGCACCCGGTTGGGTGGCCGAGGGCCCACTGACCCAGGAGGCGCACCACCACGTCCGCCGAGCTGCCCGGGAGTCGATCACACCCGGCCAGCGGCGCGCCGCCCAGCAGGCCTTCCTGACCGGGGCGGCCGCTCGCGGGATCGCTGTGGTGCACGAGTGCGCGGGCCCGGAGGTCTCCGGCGTCGACGATCTCGCCGACCTGCTGGCGGCCGAGCACGGCGTCGAGGTGGTCGGCTACTGGGGCCAGGCGGTCAGCACGCCTGAGCAGGCCCGCGAGCTGCTCGCCGCCACCGGGGCACACGGGTTGGCGGGTGACCTGTTCTGTGACGGGGCGCTCGGCTCGCGGACCGCCGCGCTGCGCACGCCCTACGCCGACGCCCCCGGTACCCGAGGCGTGTCCTACCTCGACGCGCAGCAGATCGCCGCGCATGTCCGGGCCTGCACCCTGGCCGGCACCCAGGCCGGGTTCCACGTGATCGGGGACGGGGCGACCGATTCGGTACTGGCCGGCTTCGCGGCCGCGGCGGCCGCGGTCGGCGACAGCGCGCTGCGACAGTGCAGGCATCGGCTGGAACACCTGGAGATGGTGGACCCCGTCCAGGCCCGCCAGTTGGCGGCCTGGGGTGTGGTGGCCAGCGTGCAGCCGGCCTTCGACGCCGCCTGGGGCGGTGCGGACGGGATGTACGCGCGGCGGCTCGGGGTGCCTCGAGCCGCCGCGATGAACCCCTTCGCGCTGCTCGAGAAGGCCGGTGTGGTGCTGGCGTTCGGTTCCGACGTGCCGGTCACGCCGCTTGACCCGTGGGGCGCGGTGCGCGCCGCAGTGGGACATCGCAGCCCCGGCTCGGAGATCGGCGTGATGGAGGCACTCGCGGCGCACACCTACGGCGGGTACCGGGCCGCTGCCGCAACCGATCCGCTGGCCGGCACCCTGACCCCCGGCGCCCCGGCGTCCTACGTGATCTGGGACAGCGCCGACTTCTTTGGTCCCGAACTCTGTGGCCCCGAATCCTCCGGGGCCACATTTCATGGAGCCGACCTCCCCGCATGCCTGCGCACCGTGCACCACGGTCGGATCCTTTTCGAGCGCGAAGGCACCTTGTCGTAAGACAGAACTCTCTCTCGCAGTGTGAAAGTCTCACCCATACAGTCGTATCTCGGTCGCCCCGGCTCGAGGATGCTACACAGGTTCCGCAGTCAACCCTCCTGGACGCGGATTCTTGACCGAAACGGACCTCGCACGTCGCAAAGGTGGAAACAGGTTGAACACAGTGAGAATAAACGGATTGAGTGCTTCTCACTCATTATCTCCGGAATTGTCGATCTCGTGGCGATCTCCAGTGTCATCTCGGGAAATAACCAGAATCCGAACTTGGTAGCGATTCTGGCGGTTGCGGTCGGGGCAATTTTCGTTCTTAAAGGGTACGATAAACCTCTCACGTGGAGAACTTTATTCGCGGTCGTTTTTGGCCTGGCGGGCTTGCTGGTCCTCCTCCCCCTCATGAGGCCGTTGTTGCTTGGGCCTGATCCGTCGCCATTGTCGTCACCGAATGCCGTGGATCCTTCATCCGGTCCACATTCATCGGTTACCGCGAGCTTGCCCACAGGCCAGGCTGAACCTCCAAAGAAAAGACTCGTTTTCGATGGTGATGAGTGAATGCACGTGCAGCTGCCAGAAACTCAAAGATTCGGGAAGGCCTCCCCGGCTCGCCTTCCCCCTAGTGAACTTTCAGTACTGTTTTGTCACTTCAGGTGATCGTGTGACATGGGCCCGCGTGAGTGCATCAAACGGTTTCGTCGGCAGCGGGGGATATGTCGTTTTGCGCGTCAAAGTGTGGGAGAATTAACAGGGCTGCGCCCCAGCCCGACGAGACGTGTCGTGGTCGGCTTGGTGTTAGGGTACTCCGGTCGGCGGGTTCTAGACCGTGCGCGTAGCGTCGCACCCTATTTCACGCACGATCGAGCGCTTGATGGCTCCCTCGACGACTAGGCATGCGGGGTGTGGGACGCTGGGCTCCCGGGCTGTGCCTCGCGCGGAACAAATCCGGGTGTGATCAGGAGGGCCTGAGGTGCTGCCCAGCCAACCCCGGCCAGAGGCGCGGGATCCGGCCGACCGGCTGCTGACTGTGCCTAACGTGCTCAGTCTGCTCCGGCTGGCCGGTATCCCGCTGTTCCTGTGGTTGCTGCTCGGCCCGCACGACGACCTGCTCGCCGTGCTCGTACTGGCCCTGTCGGGCCTCACCGACTGGCTGGACGGCAAGCTCGCCCGCCTGCTGAACCAGACCAGTAGGCTGGGTGCGTTGCTCGACCCGGCGGTCGATCGGGTGTACACGCTGAGCACCCTGCTCGCCTTCGGCGTGCGGGAGATCCTGCCGTGGTGGGTGGTGGCCGTGCTGATCGCCCGGGATCTCGTCCTGTTGCTGACGCTGGCCGTGCTGCGCCGACACGGCTACGGTCCACCGTCGGTGCACTATATGGGCAAGGCGGCCACTCTCTGCCTGCTCTATGCTTTCCCCCTGCTGCTGCTCGCCCACGACGTGCATGGTTGGGTGGGCGCGGCGGCCCAGGCGTTGGCGGTGGCCTTCATCGGGTGGGGCGGCGCGTTGTACGTCTGGTCTGGGGTGCTCTATCTACTTCAAGCTCGGCTGACGGTGTGCGCCGCGAGGGCCACGGATCGCGAGCGATGTGGGGGATGACGTGGAGGAACGCGCTGTGGTTCCCGAAGAGCTGCGGTACAGCCGGGAGCACGAGTGGGTGCTGGCCGGCTCTGCGGGCACTGTGCGGGTCGGCATCACCGACTATGCTCAGGCGCAGCTCGGGGACATCGTCTTCGTGACATTGCCCCCGGTCGGCGACGTGGTGGCGCTGGGAGACCCGGTCGGTGAGGTGGAGTCGACCAAGAGCGTGTCGGAGATGTTCGCGCCGGTGGCGGGCGAGGTGGTGGCCCGCAACGATGCTCTGGACAGCAGCCCCGAACTGGTCAACTCCGACCCCTACGGTGCGGGCTGGATGATCGAGATCAAGTCGGTGGACGCGTCCGCGATGGACTCTCTGCTGAGCGCCGAGGACTACCGCATGCTCATTGGTGAGGGAACCTGACTCAGGCATTGACCGACGTTGACCTCCGTCGCAATGCCCGTCGGTGGCACGGTAGGTTGTGGTCCGATCACAAGCCACTGCCTCTGGTGAAGGAGAGCCCAGCGTGAGTACGAAGGACGGCCCCGGTGTACCCCCGGAGCGGGGCCCGGAGCAGACCTCGATATTCCGGGCTGACTTCCTGTCCGATCCCGAGAGCGTCGAGTCGCTGGCGGCGCCCATCGCCGGCGTCGACGCATTGGCGGAGGGCTCCGCTCTGCTGGTCGTCAAGCGCGGCCCTAACGCCGGTTCCCGGTTTCTCCTCGACCGGTCCACCACGAGCGCGGGTCGGCACCCGGAAAGCGACATCTTCCTCGACGACGTGACCGTGTCCCGCCGGCACGCCGAGTTCCGCCGCGAGGGCGGCGAGTTCGTCGTGGTGGACGTCGGCAGCCTGAACGGTACCTACGTCAACCGTGAGCCGGTGGATACCGCGGTGCTGGCCAATGGTGACGAGGTGCAGATCGGCAAGTTCCGGCTGGTGTTCCTGACCGGTCCGCGTGCCGGGGGCCTAGGGGCTGACCAGGGACCACGGTGACGGTCCCGGGCCGCTCCGGGCATCGGTCCGGGATGAGTATCGGCGCGGTGCTCGCCCAGTTGCGGGCGGATTTCCCCGACGTCACCATCTCCAAGATCAGGTTTTTGGAGTCCGAGGGGTTGGTCCAGCCGGAACGCACCGCCGCCGGCTACCGGCAGTTCTCCTGCGCGGATGTGGAAAGACTGCGCTACGTGCTCGCCGCTCAGCGGGACCACTACCTCCCGCTGCGGGTCATCAAGGAGCATCTGCACGCGCTGGACCGGGGTGAGCCCGAAGGATCTCCGGGCAGACGTCCCGAGAGATCCTCCGACCCGCGCCGGCCACGGGCGCCGCTGAGCGCTCTTCCCGACGTGGCGACTGAACCGGATCTCTCGGAGGAGCTCGCCGCCGATGTGGTGCGGATGACCCAGGAGGAACTGCTCGCCGCCGCTGGCATCGGCAGGGCGGTACTGGCCGAACTCGAGCAGTTCGGGTTGGTTCGCCCCGGTCCAGCCGGCTTCTACGACACCGATGCGCTGCTGGTGGCCAGGACCGCGCGGGAGATGACCGATTTCGGGCTGGAACCCCGCCACCTTAGGTCCTTCCGGGCGTCGGCGGACCGGGAGGTGGGCCTGCTGGCGCAGATCGTCACCCCGTTGAGCCGGCAGCGAGATCCCGATGCCCGGGCCCGCGCCGATGAGGTGGTCCGGGAGCTGGCGGTGCTGTCGTTGCGGCTGCACGCCCTGCTCGTGAAGATCGGGCTGCGTGGCGTCATCGGGAACTGAGCCCCAGACCGAAGAAGCCCCAGGAGATGGAGTCCCAGACGACGTCCCAGGGGAATTCAGGCCGCCGAGGGACTCGGCATGGGGACGGTGCCGCGTGTAGCGTCTGAGGGTAGTGATGGTGGAGACGCGACTGGGCTGGCGGCAACCGCGGTCGGTGCCTGATCCACCGCTGAGCACGACGATCCTCGAAGCACCCGACCGTAGGGTGCGGCGGGAGGGAGGCGCAACGCGATGAGCGAGATGCGTGTCGTCGGTGTCCGGGTGGAGTTGCCGGCGAACCAGCCGATCCTGCTGTTGCGGGAGAGCGAGGGTGAGCGCTACCTGCCGATCTGGATCGGCTCTGGGGAGGCGACCGCCATCGCTCTGGAGCAGCAGGGTGTGCAACCGGCTCGGCCGATGACTCACGACCTGCTCCGAGACGTGATCAGTGCGCTGGGGGGGGAGCTGAAACAGGTCAGGATCACCCAACTGCAAGAGGGCACCTTCTTCGCCGAGCTGGTCTTCGACGGCAACGTGCGGGTCTCCGCCCGGCCGAGCGACTCGGTCGCCCTCGCCTTGCGGGTCGGGGTACCGATCCACGCCGAGGAGTCGGTGCTCTGCGAGGCTGGCATGATCATCCCGGACGAGCAGGAGAACAACGAGGTCGAGAAGTTCCGTGAGTTCCTCAACTCGGTCTCCCCGGAGGACTTCCGCAGAGCGGATACATGAGACTCTGTCGCCGAGCGGATCCCTGATCAAGGCAGTCCTTGAGCTGAACTTGAGGGTGAGACTCCGCGCGTCGGATTGACCGACCACCCGGCGGCGCCTACCGTCGGTCTGCATAGCGAGTCGCGCCGGTGTGATTCGCTCCGAACGGCCGGAAGGTCCGCCGAGGGCCGCGTGGCTCACAGGCTGCCGGCACAAGGCGTGGGAGGCACGGGTGGTCGAGGGACCGCACGGCGGAGCGGACACCCCGGTGCATGACGTTACGGTGCATGACGTTAACCAGCCCGAAGCCGGCGATGGGGCCGAGCAGGGCACCCTGTTTCCGGATTCCGCTGTGGCCGACCCACACGGCGTGGCCGACCAGCTGCTGGGCTATCGCGGCCCAGCAGCATGCCAGATCGCCGGGATCACCTATCGCCAGCTGGACTACTGGGCCCGGACCAACCTGGTGGTGCCTTCGATCCGCGGTGCCTCCGGTTCAGGCAGCCAGCGGCTGTACTCGTTCAAAGACATCCTGGTCCTCAAAGTAGTCAAGCGGCTGCTGGACACTGGTGTCTCGCTGCAGAACATCCGCGTTGCCGTCGAGCACCTGCGCCGCCGTGGCGTGCACGACCTAGCCCGCATCACGCTGTTCAGCGACGGCACCACGGTCTACGAGTGCACCTCCCCCGAGGAGGTGGTGGACCTGCTGCAGGGTGGGCAGGGTGTGTTCGGCATCGCCGTCAGCGGCGCGATGAAGGAGATCGCCGGATCCATCAGCCGGTTTCCTCCGGAGCGCGCCGATGGTGGCCACGTCGCAAGCGCGCCGGAGGATGAGCTGACCAAACGCCGGCGGACCCGCCGGATCAGTTGACGCCTCCCGCTGTGTAGTCGAACACAGTCGGTGTGTGGGGAGCGTCAGAGGGCCACCTCCACGAGTACGTTGGTGGCGTAGTCGGCAATCCCGCGCGGGAGAGTTCCGGCCGTTGCTGTCCGGGCGCCGAAGTCTCGATTCCCGGAGGTCACCGCGATGAGCACTCCCGACCGGCGGTCACTGTCCGAACTGGAGCACGGCACTCCGTTCACCGACCGGCACATCGGGCCGCGTCCGGCCGAGTTGGCTCGGATGCTGGACGTCATTGGCATGGAGTCGTTGGAGCAGCTCGCCCAGCTGGCGCTGCCGCCCACGCTGGCCGATTCCGGTGCCGTCCCGGACCTGCCGGCCTCGGCGACCGAGGCGCAGGCGCTGGCCGAGCTGCGCGCGCGGGCCGCCCAGTGCCACCCTGGGGTACCGATGATCGGGATGGGGTATCACGGCACGGTGACCCCGCCGGTGATCCGTCGCTCGGTGCTGGAGAATCCGGCCTGGTACACCGCCTACACCCCCTACCAGCCGGAGATCTCTCAGGGCAGGTTGGAGGCGCTGCTCAACTTCCAGACGATGATCTGCGACCTCACCGGCCTGCCGGTGGCCAACGCCTCCATGCTCGACGAGGCCACCGCGGCCGCCGAGGCGATGACCCTGCTGCGCCGCGTGGGCCGAGCCACCTCATCGCGGTTCGTGGTCGATGCCGACACATTGCCGCAGACGTTGGCTGTGCTGGCCACCCGCGCCGAGCCACTCGGCATCGCGCTGGACGTCGCGGACCTGTCCAGCGGGCTTCCGGACGGCGAGTTCTTCGGTGTGCTGCTGTCCTACCCAGGTGCTTCCGGCGTGGTGCGTGGCCACGCGATGCTGGTCGAGCGGGCGCACCAGCGCGGCGCTGCGGTGGCCGTCGCGGCCGATCCGCTAGCCCTGACCCTGCTGACGCCGCCGGGGGAGATCGGCGCTGATGTCGCGATCGGATCGACGCAGCGTTTCGGCGTGCCGCTGGGCTTCGGCGGGCCGCACGCCGCCTATCTGGCGGTGCGCGAAGGGTTGGAGCGCCAGCTGCCCGGCCGGCTGGTCGGCGTGTCCCGCGACGCTGATGGGTCACCGGCGTTGCGCTTGGCGCTGCAGACCCGCGAGCAGCATATTCGCCGGGAGAAGGCCACCAGCAACATCTGCACCGCGCAGGTGCTGCTGGCCGTGATGGCCTCGATGTACGCGGTGTACCACGGACCTGACGGGCTGGCGGGTATCGCGCGGCGGGTGCACCGGATGGCCGCGGTGCTGGCCGCTGGGTTGCGCGACGGTGGCGTCGAGGTGGTGTGCGACGCGTTCTTCGACACGGTGCTCGCCAGGGTGCCCGGCCGGGCCGCCGAAGTGGTGCGCGTCGCTCGCGTGGCCGGGGTGGACCTGCGGCTGGCCGACGCCGATCACGTCGGGATCAGTTGCGCCGAGACCACCACCCGCGAGCACCTGCGGGTGGTCTGGGCGGCCTTCGGCGTGCCGGGTGCGGACCCGGATACTCTCGATCGCCGGACTCCGGACGCGATCCCCGCCGCGTTGGTGCGTACGACGCCGTTCCTCACCCACCCGGTGTTCTCCGCCTACCGCAGCGAGACGGCGCTGATGCGCTACCTGCGCGTGCTGGCCGATAAGGACCTGGCGCTGGACCGCAGCATGATCCCGCTGGGCTCGTGCACGATGAAGCTCAACGCCACCGCGGAGATGGAGCCGATCAGCTGGCCGCAGTTCGCCGACCTGCACCCATTCGCGCCCCAGCAGGACGCGCAAGGTCTGCTCGAGGTGCTCAGCGACCTCCAACGTTGGCTGGCCGTGCTCACCGGTTACGACGCGGTCAGTCTGCAGCCCAACGCGGGCAGCCAGGGCGAGTTCGCGGGCCTGCTGGCGATCCGCGCCTACCACCGCAGTCGCGGCGAGACCGGTCGTGACGTCTGCCTCATCCCCTCCAGCGCGCACGGCACCAACGCGGCCTCGGCAGTGATGGCCGGGATGCGCGTCGCGGTCGTCGGGTGTGACAGCTCCGGTGACATCGACCCCGTCGACCTGCGCGCGAAGCTCGCCGAGCACGGTGCCGAGCTGGCCGCGATTATGATCACCTATCCGTCCACGCACGGGGTGTACGAGCCTGGTGTGGCTCAGGTGTGCGCGCTGGTGCACGACGCCGGGGGGCAGGTCTACGTCGACGGGGCCAATCTCAACGCGCTGCTCGGGCTGGCCCGGCCGGGCCGCTTCGGCGCCGACGTCGGCCACCTCAACCTGCACAAGACGTTCTGCATCCCGCACGGTGGCGGCGGGCCAGGAGTCGGACCGGTCGGTGTGCGGGCCCATCTGGCTCCGTTCCTGCCCGGGCATCCGCAGACTCACCCTGATGCCGTAGTGGGCCCGGTGGCCGCGGCACCGTGGGGCAGCGCGTCGATCCTGCCGATCTGCTGGGCCTACATCCGGATGATGGGCGCGCCGGGGCTGCGTCGCGCCACGCTCACCGCGGTGGCCGCCGCGAACTATGTCGCCCGACGCCTCAATGTGTGCTTCCCGGTGCTCTATGTCGGCGATAACGGGCTGGTCGCCCACGAATGCATCCTGGACCTGCGGCCGATCACCAAGGCCACCGGCGTCACCGTCGAGGACGTCGCCAAGCGACTAGCCGACTATGGGCTGCACGCCCCGACCATGTCGTTCCCGGTCGCCGGCACCCTGATGGTCGAGCCCACCGAGAGTGAGAGCCTGGCCGAGCTGGATCGCTTCTGCGATGCCATGATCGCGATCCGGGACGAGATCGGCCGGGTCGCCGAGGGGGAGTGGCCCGCCGAGGACAACCCACTGCGCTGCGCACCGCACACCGCGAGTTGCCTGGTCGACAAGTGGGCCCACCCCTACAGCCGGGAGCTCGCCGTCTACCCGATGGGCCGGACGGCCACCAAGGTGTGGCCCCCGGTGCGGCGGGTCGACCAGGCCCACGGGGACCGCAACCTGGCGTGCTCGTGCCCCCCGATCGAGGCGTTCCAGTCCTGACCGTCTTGCTGGCACCCTGGGTATCACCCAGGTAGCCTAGAACTCTCCGTCGAACGGCCGTATTTGGCCGTTTATTCGTTACGCCATCCAGGTAGTTCCCTCGAACGAGGGTAACCGATCTGATCAAAAATCCGATGAATCCGCCAGATGGGGCGTGTCCGCGGATGGCATGCGTTAGCAGGTCGCGCGACTCCCCCGGAATGCCGCCACACCGTAGTGGCGAGCCGTTCAGCGTCGACGGCTACCACTGGTGGCTGGGTCACAGGATTCAGGAGGAAATGATGCACGTTCTGGTGACGGGTGGTGCGGGCTTCTTGGGCTCGCACCTGTGCGACAGATTGATCACGAGAGGAAACTCGGTGACATGTGTCGACAATCTGTCGACAGGGCGGATCTGCAATATCGAACATCTGCTGCCCGATCCCGATTTTCGGTTCGTCGAGGACGATGTCAGCACGGGCGACGACATCGATGATGTCGTCGATGTCGTCGTTCACCTCGCCAGCCCCGCAGCGCCGGCTGATTACCATCGCCTCCCGCTTCAAACGCTGGCGGCAGGCAGCCGCGGAACGGAACACTCATTACGCCTCGCTCACCGGAACAATGCTCGATTCGTTCTTGCTTCGACAAGCGAGATCTATGGTGATCCCTTGTCACACCCGCAACCGGAGGACTACTGGGGCAATGTGAACCCCGTTGGGCCGAGAAGCGTCTACGACGAGGCGAAAAGGTTCTCGGAAGCCATGACCTTCGCGTATCGACGCACCCTGAACGTCAACGCCGGCGTGCTGCGCATCTTCAACACGTACGGCCCCCGCATGCGCCCAGACGACGGGCGTGTCGTCACGACTTTCATCGCGCAGGCTCTCAGTGGCGCGCCGCTCACCATATACGGTGACGGCACACAGACCCGGAGCTTCTGCTACGTCGACGACCTCATTCGTGGAGTCATTTTCATGATCGACTCGACGGACGAGGGGCCCATCAACCTGGGAAACCCGGACGAGCGATCGGTCTCCGAGCTCGCTGAACTCGTGTTGCAGATCACCGGCTCAACCTCGCGAATCGAGTACCACCCGTTTCCGGTCGACGACCCGGTGCGCCGGCGTCCGGTGATATCCAGAGCGAAGGAAAGGCTTGGGTGGTACCCGGAGATCCACGTCGAAGAAGGGTTACGCCGGACGGCGGATTGGCTCACAGCGCGACTTCAGGAGACCGGCGTGACTCCAGCGCTCGTTGCGCACGCCCAGAGCGCCGGCCACTTGGCGAACACGTCGGGGAGTGTCATGACCCCCCGATGAAATCCGACCGCTCGGGCGATGACTGAACCCTGCGGCGACAGAGGTGATCTAGGAGAAATCGAACGGAATCGATAGCGGAGTGAAGGGATGCTCCTTTGTTATCCCATCGCACATTGAGAAGACGCAGAGGAAAGCACGGGGCCCTTCCGGGTCACAGTCGAGTTCAACTCGCCATCGGTGTCCTGGTCGTTTCTTCCGCATGGTTCACTCCCTGGCTGGTCCTGAATGCCGATTACTCGCATCCGCTGCTGTCGATACCCTTCGTGGCAGCATTCCTTTACGTCATCATTCAAGTGCATATCACCGCATTCAATAACTGGAGCTGGACGGCGCCATCCGCGGCCAGGGTTCCCCCGGGGGGCGAGTGCATGGTGGCTGTCATAGTGCCGACCTGCGGCGAGTCCCCTGGCATGGTCCGCCGAACCCTCGTTTCGGTTCTTGAACAAGACTGGCCGAACAACGCTCTGCTGATAGTGGTCAGCGATGATGCCGCAAATCATGACATGGCGGCCATGGCGCTTTCAGCAAGTCGGAATTATCCAACCGCAACCATCCGCTACCATCGTCCGCCGGCCCGGGAAGCAGCGGACCGCCGGGGCGACGCGAAGGCGGGAAACCTGAACTCAGTACTCGATCTCCTCGACAGAGAATATCCGGAGATTCGGTACATAGAGACACGTGATGCGGATGACGAAGTGGGAAACCCCCTCTTCCTCCGAAGGACGATCGCTGCACTCCTGGACGATGAGAGCGTTGCGTTCGTCCAAACCATCAAAGAGGCTCGAGTCAGCCTCGGTGATCCATTCAACAATCAAGAGAAACTCTTCTACCGAGGCGTGATGCGAGCACGTCATGCGGCCAATGCTGTCTTTCCGTGTGGTTCAGGAGTCGTCTGGCGGCGTCGCGCCCTCGACGATATAGGAGGCTTCCCGTCCTGGAACCTCGTTGAGGACCTGCAGTCCGGCATGGAAGCGCTCAGGCGCGGCTGGCGAGGAGTCTATGTTCCCATCGTCGGGGCTAGGGCGCAGCACGCGCCCGAGGACCTGGGAAACGTATGCAAGCAGCGTGGTACGTGGGCCCTCGATACGATGCGACTGCTCATCTGGGGTTCGATGAGGGGAATGGTTCTTCGCCAGAAGCTGCACTTCATCGAGATGATGGTGTTCTATTGTCAAGGGTTTCCCATGCTCATCCTCGGCATCATGCCCGCGATGTACCTCGTCCAGGGTGTGCGACCAGTCGCCGCTTCCACCGAAGCGTACATGCTACATTTCGCGCCCTATGTCATAGCAATCGAGTTGTTCATATGGGTGATGGCCGCCGAGGCCGGAGTGGAGAACCTATTCGTGATCCGGCGAATGTGGCACGGCATGATGTTCGTGTACATGAAGGCCGCGATAAAAGCTCTCGCCTACGGCCCGCATCGGAAGCCGGTATACAAAGTGACACGGAAGAGCGACGTTCACCAGTGGTACTGGAATGCCATCGTTCCGCACGTTGTGGTCCTCGTTATCCTCGTCGCCGCGGTTCCGTACGGAATCATAGCGCACGGCGTACACGGTATTCTGCGTCCGGACACGATCTACTGGTTGCTCATGACCACGGTGCCTCTCGGTGCTTTCGTGCCACTTAGTTGGCATGGCGTGAAAGTCCGCCAGGCTGTCCTGTCTTGGCTCCGCGTGCCACCTTCTCCGGTGGCCCAGCCCCAGTCCTCCGAAAACGATCATGAGATCACCGTTCGAGGTGGAGTTTAGGAGCCGGGGGGTACCCTGGGCCGGCCTCAACGGAGCGGTGTGGGTAGAGTGGTGAACTCTCTCGGGATCGGCGGCCCTGTGGTCGGAGATGAACCGCACAGCGGGAAATGTCGCCTCGCGCTGGTGATGATGCTCGTGCTGGTGACCGTGGCCGGTGGCGACGGGCAGTCATCGGCTGTTCCGCTTGCGCGGCGGGGTATCTGGATCGGTGCCTATGTTCCACCATCTCCGTGGGAGTCCATGAACGCTGTGCGCGACTTGGAACGCAGCATCGGCAGGCGACTCGATGTAGTGCATATATACAAGGCGTGGGGGGAGGCGTGGGGACTCTACGACGACCGCACCGTTCGGGAGCTGACGCTGGCGACCGCCGATAACCGGCGAGCATTGATAACGTGGGAGCCGTGGGTGCATTCCCAGGGTGTGAACCAGCCTAGCTTCAGCTTGGCGAGTATCGCGACAGGTGAACACGACGCCTACATACGATCATGGGCTTATGGTCTTCGGGACTTTCCGGGCATCGTGTACTTGCGGCCCATGCATGAGATGAATGGAAACTGGTACCCGTGGGCGGGGGGCGTCAACGGAAACAGCGCTACGGACTACATCGCGGCCTGGCATCATATGCACGGCGTCTTCGCGCAGGCGGGTGTCGGCAACGTCCGCTGGGTATGGTCTCCATACGCGTTGGATGTGCCGACGTGGAACAGGTTCGAGGCATACTACCCAGGCGATGAGTACGTCGACGTCCTCGCCCTCGACGCCTACAACTGGGGAGCAGGAGGCGGTCACCCGGAGGACGACGGCTCGGCTCAGTACAGCACAGACAGCAATGGTGGATCACGATGGCAGGACGTTGACGAGTTGTTGTCGGATCCTTACCAGCGGTTGGCGAAAATAGGACGTCAACCTGTGTGGCTGGCCGAGGTGGGTTCGGCGGAGCAGGGTGGGGATAAGGCCACGTGGTTGCGGACGCTCCTTGAATCGCGTGGCTATGACAGGGTGACGGCTATCGTGTGGTTCGATGCCGACAAGGAACGAGACTGGCGGATCACGTCCTCAGCCAGAGTGGCTGCTACCGTCGCGCGCGCCCTCGCCGGTACCCACCCAACCGACTACGGATCACCCACGCCGGGCTTTTCATGAGCCGAACAGATCGTACCTGAGGGCTCCGGTGGCCGCACCCCAGCACTACATGAGTGGAACGTTCAATAAGAGAACGCAAAAATATCATGGCCCATATGGCGTAACAGCATGCCCAGAATTCCGCATTTCGCTGGCGATCATTACGTCATTCGAGTGACCGCTCCCGAACGGGTGTAACTGATCCGGTGAAATCGCCGATGAGTCTCACGGAGAGCGCGCTTGCGCATCGGGTACGGCAGCGGATCGATGGTTGGGAGAGCAAGACGTTGGCAGCGGACGTCAGGTCCGGGCGACGAGTGCCACCTTGCTTGCGTCGCGAAGATCGTTGATGTTCACGGGGTCGACGACGAGTTCCGAGCTACTACTTGGAGTTACGTATAATGGCAGACTTCCATTTCAGTATCTTCACGCAGGAGAGCCGGGCCGATACCGATGGCCACGGGCTGGTGAGGGTGTTGGAGAGCGCGCTCCTCGCCTTGGGAGAGACGGATCGCTGGGAGGTATCCGCTAGCGGTTTCTGGTGTGGCTTGACCCCGAATGGCCATGTCCAGCGTTCTCAGGGATGGAAACTCCACTTGTCGGCAACGGTGTCATCAGCCGAAACCGTTCTCGCTCGGGCACTCCCCGTGCTTCTCGAAGGCCGTTCCGCCTTCAAATTCGTGAGTACACTCGAGCATGTTGTGCAACTCAATGATCGCCACACGCCCCGCGGGCACTCCGGGAAATTCATCACCATCTATCCGGAGAGCGACGAGGAAGCCGTGCGGTTTGCCAAGGCACTGCACGAAGCGACAGCAGGCCTCGCCGGGCCCCGTATCCTTTCCGATCGCCCGTACATACCCGGGAGTGTGGTTCACTACCGGTACGGGGGTTTCGCCGGGCAACGCAAGTTTTCGAAGGATGGCTTCTACTCGTGGGTGATCATCGATCCGGACGGCAACCCGGTGGAGGACCTGCGAGGTGGGACGTTTCAGCCACCGTCGTGGGCTGCGTGTCCTTTCCCGGTTGCCATGGAGAACGGCGCCTCGGGCGCGAAAGATGATAGCGGAGGCGTGCTCATAGGAGACCGTTTCCGGGTCCGGGTGGCGATTTGCCACGCCAACAAGGGTGGTGTCTACCGCGCCGTTGACACCGATAGCGGAGCTGAGGTGATCATTAAGGAAGCCCGCCCCCACGTGGGTACAGACGGCACCGGACGAGATGTGCGGGATTCTCTTCGAGCGGAGGCCCGAGTGCTGGAGAAGGTAGGGCGACTCGGCGTGACTCCGCTGCTACTGAAGCTCTTCGAGCAGGGCGACCACGTTTTCTTGGCCGAAGAACTCGTGCCAGGGGTCTCGCTCCGTCAGTGGGTGCTCGACGGGCTACGGAACGGGGGATGGCGCCATCCTGTGCCGGGTGCTCTGGAGATGGCCGGGCGCGTGGTCGAGCTCATGGCTGTGGTGCACCAGGCCAGCCTCATTATCCGGGACTTCAACCCCAACAACATCATGGTGCGTCCCGACGGGGAGCTCCGGCTTATCGACCTAGAGCTGGCCGTGGTGGGCGGCGGGCCCGAGGAGGCGACGCTCGGCACTGGCACGGTAGGCCTCAGCGCACCGGAGCAGCTGGAGGGAGCACCACCGGCCGTCGAGGCCGACTACTACGGCCTCGGTGCCACGATCTGTTTCATCGTCACCGGCGCGGTCCCGCTGTTCCTGGCGGACCTGCCAAGGCCTCGGCCGTCCCACGATCGCCTGGCGGACTGGCTGACGGTACGGGCGGAGACGATCGGCCTGCCGGCCGGCGTCCAGACGCTGATCCTCGGCTTGATGGAGGACGAACCCGAGCGGCGGTGCACCGTCTCCTCAGCACGGAGTGCACTCGCTGCGGCGCGGCGAACACCGCGATCGCCAGGAAACGGCCCCGACTACGCCCATGACCGGATGGAAGAGGGCCAGCTGAAAGACGAACAGTGGCAGGAAGCTGTCGACGGCTCCGTAGCCTACCTCCTCGGCACCATGAACCCTGCTCACGACGAGCACCTGTGGCCTGCAACCTGTGCCCACGGAGCGCTCGATCAGCGTGCCGTCCAGGTCGGTGCGGCTGGGGTTGTCGTGGTGCTGACGAGGTACTTCGAGCTGACCGGCGACCAGCGGTTGCCCGAGGCGATCACCACCGCGGGCAGGTGGATCGCCCGGCGGGTGGCGGACGACCCGACACGATTCCCGGGCCTGCACTTCGGGGAAGCGGGCATCGCGTGGGCGCTGTACGAAGCCGGCCGTGCGGTAGGCGACGACCAGCTGGTTGAGCAAGGCCTCGCCCTGGCCGACGCGCTTCCGGTGTCCGCGGAGAATCCTGACCTGACCCACGGCACCGCCGGGATCGGGCTCACGTTTCTCCATTTCTGGCTCCGCACCGGCAGTGAAAGGTTCGCCGAGCGCGTCGGCAAGGCAGCCGACGAACTCGGCGCGGCGGCCATCGCGGTACCAACAGGCGTCAGCTGGAGGGCCCCGGTTGAACCCGATTCGCGCTCGGCGGAGGGACATTACCTCGGATTCGCCCATGGCAGCGCAGGCGTGGGCTATTTCCTGCTCGCCTCGGGGCTGGCCACCGGTCGGTCCGACTGCCTGGAACTCGCCTACCGAGCCGGGGAGACCCTGCTGGCTAATGCGAGCGTCGCGCGGGGCGGGGCTCTGTGGGGTGTCGGCCCTGGTACTGACACGAGGGTCCCGGCCTGGTGTCACGGATCCTCGGGTATCGGAACTTTTCTCACCCGGCTGCACCGCACCACCAGAGACGATCGATACGCAAAGATGGCCGACCTGTCGGCCCAAGCGGTCATGGACCACTCCTGGCAGGGAATGCTCGGACAGTGCCACGGCCTCGCGGGAAACGGTGAGTTCCTCCTCGACATGGCCCAAACGGCTGAGATGACCCAGACGGCTGACGGTCAGTCGTATGAAGCCATGGCCCACCAGCTGGCTCGCGTCATCTTCGCCAGCCGCGCCTACCGGGACGGGTTGGTTGTGTTCCCTGAGGAGCGTGGCGAGGTCGCTGCCTCGTGGGCGCACGGCGTGGGCGGGATCCTGGCGTTTCTCCTGCGACTAAGGCATCGTTCGCCCCGCCTGTGGATGGTCGACCTGTTGCTCGATCGGAGCTATCGCCGATGACCACGACCGCGTCGGTGGCTACACCGGTTGTCTCCGGCCACTCCGATTTCGTCTTCTCGGGCGAGGGCCGCTATGGAGTAAGCGTCAGAACCAGTGACGCGGGTCTGACCCTCGAGAGGTGGACGCTCACCTCTGAGTCTGAAGTGGCCCGGTGCCGAACGATCCCCAGCGTCGCAGTCGAGCGGGGAATCCGCGCGCTGCCCCTCGATGATGGTCGAATCGTGCTCCTCAACAATAGGCGAGACAGCAATTCTCGCCGATGTGAGCTCGTGTTACTGCAACCTGCAGACGACAGCTTCGACCTGCAGGTGCTTGGCGTGATCTCAGGGCCGGTCGATGGCTACCTGCTGCCGAGCCCGAGTCCCGACCAGCTCGGGTTCGTGGTCACGATCGACGGTCTCGAGCAGTCGACGATCTGGCGGCTTCCGGCTTCGCGCGGACCCGCCGAGCCGATGATGCAGGTACCGGGCTCCCTGGTCGGAGGCGTGTGGTTCGACAGCGAGGCGCTCGTGTTAGGAGTCAACCAGATCTTGGGGGGGTCGACTTCCAGCGGTATCATCGTCGACCTTCCGCAACGGTCTTGGAAGCGTATCTGGTCGGTGTCCGACACCAGCATTGATCAGATCTTGCTCTACAGCCCGCGTTCGAAGCTGGTCATTGTGTCCACCAACGCATCCGGCCAGCATCGGCTCGGTTGGGCGCTCGTCGGCGATCCGACCGTGCAGTTTCCCGAGACCTTGCATCGACCGGGCTTTGTGCGTGGAGCATTGGCTCTCGACGATCGTGGCGAACGGTTGTTGGTCCATGAGGTGGCTGGGGCGATATCCCGGCTGCTCCTCCACACGCCGACCGACGATCGCGTCGAGGTTCTTGCCGGCCCGCCGGGCAGGATCTGGGCTCCCGTCTCGTGGGCTGGGGACCTCGTCCGGTTTCGATTGTCGACTCCTTGCCATCCTCCCACGCTCGCCACCGTGCGACTGGGAACGACCGTGCGACTCGGAACGCAAACCTGGTGGTCGGTGAGCCGAGACCATCGACCCGAAAACCCGCCCCTCGGGTCTTTACAGGTCGAATGCGATGGGGCCGAGCTGATCGAGCTCAACGGTCCAGCCGGGCCCATCGAGACGATCGTCTACGGCGGGCCTGACTGGCGACAGCGCGAACACCTCGTGGTGGCGCTGCACGGCGGACCGCTGTCGGCATGGCGGTTTGAGTACCAGCCGCTGTTCCACTGCTTGTCAGCGGCGGGCGTGGCTATCGTGGCGCCGAACTACCGCGGCAGCACCGGCTACGGCGAGGAGCATCAGCGGGCGGTGATCGGCAGCTGGGGCGGCCCGGACCTTGCGGACGTGCTCGACCTGGGAAGGAGCCTCGCGAAGGACAGAGGATCCCATCAGCTGCTCGGGCCGGTCGTGCTGGGCGTGAGCTACGGGGCGTTCCTGGCGTTGCTCGCGGCGTGCCAGGAGCCGCAGTTATGGTCGGCATGCGTCGCGCTCGCCCCGTTTCTGTCCGGAGAACGCTTCCATGAGAACGCGAGTGTCCCGGCCCGACGTCGCATAGAACATCTGGGCGGACTGCGGCGGATCGAGGACGCCATCGGGACTCGAGATGTGCTGCGAGCCTGCGCGGCACTGTCAGCGCCGCTGCTGCTCATGCATGGTGTCGAGGATCAGACGATACCCGTGGAGCAGTCGAGAACACTCCGGCGGCGTCTCCTCGAACTCGGCAGGACTGAGGGCGTCGACTTCGACTACGTCGAGGTCGACTGCGACCACTCCGGGCTGGTGGCTGGTCAGCGCAAGGAGCTGAACCAGCAGGTGGTTCGCTTCTGCCTCACGCGGTCCGGGCTGAGGAGAAACCGGCAGATCGGCAGCCCTCTCAGCGGCGCCGACGCCGGACAGAGCCTCTTCCCACAGTGATGGGAAGTGGAGCAAGTCAACCATTCATAACAAGAAGGAGATTCGACCGTGAACAGCTTTGACCTGGTGAGCTCGCTGCAGGCGCTGCCCGAGACCAACCCCATCGAGGTTGACGGCATTCAGTTCGGTGTCACGCTGTCGGTCCTCCCCGGCGTGGCCGGCGGGGTGGGCCTCAGCACCCCCCCCGTCGCCGTCGGCGTCACGGACACCCTCGGCGCGGCGGTGGCGGGTCTTTTGACCGTAGTGAACGGCTTGGGCGCTTCCCTTGGCGTTGGCACCTGCTAAGTAGCCACAGCTAGTTCCCCAACGGAGACGGCTGGGTACGGAGGCGGTCGGCGTTCGCCTCCGTGCCCGGTTGGCCACCCGAACTTAGCGACCAGGAGTCGCTCGCCGAAGAGGTAAGGACAGCCGGATGGCCGCCGGAACTGAGACCGGTAGCAGGCTTGCCAGAACCCTGGCCGGGTTCATGGGACCGCTGGTTCCTGCCGGTGCGGTACAGGTCTCGGGCAGCCGGCTGCTCAAGCAGAGTGTGCGTCAGGCCCCGGTCATGGCGGCTGCGTTGGCCGTGCTCACCCTCTGCGGAGTCGCCACAACGGTCCTGCTGCCCGGCGCGTTGGCTGCCGCGATCGATGCCGCCAGGGGGGGACGGGAGCTGACTCGTGCGGTGGTGGTGCTGGCGGCGCTGATCGGTACGGCCACCGTGGTCGAGATCCTGAACGGCCTGATCAGCGCTTACTACGGCAGCTCATTGACTGCCAAGCTCCGGCACCGGCTCATCGGTCATGCGCTGGCGCTCGGGGTCCCGGGCCAGCGGCGGTTTCCGGCTGGCGACCTGCTCTCCCGGCTCACCGCCAACGCCGGGGCCCCGGCCAGTGTCCTTCCCCTGCTCCTGTCGGCGGGATCGACCCTGCTGGTCGCCGTCGGCGCGGTCGCGGGACTGGCGCTGATCGACTGGCGGTTGGCCGTCACGCTGCTCGTCGGTGTGCCACCGGTGGTGGTCTTGCTCCGGCTGTTCGTCGCGAAGGTAGGCCACCCGTTCACCCGTTACCAGGAGCTTCTGGCCGCAGTGATCATCCGGCTGCTTGACGCCCTCCGGGGAGTTCGCAGCATCCGGGCCGGCGGTACCTCCCAGCAGGAGATCGACCGCATCCTGCAACCCCTGCCCGGGCTGCACGACACCGGGCGCCAGGTGTGGCTGGCACAGGGCCAGGTCGGTTGGCGGCTGGGGCTGCTCGTTCCGATGCTCCAGATGCTGGTGCTGTCAGTGGGAGGGTTCATCCTGGCCGCAGGTGACATCACCGCTGGACAGCTGTTGGCGGCCGGGACCTACGTCAGCATGGCATTGGGCGCGGTCGGCTTGGTGGACGCGCTGATCTCCCTGCTGGGCATCCAGGTGGGGGCCGGCCGGGTGGGCGAGGTCCTTGAGGCGATACCCGCAGTCCCACCAGCGTCGGGAGTCGTGTCAGTTCCGCAGGGACCTGGCCGGCTGCAGCTGCGCGACGTCAGCGTGCGGATGGGCGAGCGAACCATCCTTGACCAGCTCGACCTATCGATACCCGCGGGCACGAGCATCGCCGTCGTCGGACGATCGGGCACCGGAAAAAGCGTGTTGGTGTCCCTGGTCGGACGGCTGCTCGATCCGGACGAGGGCCAGGTGCTCCTCGATGGAGTTCCCGTCACGCAGGTTGAACTCACTGCGTTACGGCGGGCCGTGACCTACGCCTTCGAACGCCCTGCCCTGCTCGGCGCCACAGTACACGACATGATCGCCTACGCGCGGCCGGAGGCATCGCGAGCCGAGGTAGCGGTAGCGGCCGCGGCCGCCCAGGCGGATCGGTTCATCCGGCTGCTACCCGAAGGTTACGACACCCCGCTGGCCCGAGCCCCCATGTCCGGAGGCGAGCTGCAACGGCTGGGCCTGGCCCGAGCCATCCTGGTCGGCGCTCGGGTGATCATTCTCGACGATGCCACGAGTAGTCTCGACACCGCCACAGAGTTGAAGGTGGTACAGGCGCTCGAGCAGGTACTGGCGGGGCGGACCTCATTGGTGGTCGCTCACCGGCGCGCCACCGCCGCCCGGGCCGACCTGGTGGCCTGGCTCGATTCCGGGCGCATCCGGGCGCTGGCTCCGCACCCGGTGTTGTGGTCGGACCCCGACTACCGGGCGGTCTTCGCCGTCGACCAGGACACCCAGGACCCAGGCCCCGACGAGGCCGCCACCGAACTCGCGATGAGGGACGCATGAGACTCTCGCCCGGCGGCCGGTTGCTGCACCGCCACCTGCGCCCACAGAGTCAGACACTGCGCCACCTGGCGGCTTGGTCGGCTCTCGAGGCGGTGCCCACCTTCTTCTCCGGTTTCCTGGTCGCCAACGCCATCGACAGTGGTTTTCTCGTCGGGCGGCCGTTCGTGGGGATCGGGTGGCTCGCGGTCCTGACCCTGCTGTTGGTGATCGGCGCCCTAGGTACCCGGCAGGTCTTTCCACTGCTCGCTGCAACCGTCGAACCGCTACGTGACTCTCTGGTCACCGCCGTTGTCACCGCCTCACTCAAGCGGGCGCTGCGGGGCGAGGAGGAAAACAGCGGGTCGAGCATCTCGCAGGCCACCGTGCAGGTGGAATCGGTGCGAGGGCTTGTGTCGAGCCTGCTGCGTAGCACACGCCAGGTGCTCGCGGTGAGCGTGGCGGCAATCGGCGGGCTGGCCGTGGTCTCCCCACCGCTGGCCCTCGTGATGACGTCGCTCGTGGTGCTCACTCTAGCCGGGTTCGCCCTGCTTGTCCGCACGCTCATCACGCGTTACCGGGCAGTCGTGCTCTGCGGGGAGAACATCGGTGCGGTCACCGCCCCGGTGGTCGAGGGGATGCGCGACGTCGTCGCATATGCGGCTGAGACACGCGCGGCACGGGAGGTAGGCGAGGCCATCGATGCCGAGGCCCAAGCCTTACGGGCCTATGCACGAGCGTTGGCGCTGCAGGTCCCCGTGGTGGCAGTGGGTGCGCGATTCCCCTTGATCGTCCTGCTGGCGTTGGCGCCGTGGCTGGTCACCCAACAGCACCTCACCATTGGGCAGATCATCGGTAGTGTCATCTATCTCGCGAGCGGGCTACAGCCGGCTATCCAAACCCTGGTGAGCGCCGGGGGCGCGGTGCTGGTGACCCTTGGGGTGGTCCTCGGCCGGCTGGCCGAGATCACCGCCGAGCCGCCCGGGCTGGCTGATACTTCACCGGGACTGCTCCCCGCGGGCCACGACCTCCAGGTTGACGGCGTGACATTCGCGTACTCCCCAGACGCCGAGCCCATCGTGCGGGACCTCTCCCTGCACGTTCCTGAGGGGATGCACCTCGCTGTGGTGGGCCCGAGCGGGGTGGGGAAATCCACTCTCGCCAACCTGCTCGCCAGACTGGTCACCCCGCAGCGGGGCCGGCTGAGACTCGGGAATCTCGTCCTGGAGCAGGTCGACGAGGGTTACCTCCGGCGCGTGGTGGCGCTTATCCCCCAGGAAGCCTATGTGTTCGCCGGGAGCATCCGGGACAACCTGGTCTCCTTGCAGCCGCAGGCCACCCAGGCAGCGATTTACCACGCGGTGGCTGCCGTCGGTCTTGAGGAGACCATCTCGCGCCTCGGCGGTTACGACGCCGAGGTTCCGCCCGGCGGCGGCAGCCTGTCTCCCGGAGAACGGCAGCTCATCGCGCTGGCCCGGGTCTACCTGTCCCCGGCCACGATCGTGATCCTCGACGAGGCCACCTGCCACCTCGACCCGATCGCCGAGGCCAGAGCCGAGAACGCCTTCGCCGAACGCCACGGCACCCTCATCGTCATCGCTCACCGGATCAGCTCGGCGATGCGCGCCGATCGGATCCTGGTCATGGACGGTGCTGATGCCGTCCTCGGCGGTCATCGCGATCTTCTGGCGAACAGCAGCCTCTACGCTGATCTGGTGGGCTACTGGGACCACGCTCTGGCGCCCGATCGGTGTGCCGAACAAGCCTTTCAGCCGGTCGCCCGCCAGCCGACGGGGCGGTACCGGGGGCCCGTAGGCTGATCGTCGTGGCTGCACCGACGGTGACCGCCGACCGGTCCGCCCCGGAGCCACGCCGCGCCCGGAGGTGGGGCCGTGGGCTGGCGCGGGTGGGGACCTCCATCGGTTCGGGTCTGCTGCTGTACGTCGGCGCTCCGCCGCGGGAGCTGTGGTGGCTCGCGCCGGTGGCTTTCGCGGTGTTGTGGGTAGTGCTGCACGGGCGGTCGGTTCGCGCCGGCTTCGGTTACGGGTTCGCCTTCGGGCTCGGCTTCTTCGTGCCGCTGCTGTCATGGGTGGGGGAGTTCGTGGGTCCGCTGCCGTGGCTGGCGCTGGCCGGCGTCGAGGCGCTGGTGCTGGCGTCGGCCGGCGCCGGGGTCGCCGTGGTGTCCCGGATGCCCGCGGCTCCGGTGTGGGCGGCGGGGGTGTGGGTGGCGGCCGAGGCGCTGATCGCTCGGGTGCCCTTCGGTGGTTTCCCGTGGGGGCGGGTGGCGTTCGGCCAGCCGACCGGGGTGTTCCTGCCGGTGGCGGCGATCGGCGGGCCTGCGCTGCTCACCGCGGCCGTGGTGTTGACTGGCTTCGCCGTCGGCGAGCTCGTCGGCCGCCTCGCGCGGGTGCGTGTCTTCCGCTCTGCTGTTCCCGAACTCAGGGGGCGCAGCGCACTCATGATGCCCGCGCTGCTCGCGATCGCTCCGGTGGTGGTCGGGGTCGGCGCGGGGGCGCTGGAGGTGGGGGCGACCACGGGTGACGGCCAGGTAGTCGTCGCGCTGGTCCAGGGCAACGTGCCTCGGGCCGGGCTGGACTTCAACGCCCAGCGCCGCGCCGTACTGGACAACCACGTCACGCGCACCATACGGCTTGCGGCCGACGTCGCGGCCGGCCGCTACCCCGCGCCCGAGCTGGTCATCTGGCCGGAGAACTCCTCCGACATCGACCCCCTGCGCAACCCGGATGCCCGAGTGGCGATCGATCGGGCGGCCCGGGCGATCGGCGTGCCCATCCTGGTCGGCGCCGTCCTGCGCACCCACGATGGGCACTACACCAACACCATGATCGTGTGGGATCCCCGCACCGGGCCGGGAGCGCGGCATGACAAGCGCCGGCTTCAGCCTTTCGGTGAGTACATGCCCTATCGAGATTTCTTTCGACTGTTCAGTCCCTACGTCGACCGCGCAGGAGATTTCGTACCGGGCGACGGCGCCGGCGCGGTGGACATCGGGCCGGTCAGGGTCGGGATAGCCACGTGTTACGAGGTGGTGTTCGACGATCTGGTGCGCCAGAGCGTGCGCTCCGGAGCCCAGCTGCTCGCCGTTCCTACCAATAACGCCACCTTCGGTTTCACCGAGATGACCTACCAGCAGCAGGCGATCTCCCGGGTCCGGGCGGTGGAGCACGGGCGGACCGTGCTGGTGGCCGCCACCAGCGGGGTCAGCGCGGTGATCGCCCCAGACGGAACCGTCGAACAGCGCACCACGCTGTTCACGCCGGGTGCGCTGGTGGCGCGGGTCCCCTTGCGTTCCGGTACCACGCCCGCCACCCGGCTCGGTTCCGTTCCCGAGTGGTCACTGGCGGCGCTGGGCGTGTCGGGGGTGGTCACGGCACTGGTGATGCGCACCAGACGATGACAGCCCCCAGCTCCTCGAGGCCCGGCTCCGCTCAGGCGGAGCGGGTGCTGCGACGACCGCGCAACTCGCTCAGTCGCTCATCAAGCAGCGCTTCGAGCTCGGGGAGGCTGCGGCGTTCCAGCAGCATGTCCCAGTGCGTACGCGGTGGTTTGATCTTCTTCGGTTCCTGCGCGGCACCGTCGAACAGTCTGGACTCGTTGCCGTGCAACCGGCACTCCCAGATCATCGGCGATTCGGCGTCGTGGGCGAACGACACGGTGAATTCATGGCCCTTGGGACAGGTGTAGACCACCGACCGGCGAGGAGCAAGATCATGGTCCCGGTCGGTCTCGTAACTGACTGTTCCGAGCCGGCTGCCACGAAGAACGCGGTCGGCCATGGTGGCTCCTCTCTCCGGGCCAGACACCGTGAGGTCCCTGGATCCTGCTCACCGGGTGTAACGTCGAAGAGGGTCTCGACGTTCCCGGACCGCTGGGGATCCAGGACCGGTGACTTCTTTCACCGCTCGCTGTGCAAGCATCCCCCCATACAGGGTGAATCGATGTGGCAATGTGATGTGTTACCTCACCGGAAAGTGGACTACACCACCCGTTAGAGTGTAATTGTTGTCCTACTCGGACGGGCGCAGGTCTAGAGGACCGCCGGCTCGGGGTTGCCTGCAGCCTGGATCGCCCGGCGCACCGGAACCAGCGACAGCAGCACGAAGCCGATGACGAAGAACGCCACCAGGGACAGGATGGCCGGACGGAACGAGCCGGTGGCCGCCCCGACAGCGCCGAACACCAGCGGCCCCACCGCGGAGGTGGCCCGCTCGCCGATCTTGTAGATCGAGAAGTACTCCGCTTCCTTGCCCGCCGGCACCAACTGGCTGAACAGCGACCGGGACAGGGCGTTGGTGCCGCCGAGCACCAGCCCGATGCCCACGGCCACGGCGTAGAACTGGAGTGCCTCGTGCGCCTGGATGAAGTAGGCCACCGTGATCACGCCGGTCCATACCACCAAGCTGCCCATGATCGTGCGCTTGGCGCCGAACCGGCGCGCTACCCGGCCGTGCAGCAAAGCGCCGACGAACGCCACGAACTGCACCATCAGGATCGTGCTGATCAGAGTGCTGCTCGGCAGCCCCAGCTCCAGGTCACCATACTGGCCGGCGACGCTGGCCACCGTGCTGATCCCGTCGGTGTAGATCAGGTAGGCGGCCAGGAAACCCAGCGTCAGCGGATAGCTCCGGGCGCCCCGCAGGGTGTCGAGGAGTTGGCGGAGACCCCCGGTGAGCGCGGACATACCCCGTTCGGTGCCCTGCGGCGGCTGGTGGCCGCGCATCCGATAAAGCGGGATGACGGTGAAGGCGGCCCACCACAGCCCGGTGGTGACAAAGCAGACCCGTACCGCCGCTGACTCGGACAGTCCCAGCCCGTCACGCCCGAGATAGGTCGCCAGGTTCAGCGCCAGCGCGGTGCCGCCGCCCAGATAGCCGAAGGCCCAGCCGCGGGAGGACAGCCCGTCGCGTTCGTCGGCCGTGGCGATCTCCGGGAGCATCGAGTAGTAGATGACCGCTGAGGCCTGGTAGCCGGTGTTCGCCACGATGAACAGCACAACGCCGAGCCGCCAGTTGGTTCCGGTCACCAGCGCGAGCAGCACGGTGGCGCCCGCCCCGGTGAATGCGAACAGCCCGAGCATCCGCCGTTTGCGCTGGGTGCGGTCGGCGATGGCGCCGGTCAGCGGCAGCACCAGTACCTGCAGCAGGGTGGCGGCCGCCAGCAGATAGTCGAACAGCGAACCGACCGGGAAATGCAGCCCGAACAGCGAGATGTCGCATCCGGCCAAGGAATTGCGGGTCGGGCAGGTCTGGCCGGCGGCTTGGGCGTCGTTGCGTGCCACCGCGGTGAGGTAGATCGAGAGGAACACGGTGATGACCGAGATGGGGAACGCCGAGCTCGCCCAGTCATACCAGCACCAGGAGCGTTGATCGCGGCGGCGACTGGTCTCGGTCAGCTCGATACCCGGGGCGGGCTGGACTGTCGGCTCGCTCACCTGCACCGCCTTCCGTCACCGCGGCGCAGTGTACTGCGCAGGGCTATTTGACCTGAGTGTCCGTCTCCGGCCAGGCCCGCCGAGCGCGCAGCACCTCGCGCAGCACGTCGGGCCGATCGGTCATCAGGCCGTCGACGCCGAGATCGAGCAGGGCGTGCATCTGCGCGGCCCGGTTCACCGTCCACACGTGCACTTCCAGGCCACGGTGATGCGCGTAGCGCAGCAGCGCGCGGTCCATCATGGGGACGCCGCCGATGCGCACCGGCAGTTGTGCCAACTCGCCGCGGATCGGCGCCGCGATGCGGTGCAACGGCGGCACCGACCGCAGCCGCAGCGCCACCGCCGCCGCCGGGCCTATCGAGGTCAGCAGCGCGGGCCCGGCGGCGGCGCGTAATCGCCGCAGCCGCGCGTCGGAGAACGCCCCGAGGCACACCCGGTGCCACGCGCTGGTGCGGCGCAGCAGCTCCAGCACCGGCGTGACCGCCGAGTCCGCCTTGACGTCGATGTTGAACAGGGCCTCCGGGAGCTCTTCGAGCAGCTCAGCCAGCCGGCAGACCGGCTCGCGGCCACCCACCCGTGCGGTGCGCACCGCCGCCCAGTCCACCTTCTCGATCTCTCCGGCGCTGTCGGTGGTGCGGTCCAACGTCGCGTCGTGCATGACCACGACCACGCCGTCCCGGGTGGCATGGACGTCGGTCTCCAGGTAGTGGTACCCCTCCTGCGCGGCGCGGCGGAACGCGGCCAGCGAGTTCTCCATCCCGGCCAGCTCGCCCAGATGCCACCCGCGGTGGGCGAACGCCCGGGGGAAGGGCCCGTCCAGGAACGGGTGCCGGATCACGACCACGCAGCCATTCTGCGCTACCCGGCACAGCTCGGTAGCAGGGGTGGGGGCGCTGCCGTCGATGGCGCGATTACCCTGATCGGGACGGATGTGCTGACAGCGGCGGGGTTGGTGGAATTGGTGGTCGAACAGCTCACGGTCACAGCGGCGCGACAGTCGTTTGGCAAGCAGTTTGCGGGACTGCGCGGCGCAGCGAACCTGACTCAATACGAATTTGCTAGATTAGTCGGTTACTCACGCTCCACCGTCGCCAACATCGAGCGTGGGCGCCAGCATCCCAGTCCCGTGTTCTGCCGGAAGTCTGACGAGGTGCTCTCGACTGGCGGGGTGCTCCGCGCAGCTCTCGACGAGCTGGAGGAACTACGGCGAGAGACACACCGCGAGGCTGCGGCGTCGGCGCAGGATGAGCGACGTGACCTTGTTGGCACACAACCTGTGCCCGAAGCAACGCATCGAGGTGGTACGGGCCGCCGGCACATCCTCACAGCCATCGGCGCCGGAGCGGTGGCGCTCTCCCCGCTCGCGGGACAAAGCTCGGGGGTGCGCGAGTTGGTTCTCAACGCCGCACATAGTTCAGCTCTCATCCTCAGCTCCATCGACGCACCGAAGATCGAGGATCGCACCCTCGACGAAGCGCGCCAGGACCTACACCGCTTAGCAACCGACTATGTAGTGAACTTGGACTTGAACCATATCCTACCCGAACTGGTGATCTTGCGGGACAGGCTGTATTCGCTGCTAGCCTGGTACGGGCAGCGACCTGGTGACGCCAGAGAGCTACATCTTCTCCTGGGGGCGACCTGCGTTCTGCTGGCGTCGATATCACATGATCTGGACGAGCCGGGCGCGGCCATGATCCAAACGCGTACCGCCCTCGCTTCCGCTGAGCTGGCGGGACACGCCGGGCTCATCACCTGGGTGTATTGCACCCGCGCCTCGATCGCCTCATGGTCGGGTTCCGCTGACGACGTACTCCACCATGCTCAACGAGCACGTGCCGTCGGACTGAGTGGCGTCGGTGCGATACGCCTCGCCGGACTCGAGGCGCGAGCTCTGGCGCAGAGCGGCCAACACCAGCAGGTGGCCGAGGTTCTCCGTACCGCCCACGCTCGACGTGACAAGTCGCCCGCTATCGACAGCCTTCGGGATCTAGGGGAAGCCTTCACTTTCTCGGCGGCGCGCCAGCACTATTACAACGCTGCCGCCTACGCGCATACGCATGATTGGAAATCTGTAGAACGTGAGGCGTCCAGGGTGATCAGTTTCTACGGTGCCCCAGAAACAGGCCAATGCTGGCCGGTGACGATGACGCTTTCCCAGATACATCTTGCCCAGGCTCAACTAATCCTCTGTGGGCCAGAGGGAGCGCGGGATGCACTCGCCCCAGTCTTTGCTATATCAGACGAACAGCGTATTCCTCAAGCGGTTCAAGCTCTCGGCGGGATTAGTGCACAGCTGAGCTCGACAGTTTTTGCGAACCTGCCCGTCGCCCGGGATCTCGATGAGGCTATCCGCAATTTTCGTCCGACTGTTGACAATTAGGGCCGCTCATGACCGACCCGATAGCGAAAGCGCACCGTCTCCTCGCCCCTCGGATCGCCTACTTGGTAGGAACTCGCGACCGCGATGGTACACCTAATGTCATCCCTGTCTCTAACGTGACCTCGGTATCCATTGATCCGCAGCACCTGCTCCTCGCTCTTTATAAGCAGTGGCGCACCTATGGAACCTTGCTGAACACGGAAGGGTTCACCCTCTCCGTGCCGCTTATCGACCACTTGCAAGGCGTGTGGAAACTAGGCGCGAGATACTCTCGCTATCCAGCGGTGAACCCTCAAGAAAAACTCACCGTGTCCGGCCTTTCTTTCGACTACGACGAGTCACCCTACGGCCCCGTCCTCGCTGACGGCGTCGGGTGGATAGCATGCCGAATAATACGGCTGGCAGATTTCGGCGGTGATCACGGACTCATCGTCGGGCAAGCGCAACGAGCCTGGTTCAATCGAGAATTCCTCAACCTCGATGGAGTACCTCACGTGCACGTGAATCCGCTGATGCAAGTAACCGGCAACAGCTTCACCACGGCCGGGCCGTTACAACAGGTGCCATACTACTGATTTCTCGAAGTGTGGCCATCTCTTCTGGTGTCGAACCCTGGTCGGTGGATTGTCGCAGCTCCCCCACGGTGGTTGCCGACCACACGGGCGACGTTGTCCACTTCTCCCATGGCTCCAGGGCCGGGCTGAACACGACTGAGCTGGTGCGTCCCTCATCCGGGACGCCGCCCCCCGCTTCCACTCGGTCCGAGGTTCCCCGGCCCTGGCGCCATCCAGGTTGGACAAGGCGAATACGCCCGACCGGATTCACCGGTCCCGCGCCCGGGGGACCGGCTGGTCACTACCCATGAGAGGTATCGCATGGCTGACTTACCCTTGGCGCGCTGGAATGGCAAGTTCCGCAGGGTGATCCACGCGACCTGTGCGCCGCACCGGGGTCCGGTGGGTTTCACCAATCTGGTGGTGAGCACCCGTGGCGGAGTGGTCGTGCTGGACCCGCACGCCGCTGGTGCCTGTAAGATCACGATTGATGAGGACGGGGCCCGGGTGCTCCGCGACGCGTTGGTCGTGTGGTTCGGGTGAGCGAGGCGCCGGTGGTCTGGTACCTACGATCTTTGGGTGATCATGACACGCACCGCGGTGCGCTGCGGCCCGCTGAGGGCACCGTGGCCGCCTTATGCGGCGTGACGTTCGTGCCCAGAGTGCTCCCGTTCGGTCGCGGCCTAGGATTCTCCGGCAACCCACCCGACCCCGAACAGGTGTGCCCGGCGTGCGCCAGGAGTGCCCGGTGACCGGCCCAGCGCGCTGGGCATAAGACTCGCTATACCAGCATGAATGGAATCGGATTTCAAGGTCGGCGATCCGGTCGGCTGGCGGCGCTATGCTTCGGCACGTGGCATTGCTCGGTATGAACTCCCGGCACCCTGCGAGGACTGACTGATGAAGATCGATAATTCCCCGCCCCGGGGTACCCGTGATCTGCTGCCCGACAGCACAGCCGTGCGCGATCACGTGCTGGTGACGATCACGGAGATCTATCATCAGTTCGGCTATCAGCGCATCGAGACGCCCGCGCTGGAAGACCTGCAACGGCTGACCAACGGTCAAGGCGGCGAGAACGAGAAGCTGATCTTTCAGGTTCGCCGGCGCGGGTTACCGGCACGCATCGAGCTCAATACCGAGGTGTGTGAGCTGACGGACCTCGGTCTGCGATTTGACCTGACCGTCCCGCTTACCCGGTTCTACGGCAATAACCACCATCAGCTGCCCATGGCATTCCATTCCGTTCCGGTCCTTCCAGTTCGGGCCGGTGTGCGATCTGCTCGGCCGGACGCTGCGTCCAGAGGCCGTCGTGGTCCTCTACGACACCGACGTCCCCGTGAGCCGTGCACTCGCACCGCCCGCGGACTCCGTGCCGACGGACAGCGAGTCGCCACCATCGGGCGGAGCGGCAAGTTCGGGGCACAACTCACGCGCCTAGCAAGCTGGGGTTTCACCGCGCTGGTGTACCTAGGGGCCGACGATGATTCCACCGCGCATCCGCTCATACGCCCGCTCGCGGAACGCGGCTAAGCCGTGTCCCGTAGATCACCAAACGAGAGGTGATCCCGATCTTGAGCGCTCTCAGCGCGCCGAGTTCGACCACAACGCTGTTCGGCCGGCCGCCGTTCAGCTCCACTGTCGAACTCGGCGACAGGAGAGTCGAGTACAAACCGCGAGATCTACGGGACGCAACCTAGGTCGGTGACGCCGAACCAACTGACGGCGCAGCGAACCGGTCAGTGGTCGCCAGCCCGCGCAAGGCGCTGAACCCGCCCGCGCTCGTGCCGCTGATCACGGTGCGGTCGGGATCGGCCTCGCCGCGCTCGGCGAGGAACCCGGCGACGTTGTTTCTCGACGGCGCCGTTCGACTCGGTGTCGGAACTCGTGTACGCATGCACCATACTGGAGCTCGTGGGTAACAAAGCCATTGAGGACGCCGCCATCACATGGGTCATAGAGATCGAAAAGCTGGCGGGACGCCAGGATCAGGACGTTCGGTACAAACGGTCGGGCGGCGACGTCGATAGCCCGCCTCGTCTCATCGAAGTCAAGGCTTACGGAGGAAACGCTCGTGGTCAAGACCTCTGGCTCGAGGCACGCCAGGTCGAACACGCCGAGGCGACCGATCACTTCTTCGTCTACGTCGTCGAGAACATCCGCCAAGGCGATCCCGCACACTTCACCCTCCGTGTGCTCGACGGCGGCCACCTCCGTCGCCTGCTCGGGCGGAAGTAAGGAACAGCGTTACTACACAGTCCCCTGGCCCGTCGCTGACTACGACTCCACACTCATGACGTCGACCGACACGTGCGCCCGCGCAGCGAACGACGGGATGTCCTAACCGGCTTTCCGATCGAGGAGCCGCAAGCTCTGACTACGTCCGTGTCGAGCTGCAACACTGGTGGGGACGGACGAGGCGGCTCGGACCAGGGGAGTAGGCGGTGACGACGCACGTGGGCGTTGAGCTGGAGTTGCTGGCGGCGGAGTTCAGCGCGCTGCTCGGGCCTGGGGCGGTGATCACTGACCGGCAGCGGCTGCGGACCTACGAGTGTGACGGGCTGGCGCAGTACCGGGTGGTACCGGGGCTGGTGGTGCTGCCGGAGTCCGCCGAGCAGATCGCCGCGGTGGTCCGGGCCTGCGCCGCCGCGGGGGTGCCGTTCGTGGCCCGGGGCTCGGGTACCGGGCTGTCCGGCGGCGCGCTGCCGCACGCGCAAGGTGTGCTGATCGTGACCTCACGGATGCGCCGGATCCTGGAGGTCGACGTGGCCAACGAGCGCGCGATCGTCGAGCCCGGCGTGATCAACTTAGACGTGACGAAGGCCGCCGCGCCGCAGGGCTGGTACTTCGCGCCCGACCCGTCCAGCCAGCAGATCTGCTCGGTGGGCGGCAACGTCGCGGAGAACTCCGGCGGGGCGCACTGCCTCAAGTACGGGTTCACCACCCACCACGTGCTGGGCGTCGAGGTCGTCACCCCGGACGGCGAGCTGGTGTGGCTGGGCGGGAGGACCCGTGATGTGCCCGGGTACGACCTGCTCGGCGCGTTCGTCGGCAGCGAGGGCACTCTCGGGATCGCCACCAAGATCGTGGTGCGGCTGCTGCGGGACCCGGAGTCGGTCCGCTGCCTGCTCGCCGCGTTCCCCGGGGTGGACGAGGCGGGCGCCGCGGTGTCGGCGATCATCGCCGGCGGCGTCACCCCAGCGGCTATCGAGATGATGGACGCGCTGGCGATCGAGGCGGCCGAAGCCGCGGTGGCCTGCGGTTACCCCGAGGGCGCTGGCGCGGTGCTGATCGTGGAGCTGGACGGCCCGGCCGCCGAGGTGGAGCACACCTTCGCTGCCGTGCACCGGCACTGCACCGACGCGGGCGCCGCCGAGATCCGGGTGGCCCGGGACGCCGCCCAGCGCGCGCTGTTCTGGAAGGGCCGCAAGTCCGCGTTCGCGGCGGTGGGCCGGATCAGCCCCGACTACATCGTGCAGGACGGGGTGATTCCCCGAACAGTGCTGCCCGAGGTGCTGCGCCGCATCGCCGAGCTGGCGGCCGGTACCGGGGTGCGGGTCGCCAACGTGTTCCATGCCGGCGACGGCAACCTGCACCCGCTGGTGCTGTTCGACGAGTCCAAACCCGGCGAGGCGCAGGCCGCGGAGGAGGTCTCGGGCGCGATCCTCGACCTGTGCATCGCCTACGGCGGCTCGATCACCGGCGAGCACGGCGTCGGGACGGACAAGGCGCGATACATGCCGCGGATGTTCACCGACGAGGACCTGGACACCATGCAGCGGCTGCGCTGCGCCTTCGATCCCGCCGGGGTGTGCAATCCTGGCAAGGTGTTCCCCACCCCCCGGCTATGCGGTGAGGTGCCGGGCAAGCACAAGGGTGTGCACCCGCTGCAGGCCGCGGGCCTGGCCGAGCAGTTCTGATGAGCACCTCCACCCTCGGCGGGTTGCGGTCGACCTGTGGTGAGGTGGCCGAGGCAGGCGCCGACGACACCGTGGACGGGGTGCCGGCGCGCTGGGTGGCCTGGCCGGGTAGCACCCAGGAGGTCTCGGCGGTGCTGCGCGCGGCCACCGAGCTGGGGCTGCGGGTGGTTGCCCGAGGCACCGGTACCCGGCTGACCTGGGGGCTCGCGCCCACCGCCCTGGACCTGGTCGTGGACACCAGCCGGATGGGCGCTGTGCTCGCGCATGCCGCCGGTGACCTGGTCGTCACCGCGCAGGCCGGGCTGCGGATGGCCGATCTCCAGGATGCGCTGGCGCCGCACCGGCAGCGACTGGCCCTGGACAGCGGGGGCACTGTCGGGGGCACGATCGCCACCGCCGCGTCGGGTCCACTGCGCTACCGGTACGGCTCGGTGCGGGACCTGCTCATCGGCATCACCGTGGTGCTCGCCGACGGCACCGTCACCCGCTCCGGGGGGACGGTGGTGAAAAACGTCGCCGGTTATGACCTGGGCAAGCTCTACACCGGCTCGCTGGGCACCCTGGGTGTGATCACCGAGGCGGTGTTCCGGCTGCATCCGCTGCCCGAGGCGAGCCGGTGGATCACCGCTGCGGCCGTCGACGCCGAGCGCGCCGCGGCCGCCATCGCCGCGGTTCGGGCATCGCAGCTCGAACCGGTGGCCCTCGACGTGGACCGCGCCGCGCCGGGTGCTCCGGTGACCGTCGGGGTCGCCGTCGAGGGCGTCCGCGACGGCATCGGTGCCCGCGCTGATGCCGTCGCGAACCTGCTCAGCGCGGCGGCGGGGGTGAGCGCCACGGTGGCCGAGCAGCCACCGGACTGGTGGGGCCGGCCCCCGCATCCGCCGGGGGGACCCGCCGCGGCGGTCACCTGCGAGCCCACCGGGCTGGCCGATCTGCTCGCCACCGCCCCTGGCGCGCTGCGCGGCTCGGCCGGGGCCGGAGTGCTCACCGCCGGTCTGGACGATGGTGACCGGCTGGGTGCCGAGCTGGCGCGGCTGCGCGCGGTCGCCACCCGGCACGGCGGCACGGCGGTGCTGCGCTGTGCGCCCCCGCACCGCAAGGCTGGTCTCGATGTGTGGGGACCGGTGCCCGCACTGGCGTTGATGCGCCGGCTCAAGGACCGGTTCGACCCGGAGCACCGGCTGGCGCCGGGCCGGTTCGTGGGAGGGATCTGATGAGCGGAGGGATCTGATGAGTACAGGTGCTTTCGACGACCACCACCCGCCGCCGCCGGAGCTGGTCAAGGACTGCGTGCACTGCGGGTTCTGCCTGCCGTCCTGCCCCACCTACGTGCTGTGGGGGCAGGAGATGGACTCTCCGCGTGGGCGCATCCACCTGATGAAGGCCGGCCTGGAGGGTGAGCCGCTGTCCGCGTCGATGGTGAGCCACTTCGACGCCTGCCTCGGGTGTATGGCGTGCGTGACGGCCTGCCCGTCGGGCGTGCAGTACGGGACGCTGATCTCCGACACCCGGGCGCAGTTGCAGCGTCGCTACGAGCGGCCTCGCCGGGAGTGGCTGCTCCGCGAGGCGATCTTCTGGTTGTTCCCCTACCCGAGGCGGTTGCGGGCGTTGCGCGGGCCGCTGGCGCTCTACCAGCGCAGTGGGCTGGATCAGTGGCTGCGGCGGACCGGGCTGCTGGACCGGTTGCCCCCGACGCTGCGGGTGCTGGAATCGCTGGCCCCGACGCTGACCTGGCGCCAGCCGCTGCCGGAGTGGGTACCTGCCTTAGGGCAGCGCCGCGCGGTGGTCGGAATGCTCACCGGCTGCGTGCAGGACGCGTTGTTCCCCGAGGTCAACGCCGCCACTGCGCGGGTGCTCGCCGCTGAGGGCTGCGATGTCGTGATCCCCCGAGGGCAGGGCTGCTGCGGGGCGTTGTCGCAGCACATGGGGCGCGAGGACGAGGCGATCTGCTTCGCCCGGGCGCTGATCGAGCGTTTCGAGGCCGCCGAGGTGGATCATGTCGTGGTCAACGCCGCGGGCTGCGGCTCGGCGATGAAGGACTACGCGCACCTGCTGCGCGACGATCCCGACTACGCCGCCCGCGCGCGGGCTTTCGTCGAGCGCACCCGCGACGTCTCCGAGCTGCTTGTCGAGCTCGGCCCGGTCGCGCCGCGCCGCCCGCTGGACATCACGATCGCCTACCATGACGCCTGCCATCTCGGGCACGCCCAGGGTATCCGGTCCCAGCCCCGGGAGCTGCTGCGGGCCATCCCCGGCCTGACGCTGACCGAGATCGCCGAAGCCGACCTGTGCTGCGGTTCGGCGGGGATCTACAACCTGCTCAACCCCGAGCCCGCCACCGAGCTGGGGGACCGCAAGGCCCGCAACGTGCTCGCCACCGGGGCGTCGGTTCTGGTCACCGCCAACCCCGGATGCCTGATGCAGATCGCGGCCAGCGCCCAGCGGCTCGACGGGCACCTCAGGTTGGCCCACACCGTCACCGTGCTGGACGCCTCGATCCGCGGTGTGGCGCTGCGGGGGTCGTGAATGGCGATGCGGCAGTGGCGTTTTCGTTGCTCGAGCCAATAATCAGGGCGGTCAGCACACCGACGAACAGACCGGTGATCGCGGCCAGCGCTCGGCGGCTCGTCAGGGCAGGACCAGGCCGAGTGCGTCGGCGGTCTGGGCTTGGCGTTGGTCGCAGGTGATGAATTCCAGCGGCTCGCCCGCGGCGAGCTCGGTTGCGGTGGTTGTTGCGACGGCGAGGTGGATCGCATCCAGCGTCCGTACGGGGTGGTCCAGGACGAGTTGCCGGGCCTGGGGTCTAAGCAACAGTCGCCGGGTTCCCGAGTTTGTCAGCTGCTGTCCACCGGGCTCATCGTGCCTGGACCAGGCCCTGCGGTCGGTCGTGACCGGTTCTGACCGAACTTCGGCTGGGATGAGTCGCTCTCCCTCTCGCGGGGAAATCACTGAGGGCATCCAATAACCGGGAGTGATCGATCCGATCGAATGCCGCCGCCAGGTCCGCGTCCAAGATCCACACGCGCTTCGCGTCCCTTCGACACAGGGCGTTGAACGTGGCCTCGATCGCGTCATGGCAGCCACGGCCTGGCCGGAACCCATACGATCGGGCCTCGAACCGGGCTTCCGGCGCTGTCAAGTTGTTGGGTGTCGAGCGTGACGAGGGTGTTGTGGGGTGCGGGGTGGCCCTGATCGGGGTTGTGTCAGCTAGCCGCGGGAAGGTCGACTACCTCGTTCCAGGTGGCGAAGCGGGAGGTCGTTTCTCGGCGGTGGGCATCGGCGCGCAGCCGGTGGCGGCGGGGCCGGAAGTG
>JBOHFI010000029.1:0-68713 GCA_050699595.1 Pseudonocardiaceae bacterium | reverse complement strand
TCACCCACGTGTTACTCACCCGTTCGCCGCTCGTGTACCCCCGAAAGGGCCTTACCGCTCGACTTGCATGTGTTAAGCACGCCGCCAGCGTTCGTCCTGAGCCAGGATCAAACTCTCCATTGAATGCTCAACAGAAAACGACACCCACCACACTCAACCGAGCAGACAGGCACCGCACTGATCACTAGCACAACACAAAAAAACATAAAAAACATGGCACTAACATTTCGGCACACTGTTGAGTTCTCAAAGAACAAGCACACACCATCACAAACCACCATAACAGCAGCTGGATCCATGGTGATGCACTCGGGGCTACCCGGCTTCGCACTGGAAAACCTTGAGAGGTTTTCCTACGGAACCGGATACTCAGCTAGCTTAGCAGCTGTCTGAGTCACACTCCCCCGCGACCCCGGCCTAACATCCCAGCACCATCTCGCTGAGCGCTTCGTCCGGTCCGCTGTGGGGCGAGGCAAAAGGTACGGCCTGCACACGGGGAAAGTCAAATCGGCGTATCTGCGCAGGTAAACAGGCCTGTCGGCGGCCAGGGTGGCCACCAGCAGATCAACGATCGTGGGTCGGTCGGTCAGGAGCACCCACCCGGTGGGCACCTCCGCCATGACGGCATCCAGTCCCTCACCTGAAGGAGTCGAGGAAGGGCTCGACCGGAGTTCGAACCCGTGCCAGGTCAGGGCATCAAGCATGTACACTCATGCCTCGGCATCATCCGGTACGTCGACATCCCCTGTGAATGGCGACGCTTCCCGGTGCCGGCGGTACGCCGACACCGCTGGGCTACCGTGGACCCAGAACCGCCAGGTCCGGTCCGGTGCGGCGGCGACGCCAACCCGTGGGCCGGTGCGCACCCGTTCGGCAGGCACCGGATCGCCGGGCAGTACTCGCACCGGCGACGCAGGGTCAGTGAGGTCTAGGCCGTTGTGCTTGCGGCTTAGGCCGAGCAACGTCGCCAGCCGGGCGGGGCCGCGGGCGAGCTCGGCGTCAGATCGCGCGGTGGGCCGGTACAGCCGGGCGACGTCAAGGTCAGAGACAACCTCAGCGGCGCGCAGCAGCACCGCTCCGGGTTGCCCGTCGGGCAGGCAGGAGATGTTGGCGCAGAAGTGCATTCCGTAGACGAAGTACACGTAGAGATACCCGGGTGGGCCGAACATGACGGAGTTGCGGGCGGTGCGGCCACGGTAGGAGTGCGCCGCCGGATCGTCGGAGCCGCGATAGGCCTCCAGCTCGACGAGGCGGACCACCACCTGACCGTTCGGTCTGTCCGCGACCAGCCGAGCGCCCAGCAACAGCCGGGCGGCCGGCAGGACATCCACGGCGAGATGCGCACGCGGCAGAGTCGCCCGGTCCGCGCGCACTGGGTCCACCTCCACGGGGTCCATCTCCACGGGGTCCACCCTCACGTCGTGACCCAGTCCCGGTGCGCCCCGACAGCGTGTCGGGCGCGCCGCAGCTGCTCGGCGACGCGGTCGGGAGCGGTCCCGCCGTAGGCGTCTCGGGAGCCGATCGACCCGGCGACGTTGAGTACCCGGTGAACGTCCAGGGTGAGCTCAGGATGGACGGCGGCAAGCTCCATCTCCGACAGCTCCGCCAACCCCACCCCGCGGGACTCGGCTAGCCGCACGCACGCTCCGGCAGCCTGGTGCGCGGTGCGGAACGACACCCCCTGGCGCACCAGCCACTCGGCGAGATCGGTGGCCAGGGTGAACCCGGCCGGGGCCAGCTCGGCGAGCCGCTCGGTCCGGAAGGTCAGGGTGGCGACCATCCCGGCCATCGCGGGCAGCAGCAGCTCGAGCTGGTCGACGGAGTCGAACAGCGGCTCCTTATCCTCCTGCAGGTCCCGGTTGTAGGCCAGCGGCTGCGCCTTGAGCGTGGCCAGCAGACCGGTGAGGTTGCCGATCAGCCGGCCGGCCTTGCCCCGGGCCAACTCGGCGACATCGGGGTTCTTCTTCTGCGGCATGATCGAGCTGCCCGTCGAGTAGGCGTCATCCAGGGCGACGTAGCCGAACTCGGCGGTGGCCCAGAGTATGATCTCCTCGGCGATCCGGGACAGGTCGACGGCCAGCATCGCGAGCACGAACGCGGCCTCGGCGGCGAAGTCCCGCGATGCCGTGCCATCGATCGAGTTCTCCACCGGGGCGTCGAAGCCGAGTTCGGCGGCCACCGCGGCCGGGTCCAGGCCGAGCGACGAACCCGCCAGGGCACCCGCACCGTAGGGCGAGACGGCGGTCCGCGCATCCCAGTCCCGCAGCCGCTCGACGTCGCGCAGCAAGGCCTGCACGTGGGCCCCCAGGTGATGGGCGAGCAACACGGGTTGGGCGTGCTGCAGGTGGGTCCGGCCCGGCATGGGGGCGTCGGGATGCGCCTGCGCCTGGTCGAGCAGCGCGTCGATCACGTCCAGAGTGCCGGCGGCGACTCGACGGGCCGCCTCGCGCAGCCACATCCGCAGCAACGTCGCGACCTGGTCGTTGCGGGAACGGCCGGCGCGCAGCCGGCCGCCGAGCTCCGGGCCGGCACGCTCGATCAGGCCACGCTCCAGGGCGGCGTGCACGTCCTCGTCCTCGGGTAAGGGGATGAACGCGCCGGAGCCGACGTCGGCGTCGAGGCGGCCCAGCGCGCCGAGCATGGCGATCAGCTCACCGTCATCGAGCAGCCCGGCGCCGTGCAGCACCCGGGCGTGCGCGCGGGACCCACGGATGTCGTAGCGTGCCAACCGCCAGTCGAAGTGCGTCGAGCGGCTCAGCGCCGCCAGCGCATCCGCCGGTTTCTCGCTGAAACGGCCACCCCAGAGCCCGGTCACGACTCCACCCTGCCCAGCAGGTCCCGCCGTGCGGCAATCTTCGAAGGAAGCCCCCACAGCTGCACGAATCCCTTGGCCAGGGACTGGTCGAAAGTGTCGCCCGCGTCGTAGGTGGCGAGGTTGACGTCATAGAGCGACTGTGGGCTACGCCGTCCGGTCACCGTAGCCCGACCGCCGACCAACTCGATCCGGATCTCGCCGGTGACATGACGCTGGGATTCGGCGACGAATGCGTCCAGCGCGCGCTTGAGGGGCGAATACCACAGGCCGTCGTAGACCAGCTCGGTCCAGCGCTGCTCGACGCTACGCTTGTACCTGGCCAGGTCACGTTCGACGGTGATGTTCTCCAGCTCCTGATGCGCGGTGATCAGAGCGATCGCCCCGGGTGCCTCGTAGATCTCACGGCTCTTGATACCGACCAGCCGATCCTCCACCATGTCCAGCCGGCCGACGCCGTGCGCCCCGGCACGCGCGTTGAGCTGCTTGATCGCCTCCAACACCGTCACCGGAGCGCCGTCGATCGCGACCGGCACGCCGGTATCGAACGTGACCACCAGCTCCTCCGGTGCCTTCCACTCGGTCGGATCGCTGGTGTAGGAGTACACGTCCTTGGTCGGGGCGTTCCACGGGTCTTCGAGAAACCCGGTCTCGACCGCCCGGCCCCACAGGTTCTGGTCGATGGAGAACGGCGAGCGCGTCGTGACGTCGATCGGCAGACCCCGCTCCTCGGCGTAGGCGATCGCCTTCTCTCGGGTCCACGCGTAGTCCCGGACCGGGGCGATCACCTGCAGGTCCGGGGCGAGCGCGCCGATGCCGACCTCGAAACGCACCTGGTCGTTGCCCTTGCCGGTGCAGCCGTGCGCGACGGTGCGGGCACCGTGGCGCCGCGCGGCCGCCACCAGGTGCTTGACGATCAGCGGCCGGGATAGCGCCGATATCAGCGGGTAACGGTCCATGTACAGCGCGTTGACTTGCAGCGCCGGCAGGCAGTACTGCTCGGCATACTCGTCACGGGCGTCGGTGACGACGGCCTCCACCGCACCACAGGCCAGCGCCCGCCGGCGGATAGCCTCCAGGTCCTCTCCGCCCTGACCGACATCGACCGCGACGGCGACGACCTCGGCTCTGGTCTCCTCAGCGATCCACCCGATCGCCACCGAGGTGTCCAGCCCACCGGAGTAGGCCAACACCACCCGCTCAGTCATTTTGCTCTCCTTTCGTGGCTGCGGCCCTGTGAGTGGCGATGCGAGTTATCGCTCGCATCGCCACTCACAGGGCGCGCTAGCGCTATAATCCGCGCCGCGAGCTGCGCCCCGGTGTGGGGTTCTCGGGCGACGACCAGGATGGTGTCATCACCGGCGATGGTGCCGACGACATCGGTCAGCGCCGCCCGGTCCAGCGCACTGGCCAGGAAGTGCGCCGCCCCGGGCGGCGTGCGCAGCACCGCGAGGTTCGCGCTGGCGTCGGCGGAGACGAGCAGCTCGGCCAGTACCCGGGTAAGCCGGGCGGTGCCGCCGGCCACTGGACGCACCAGGCTGCCGTCCTCGGGGATGACATACACCGACGCACCGCTGTCCACACCGCGCAATTTCACCGCGCCGAGCTCGTCGAGGTCTCGGGACAGCGTGGCCTGGGTGACCTCGACGCCCTGCGCGGCCAGGAGTGCGGCCAGCTCGGACTGGCTGTGCACCGCACGGTGGGTCACCAGCTCGATGATGCGGGCCCGGCGACCGGCCCGGGTGAGCGTCACGGCACTCGCTCCGGAGCCAGCAGCCAGGCCAGCAGCGCCTTCTGCGCGTGCAGCCGGTTCTCGGCCTCGTCCCACACCGCGCTGGCCGGACCGTCGAGCACCTCGTCGGTGATCTCAACCCCGCGGTGCGCGGGCAGGCAGTGCAGCACTGTGATCAACTTGGCGCCGGCGCCGGACGCGTGCTCCAGCAGCTCGGCGTTGATCTGTAGCGACCGGAACGGGGTGAACCGGTCGAGCCCATCGCTCTCCTGACCCATCGAGGTCCAGGTATCGGTCACCAGGATGTCGGCCCCCTCGACCGCCGCTCGGGGATCAGCAAGCACGGTGGCGCTCCCACCGGTCTGGCCGGCGCGGTGGTTCGCCGCGAGCAGCACGTCGGGCATCGGCTGGAATCCCGGCGGAGCGGCGATCCGGACGTGCAGCCCGGCGGTGGTGGCGCCCAGGAGCAGGGAGTGCGCCATGTTGTTCGCCCCGTCGCCCAGGTAGGTCAAGGTGAGCCCGGCCAGGCGGCCGTGCCGCTCCCGGATGGTTTGCAGGTCGGCGAGCACCTGACAGGGGTGGAACCGGTCGGTGAGCGCGTTGACCACCGGAACCCGCGAGACGCCGGCCATGGCGTCGATATGACGCTGTGCGGAGGTACGCCACACCACGGCGTCGGCGTAACGGGACAGCACCCGCGAGGTGTCCTCGACGGTCTCCCCCCGGCCCAGCTGCATCGTGGCGGCGTCGATGATCACCGGGTGACCACCGAGTTGGGCGATGCCGATCTCGAAGGACAGCCGGGTTCGCGTCGAGCTCTTCTCGAAGATCACCGCGACGGATCGCGGGCCGGCCAGCGGGGTGCGCCCGAACGGGTCGGCCTTGAGCTCGTCAGCCAGGTCGAGGATCTCCCGCTGCTCGGCCGGGGTGAGGTCGTCATCGCGCAGGAAGTGCCTCGGCACCGCTACCGCACCCTGTCCAGGATCGCGGGCAGGGCGCTGAGGAACTCGCGCGCCTGCGCCTCGGTGAGCACCAGCGGCGGCGCGAGCCGGACCCGGTCCGGCACGGCGGCGTTGACCAGGAAGCCGGCGTCGCGCGCGGCGATGGCGACCTGCGCGGAGACGAGCGCGCTCAGCCCGATCCCGATGAGCAGGCCCGCCGCGCTGACCGAGCTGACGAGTGGGTGGTGCAGCGCCCGCACCTCGGCGGCGATCTCCTTGCCGAGCCGGGCAGCGTGGTCGAGCAAGCCGTTCTCGGCGATCGTGCGCAGCACGGCCAGCCCGGCCGCGCAGCAGACCGGGTTGCCGCCGAGAGTGCTGCCGTGCTGGCCCGGCGTCAGCAGGTGCGCGGCGGGTCCGATGCCGATACACGCGCCGATCGGGAGCCCGCCGCCGAGGCCCTTGGCGAGCGTCACCACGTCGGGCGTCACGCCTGCGGCCTGATGGGCGAACCAGGTACCGGTCCGGCCGATGCCGGTCTGGACCTCGTCGAGCACGAGCAGCGCACCCCGCGCCGAGGTGATCTCCCGAGCGGCTTGCAGGTAGCCTTCCGGTGGGATCACCACGCCGTTCTCGCCTTGGACGGGCTCGAGGAACACCGCGGCAGTGTCCCCGTCGATCGTCGACTCCAAGGCAGCGGGGTCACCGTAGGGCACGAAGACCACACCGGGCGGCATCGGCTCGAAGGGATCCCGCTTGGCGGGCTGCCCGGTGAGCGCGAGCGCCCCCATGGTGCGGCCGTGGAAGGCACCGTGCGCGGCGATCATGGTGCGTCGCCCGGTTCGTCGGGCGATCTTGAATGCGGCCTCGTTGGCCTCCGCGCCGGAGTTGCCGAACAGCACCCGTCCCGACCCGGTGGCGCCGAGCAGGTCCAGCAGGGTCTCAGCAAGCGTGATCGCCGGCTCGCTGAGATACAGGTTCGAGACCTGCCCGAGGGTGCTGATCTGCTCGGTGACGGCGCGCACGACGGCCGGGTGGGCGTGACCCAGCGCGTTCACCGCGACACCGCCGACGAGGTCCAGGTAACGCCGGCCCTCGACATCCCAGACTTCCGCGCCGGCACCTCGGACCAGCGCCAATGACGGAGTGCCGTAGTTGGCCATCAACGCGGCCTGCCAGCGCCGCTGCAAGTCCGCAGTAGACATCAGATCGCCTCCTCCTGTGGGGCCGCAGGCAGCACCATCGTCCCTACCCCCTCGGTGGTGAACACCTCCAGCAGTACCGCGTGAGCCACCCGGCCGTCGATCACATGGGCCCGTGGCACTCCACCCCGGACGGCGCGCAGGCAGGCCTCCATCTTCGGCACCATCCCGGCGGACAGTGCTGGTAACAACCCCTCCAGCCGGTCCACCGTCAGGTGGGACAACAGGCTGGATCGGTCCGGCCAGTCCGCGTAGAGCCCCTCGACGTCGGTGAGCATGACGAGCTTCTCGGCGCCCAGCGCGATGGCCAACGCTGCCGCGGCGGTATCGGCATTGATATTGTGCACCACACCGTCGGCGTCCGGGGCTAATCCGGATACCACCGGGATACGCCCGGCGTTGACGATGTCGAGCACCACGGCGGGTTCCACCGCAACCACATCACCGACCAGCCCCACGTCGACCTGCTCGCCGTCCACGGTGGCGGCGCGCCGGGCTGCGGTGAACAGGTGCGCGTCCTCACCGGAGATGCCGACGGCGAACGGACCGTGCGCGTTGATCAGCCCGACCAGCTCCCGGCCCACCTGGCCGAACAACACCATGCGCACCACGTCGATCGTCTCCGGGGTGGTGACCCGCAAGCCGCCGCGGAACTCCCCCGCGATGCCCAGCCGGTCCAGCATGGCGTTGATCTGTGGGCCGCCGCCGTGCACCACGATGGGACGCAGCCCGACCAGCCGCAGGAAGACCATGTCCTGGGCGAAGGCCCGCTTGAGCTGATCGTCCAACATCGCGTTGCCACCATATTTGATCACTACGGTGGCCCCGTGGAAGCGCTGCAGCCAGGGCAGCGCCTCGGCGAGCACCGCAGCCTTCTGAGCGGCCGTATCAAGGCTGGGAATCATGAGGAGTAGACGCTGTTCTCCTCGACGTACCCGTGCGAGAGGTCGGTGGTGAGCACGGTGGCCTGACCATCGCCGAGGTGCAGGTCGATCTCCACGGTGATCTCCCGGCCGGACAGGTCCGCCTTGGAGCGCTCCCCCACCATCGCACCGCCCTGGCAGAGCAGCACTCCGTTGAGCCGGATGTCCAGCGTGTCTGCTGCCACGGTGACCGGTGCGGCGCCCACCGCGGCGGCGATCCGGCCCCAGTTGGGGTCGGACCCGAAGAATGCGGTCTTGACCAGGCTGTCCCGGGCGACCGTGCGGGCCGCGGTGAGCGCGTCGGCCTCGCCGGCCGCGCCGCGGACAATGATCGTGATTTCCTTGGTGACGCCCTCGGCGTCGGCTTGCAAACTCTTGACCAACTCGTAGCACACCTGCCTCACTGCGGCGGCGAACTCCGCCCGGTCCGGCGTGATCTCCGAGGCACCGGAGGCCAAGAGCAGCACGGTGTCGTTGGTCGAGCAGGTGCCGTCGATGTCCAGGAGATCGAAGGTTTCCCTGGTGGCGCTTCGCAACACAACGTCCAGTGTGGACTCGTCCACGGCGGCGTCGGTGGTGAGCACGCAGAGCATGGTGGCCAGGCTGGGCGCGATCATCCCGGCGCCCTTGGCGAACCCACCCACCGTCCACCCTTTACCGGCGACGGCGGCCTGCTTGGCGACGGTGTCCGTGGTCAGCACCGCGGTGGCCGCGGCCAGCCCGGCTTCCGGCGTGGCGGCCAATGCCGCCTGCGCCTTGTCGACTCCCGACAGCACCTCCTCCAGCGGCAGCCGCTCACCGATCAGTCCGGTGGAGCACACGGCGACCTCGACCGCCCCGCAGCCCAGCACCGTGGCGACCCGCTCGGCGGTGGCGTGGGTGTCCTGGAAACCGCCGGGGCCGGTGCAGGCGTTGGCTCCGCCGGCGTTGAGGACGACGGCGCGCAGCCGCCGTCCGGTGAGCACCTGCGCTGACCACAGCACCGGCGCCGCCTTCACCTGGTTACGGGTGAACACTCCGGCGGCCGCGGTGGCGGGTCCGTCATTGACCACCAGAGTCAGGTCCAGACCACCACTGGCCTTGATGCCGGCGGCCACCCCGGCCGCCCGGAACCCACCGGCTGCGGTGACGCTCATCGCGTTGTCCTCCCCGTCCTTGTCATGGAGCGATTCCCCAGGCTGGCAGGCCGGTGGCTTCGGGGAGACCCAGCGCCAGGTTGAAGCACTGCAGGGCCGCTCCTGCGGTGCCTTTGGTGAGGTTGTCCACGGCGCCGACCGCGACCAGCCGGCCGGCGTCGGCGTCCACCGCGACCTGCAGCTGCACGGAGTTGGAACCCTGCACGGCTCCGGTGGCCGGCCAGCGGCCCGGCGGCAGCAGGTGCACGAAGGGCTCCGCGGCGTAGGCAGCGTGGTAGGCGCCGCGAATCGTCTCGTCATCGATGCCTGGGCGTAGTGCCGCGGTGGTGCTGGCCAGGATCCCGCGGGGCATCGGCGCCAGCACCGGGGTGAACGACACGGTGACCGCCCGGCAGGCGACGCCGGTGAGGTTCTGGATGATCTCCGGGGTGTGCCGGTGCGTGCCGGCCATCCCGTAGACGCCAGCCGAGCCCATCACTTCCGAGGCCAGCAGGTGGGGTTTGAGAGTGCGCCCGGCCCCCGACGTGCCGGATATCGCGGTCACCACGACGTCGGGAGCGACCAGCCCGGCCGCGAGCGCCGGAGCCAGCACGAGACTGACCACCGTCGGGTAGCAGCCGGGCACCGCGACGCGGCGGGCTCCGCGCAGCTTCTCCCGCGCTCCTGGCAGCTCGGGCAGCCCATAGGGCCAGGTCCCGGGGTGGTCACCGCTGTACCAGCGTTGCCAGGCCGCCGGGTCCGCGAGCCGGTGGTCGGCACCACAGTCGATCACCACGGTGTCCTCGGGCAGCTCGGCCGCCAACGCGGCGGAATGACCATGCGGCAGGGCGAGGAACACCGCGTCGTGCCCGGCCAACCGCTGTGCCGTGGTGTCGGACAGGACGCGCTCGGCGAGCGGGACGAGGTTCGGATGATGCTCGCCGAGCCTGCTCCCGGCATTGCCGCCCGCCGTCAGCTCACCGATCTCGATCAGCGGGTGACCGAGCATCAGGCGAAGCAGCTCACCCCCCGCGTACCCGCTCGCCCCCGCCACCGCCACCCTGAACGCCACGTGGATAATTATGCAATATCGAGAAATATTATTCAATAAGGAAATCGGGGCTCAGGCGGCCCGGCGCTCGACGCTGCCGGGCGCGCACCTCTTCGACGGCATCACACTCGGCAACTGGCATGCAGCGCTGCATCAGGTGGCATCGGCGCTGCCCGAGTGCCCCGCCATCGTGGTGCTCGATGAGTTCCCCTGGTCGGCGGAGTCGAGTCCCGCACTTGAGGGTGCGCTGCAGACGGTCTGGGACCAGGTCTTGGAGTCCAAGCCGGTGCTGTTCATCCTCATCGGGTCCGACCTGTCCATGATGGAGGCGTTGACGTCCTACCACCGTCCGCTGTTCGGTCGTGTCAAGGAGCTCGTCGTCGAGCCCTTCACCATCGCGGATACCGCGGCGATGATCGGTGTCGACGACTGCTCGGTCGCGGTGGACGCGCAGGTGGTCACCGGTGGCTACCCGCGGCTGTGCCTTGAGTGGCGCGGGACGCCGGACGTCATGTCATTCGTCGGCGAGCAGCTCACCGACGAGAACTCCGATCTGGTCGTGACCGGGCGCGCCGTGCTCGCCGCCGAGTTCCCCACCGACATTCAGGCTCGGCACGTGCTCGGCGCGATCGGCGCCGGCGACCGCACGAACAAGGCGATCTCTACTCGCGCCGGGCTGCAGGCAGGCTCACTGGCACGGTCGCTGCATCTGCTGCGGGAGGCCAAGCGGGTCGTGGCAGCTGACCTGCCGGTGTCGACCCGTCCGTCCCGCGAGCCACGATACCGCGTCGCCGATCCCTACCTGCGGTTCTGGCTGCGTTTCATCGAGCCCGCGTTGCCCGACATCGCCCGCGGTCGATGCGATCTCGCGCTGGCACGGCTGCGCGATTCATGGCTTGACTATCGGGGCCGGGCCGTGGAACCACTGGTGCGCGCCTCGCTGGAACGCCTCGCCCGCGGTGATCCCCGCCTGGCCGGGACCGCAGTCGTCGGCGGTTACTGGACGCGCACCGGAAGCATTGAGGTCGGCCTCGTGGGGGTCGACCAGTGGCCTGGCGCCAGCAGGGTCAGCGCCGTCGGTTCGATCACATGGCGCGACCGCAGCCCGTTCGGCCAACGGGATCTGACCGATCTCGCAGCGCGCTGTGTCGAGGTGCCGGGGGGCGCGACGCCCCGTTGGTCGCGGTGAGCCGCTCCGGCTGCACAGCGCAGGACCTGGCGGCGGTCTACGGTCCCGACGACCTGGTATCCGCCTGGCGCTGAGGATCCCGGCCACCGCTGCGCCGAGTACGTTCGCGGCGAGAAGGCCGTGAACAGCCGCCGGACCCTGGAGGCGATGGCCACGGCGCTGCGGGTGCACCCCACCGAGCTGAGCGGGCAACCCTGGGCACCCAGAGAGGCGGTCAGCTCTGAGGCGCACGCGGGGCTGATGGCCATCGAGACCGCGTTGGAGCTCTGCGAGCTGGGCACCGACCCGGAGCTGCCCGTGCGGGCCTGGCCGGAGATCCAGGCCGACCTGGACCGGCTCGTGAAGCTCATCCACTGGACCGGTGACTACGCGGCGATGGGTGAGCTGGTGCCAGCGTTGCTCGGGGAGCTGCATAGCGCCTACCTGCAGCTGCCGCAGCGGCACCGGGAAGTCCTGCTCGGGCTGATGGAGGCGCACAGCGTCGCCATGTGGACCACCAAGCTGCTCGGCGGCCGTGGGCTCCCGGCGCTGGCGGCCCGCGCCGTGCAGCAGTGCGCCGAGGCGCTGGGAGACCCGGTGTGGTTGGGGCACGCCGCCTGGCTACGTGGTGACACCACGGGTCATCTCGACCGAGCTGGGCAGTACCGACGTTCGGTGGCCGCAGCGGAGAACCTGACCGGGATGCTGGACGGCGGCGACGCGCTCCAGGCGTGTGGAGAGCTACACCTGTCGCCGCGCTCGCGGCCGGTGCGCAGGCTGACCACGCCACGGCGGCTACGCACCTGGAGGAGGCCTCGGCGCTGGCGGCCCGGATGGACACCGAGGTCGGTGACTGGGCGCACCTGTGGTTCGGGCCGACCAACATCGGCATCTGGCGCACCGCAGTGGCAGTCGAGCTCGGCGAGCCCGGCCAGGCCCTCGAGGTCGCGAAGACAGTGCACCCCGAGCTGCTGCCCGCCCCCGGCCACCAGGTGAGGTTCTGGATGAGCGTCGGACGCGCCCTGGTAGCCGAGCGGAAAACCCGGGAGGAGGGCCTGCGAGTCTTGTTACGCGCCGAGCGCCTCGCCCCGCAGCTGGTCAGAAACGACCTGTTCGTTCAGGAGGCGGTCGGGGACCTGCTGCGCCAGTCCCGCCGCGACGCCGGTGGGCGCGAGCTGCGCGGGCTGGCCTGGCGCATGGGAGTCGCCCCGATCGAGTGAGTCTGAGGGCAGATACGGATCTGGGACCCGGCCACCGGCGTACCACTCGCGTCACTGCGCGTCGCGGGCCGCCTGTTCCATCTCCTCCTGACGTCTACGGCGATCGCGGCCGCCGGAGAACACGGTCTCTACTTCCTGGCGCTCTGCCATGGAACCCTATCCAGATAGGCGACAAGCCCGGTTACGGCAGCTCGTCCATTCCCAGGTCTGGGTCCAGGGCTCGTAGCGCGGCGGCGCTTCCGGTGAGTACGGGCCAGCCCCGGCGGTGGGCGGAATGCACGACGCAGGCCAGGGCCAGGGAATCGGAGGCCAGCGCGGCTGGGTCGGCGGCGCCTGCGAGGATGCGGCCCAGTTCCGGGGCGTCGGCTTCGGTGAGCGGGTCGCGCAGCGTCACCGGGAGCTCCAGTAGCGCGCGCAGGACGTCGTGGTCGGACTCCCGGGTGGCGGCGTAGGCCAGGGGCAGCGCCGCGACCGGGACGGCCACGGCCATCCCCACCTCCATCGCGGACCAGACCAGGGACTGGGCATAAGGCTCGACCCGAGCCCAGGCGGCGATGGCGTGGTGGTCGAGCACCCACCCGCCGAAAGAGTGGCTCACGCGGTGGGGCCGGGCGACCCGAGGCGGCGCGCGACGAGGTCGCGAGCCCATTGCAGGGCGTACTCCGGTGGCTTGCCGAACCGGCGCTCCAGCACGGCCAGGCCCTCCTCACGGGCGCGACGGAACGCCACAGCCTCAGTGACGTACCGGCTGACCGACTCGACCTGGCCAGACTCGGCCAAACGCTCCACAGCCTCAACGTCCTCGATCGGCAGGGTGACAGTGATCTTCTTGGTTGTTCGCTCTCGTGGTGCCATACCGCCAACGCTACCGGTATGGCACCACTGCCGTCCAACCCGACCGGGCGCTCCCTCGTCACGATCAGCGATCAAGCCGTACGGGTCCCGCTCTCGGAGATTAGGTGGCGTAGGTGCGCAAGACCCGCAGCGCCGCCGCACCGTGTGGCCCGGCGACGGTGAGACCCGATCGTTCGGCGGGTAGTCGGCGGGCGCCGACGCGACAGAACGCCCCGGCGGGCCCGGCGATCAGCGACGGCGCGTCCGCCGCTCCGAAGCGCCACGTCTGACCATCCGGCCCGAGAAGCTCGCATCGCACCGGCGCGGCGGGCTCGCCCGCGACCGCGAAAGCGTACGGCAACGATCGATGCGCGAGCCACGCAACGTGCCGCAGCCGCGCGGTGTCGGGGTAGGTGATGCCGAGCGGGACGGTGATGTCCAGGGCATGCGCCCAGTGCTCCGCGAGGCGGGTGGTGGCCAGGGTCCGCGGGGTGAGCGGGATGGTCACCCATCGCAGCCGCGCTTGCGGCGGGCACGCGCGGAGCGCGGCGAGCGCGGCGCGGCGGGCGGTTCGCCACCGCTGGAACACCACCGCGGACGGCGCGGCTCGCTCCGCGGCGACGAGCCGGTCCAGGAACTCCTCCAGCGGCGACCCGTAGCGGTCGCGGGCCAGCGCGGGGGCCTCACCGCCCGTGACGCTGGCGATCACGTACTCCTCGGTCTGCGCGAGATGCAGGACCACGTCCACGACGGTCCACCCCGCCGCGCCGGACGCGTGGCGCCACGCGTCCTCGTCAACAGCGGCGAGGACCGCGTCGAGCGCGTCCTGCTCGGCGGCGAGATCATCGAACACGTCCCCGCTCTGCACCCGTGACGTCACCGCGGTCCTCCTCCGCCAAGTCGGGAGCGACCAGCCCGGCCGCGAGCGCCGGAGCCAGCACGAGACTGACCACCGTCGGGTAGCAGCCGGGCACCGCGACGCGGCGGGCTCCGCGCAGCTTCTCCCGCGCTCCCGGCAACTCAGGCAGCCCGTAGGGCCAGGTCCCGGGGTGGTCACCGCCGTACCAGCGCCGCCAGGCCGCCGGGTCCGCGAGCCGGTGGTCGGCACCGCAGTCGATCACTACGGTGTCCTCGGGCAGCTCGGCCACCAGCGCGGCGGAGTGGCCGTGCGGCAGGGCGAGGAACACCGCGTCGTGCCCGGTCAACCGCTGCGCGGTGGTGTCGGACAGGACGCGCTCGGCGAGCGGGACGAGGTTCGGGTGATGCTCACCGAGCATCAGGCGAAGGAGCTCACCCCCCGCGTACCCGCTCGCCCCCGCCACCGCCACCCTGAACGCCACGGGGATAATTATGCACATTCATGCAATATCATTCAACACGGTTCCGCGGAACCCTCCGACCACGCCCTCGCCGGCCGGTGAGGAGAGGACGAGTGTTTGATCTGCGACCGTGTCAACGGTGCCAGCGGGTGGCTTCAGTTGTGATACGCGAGCGGAACGCTCGTCGGTAGGCCTGTGGGCTGATGCCGATGAGGTCTCGGAAGCGCTCGCGGAAGGTCGTGGACGAGGTGAATCCGACTTGGGTTCCGACCTGCTCGACGGGACTGGCGGTGGTTTCAAGCAGGTGCTGGGCGCGACGCAGCCGCTGCCGGTTGAGCCATTGCAGTGGGGTGTCGCCGGTCTGTTCGCGGAAATGCCGGTTCAGGGATCGGGTGCTCATCGCTGCACGGGCAGCGATGTCGGCGAGGGTGAGGGGCGCAGCGGCGTTCTCGATCAGCCATCGCAGCACCGGTTCGAGGGATCCATCAGCGGATGGAGGAGGGTCGTGGGCGATGAACTGGGATTGCCCTCCGTCTCGTTCCAGCGGCATCACCGAGACCCGGGCGGTCTCGGCGGCGACCGTGGCGCCGTGGTCACGACGTACCAGGTGCAGGCACAGGTCAAGCCCCGCTGCTGCGCCCGCGGAGGTTAATATCTGACCATCGTCGACGAACAGCACACTCGGATCGACGTCGATTGCGGGATACCGCCGCGCCAGTTCTGCCGCAGCTGCCCAGTGCGTGGTCGCACGGTGCCCGTCAAGCAGCCCTGCCGCAGCCAGGGTGAACGCGCCGACACAGATCGAGACGATCCGCGTACCGCTGGCCGCCGCGTCCCGCAATGCGGCCAGCACAGTAGCCGGGACTTCGCCGTGGGGATCGGAGGCACCAGGAACGATGATGGTGTCCGCTGAGTTCATGGCATCCAGGCCCCACGGCGCGTGAAGGCCGAACAGTCCTGCGTCGACCTCTTCACCCAGGGAGCAGACCCGCACCCGGTAGCCCGGTAGGCCGTCGAGGAGCCGAGCGCGCCCGAAGACCTCCATCGGCGTCGACAGGTCGAACGCCACAACGCCATCGAGTACCAACACCACAACCTCATGCACGCCAAAGAGGCTATCTATCGTGGCGCGACCGACGTGGCGAGAATCCGTCGATTGCTGTCCCCACGGCCACTGCCGCCGCGATGAGCCTGCGCCTAACCTCCGCCAGGAGGATGCGGTGAACCGGCCAGCCCAGCACGAGAAGAGGAGCCACAGCCCATGACCATCGTTGTGCCGATCGTGATCGGCGTCGTCTACGTCTGCCTGAACGCCCTGATTCGGGAGCCGCACCGGCGCCAGGCCAACGCGGTGATGGTCGCCGGAGCGGGAGCCGCGTACCTCAGCAGAGGAGGCTTCGGGCCATGGGAATTCGCTTTCACCGTTGTGATCACCTACTGCGCGTACCGGGGGCTCGAATCCTGGAGTTTCGTCGGAGTCGCCTGGCTTCTTCACACCGGCTGCGACGTTCTGCACTACCGCTACGGAAACCCGATCATCCCGTTCGTGGCGCACTCCTCCCTCGGATGCGCAATCTGCGACCCCGTGATCGCCATCTGGTGCTTCGCCGGAGGCCCATCCGTCTCCGGGATCCTTCGCACCCGGTTCCGCCGCTCACGCACAACGCTAGGACCGTCGTCCGCGGACGCGGTCTCCTGAATGACTAGCTGAATCGGCTGACCAGCATGCGACCGTTGTCCTGGCGGTGGGTTACGAGCGCAGGGCGGCGCCGTGGGTGTTGATGGTGGCGGCGATTGCCGCGTCGCGGGCGGTGCTGGCCTCGGCGACGGTGAGGGTGCGGTCCGGGGCGCGGAAGCGCAGCGCGAAGGCCAGGGACCGCTTCCCCGCCCCGATCTTCTCGCCGGTGTAGACGTCGAACAGGCGCACGTCCTCCAGCAACTCACCGGCTCCACGACGCAGCGTGGCGGTCAGCTCGGCGGCCGGCACTGCGGCATCCACCACCAACGCGACGTCCTGGAGCACCGGCGGGTAGGGCGACACCACGGGCGCGGGCCGCCGGTCGGTCAGCGGCAGCGCGTCGAGATCCAGCTCCATCGCGCAGGTCCGCGGTGGCAGCCTCAGTGCCTCGACCACCGCGGGATGCAGCTCACCGGCGTGCCCGACCGGGTGGCCGTTCACCCGCAGCTGCGCGCACCGACCGGGATGCCACGGCGGGGTCTCGGCGGCGACCACGTCAAGCTCGACGAGGGCGGTGTGGCCCACCATTCGGGCGGCCTGGACCGCGTCGGCCCAGGCCACCGCCCGGCCGGGGCCCCACCAGCCGGGACGTTCCCACTGCCCGGCGAGCACGACAGCGGCATGTAACGGCTGCGCGGGTAGCGCACCGATCAGCGCGGCGACCTCAGCGTCGCTGGGTCGGTGGTCCACCGCCACGTCCGGCATCACGGCGGCGTCCGCGGGTGGCTGCACGACCGGGGCGATCCCGTAGAGCGTCACGTCGCGCTGCCCCCGGGCGACGTTACGCAGGAGGGCCTCCAGCAGGCCGGGCAGTAGCGTGGTGGCCAGTTGGTCGCGGTCGGACTCCAGCGGATTGAGCAGCGCGGTGGTGTGCCGCCGGGGATCATCCTCGGGCAGGCCGAACGCGTCCCACGTGGTGGCGCAGACGAACGGGCTGGGCAGCACCTCGACGTACCCCGCCCCGGCCAGCGCCCGGGAGACCGCTCTGCGGCGGCGCTGCGCGGCGGTGAGCCCGCGGCCAGGTGGTGCCGGCGGCAGTTCGGAAGGGATGGTGTCGTACCCCTCCAGCCGCAGCACCTCCTCGACGAGGTCGGCGGGCTGGCGCAGGTCGGGACGCCAGGACGGCGGCGCGACGGTCAGCGTCGTGGTGGCGCCCACGCCGTCGACCTCCACCGCGCAGCCGATCTGGGAGAGCCGGTGGACCGTGGCGCCACGCTCGTAACGTCGCCCGGCCACTCGATCCGGCGCCTCGATCGGCATCACCACCGACACGCGCCCCGGGGGCGTGCCGACGTCGGTGCGGCCCGGAACGATCTCGCCCCCGCCGTAGCGGGTCAGCAACGTCGCGGCGAGCTCGGCGGCGACCGGTGGCAGGGCGGGATCCACCCCGCGCTCGAAGCGCCGGGCCGCCTCGCTGGGCAGCTTGTGCCGTCGAGCCGCGCGGGCGACGGAGGCCGGGTCCCAGGTCGCCGCCTCCAGCAGCAGGCCGGTGGTCTGCGGGCCGACCTCGGTGCTCTCCCCACCCATCACGGCCGCCAGCGACACCGGGCCGCTGCCGTCGCAGATCACCATGTCGTCCGGATCCAGCTCCCGGCAGACCCCGTCCAGCGTGGTGAGTTTCTCGCCCTCGGCGGCCCGGCGGACGACCAGGTCGCCGTCCAGCTTCGCGGCGTCGAAGGCGTGCATCGGCTGCCCGAGCTGGAGCATCACGTAGTTGGTGACGTCGACGGCCAGCGAGATCGGCCGCATCCCGGCCAGCTGGAGCCTCCGGCGCATCCACCACGGAGACCCGGCAGTGGGGTCCACACCCGACACCCGGCGGATCACGAACCGGCGGCAGCCCTGCTCGTCCTCGATGTGCACCGGCCAGGCGGCACCCTGGGTCTGCGCGACGTCCAGCAGACCGGGATCGCCGTAAGGGACGTCGAACGCGATGGCCAGCTCGCGGGCCAGCCCGCGCACCGACAAGCAGTAGCCGCGATCCGGGGTGATCTCCAGCTCGATCACCGCATCGTCCAGCCCCAGCACCTGAGCGGCGCTGTCCCCAGGGACCGCGGCTTCAGACGGCAGAACGATGATCCCGGTGTGGTCGTCGCCGAGCCGGAGCTCAGCCGCCGAACAGATCATGCCCTCGGATGTCCGGCCGTAGGCGGTGCGCGCCGCGATCGCGACGTCACCGGGCAGCACCGCGCCGGGCCGCGCCAGCACCACCAGATCCCCCACGACGAAGTTGGTGGCACCGCAGATAACCCCGCGCGGCACCGTCTGAGCGCCGTCATCGACCACGCAGTACCGGATGGGCTTGGCGAAGCCGGCCAGCTCCTCGATCTCCCGCACCCGCCCTACCACCAGCGGCCCGCTGACCGGGCCTAGGTGGTGCACCGCCTCGACTTCCAGGCCGGCCCGCACGAAGGCATCGGCGATCTCCGTCACGGTGGGGGCGTCACCACCCTCGGGGAGCGCGACGTGATCGCGCAGCCAGGACACCGGGATGCGCACTGAGATCAGGCCTCCGTTCCGAACGCGCAGGTGAACCGGACGTCGCCCTCGACCATATCCCGCATGTCGGAGATGCCGTTGCGGAACATCAGGGTGCGCTCGATGCCCATCCCGAAGGCGAATCCCGAGTACACGTCCGGGTCGATCCCGCAGGCACGCAGCACATTCGGATTGACCATGCCGCAGCCACCCCACTCGACCCAACCCGGACCGCCTTTCTTCTCCGGAAACCAGACGTCGGGTTCAGCGGACGGTTCGGTGAACGGGAAGAACGAGGGCCGTAACCGGATCCGCGAGGTGTCTCCGAACATTGCCCGGGCGAACGCGTCCAGGGTGCCCTTCAGATGCGCCATGGTGATGCCCTTGTCCACTGCGAGGCCTTCGATCTGGTGGAAGACCGGGGTGTGGGTGGCGTCCAGCGCGTCGGTGCGGAACGTCCGCCCCGGGCACACCACGTACACCGGCAGTTCCCGCTTCAGCAGGGCCCGTATCTGCACCGGGGAGGTGTGCGTGCGCAGGACCATGCCGGATCCCGCAGGTGCCACATAGAAGCTGTCCTGCATAGTGCGCGCCGGGTGATCTTGGGGGAAGTTGAGCGCGTCGAAATTGAACCACTCTGCCTCAAGTTCCGGGCCTTCGGCGACTTCGTAGCCCATCCCGAGGAATACGTCCGCGATGCGGTCGCAGAGCGCGGTGATCGGGTGCCGGGCGCCGACGGGGACGCGGTCCCACGGCAGGGTGACGTCGAGGGCTTCCGCCCGCAGGGTCGTGGAGTCCCGCTCGATCTGCAGCGCGGCGCGGCGCTGGTCGAAGGCCTCCTGGACGGCGACGCGGCCGGAGTTGAGCCGCTTGCCGGCCTCGGCGCGGGCCTGGGGTGGGAGTGCACCGATCTCGCGTCGGGCGCTCAGTAGCGGCGACCGGTCACCGAGGTGCGCTGGTTTGACCGCGGCCAGTTCCTCTAGGTCAGCGGCCTCGGCGAAGGCCTTCTCCGCGTCCTCGACGGCCCGCGCCAGCTCTTCTGGCGCTAGCACGGCGACCTGCTTGGGGTCGTAGGGGTCGTTGGGTCCAGACATAGGGTGCGATACTCCTGGGCTTGCCCGCCGTGCCGGTATACGGTCAGTTCTGGTCAGATCTTAGGTGATCGGTCCGACGGTGCGCCCGGGCGCTGGCGTACAGGCAGACCGCCGCCGCGGCGGCCAGGTTGAGGCTCTCCGCGCGGCCGTGCAGCGGGACAGCGACGGCGTGGTCAGCAGCCGCGAGCAGCTCGCGGTCCAGCCCGTGCGCCTCGTTGCCGAACAGCCAGGCGGTCGGCGCCGCCAGGGTTCCGGCGTCGAGGACGTCATCAAGGTCCCGACCGGTGCCGGCATCGGCCGCCAGCACCTGCAGCCCGGCACGCCGGCACGCCGCCAGGGCCAGCAGCGGATCGGGCTCCACCCCCAGCGCGAGGTGGAACAGGCTGCCGGTGGAGGCCCGCACGCATTTGCCGTTGTGCGGGTCGACGGTGTCCCCGGCGAAGAGCACCGCGCCCGCCCCGGCCGCGTCGGCCACCCGGATGACCGTGCCGGCATTGCCCGGATCGGCCACACCCGCCAGCACCACGACCAGTCGGGTGCCCCCCGTCACGTCCGCCGCCGGCCGCCCGAGTGCAGCGCAGACCGCCACGATCCCTTGCGGAGTGGCCGTCTCGGACAACCCGACGGCGGCCCGCTCGGTGATCAAGGATACCCGAGCGCCGGGCGAGTCGAACAGTTCAGGATGCCGGGTGGCGGCGCGCTCGGTGACGAACAGCTCCAGCACCGATCCACAGCTGAGGGCCTCCCGCACGGCTTGAGCGCCCTCGACGAGGAACCGCCCGGCACGCTCCCGGTCCCGCCGCCGGAGCAGCCTACGGGCAGCCACCACCCGGGGGGTCCGCTCGGTATACGGAGCACCCGGCTGAGTCATGGGGTTCCCGGCGTGGCCGGTCGCCGTGCTCAGGCGGCGTCGCCGTCCTGCGACACCGCCTCGTCCACCCCCCGGTTACTGGGCAGGCTGGCCCTGGCGATCTCGACCAGCGCGGTGAACGCGGTGGGGTCGGACACGGCGAGCTCGGCGAGGTTCTTGCGGTCCACCTCGACCTCAGCGATGCGCAGCCCTTGGATGAGGCGGTTGTAGGTCATCCCGTTCTGCCGTGCGGCGGCGTTGATGCGGGTGATCCAGAGCTGCCGGAAGTCACCTTTGCGCGCCCGCCGGTCACGGTAGGCGTACTGCATCGAGTGGAGGAGTTGTTCTTTGGCCTTGCGGTAGAGCCGGGAACGCTGGCCGCGGTATCCGCTGGCGGCCTCCAGGGTCGTGCGGCGCTTCTTGTGGGCGTTGACCGCTCTCTTGACGCGTGCCACTGGTTCGTCCTGTCGGTCTCGGGGGCGTGATGCTCGCCCGGGTCGTCAAACAGCGTCGGGGTCTGGCGGTCAGCGACCGAGCAGCCTGCGGAGTCGCTTCTTGTCCGGCGGGGCCACCTCGACCACCCCGTCCAGCCGGCGGGTGACCCGGGAGGATTTCTTCTCCAGCAGGTGCCGCTTGCCGGCGCGCTGCCGCAGCAACCTGCCGGTGGCGGAGATCTTCACGCGCTTCGCGGTGCCCCGATGGGTCTTGTTCTTCGGCATGTCCGTCCTCGTCCTGCCACCTGGTGGGGCGGCGGTGGTTACTCCGCTGGTTGTTCCGCCGGCTCGGTCACGTCGCGATCGGCCTTGACCACCTTGGGTTTGTTGCGGTGCGGAGCTAGCACCATCGTCATGTTCCGGCCGTCCTGCTTGGCGGAGGTCTCCACGAAGCCGAGCTCCGAGACGTCGTTGGACAGCCGCTGCAGCAGCCGGAAGCCCAGCTCCGGCCGGGACTGCTCGCGGCCCCGGAACATGATGGTGACCTTCACTTTGTGCCCGGCGTCGAGGAACCGCACAACATGGCGCTTCTTCGTCTCGTAGTCGTGGGCGTCGATCTTGGGGCGGAGCTTCTGCTCCTTGATGACCGTCATCTGCTGGTTACGGCGGGACTCACGGGCCTTCTGCGCGGTCTCGTACTTGAACTTGCCGAAGTCCATGAGCTTGCAGACCGGTGGGCGGGCCTGCGCCGCAACCTCGACCAGGTCGAGGTCGGCTTCCTGAGCTAGTCGCAGCGCGTCCTCGATGCGGACGATGCCGACCTGCTCCCCATTCGGGCCGACTAACCTGACCTCGGGAACGCGGATGCGTTCGTTGATACGTGTCTCGACGGTGATGTGGCCTCCTCGGTCGTCATACCCACGGCGCGACCGAGCATGTTGAGCCGCACACCTCGGACGCAACGCGGCCCCCTACGCCTCCTGGCGCGGGGGCCCGCAGATCCGACCGATCGACGCCGCGTGTGTCTCGGCAACACACGGCGTCAACGCCGGAAACCACCTAAGGGTTCCGGCGACCGGACCCGCCCACCTCGCGGCGGTTCGGGTGGGAGCGGGCTCCACTTGCCGCCTCCGCCGCAGCGGAAGCTGGTCGCACCGCTGAGAGTAGCAGGTCGCCGACCTCGCGGCGCAGCCGAGACTCCACAGCAATGAACGTCATGCGTGACGAGCCCACCGTGCCCTGGGAGCAGGCCACCCGAGCCGGACACCCCGGCCACTGAGACCAGCCAGACAGCCCAGGGGGTAAGACGCTCGGCGACGACGCATCAATCTGAGCCTTCGTGAGGCTGTCATCCACCGCCGCGACAGTGCCTACTACAGGCCAACACCGAAGTCTCCAAGCCCATCCGGCTGCTGCCACGCCCACCTGGTGAGCCTGGGCCCGCCCACCGCGACAACGCCGCCCGTTACCTCAACGATCATCAACACCGTCAATCCAAGTATCGGCAGGAACGCCGGTATCTGCCACATGTACACGTGACGATCGGACAGCCAGACCACGATTGTGCCGAGGATCAGGCCCAACACCAGCACAAGGCCGAGTAGCAACAGTACCAACGTCGGCACGCTCACCACCACTGCGAACATGACGCGCAGCCCCACCCACGTGCTAGCTTCGTTCGGCCAGCGAGCAACCATAACATAGGCGCTGGCCATGATCAACAAAAATAGCAAGACATAGCTTCCAGTGAACGCGTCCCAGTGAAAAACGAACTGACGGGTGTCCACGCCGTGCATGAACATCTCTCGCCAGGCCTCGTCGGCAAAACTGGCCGAGGCGTAGGCACCGTAAAGCCACAACACCTGCAGGGACAGTATCGCGACGGTCACGGCGACCGCGAAGGCGACCGACATCGACCGCATCTCACGCAACCGCTCGAAGGCGATGCGGGCGGCGTCCTGGGACAGTACGCCCACCTTGCGTGTCGTCTTGACCGTCCTCTTGGCCCAGTCGATCCAGGACTTCACCCAGAACACCACGATGACGAAGATAGCCAAGATACTTGCCGAGCCAAATATCTTTGCAACCATGGTTTCGATGAACCCATGCAGCGTCGGTGGTTTTGGGAGCGACGGAGCGTCCCCAAGAAAGCTAATTATCACATGCTCCTCCAAGACTGTCCCGCCTCAACGATCACCCCATCAGGCCGGACCGGAAGATACCAAGACGCCCTAAGCAGGCACGAACCACCTCAAGATCATCCCATTGTCGTTTTCCAGCCACCGGGCGTGACGTGTCATGCGGTAGCGGCATGCGCCACTCCTCGCCGCGGTGCTCGCCTCTTCCGCCACTTCCGCCCCACCGGGAGGTAGGTGGATCCGTTGTGGATGTGCCGCAACAGTCCTTCCCCAGACCTCACTGACAGTGACATCGAGTACGCGGTGTCGTGGGCATCGGGTGATCGTGATACCGGGTGTCTCTCCCTGCGGGGTCTGCGCACCGCTGCTAACCGACCCCTACCTCAGGTGCAGGCGGGACCACCCCAGGCAGCGACCGACCGTGGATTCCCGACCCACCTATAGGTCCGTGAAACGACCGCGGCCCCGTACCAGGGCACCAACCTGGTGCAGACTGCGGCGTTCCTGCGCAGCATGGAACGGTTGGAGGACATCCGCTGGTGGATGGCGCCCTCCCACGGAGTCGTGCGCATGTGGCTCCCCCGCCCGGAATGCAGGGTGGACCGTCAAGGAGCTCGGCCGCTTCATGACCACACGACCCACGGACCCGCACAACCGCCCGCGCGCCCACGACATGGGCATCTACAAGCGCTACTTCGACCTCATCGCCACCGGTCAGAAAACCACCGAGATCCGGGTGAACGACTCCAGCCGCCGCAAGATCGCCGAAGGCTCACTGATCCGGTTCCGCTGCCGGGAGGAGGAAGTCCTCACCCGCGTCACCCGGGTGGCCCGCTACGCCGGCTTCGAGGAGATGTTCGACCACGAATCGGTGGCCAGCGTGAACCCGACCGCCACCCGCGAGGAGCAACTGGCCGACATCCGCCAGATCTACCCACCCGAGCGCGAGGCCCTGGGCATAGTGGCGATCGGCATCGAGCTCGTTGACCCACCCCGTTAGCAGTTATGGCAAGGGGCCACGCCGACGCGGCGTGGCCCGACCGTCGGGGCTTGCGGCCTCAGCTGAGGTCGCAGATGACCGACTTGGTCTCGAGGTAGTTCTCCAGCGCGGCGTGCCCCATCTCGCGGCCCCAGCCCGACTCCTTGTAGCCGCCGAAGGGCAACGCGGCGTCGAAGACGTTCCAGGTGTTGACCCACACGGTGCCGGCGCGCAGGCGCTGCGCGGTGCGCAGTGCCTTGGCGATGTCGCGGCTGAACACCCCGGCCCCGAGGCCGTAGTTGCTCCGGTTGGCTACGGAGATGATCTGCTCCTCGGAGTCGAACGGAGCGGCGGCCACGACCGGGCCGAAGATCTCCTCCTGGACCGCGCGCATGTCCTCGCGGGTGTCGGTGAGGATGGTCGGCGCCACGAAGTAGCCGCGCTCACCGACCCGGTCGCCGCCGTGGATGGTGGCGCCGTCCGAGCGCCCCGAGTCGATGTAGCCGGTGACCCGGTCGAACTGTTCCCGGCTGACGAGCGGGCCCATGTCGGTGGCCGGGTCAAGCCCGTTGCCGACCTGGATGCTCTCGGCCTCGCGGCGCAACCCCTCGACGACCTCGTCGTACACCGAGCGCTCGACGTACAGGCGTGAGCCCGCCACGCAGCACTCGCCCTGGTTGAAGAAGATAGCGCCCGCGGAGCCCTTGATCGCTTTGGCGATGTCCGCGTCGGCGTAGACGACGTTGGGACTCTTGCCGCCGAGCTCGAGGGTGACCTTCTTGAGGTTGCCCACAGCGCCGCGGACGATCTCGCGACCGACCTCGGTCGAACCGGTGAAGGCCACCTTGTCCACATCCGGGTGCACCACGAGAGCGGCACCCGCGTCACCGAAGCCGGTGATCACCTGCAGCACCCCCGGCGGCAGGCCCGCCTCCAGACCCAGCTCGCCTAGGCGCAACGCCGAGAGCGGCGTCTGCTCGGCCGGCTTGAGGATGCTCACGCACCCGGCGGCCAGCGCCGGGCCGACCTTCCACGCCGCCATGAGCAGCGGGAAGTTCCACGGCACGATCTGCGCCACGACCCCGACCGGCTCGCGCAGCGAGAACGACAGGTGCGCTCCCGGCGAGGCCGCCGACATCGGGATCGTGTTGCCCTCGATCTTGCTCGCCCAGCCGGACATGTAGTGGAACAGGTCCGCGGCCAGCGGCACGTCGGCCACCTTCGCGACCGCGAACGGCTTGCCGTTATCCAACGACTCGAGCAGCGCGAGCTCCTCGAGATTCTCCAGGATCAAATCGCCGAGCTTGTGAATGATCTTGCCGCGCTGCCCTGGCGGCATGCGGCGCCACGGCGCGGCGTCGTCGAACGCCGCGCGGGCGGCCCGCACCGCCCGGTCCACGTCCTCCCGCTCGCCGTGGGCGACGTGCGCGATGATCTCCTCGGTAGCGGGGTTGAGGGTCTCGAACGTTTTGCCCGACGCCGCGTCCACCCACTCCCCATTGATCAGCAACTGACGGTGCAGCCCACCGATTATTTTCTGGATGCGCGATTCTTCTACAGCCAATGTCATAACAGCGGCTCCTTTGCCCCGAATGTCCTGCCTGACGGCCGTGCCGACACGTCACCCAGACATACGCGCACCACCCGACCGACGCCAACCACGGTCGGGTGAAACCCGAGCCCCCAGCGCTCAGCAAGGCGGAGCGGGCGCGGTGGGAATTTCCCCCCGCCGATCGCTGCCGCGCTGGCCTGCGCAGACGGGCCGAGGAGCGGGACAGGCTTCCGGTGGATCCGGCCGCTGGACACCCGCTCTGTCACCCGGCTGGACTACGGTTCGCGGCGGATCGATACCGCAGGCGAACGGGGGTGGGCGGCGATGCCCAGAAGAGCGGGGAACTCCGCGAAAGCGGAGCGTGACACGCTGCGCGAGCGGATGCGCGGCTACGAGTGCACCGTCGGCCAGATCGCCGCCGAGCTGGCCCGCCAGTTCACCCTGCGCCCCAAAGTGGCCTGGCGGCACGCCCTGGGCTGGCCCCAGTGGAAACTCGCCCAGCGGTACAACACCGACCACCCGGGAGCGAAGCCGTCGGACAACCGGATCAGCGAGTTCGAGGCCTGGCCGCACGGCGGGTGCCCACCCAGCCTGCGCTACCTCGCACAGTTGGCCGTCACGTTCGGCCACGGGTGCACCGCAGCCCAACTCATCAACGCCGACGACCTGGAACGCCTCACCCCAGCCGAGCGCCGCCTCCTCACCACCGGCCACCCACCCCCGGCGATCACTACCGCACCGGCGCGCCCGGGAGCTGAGCTGATGGTGCCCACGGACCCCGCAGGATGGATGGCGGCGATGGGTCTGCGGCTACCGGGTGAGTTCGCGCCGCTGCTGATGACCTGCCTGGGGTCTGTGACCGCACGTGATAGCGAGGCGCTGGCCACGCCTCATGAGCGTGACCGCGCCTACCATCAACTTGTTCAGTTCCTGACGAGGTGGGCTCACACCATGAAGCGTCGCAACGCGCTCCGCACCCTGGGCTGGGCGGCCACAGCCGCCTCCGTCGGTCACTTCCCCGACCCGGACGAGCAAGCGCGGGTCGCCACGGTGCTCAGCAACCCCGGCCGGGTCGATGCGCGCACCCTCGAGCACTTCGAAACGGTGCTGTGGCGGTGTAAACAGCAGGATGACGCGCTCGACCCGCGCGGCGTGCTCGATACCGTGCTCGCCCAGCGCAGCCTGCTTCGTTCACTGTTGCCGGGCTCCCCGGCCTCGCTGCAGCCCCGGCTGCTCTCGGCGTTGGGCCTTGCCTCCTACTACGCCGGTTGGTGCTCGTTCGACCTGAACGATGTCGACAGCGCGGAGTATTTCAACGAAGACGCCCGAGCGCTGGCCCACGACGCCGGGAACATTGCGCTGGGTGCCATCGTGCTGGGCGGCATGAGCGGCTTGGCGGTCTTCCAGGACAAGCCACGCATCGGCATCGACCACGCTGTAGCGGCCAGGCAATGGGCCGACCGTACCGGCGATATGCGGTTGCGCGCCTGGACAGCCGCCGCCGGGCTCGGGCGCGCATACGCCGCTGACGGGCAACGAGACGCGTGCTTGGCAGCGCTTGACACGGCTGAAACAGAGCTCGGAAGAGCCGGTGAACAGGTACCGAGCTATTACAGCATCAACTACTACGAAGGGATACACGCCTCGTTCTGCGGCGGGTGTTACCTGAAGCTGCGCGATACAGAACGTGCCATTGACTATGCTCAGCGGTCACTCGTGACCCTGGACCGGTCCTACACCCGCCATGTGGCGCTGACCACCGTGGACCTGGCGAGGGCGTATGCGCAGTCCGACGAGGTCGACGAGGCGGCCCGCCTACTCGGTGACGCCGCCGAGATCGCGGCGGGCAACAGCTCAGCAAGACTGGTCACGGCCTTGCGGCAAGGCCGCGCCGACTTGCGGCCCTGGGCGGACACCACCACCGTCCGCGCCCTTGACGACCGCCTGGCGTCATGCGGTGCGGTGTGACGGGCCGACCGAGCGTCACCGGTCCGGGTCTTTCAGCTGGACAGTCCTGTCCATAGGCTATCGTCTGTGGAGTCCAGTGACGGCGATCCGTCTCCCGAAGTCTCTGTGGACAGTCCCCTGTCCTCGGCCAGTCTGCGTTATCGCTTATCCAGGGCTGTCGTCGCTGACGGGCCAGGTCCGCACGAGACCCGCCCGTTCGGGTTACGTTTCGCTCAGGCTGTGTCGATCCCGGTACGTCCAGATGTTCGCTACTGCCACCAGCGGCAGGTCGCTGTGGATGACGTGGGTCGACCGCTGATTGAGCGGATGGGCTGGCAAGAAGACCAGGGAAAGGAATGGGAGAGCATAGACCTACAGTGACGGCGATGAGGGCCAGGAGGAGGACACCTGGGGCTGGGAAGAGCAGTGGCCGTTGTCATCTTTGCGGAAAAAGCAGACCAACCCCGGCGGTCTCATCCTGACCGATGTCAAGACCGCGCGCGGCGCCGGCAGTCTGGTGCGCTTGACCCGCTATCCCGACCGCGCCGAGGGGCGCTTCGACCCGACCTACGCCGCTTTCATGGACCTGCGCCACCACCCCGCCGCCCACGCGCCGGATCGGACCAGGCCCCGCAGACAACCCGACGGTCAGCCCGCCCAGCGCACCACCACACTGGACCCCCGCACCCCCTGGAACTCCCTGGTGGTGTGGTTTCTGGCCGGCTTCGATCTCGGCGCTGACATTGCAGTCGGCTACGGCCGCCCCGACCAGAACGGGAACCCCACCGTCACCTGCATCACCGTGGGCGACGGATCCTGGGCGGAAGTCACCCTCACCGACGACAATGGAATCCACCAGGTCCGTGAAGGCGGCGCACGTCGAGTGTGGCGAATCATCGAGGACGCCCACGCCCGGTGGACCACACTCGGACAACCCGGCTGGGATCGCTTCGGCCTGACCGTGACCAAGGACCACCAACGAGTCTGGCTGGACACCGCCACCAGCGCTCACAGCTGGCCACTAGCGCCGCCCCCTGACGGCGCTGTTGCGTGTCGGCCGGCTCGTTGATGACTTGTTCGACAGGGTCGTCAACATGTACGTTCTGTACATGACTGCCGCTCAGCCGCACAAGCCTTCAGAACACGTCGAGGTCACCGTGACCGACGCCCGCGCCAGGCTGCCGGAACTCATCGATACCGATATCCGCGACGGCGCAGTGGTGTATCTGACTCGCTATGGCCGACGAGTCGGTGCTGTGGTGCCAGCCGAGGTTGCCGAACAGTTCGAACAGTGGGAGGACGCCTACTGGTCACAGCGGGCGGCCGAGGTGCTGCGGCGTCACGAGCCCACCGTGCCCTGGGAACAGGCCGTCACCGAGCTCGAGGCCGGCGATGCCGGAACCGGTGCCCGTGACCGATGAGCCGGTACCGGATTGAGATCACCCGCGATGCCCTGCGCGCTCTGGCGAAGCTGGACAAACCGATTCGCCGACGTGTGCAGGCCGCCATCGACCGGCTCGGCGAGCAACCCCGGCCAACCGGTGTGATCGCACTCCAGGGCCTTCGCGGCGCATATCGCCTTCGGGTGGGAAACCACCGGGTGGTCTACACGATCGAGGACCGCCAGCTCGTCATCCTGGTAGTTGATCTGGGCCACCGACGTGAGATCTACCGCGATCTTTGACGCCGCAGCTGTTTCGCTCGTTCATGCGGGACCGACAACCGACGATTTCTTTGTGATAGCCCGCACCGAAGCTCTGATCGATGGGCTGTGCGTGCAGACCGCACTGGAGCGCGGCACCGCCTACGTAACGGCCCTCGTGGGCAATCGTCGGCTCGCAGGCAGCCGCCGTCTTGGCGTGCCTGGCGCTGCTGAGCGTGCGCCGACCGAAGGCGCTGACCGGCGACTAATGACCTCTGCACGGTCACGAGAGCAGAGTAACCTCGCTGTATCCCGCTCTCCCCCAACGCAACGCAGAGTAGTCAGCAAGGGCCCTCGCGGGCGGCACAAGTTCACACGGTTGGTGCGGAGAGATGACGTACTCATCGGGCGTTGCTCTTGCTCCTTGCTGTGGTTGCCGGCTTGGACGACGGGCGCTACCCGATCTCTACCAAAGATTCGAAGCAAGAAAGGGTATGGAGATGGGAAACATCGAATCCGGAACCCAGGCCTCGATCGCCGCCGCCTCGACAGCCAACGGAATTCCTTTCGTGCATTTTTCCGCCGACGAGTTGAAGCAAGAATTATCTCAACACCCGGAAGCAGATTTCAAGCTGTTCCGGGAATCCTGGAACAGCCTTCCGGTGGACGATTTCACGAAAGGATCGGTTGCCTATAGATATCGCCGCTACAGTGCCCTTCGTCTCGATGGAGAAAACTTGACAAAGGAGCCACATGCCGCATTCTACCAGTCGGCGCAGATCAATCCCGTGCACGGTGGAGCGCAGCGACTCTTCTCGCCGGTCGCCGAAAATATCGTCGGATCCGCGTTGCTGCAGTCGCTCGTCCACACGTTTCTGGATCGGCTTCCCGGCTCGTTCTATCGGGGAACAGCAGGTATCGGAATCCACCAGATCCGCATTATCGCTCATCGCGGCCGGGTTGGCCTGCCCACACCTGAGGGGATTCACGAGGACGGACATCATTTCGTCGCCCAGGTGCTGATACATCGAGAAGGCATCGAGGGCGGCGAGTCTCAGCTGTACGACCGGGAACGGCAGCCGCTGTACCGGACCACACTCGTCGAACCCTTCGAGACGATCATCATCGATGACCGCCGGGTCTTCCATGGCGTATCGGCGATCCAGCCCAGCCGTGGCATCTCCCTGGGCGTACGCGACATGCTGCTAGTAGACTTCTTTCCCCGTGAAAATGGCTGATCGAACGATGGATGCATTCACTCGCCAGGTGACCGCAGCGCTGCCCGCGGTCCGCACGGACGCCCTCACCCGAGCCGCCTACACCTCCGACGCCTCGATTTACCGCGTGGTGCCGACGGCCGTGCTGGAGCCGCGTGACGCCGAGGAGGTGGCGACGGCGGTGCAGATCGCCGCCGAGCATGGCGTAGGTGTGACCTGCCGGGGCGGCGGGACATCTATCGCAGGCAACGCGGTCGGCACTGGCCTGATCATCGATTTCTCTCGGCACATGAACCGGGTGCTGTCGATCGACCCGGACCACGCCACGGCTGACGTCGAACCCGGTGTCGTCCTCGACGGGCTACGCGCCCAGGCGGCTCGCTACGGACTGACCGTCGGGCCCGACCCGTCCACGCACTCCCGCTGCACCCTCGGCGGGATGATCGGCAACCACGCCTGCGGTCCACACTCCGTGGCCTGGGGAACCACAGCGGATATCACCGAGCGGCTCGACCTGCTGCTCACCGACGGTCGTCGGATCACCGCAGAGCGCGGCACCAGCGGCGATCCGATGATCGACGAGCAGCTGCGCCGCCTGCGCGATCACCACCTCACCGAGATCCGTACCGAGCTGGGTCGCTTCAGCCGTCAGGTCTCCGGCTACAGCCTGGACGCCCTGCTGCCGGAACACGGCTTCCACGTCGCACGATCCCTGGTCGGCACTGAGGGCACCTGCGGTGTGCTGCTCGGCGCCACGGTCCGGCTGATTCCCGAGCCACCCGTCTGTGTGCTGCTCGTACTCGGCTTCCCCGACGTCTACACCGCCGCCGCACACGCCCCCATGCTGGCGCAGACCGGCGCGCTCACCGTCGAGGGCATGGACTCAGCGCTGGTCGACGCCCTGCGCTCCCGGCCCGGCCGGGCAAGCGGCATAGACCTGCTACCGAAGGGCGAGGCGTGGTTGTACTGCGAGATCGAGGGCATCAATGAGCACGAGGCCGCTCAATGGGCACGGGCCCTCGCCCAGCAGGTGGATGCCACTTCACTCGTGGTGACGGACCCCAAGCAGACCGCGACGCTGTGGAACATCCGCCGCAATGGCGCCGGCATCGCGACCCGCATGGCCGACGGCCGCGAGGCGTGGCCCGGCTGGGAGGACTCAGCCGTGCCCCCCGAACGTCTCTCCGACTATCTTCGGGACCTCCACGCACTCATGGCCGAGCGTGGCCGGTGCGGCACCATCACCGGCCATTTCGGCGAAGGCTGTCTGCACCTGCGCGTAGACTGGGACCTCACCACAGACAGGGGTATCGCCGAATACCGCGACTTCATTCACGCCGCAGCCGACCTAGTGGTCTCCCACGGGGGCTGCGCCTCCGGCGAACACGGTGACGGTAGGGCTCGTTCCGAGCTCCTCACCCGTACCTACTCCCCCCGGCTACTCCAGGCATTCGCCGAGTTCAAGCGCATCTGGGACCCAGCCTGCCTGCTCAACCCCGGGATTGTCGTGAATCCGGTGTCACTGGACGCAGATGTGCGCCCCGGCCCCGGTCACGACCGTCTCGAGCTTCCCCTCGTGCACGGCTTGAGCAGCGACCGGGGCTCGATCGCCGGCGCCGTGCGCCGCTGCATCGGCGTGGGCAGTTGCCGCAACACCACCGGCGCGATGTGTCCGTCCTTCCAGGTCACCGGAGACGAGGTGCACTCCACTCGTGGCCGGGCACGCGTGCTCAGCGAGATGCTCCGCGGCGAAGTCCTCCCCGCCGCCTGGCGCTCGGATGACGTGCGAGATGCGCTCGACCTGTGCCTGTCGTGCAAGGCGTGCCGCAGCGAATGCCCGGTCAATGTCGACATGGCAACCTACAAGGCGGAGTTCCTATACCACCACTACCGGGGTCGGATACGCCCTCGGGCCCACTACACACTCGGCTGGCTGCCGCTGCTGGCTCGCCTCGCCTCCGCCGCACCTGCACTGGTCAACGCGCTCGCTGCGCGGCCGGCGCTTGCCCGCCGCCTGTCCGCGCTCGCCGGACTGGAGCCGCGTCGGAAGCTGATCGGGGTCAGCGAGCAGACGTTCCGCCGGTGGTTCCGCAGCCGCCAGCCCGGCGGGACAGACGAAGCCGGCACCGTGGTGCTCTGGCCCGACACCTTCAGCAACTTTCTCGCCCCGCAGGGAGCGCAGGCCACCGTCGAGGTACTGGAGGCGCTCGGCTATCGCATCGTGCTGCCCGACGGGCCCGTGTGCTGCGGCCTGACCTGGTACTCCACCGGCCAACTCGGCGTCGCCCGGCAGGTACTGCGCCGCTCGGTGCGCTCACTGGCCGGTCATCTGCAGGAGGGTCGGCTCGTGGTCGGAGTGGAGCCGTCCTGTACTCAGATGCTTCGCGCGGACGCTGCCGAGCTGCTCGCTGACGAACCGGGTGCGCAGCTGCTGGCCACGCGGACCACGACTCTCGCCGAGCTTGTGGCGGCGCACCGCGGCGACTGGCCCTTCGGCCGGCTGGACATCGCAGCCGTGATGCAGCCGCATTGCCACCAGCAGGCCGGCTCGGGCTACGATGCCGAACTGCGGGTGCTGGCCAGGCTCGGCATAGGTATCGACGCTGTGGCTTCCGGCTGCTGCGGCATGGCCGGCAACTTCGGCTACGAGCCAGGCCACTGGGACGTGTCGCAGGCCGTTGCCGAGCGCGAGCTCTACCCCAAGGTGCGCGCGACCTCATCGGAGACTGCCGTCCTAGCCGACGGCTTCTCCTGCCGTACCCAGATCGCCCAGGGCACGCCCCGACAAGCTGAGCACTTCGCGGAGATCTTGCTGCGCGCCCTGCACAAGACAGAGCGCGAAGGAAGCGACGACAAGGACGGCACATGCGCATCGTGAGGTTCAGCTCGGGGCAGGACCCGCAGTACGGGCTCCTCGACGGCGAGGAGATCACTCCCTTAGCAGGGGACAGCCCGTTCGGGCGACTGCAGCCCGCAGCCGGTTCCCATTACCGACTCGCCGAGATTCGGCTGCTCGCTCCCGTCGAGCCTGGAAAGATCGTTTCTGCTGGCCGGAACTACGCCGAGCACGCCGCCGAACTGGGCAACGAGGTGCCCGAGGAACCACTGGTCTTTCTCAAACCGGGCACCAGCGTGATCGGTCCGGGCGATGACATCGTCCACCCACCGTACTGCAGCGAGCTGCACTACGAAGGCGAGCTGGCTGTCGTCATCGGCAGACGCTGCCGCGGCCTGACGCCAGACGAAGTGCCGAAAGCTGTCTTCGGTTACACCTGCGCCAACGACGTGACCGCCCGCGACCTGCAGAAGCGCGACGGACAATGGTGGCGCGCCAAAGGATCCGACACCTTCTGTCCCCTAGGCCCATGGGTGGAGACCGAACTCGATCCCGCCGACGCGGTTATCACCACCATGGTCAACGGGGAGGTCCGGCAGACCGGCAACACCAAGCAGATGGTGCACGACATCGCAGACCTGATCACCTACATCAGCTCCGCGATGACCCTCCTTCCCGGCGATGTGATCCTCACCGGCACCCCCGCCGGAGTCGGCCGCATGCGGCCCGGCGACCAAGTGATCGTCTCCGTCACCGGGATCGGAGAGCTGAACAACCGAGTCGTCGCCGGCTGACGCCGCATCGGGCGAAACCCACCCGCTCAGCCGGCGGCAACGGGGGCGCGACGGGAGCGCGGTGCGACGGCGTGCCGCACCTCGACGACGGTGCGCAGGAACTGGCCGGTGTAGCTGGTGTCGATGGCGGCGACCTGCTCCGGAGTGCCCTCGGCGATCACCATGCCGCCGGCCGCGCCGCCCTCGGGGCCCATGTCGATCACCCAGTCCGACGACTTGATCACATCGAGGTTGTGTTCGATGACGATCACGGTGTTGCCCTTGTCGGCCAGTCCGTTGATCACGCCGAGCAGCTTGCGGATGTCCTCGAAGTGCAGGCCGGTGGTGGGCTCGTCGAGCACGTAGACGGTGCGGCCGGTGGAGCGTTTCTGCAGCTCACTGGCCAGCTTGACACGCTGGGCCTCCCCACCGGACAGCGTCGGCGCGGGTTGCCCGAGCCGGACGTAGCCCAACCCGACATCCACCAACGTCTTGAGGTGCCGGTGGATCGCCGAGATCGGCTCGAAGAACGCCGCCCCCTCCTCGATCGGCATGTCCAGCACCTCGGCGATGGTCTTGCCCTTGTAGTGCACCTCCAGGGTCTCCCGGTTGTACCGGGCGCCCTGGCACACCTCGCAGGGCACATACACGTCGGGCAGGAAGTTCATCTCGATCTTGATGGTGCCGTCGCCCGCGCAGGCCTCGCACCGCCCACCCTTGATGTTGAAGGAGAAGCGCCCAGGCTGGTAACCGCGGACCTTCGCCTCGGTGGTGACGGCGAAGAGCTTGCGGATCCGGTCGAACACGCCGGTGTAGGTGGCCGGGTTGGACCGCGGGGTCCGCCCGATCGGTGACTGATCGACCCTGACCAGCTTGTCGACGTGCTCCAGGCCGGTGACCCGGGTGTGCCGTCCGGGCACCTGGCGGGCGCCGTTGAGCCGGTTCGCCAGCACGGTCGCGAGGATGTCGTTGACCAGCGTCGACTTACCCGATCCGGACACCCCGGTCACCGAGACCAGGCAGCCCAGCGGGAAGGACACGTCGATGCCACGCAGGTTGTGCTCGCGCGCCCCGACCACCGTCAACCGTCGCGAGCGGTCCACCGGCCGCCGGGTGGCCGGGACCGGGATGCTGCGCCGGCCCGACAGGTAGGCACCGGTGATCGAGGTGTCGTGCCGCTCCAGCTCGGGGAACGGCCCGCTGTGCACCACCTGGCCGCCGTGCTCCCCCGCCCCCGGGCCGATGTCCACCACCCAGTCGGAGGCCCGGATGGTGTCCTCGTCGTGCTCGACCACGATCAGCGTATTGCCCAGGTCCCGCAGCCGGGTGAGAGTGGCCAGCAACCGGTGGTTGTCCCGCTGGTGCAGGCCGATCGACGGCTCGTCCAGCACGTACAGCACTCCGACCAGCCCGGAGCCGATCTGGGTGGCCAACCGGATCCGCTGCGCCTCGCCGCCGGACAGCGTGGCCGAGCCGCGGTCCAGGGACAGGTAGTCCAGCCCGACGTCGAGCAGGAAGCGCAGCCGGGCCTGGATCTCCTTGAGCACCGCACCGGCGATCATCGCCTGTCTGGTGTCCAGGTGCAGGCCCTCGAGGAAGGCCGCGGCGTCACGGACCGACAGCGCGGAGACGTCGGCGATGGATTTCTTGCCTTCTGTGGCATGCGAGAGGGTGACGGCGAGGATCTCCGGCTTGAGCCGGGTGCCGCAGCAGGCCGGGCAGGGCACCTCCCGCATGTAGCCGTCGTACTTCTCGCGCACGTGCTCCGACTCGGTCTGGTTCATCCGGCGCTCGAGGAACGGCAGGACGCCCTCGAAGGCGGCGTAATAAGCGCGCTCGCGCCCGTAGCGGTTGTGGTACCGGACGTGCACCTGCGTGTCGGAGCCGTGCAGCACGGCCTTCTGGGCACTGGCCGGCAATCGCCGCCACGGGGTGTCCATCCGGAACCCGACACCCTCGGCCAGCCCCTCGAGCAGCCGCTGGAAGTACTCGTGGGTCTGTCCGGCGGCCCATGGCGCGATCGCCCCCTCGGCGAGGGACAACTGCTCGTCGGGCACCACCAACTCGGGGTCGACTTCCTTGCGCACCCCGATTCCGGTGCACTCCGGGCAGGCGCCGTAGGGCGAGTTGAACGAGAACGAGCGCGGTTCCAGGTCGTCGACGCCGATGGGGTGGCCGTTCGGGCAGGCCATCCGCTCGGAGAACCGGCGCTGCCGGTGCGGGTCGTGATCGTCGCGGTCTACGAAATCGAGCACGACCAGGCCGTCGGCCAGCCGCAGCGCGGTCTCCACCGAGTCGGTGAGCCGCTGCTTGGCGCTGTCCTTGACCGCGAGCCGGTCGACCACCACGAAGATGTCGTGCTTGTCCTGCTTCTTGAGCTTGGGTGGGTCGGTCAGCGGGTGCACGGTGCCGTCGACGAGCACCCGGGAGTAGCCCTGGGACTGCAGCTCGGCGAACAGGTCGACGAACTCGCCCTTGCGGGTCCGCACCACGGGCGCGAGGACCTGGAACCGGGTGCCGGGCTCCAGGGCGAGTACCTGGTCGACGATCTGCTGCGGGGTCTGCCGGGAGATCGGCTCGCCACACAGCGGGCAGTGCGGCTCCCCCGCGCGGGCGTAGAGCAGGCGCAGGTAGTCGTGCACCTCGGTGATGGTGCCGACGGTGGAGCGGGGGTTGCGGCTGGTGGACTTCTGGTCGATCGACACCGCGGGCGACAGGCCCTCGATGAAGTCGACGTCGGGCTTGTCCATCTGGCCCAGGAACTGGCGGGCGTAGGCCGACAGCGACTCGACGTACCGGCGCTGACCCTCCGCGAAGATGGTGTCGAAGGCGAGGCTGGACTTGCCGGAACCGGACAGCCCGGTGAACACGATGAGGCTGTCGCGAGGCAGGTCGAGATCGACGTTGCGCAGGTTGTGCTCCCGCGCACCGCGAACGACAAGTCGATCAGCCACATGGTTCCCTTCGCCGGATGGCCCCGCCCATGCTATGCGCCCGGTCTGACGGAACCGGGCTCGCGGTGGCGGCCCCGACGTATTACGGTCGGCGACTGTGGACATCCTTGAGGACTACGACGGCGCGGTTGAGCCAGGCGGACCGGCCCAGCAGCGGACGCTGGACGCCCTGACCGTCACCAAGATCTCGGTCGGGCCGATGGACAACAACGCGTACCTGCTGGTCTGCCGGAGCACCGGCGAAGCGTTGCTGATCGACGCGGCCAACGAGTCTGAGCGACTGATGGACCTGCTGGGCCACGGCCCGGACCGCCCCGACCTGCGGACGATCGTCACCACCCACCGGCACGCAGACCACTGGCAGGCCCTCGGCGCCCTCGCCGGGGCCACCGGGGCGCGCACGGTCGCGCATCCGGTCGACGCTCCCGAGCTGCCGGTGCCGCCAGACCTCCTGGTGGACCACGGGGACACCGTGGCGGTGGGCCAGGTCGTGCTGGAGGTGATCCACCTGCGCGGGCACACCCCCGGCTCGATCGCCCTGCTGCACCGGGACGCCGCAGGCGCGCTACACCTGTTCACCGGTGATTCGCTGTTCCCCGGCGGTCCTGGACGGACGACCAACCGGACCGACTTCGACAGCCTGGTGGACGACCTCCACACGCGGGTCTTCGACCAGCTGCCTGACGAGACGTGGTTCTACCCGGGACACGGGAAGGACTCCACCCTCGGCACCGAGCGACCGCACCTCGCGGAGTGGCGCGCCCGGGGCTGGTGATCCCAGCGTCAACCGTTACTCCTCCCGGGCTTAGCGGGCCGCACATCCATGGGAAGTTCGTGAATCGTGATTGGCGGGGCACAGAATATGGTGAGCTCACAAGCAACCGCTATCGCTTCCTCGACCGTCCTCCCCAGGTGCAGCGCGGTCCTTGCATACTCCCATCCGCTGCCCACGGCCCAGAAATCGTGGTAGTCGACACTGAGGTCGTAAGTGACGGAGATGAGCCTGCCGTCGTAGGCGATCAGCCAACGGTTGCGCGACTCGAAGTCCTTTATCATCTTAGCGCACCACTGGTTGAAATCGACAAAGAACTGAAGGATGTCGCGCTTCTCGCTGCTCTGTGGCTTGTGCGTAGCAAGATGGACAGCCATGTGGTTGCTGTGGCTGCCGTAGCCGGCTCCCCCGACGATAATGTCCGGGAGCACGATGAGCTTGCCGTCCTGGAGTACTTCCTTCGCCTGCCAGCCCCAGGTCCGCTGCCCGTCGCTCCCGATGACTATTTTACCCTCTTCGACCCTGCCCGCGATGACAGTCAAGATTCTCTGCTCCAGTGTGAGTGTAGGAAGCCGGCGGATTCCTGGGTGCTCATGCTGCCAGCTCCTGGTCGCCGGCCGGATCGGGAGGGGTCAGACCAGCCGGAGTCACCGCGTACCGATCAGTGTGCGGGACACCGGTGGAGATGTCACACTGCCAGCGCCAGGTGCCGCAGTGCACCCGCACAGAGCCGGTCGACGTCTCGGCGACGACAGTCGGCTGCCCGCAAGCCAGGCAGGCCACGGCGACAGGGTTCAAAAATCGCATCAGGCCACCTCTCGCACACTCACTCGCGGTCCGGCGAGTTATGCAGCGTTCGAGCCGCCGCCCGCGCAGCGGTCACTGAAGAAGAGACCTCCCGCCTGCTCCGTGATACGTCGGTGGGTGCCCAAGTCATTGCGATGGTGACGATTCCGCCACCCACGCGCCGGACAACTGCACCTCGCCGTCGGCCCGCCATCCCCGGGCATCGAGCACGCCGTGGACCATCAGCCGCACCCCGACCAGAGCATGATCATCGGCAGTGTCCAGGTGCGTGCCCACCAGCCGCAGCGGCCCCTCGATCTGGGCGTCGGGTAACACGACCGGCCCGGTCACGGTGCAGCTCTCCAGCGTCAGCTCGCTGCGCACTCTCAGATTGGCCGCCTGTAAGCCGGGCAGTGCGCAACAGGTGAAGCGCCAGTCGGTGAGATTCGCGGCGTAGCTGATCGTATCGGACGCCCAGGATGGGGGATGAGCATCGGCCCGAGGCCCCCAGTGCCGACCAGCGTCTAGCGGCGCAGGTACGCGGGCTGCACCTCGGAGCGGTCGGCGACGATGCCCACGGTCGCCAGCAGCACCGCGCTGAGCAGGTGCAATACGTGGTCCGCCAGGTTCATCGCGAGAATGTTGGCGGTGGAGCCTTGCAGTGCTATGCCGACCGCGAAGACAAGGAAGTACACCGCACCAACGGTCGTGTTGACCCGCCTGCTGATCAGAACGGAGGCGAGACCTCCGGCGATCAACAGTGCGCCGACGAGTATGTGCACGACGTTGTGCAGCGGATTGAGCATGAACCCGAGCAGCGTCGGGCCGGTCATGCCGGCGAAGCCACTGAACCCGGTGATGAAGAACCCCACCACGCCGACCAACACGTAGATCAGGCCGAACCCGACGCCCACATTCTTGTTGACCATGACCCGCGGTTCCCTTCCGCGACGGCGAGCTAGAGGCCACCGTCGAGCCCCCGGTCTCAGCTGATGTTCGTCGCCGGACACCACCCGGTTCGCGGTGGCTCCAGGAGTAGTCGCACACCGCCACGCCACGGCGACCGGCGCCTCGCCGTCATGACGAACGGCGCAGCAGCGTCCGGTCCTCCTGGCGCAGTATTCCCCACGCGAGCAGCTGGCGGCCCAACTGGTTGATGTTGTCGCGACCGCTGATCCCGGTGACGCCGAACTCCTGCAGCTTCCGGCACCATCTGCTCGCGCAGTCCTCGACGGCTTTCGCGGTGACCGGCTCCTCGTGGGGTCGTGCGGCGGAGGCGTACTCGGCGGCCTCCCGGTTACCGATCGCGTCGCCGGGATCGGGCAGCGCGAGGAACTTGGCCGCAAGCAGCAACCGTTCGCGGTTGGTCGGCTCACGCAGTTGGACGGTGGCCGGGTCACCATGCTCGGGAGGGTCGACCGTCGGCGGGCGGGGGGCCTCGACGGTGACCGAGAGCAGGTACCGCCCGGACGGCGCGCCGACCCTGACCTCCAGACCGGGCGGGCTGACGGCCCACCGCGAGTGCGAGTCCGACGCGGTCCGCGGCGGTAGCGGGTTGGGCACTCCCCGCACGATCACGTCGAACGGGCGGCTGGTGCTGTCGTTGCAGACCACCCACAAGCCCCCGTCGTATCGGATGGAGCCCACATTGCGGGAGATGAACACGTCAGGCGCGCCGTAAACGCTGTCGTGGCCGAACCGCAACGTGCGGTCCTGACCTCGCCCGAAGGTGAACGGGGGATGGCCGGGACGCAACAGCGCGACCTGGTGGCCCAGGAAATGAACCACCAGTCCGCTCGACAACTGACCCATCCCCACCACTGATCCACGTTAACGCCGTGACGGCGGCTTTGACCAGCCGTGAGCGGGCTGCCCCCTAGCGAGGGACAGTGGTGTGGCGTTCTACTGATTCTCGCAGCGTCGGTGACGAACGGGAGACCTACCGTGCAGTCGAGCCCGCGGACCATCGAGACCAGGCGGAGGCCGCCCGCTCAGGTCGTGGGGTGGGTCCGCGACTACGACTGGGGGACCACGCCCGGCCGGCTCCGGGTGGCCCTGATCGTCCTCGTGCTCGGAGTGCTGCTCGCCGGCGGCGTCGGGGTCTACACCGCGATCACCCGGGTGAGCACCACCCGCGACATCGCTGAGCACCTCGAGCCGCTCAATGCCCACGTCACCACGCTGTACCGGTCGCTGGCCGATGCGGACGCCACGGTGGCGGCCGGGTACTTGTCCGGCGGTGTGGAACCCAGCGAGGTACAGGCCCGTTATCACGACGACATGGTTGCCGCGACGACCAGCCTGGCCCAGGCAGGCACCCAAGCCGGGGGGGAGGTGGTGACCGCGACGCGGATCGCCGACATCACCACTGAGCTGCCGCTGTACACCGGCCTGGTCGAGCGGGCTCGGACGAACAACCGGCAGGGCTTCGCGGTCGGGGCGGCCTACCTGCGGCGCGCCTCGAAGCTGATGCAGAACTCGATCCTGCCCGAGGCCGCGGAGCTGCAACAACGGCAGGCCGCGCGGCTCGCCGACGCCTACCGGCGGGCCGGGTCGGTGCCGTTGGTCGCGCTCGCGGCCTGCGGGGTGAGTCTGGCCGGACTGGGCTGGGCGCAGGGCTTCCTGTTCCAGCGGACGCGCCGGTTCTTCAACGTCGGCTTGGTCCTCGCCAGCGTGGCGGTGATCACCGGCCTGGTGTGGTGGACGGGCGCGGTGGTGGCCTCGGCCGACTCGCTGGCGGGCGCGCTCGGACACAGCCGATCGGTGTCCGACGCGCTGGCACCGGCCCAGATCGCGGCGCTGCAGGCGCGCGCCTTCGAGAGCCTCGAGCTGGTGGATCGCAACGGTGCCGCCATCGAGCCGGAGTTCGAGGCCCGGATGCAACGGCTCGCAGGGAACAACGGCGCCGACGGCGCGCTGGGCGCGGCCACGCGATTCGCCACGGACCAGAAAGGCAAGGTGCTGGTACAGGCGGCGGTGGACGACTCCCTCGGTTACGCCAGGGCACACCAGGAGGTCCGGCGGCTGGACGACGCCGGGGAGTACACCAAGGCGGTCGACGCCGCGGTGAACACCAGTGCGGCCACGGCGTTCCGTCAGCTCGACGCGGCGCTCAAGACCGCCGTCGAGTACGAGCACGAGGCCTTCGGGAATGACATCAAGCGTGCCCAAGGTTGGATCACCGGCCTGCCGATCGGTACCGGCGGGTTGGCCCTCGTCGCGGCGGTGGGGGTGGCCTTGGGCATCCGGCAGCGGCTGGAGGAGTACCGGTGAGTACTCGATTCCCGCTCGCCTGCGTGGCGCTGACCGCTGTCGTGCTGGCCGCGACGGCCAGCGACCAGTGGTCGGACCACCCGGTTCCGGTGACGGCAGGCCCTGGGCTGACCACAGCCGCGCAGCCGGCGGTGCCGGCTCCCATGCCGGCACCCGCCGCGCCGGGATGCAACCGCCGGGCCAGCCTGCGCCCACAGGGACCGCTGCCGGCCCCCGGTCAGATGCCCGCCGGGTCCACGATGGCCCGGATCGCGAAGCGAGGTCAACTGATCGTCGGCGTCATCGAGGACACCTACCCGATCTCCTTCCGGGATGCGAGCTCGCGGCGGCTGGAGGGATTCGACATCGACGTCGCGCGGGACATCGCCGGGGCGATCCTCGGCGACCGCGAGCGTGTGCTGTTCCGGCCGCTGCGTGAGGCCGATCGGTTCCCGACAGTGGAATCGGGCCAGGTAGACCTCGCGGTCGTTGCGGCCACTATCACCTGTCCACTTCGTGAACGGGTGGATTTCAGCACTGTGTACTACGAGGCGGGGCAGCGGGTACTGGTGAACCGCGGCTCGGCCATTACGGGCCTGGGCAATCTGGGGGGCAAGCGCGTCTGCGCGGCCGGAGGTACGACATCGCTGCAGAACGTCCTGGACGCCCCCTCCACGCCGATCCCAGTCGTTCCGGACATCATGGCGGACTGCCTGATGCTGCTTCAGCTCGGTGAGGTCGATGCGGTATCCACCGACGACACCATTCTGGCCGGCATGGCCACCCAAGATCTCCAGACCGAGGTCGTCGGCCCTCGGTTCACCGAGGAGCCTTACGGCGTAGTAATGAACAAAACCACTCCAGACCTGGTGCGGTTCGTCAACGCCGTACTGGCGCGTCGTGTCGAGGACGGCCGGTGGCAGGCCAGCTACCAGCGCTGGCTGACACCGCTGGGCCCGCCGCCGGCACCACCGACACCGCAGTACCAGGATTGACACCATGACGACCTTCACCGCAGACGACGACCACTGCACGGGGTGTGGAACCCCCGAGGAGCCGCCGGCCGCGCCCCCGCCGGCCACGCTGCCCGAGAAGCCGGTGAGTGATCAGCTGGCGCCGGTGCTGGATGACCCGCAGGTGCCTGAGCGCAGGCGGTTCTGTCTGAATCCCGAGTGCAGGCACCCGGTGGGCCGAGGCCACGACGGCCAGCCCGGTCAGGTAGAGGGCTCCTGCCCGCAATGTGAGACCAAGTTCTCCTTCCGGCCGCCGCTGCGGCCTGGTGAGCTCGTCGGCGCCGGCCAGTTCGAGGTGGAAGGCGCGATCAACTTTGGTGGGCTCGGCTGGATCTACCGGGCGTGGGATCGTCGGGTCGGGCGCCGGGTGGTGCTCAAGGGCCTGATCGACCCCGACGATCCGGACAATCGCCAGACCGCGATCGCCGAGCTGAGAGCGCTGGCCGATGCCCGCCACCGCAACATCGTCACCGTGCTCACGGTGGTCGCGCATCCGCACCCGCTCACCGGGCGGGATGTCGACTACATCGTGATGGAGTACCTGTTCGGCAAGACGCTCCGGCAGCTGAGCCAGGAGCTTCCGGACAGCGATCCTTACCTGCCGGTGGATCAGGTCTGCGGGTTCGCGCTGGAGGTGCTGGCCGCGCTGGAGCACCTGCACGTGCGGCACGGCCTGCTGCACTGCGACGTGGCCGCCGACAACGTGTTCCACTCCACGGACGGCGTCAAACTGATCGACCTGGGCGCGGTCCGCCGGATAGATGATCAGGACAGCCCGGTCTGGGGCAAGCCCGGCTACCTGGACCCGACGGTCCTGATACACGGCCCGTCGGTCGAGACCGATCTCTACTCCGTCGGGCGGATGATGGCGGTGCTCAGCTTCCCGTTCCCAGGGTTCGATACCGACGAGCCGATCCCCGGTCCGGATGACGTGGAGTTGCTGGCCCTGCACCCGTCCTTCGCCGGGCTGCTGCGCCGGGCGACCAGCCCCGATCCGCACCAGCGATTCGCCTCAGCGGCGGACATGGCCGAGCAGCTGGCGGGTGTGCTGCGAGAGGTGCGCGCGGTGCGGGAGGGCCGGCCGTTCCCCGCCACCTCGACCCGGTTCGGGCCGGAGCTGCGGGTGGTGGGGACCGATCCCGACAGCTTCCCCACCGTGGACCCGATCGCGGCCGCGCTGGCCCTGCCCGACCCGCAGGTCGACCCGGCCGACCCGAACGCCGGCCTCCTCGCCTCGATCCGCGTCGAGAACCTGGGTGAGACCGAGCAGGCGCTGGCCGCACTGCCGGACCCATCACTGGAGACGCGGCTGCGGGTGGTGCGCGCCCGGATCGAGCTGCGCCATCCCGACACCAGCGAGGACCTCGACGCGCTGGCGCGGCGCCGGCCGGGTGACTGGCGGGTCGGCTGGTACCGGGGGCTCAGGTCGCTGGTCGAGGGCGACGTCGCCCTCGCCCGGCGGCACTTCAGCGCGGTGCTTGATGCCCTGCCGGGAGAGGCCGCGCCCAAACTGGCGTTGGCGCTGTGCGCGGCGCGCGCGGGCACCCCCAAGTTCGCCACGCGGTACTACTCGACCGTGTGGCGAACCGACCAGTCCTACGTGAGCGCCGCGTTCGGGCTCGCCCGAGCCCGTTTCGCCCTCGGTGACATCCCCGGCGCGGCCACCGCGCTGGAGGACGTGCCGGCGAGCTCCCGCTATGCCATCCCGGCTGGGCTGTGCGCGATCCTGGTCCGAGCCCGCGGCTACCCAGCTGGGCAGCCACCAGTCACCGACTTCTTCACCGCCGCCGAGCGGCTGCCCACCCTGGAGCTCGATGAGTGGCGCCGCGAGCGGGCGATCGCGGAAGTGCTCGAGACCGTTCTGCGCTGGGAGCACGCGAACCGACCATGGCCCGCGCAGGCGTCCACACCGATCCCGACCACCCTGCTCGGCGAGCAGCTCACTGAGCACGGTGTGCGGGACCGCCTGGAGGCCGCCTATCGCACGCTCGCCCGGTTGGCCCCCACCAGGGCGGACCGGATCACCCTCGTCGACAAGGCCAACGACTGCCGTAACCGGAGCTGGATATGAGCGGCGCTGAGGTGGTGCGGGACCGGGTCGAGGTCGACGTCGGGGTCGCTGCGGGGGTCAGCGACCGGGGCCGGCGGCACCACCGCAACGAGGACGCGCTAGCGCTGCGCGATGTCGTCCTCGACCCCGGCTCCGGGCCCAGGCAGCGCGACGTCGCGGTGGCGATCGTGTGCGACGGTGTGTCGTCATCGGCTCGTCCCGACGCGGCATCCGAGACCGCCGCCGAAGTCGCCGCCGAGACGCTGGTGGCCGCCCTGCGCGCCGAGGACGGTCCGGTCGCCGCGACGCGGGAGGCCATCCATGCGGCGGATAGAGCGGTCACCGGCCTGGCCGACCCCGCTGGGGCCGATCGGACCGCCCCGGCCTGCACGTTGGTCTCAGCCGTCGTCACCGGCGACGCGGTCACCGTCGGCTGGGTGGGAGACAGCCGGGCGTACTGGATACCGCGGGAGCACACCGATTCGGCGCCGACCCGGCTCACCGAGGACGACTCCTGGCTGGCCCAGGTGCTGGCGGCCGGAACGCTCAGCCCGGCCCAGGCGGCAGCCGACCGGCGCGCGCACGCCATCACCGCGTGGCTGGGCGAGGCCGCCGACCAGGTCGACCCCCATGTCGTCACGATCGAACCCGAAGGACCCGGCGTGGTCGTGGTCTGCACCGACGGCCTGTGGAACTACCTAGACACCGTCGAAGAACTCTCAGCCGCCCTCCCAGCCGATGCCCTCGAGGCCCCCCTCGCCGCAGCCCGCCACCTCGTCGAGATCGCCCTGCACCGTGGCGGCCACGACAACATCACCGTCGCCGTCCTCCCGTTCCCCTGACGGGCGACTTCAGTGGCGGACGCCGATGCGGCGCCAGCGGCGTCCGCTGGTGCCCGGTTCGGTGGGGTGGGTGGGGACCCGGCTGCGGTAGATGATGAATGGTCGCCATAGGTACCACAGCGGGTAACTCCAGGCGTGCACGAGCCGGGTGAACGGCCATACGGCGAGGATCATCCAGGCGGCGGTGGCATGGATCTGGTAGATCAGCGGCGCGTGCGCGATGACGGCGACATCGGGATCACCGACGAACAGGCCGCGGAACCACAGCGCCACGCTCATCCGGTAGTCGTAGCCGCCGCCGAGCAGGGTGACCCCCACGGTGGGGATGATGCCCAGCACGATCACGATCGTCAGGAGCACGAGCGCGACCCAGTCGACCGGGCTGGTGGTGGCCCGCACCCGCGGAATGCGGATGCGCCGGTAGGCCAGGATGACCGCACCGATGATCAGGCCGAGCGTCGCGATCGTGCCGGCGACGGCGGAGAACCACCGGTAGTCAGCCTCGGGGATACCCAGCCGGTTGGTGAGCGACTCCGGGATGAGGATACCGACGACGTGCCCGCCGATCGCCGCGAAAGCGGCGTAGTGGAACAACGGGCTGCCCCATTTCAGCAGCGTGCGCTCCTGCAGCTCGGTGGAGCGGCTGGTCCAGCCGAACTGGTCGTAGCGCCAACGCCACACGTGACCGACGACGAAGACGGCCAGGGCGAGGTAGGGCAGGATCACCCACCACCACAGATTCCACCCACTCATCGGCGTTCTCCCATCACATATTCCGGCGGGGCAAACGGTTCCAGGCCGACCTGCTCAGTGGGCGGTCCCTCAGCGGCCAGGCGTTTCAGCTCGGTGAGATGTCTGGGGAGCAGCGCGGGTAGCCGGCCGCAGACCGCGTCAAGCAGGTGGCCGTAGGGACTGGTCACCTCGTGCAGCGCCCGCCGCAGCAGTGCCAGGCCGGCCTGGCACTGGATGAGAATGCGGGTACCGGCTTCGGGCGCCAGCGCGGCGAACTCCAGGATCAGCGGCAGGAAGTCCGGCAGCTCACACTCGGGTGGGTCGTATCCGGCACTGCGGTAGGTGTGTTTGAGCACGAGAAGCGCCATGCCGCGGGCGCGAGTGTCGCCGTGGCGGTAGTAGGTCAGGTACAGGCTGCGGCGGCGGGTGTGGTCGAAGGTGCTCACGTAGTGCTGGGCGGCCTTGGTGGCCGGCGTCGTCCTCAGCCAGTCCACGACTTCCGCCACGCTTGTGTGCGCCCGTGAGGTGCCGATCGCCGGCAGCGCGGCCGCTACGTCGTCCAGGTGAGCGAGTACCCGCTCATCCGGGTACCGCAACAGGATCGAGGTGATCTTGTACAGCAGGGCTGAGTCAGCCGGGCTGGGTGCACGGCGGCGGGTCATCAGCGTCTTCCCTCTCCGAACAGGTGAGGGGCGGGAGATGACCCGTTCCAGCCCAACAGGTTGAAACGTACCCGCCCGTCGTCGTCCCGGAACTGGCTGCCACCGCCGGTGGCTGACGGGCCGGACGTGGCGCCGATGAGGGGCTCTGGGGTGTGCCCGGCGGCACCGCCGGGGTAGCCGACGGAGCAATGCTGCGCCTGCAACCGGCCGGCGTCCTCGGCGTGCACCCGCGGAATGACGTAGCGCTCGTCATACTTGGCGATCGCCAAGATCCGGTAGAGATCCTCGATGTCCTCGGCGGTCATGTCCACCGAGGACAACAGATCTTCATCGACCGGGTCATCCAACTGTTGGCCACGCATGTGGGTGCGCAGCACGGTGAGCTTGCGCAGCACCCGCTCGACCACGCCGATGTCCCCCGCGGTGAACAGGTTGGCGAGGTAGCCCAGCGGAATCCGCAGTGATTCGATCGCGGCGAACACCCGGTCCGGGTCGTCGTCGTGATAGCCGGTGGCGTGCACGGCATCGGTCACCGGGGACAGCGGTGGGATGTACCAGACCATCGGCAGCGTGCGGTATTCCGGGTGCAGCGGTAGCGCGACTCGGTGCCGCTTGATCAGCGCGTAGACCGGGGACCGCTGGGCGGCCTGGATCCAGTCGTGCGCGATCCCAGCACGTTCGGCTTCCGCTTGGACCTCGTGGTCGTCGGGGTCGAGGAACACCGACAGTTGCGCCTCGTACAGGTCCTTGTCGTCGGGGGTGGACGCCGCGTCGAGGACAGCGTCGGCGTCGTAGAGCATGACGCCGAGGTGGCGCAGCCGGCCGACGCAGGTCTCCGAGCAGATGGTGGGCTGGCCGCTCTCGATCCGGGGGTAGCAGAACGTGCACTTCTCGGCTTTTCCGGTGCGGTGGTTGAAGTACACCTTCTTGTACGGGCAGCCGGATACGCAGAACCGCCAGCCTCGGCAGCGGTCCTGGTCGACCAGGACGATGCCGTCCTCGGCCCGCTTGTACATCGCGCCGGACGGGCAGGAGGCCACGCAACTGGGGTTGAGGCAGTGCTCACAGATGCGGGGCAGGTAGAACATGAACGCCTGTTCGAACTCCATCCGCACGTGCTCGGCCAAACCTTGCAGGTTCGGGTCGGCCTTCGCGTGCTCGGGCGCGCCGGCCAGGTCGTCATCCCAGTTCGGCCCACGGGTGAGGGGCATATCCCGGCCCGTCAATTGTGACTTCGGGCGGGCGCTGGGAAAAGAATCGGACAACGGCGCGGTGGTGAGGTGCTCGTAGTCGTAGGTCCAGGGCTCGTAAAAATCGTCCAGCGAGGGCAGGTCGGGGTTGTAGAAAATGGTCAACAGTTTGCGCAGCCGGCCGCCGGCCTTCAGCTTCAGTTTGCCCCGCCGGTTCAGCGTCCAGCCGCCTTTCCAGTGTTGCTGGTCCTCATAGCGGCGCGGGTAGCCGACACCGGGTTTGGTCTCGACGTTGTTGAACCACATGTAATCGCTACCCGGCCGGCTGGTCCAGGCCTGCTTACACGTCACCGAGCAGGTGTGGCAACCGATGCACTTATCGAGGTTCATCACCATCGCCACTTGCGCCATCACCCGCATCAGAACCGCACCTCCTGACTTCGCCGCCGAATCACTGTGATCTCATCGCGCTGGTTGCCGGCCGGGCCGAGGTAGTTGAAGCCGTAGGAGAACTGCGCATACCCGCCGATGAGGTGGGTCGGTTTGATCAGCAACCGGGTCAGTGAGTTGTCCGCGCCGCCTTGGCGGCCGGAGGTCTCGGCGCGCGGCACGTTCACCTGCCGATCCATGGTGTGGTACATGAACACGGTGCCCTCCGGGATGCGGTGGGTGACCACCGCGCGGCACGCCACCACGCCATTGCGGTTGTACGCCTCGATCCAGTCGTTGTCGGCCACGCCGATCTTCGCTGCGTCCAGCGAGCTCATCCAGATCACCGGCCCGCCGCGGAACAGCGTGAGCATGCGCAGGTTCTCCTGGTACACGGAGTGGATGGACCACTTCGAGTGCGGGGTCAAGTAGCGCACCACCACCTCCGGCCGGCCGGAGGTGGTGGTCGGATCACCGAACTGGGCGAGCATGTTCAACGGCGGCCGGTAGGTCGGTAACTGCTCGCCGAACTCCGCCATCCAGTCGTGGTCGAGGAAGAAGTGCTGCCGCCCGGTCAGCGTGTGCCAGGGCTTGAGCCGCTCCACATTGATGGTGAACGCCGAGTACCGGCGACCGCCGGTCTCCACGCCGGACCACTCCGGAGAGGTGATGACGGCGCGGGGTTGGACCTGGGTGTCGGTGAAGGTGATCCGGTCACCAGCGCGCTCCTCGGCGAGGTCGGCCAGCTCGAGGCCGGTCTGGCCCTCCAACACCCGGAACGCCTCAACCGCGAGCCGCCCGTTGGTGGTGCCTGACAGGGCGAGGATCGCCTCGCAGAACTGGTCGTCGCGGGCGATGGACGGCCGGCCGGCGGCGACGCCGGTCCGCACGGTCCCGTTGCTTCGGCGCAAGTAGTCGATCTCCGCTGCCGGTACCCAGGTCATGCCCTTGGTGCTGGTGCCCAGCGTGTCCAGCAGCGGGCCGACCGCGGCCATCTTCTCGGCCACCGCGCCGTAGTCGCGTTCCACGACGATCAGCTTCGGCATGGTCGCACCCGGGATCGGCTCGCACTGACCGGCCTTCCAGTCGGCCACCCGCCCGTGCGGTTGGGCCAGCTCGTCGGGGGTGTCGTGCGCCAGTGGCGCGGCGATCACGTCGCGCCGCACGCCCAGATGCGTGGCGGCCAGCCGGGAGAACTCCGCGGCGATGGTGTGGAAGACGTCGAAGTCGGTCCGCGTCTCCCAGGGCGGCGCGATCGCCGGGCTGAACGCGTGCACGAACGGGTGCATGTCCGTGGAGGACAGGTCGTGTTTCTCATACCACGTGGCCGCGGGCAGCACGACGTCGGAGAACAGGCAGGTACTGGTCATCCGGAAGTCCACCGCCACCGACAGGTCCAGCTTGCCGACCGGGGCAGGATCCCGCCAGGTCACCTCGGTCGGCCGCAGCTCCGGTGGGGTCTCGGTGGCGGTGACCGCGTCGTCGGTGCCCAGCAGGTGCCGCAGCAGGTACTCGTGGCCCTTCATCGAGGAGGCGAACAGATTGGCCCGCCACACCGTCAGCACCCGGGGGAAGTTCACCGGATCGTCCGGGTCCTCGGCGGCGAAGGCCAGCGTGCCCGCCTTCAGTTGCTCGACCACATAGTCCGGCACGTCCATCCCGGCGCGCTCGGCCTCGTCGCACAGGTCCAGTGGGTTGCGGTTGAACGCCGGGTGCGAGGGCATCCAGCCCAGCCGCGCGGCCAGCGCGTTGCAGTCCGGCAGGGTGCGCCCGGCCAAGGACCCCGCGCCCAGCGGGCTGGACAGGGTGTCGGCGCCGAACGCCTCGTAGCGCCACTGATCGGTGGCCAGCCACCACAACGGGGTACCCACCATGTGCCGGGTCGGGCGCAGCCAGTCCAGCCCGAACGCCAGGTGAAACCAGCCGGTCAGCGGCCGCACCTTCTCCTGACCCACATAATGCGCCCACCCACCCCCGTTGACGCCTTGGCAACCACACAGCTGCAACAAGGACAGGAAAGTCCGGTAGATCTGGTCGGAATGGAACCAGTGGTTGGTGCCCGCACCCATCGCGATCATCGACCGGCCGCCGGTCCGCTCGGCGTTACGGGCGAACTCCCGCGCCACCCGCGCCGCCGCCTTCGCCGGTACCGAGGTGATCTCCTCCTGCCAAGCCGGCGTGTACGGCGCGGCCGCGTCGTCATAGCCGGTCGGCCAGTCACCGGGCAACCCGTCGCGGGCCACCCCGTACTGGGCCATCACCAGGTCGAACACCGTGGTCACCACATGATCGCCGACCCGCGTCGCGGGCACCCCCCGCCGCAGTACGCCGCCACCCTCCCCCGGGCCGAGGTCAAACCGCGGCAGGTCTACCGGCAGCGCTTCCGTACCTGGATACCCATGCAGGGACAACAGCGGCTCGACGTCGCCCAGTCGGAGGTTCCACCGGCCCGGTTGGCTGCCCCAGCGGAAACCCACCGAGCCCTCCGGCACCACGGGCTCGCCGGTCACCTCGTCCCACAACACGGTCTTGAACTCGGCGTGCTCGACGTCCTGGCCCAGATCGTCCTGGTGCAGATCCGCCGCAGTCAGGAACTTGCCCGGCACCCAGGCGTCCTCGCGCTCGGTCAACGTGACCAGGAACGGCAGGTCGGTGTAGGTCCGGACATAGTCGATGAAGCGCCGTACCCGCCGGTCACGGTAGAACTCGGTCAGGATCACGTGTCCCATGGCCATCGCCAGCGCCCCGTCGGTGCCCGGCGCGGCTGCCAGCCAGTCATCGGCGAACTTGGTGTGGTCGGAGAAGTCCGGGGACACCACCACGACCTTCTGGCCCCGGTAGCGGGCCTCGGTCATGAAATGCGCGTCCGGGGTCCGGGTGATCGGCAGGTTCGTGCCCCACACGATCAGATAGCCGGCGTTCCACCAGTCGGCGGACTCCGGCACGTCGGTCTGGTCGCCGAAGACCTGCGGCGAGGCGAGGGGCAGATCGGCGTACCAGTCGTAGAACGAGGAGATGGTGCCGCCGATCATCGACAGAAACCGGGTCCCGACCGCGTAGGACGTCATCGACATCGCGGGGATCGGTGAGAAACCCACGATCCGGTCGGGGCCGAATCGTGTGGTGGTGTGCACGTAGGCGGCAGCGATCAACTCGGTGACCTCGCGCCACGAGGAGCGCACGAACCCGCCCTTGCCCCGCGCCCGCTTGTATACCACCGCTTGATCCTGATCATCCACGATGGACGCCCACGCGTGCACCGGGTCGGCGTGGTGGGCCCGTGCTTGACGCCACAGCTCCAGTAGCGGCCCCCGGACGTAGGGGTAGCGGATACGCGTGGGCGAGTAGGTGTACCAGGAGAACGACGCGCCCCGAGGGCAGCCGCGCGGCTCGTACTCCGGCGAGTCCGGTCCCACCGAGGGGTAATCGGTCGCCTGCGTCTCCCAGGTGATGATCCCGTCCTTGACGAAGACCTTCCACGAACACGAACCCGTGCAGTTCACCCCGTGCGTGGACCGGATCTCGCGGTCGTGCCGCCAGCGCTCGCGGTAGAACTCCTCCGCGGCCCGACCCCCCTCACGGAACAGCATGCGTCGATCGGGAGACTGCTCACCGGGAAAGAAAGCCTGCGCGGAGCGCATCAGCCGGTCCACGGCATCCCCGGTGTCTATGCGATCAGTCATCGCCGCCGCCCTCCACACACGCGGAGTATGCCGCTCCGCGAGCTTCCGTCACCAAGTTTCTCGCACCTGGCAAAAGATTGCAGAGGCATATCAGCATGCGGTGAAGGATGGTCGGACCCGCTAGGATATGCTCCGCCCACTCACTATTATCCCCCACCATCGGCACAGTGTGCAACCGCTGTCACGGCAGTCGAAGCATGACATGAAACACACTCTGCGGCGACAGTGCGTAACGACTCTCCCCTGATTGGGGGACACCTTTCTCGGTAGGGTCACCGGTGAAGTGAATTGGAGAGCGGGGCACGGTGGGGTTGCGACATGATGTCGCACGTGTTCCTCGGCCGCACCCCCAGCACCGGCCCACAGGTCCCCCTCAAGCCCACCGAGAACGAGAAAGCCGGGCTTGATCGAACGTCGCTGCCGGCCCGCCGCCGAACTCCGACACTGCCACGACAAGCTCCTGCCAGCCAACCTGCCCGAACTAGGCTCGACGCCCTCCCCCCGACGCTCGTCCCCGATATGGAGACATATCGGGGTCACAACGACCCTGATAGCCTTAATACGTCTCCATGTCGGGGGCTAGCGCCCACGGGGCAGGACTGTCCGGGCTGAGTACGCCGACTTCCGTCACCCGGCGCGGCGGTGTGCGGTGGGCATGGCGTCTTCCGGAATCAGGTCAGCGCGGTGCGGCGAGCGCGGATCGTTGCCGCGGTGGCGGCTGGCGAGAGGGCGACCTCACGCAGCTTCGCGACGATCCGAGTGTACCCCGCTACTTGATCGCGGTCTTGGATGCAGAGGGCACCGTTGACGATCTCGATGTAGGCGATGGACTGCGCTTGCGCGAAGTCGAGCACTGTGAAGGTCTGTCCTGCCTCCGCCGGCCCACTGCTGCGGGAGCGCGCGGGCCGGTGTGCTCGAATGGGATTTCGCTGTCTCGTTGCGCCCGTCGGCCGGTATGCGCAACGTTCGGGTGCACGACTACCTCGAGATCGACCACGGCATGGTGTCGGCGGCAGTCCCGCTGGCTGGATATGAGCGGTGCTCACAACCCCTCGGCTGACCCGAGGGCGTCGTTTCGGCGGCGAACGGTGTCCGCATTCTGTTCACGGCCAGGGCCATCAAGGGAACGTGGCGCTGTCGTTGACTCGCGAGTGTCGTCCACTACTTCCGCTGATTGTGCCGAGCTGTCCGTCAAAGCAGAGAGGATGTCGTGCGGGGACTGTGCCAGCTGCGGCTCGTGGGCCAGTTTCAACTGTTGCGTTGGGGTCAGCTGGACAACCACCACCTTCCAGTTCAGTTTCACGATCAGTAGAGCACCAGTCCTGACCACGGCATTCTCCGTCGTTTGGAGAGCCGTGAGGACCGGTCCGAGGTTCTCCAGCATTTTCGCGGTGATAGTCGCGTCCTGGGCGTGGACGGTAAGCGCTTCCAGGGCGTGCGCTGCTGTGGCCGGCGCGTCACGAGCTGCAGCCTGCACGGCTGGGTCAGTCCTGGCCCACATCCGACTGAACCACGAACCGAACGCCGGATCATCACGAAGCTCGATGTGGCCACCGACGGCTCCAAGAAGACCCTCAACGGCGGCTTCGACCTGTTCGTGGACCGATTCGTTTGACAGGTAGATCGTGACCGGCCAGGTGGGCCGGCTCGACTGAACGGCCACGTAGCAGATCACCAGGCTGAACGCGGCCACCACGCCCAGGTCGATCCACTCCGGGATTAGGTTGATCCCGCCGTATCGCCCGAGGTAGGAGATCACTGTCAGGCCGGCGAACCACGGCAGGATCCACAACGACCGCAAGTCCAGCGGCGGGCGCTCAATCGGGCGGCCCAGCGCGTAGGAGATCCCGAATAGCACATACCCGGCGACGATGATGAGCATCAGCTTCCACACCGTGGCCCAGGACGTCCAGTAGATGACCTCGTTCGCGGCGACGAACGCCAGCGGCGCCAGGACCGAGGCGGCGGGCAGCCGATACGGGCGCGCGCGGTCGGGGTCGGCCTTGCGCAGGGCCAGCAAGGTGATGGGAGCGAACGCGTACATGATCACGGTAGCCGAGGTGGCCAGCCCGACCAGGCTCTGCCAACTCGGGAAGGGCAGAAAGCAGATCAGGCCCACGACGAACGACAGGATGATCGAGAAGTACGGGACACCGCGAGGGCTGATCCGGCTGACAACCCGGGGGAGGTAGCCCAGGTGGCCCAGCGCGTAGGACAGCCGTGCGGAGGTGCCCAGATAGACCAGACCGGTACTCGCTGGTGAGATGAACGCGTCGACGTACAAGATGGTGGCCAGCCAACCCAGGCTCAGGCCGATGGCCAGCGTGGCATACGGTCCGAAGTCGCCCTTGGCCACCGGGGTGGCCCAGCCGTTCACGAGATGGCCTGGGTTGAGTGCGCCGATGAAGGCGATCTCCAGCCCCAGGTACAGCACAGTGCCCACGGTCACCGCGCCGATCATTGCGCGAGGCACGGTGCGCTGCGGATCACGTGCCTCGCCGGCCATCTGCGCCGCTTGCTCAAAACCGTTCAGCGCCAACAGGGTGCCCAGCGGCAGCGCCGCGAACACCCCGTGGGATCCGTAAGGGGCGAAGCCACCACCGGCGGTGAAGTTCGAGGCCCGGAACGACACCACGATCAAGACACCGGCTGTCAGGACCGACACCGTGATCTTCCAGAGCACGGTGATCGTGTTGCTCTCGGTGAGCCACCGGACCCCGAGGATATTGATGACGGTGAAGAGCAGCATCAGCACGGTGGCCGCACCCAAGCCCATGGGCGTGAGCGCCCCTACACCGTTGATCAGTCCGTGCCACTTGTGCTCCAGGTAGCTCAGCGCGGCCTCGACCTCGAAAGGGCCGATTACTACAGCCTGAACCCAGGCCACCCAGCCGGCCGTGAAACCGCCCAGCGAGCCGAACGCCAACCGCGACCAGCGCCCCGTGCCCCCGGCCAGGGGATAGGCCGCCCCCAGCTCCGAGTGCACCAGCGCCAGCAGTACGATGATCACGCCGGCTAACAGCCAGGACACGATCGACGCCCCACCCGCCGAGCTGGCCGCGGCCAACGCGCCCAGCAGCCACCCGGACCCGATGATCGAACCCAGCGAGACGAACGTCAGGGCCAGCAGACCGATTTCGCGCCGAAATCCCGTATGTCCGCTATGCACCATTTTGGACAGGGAGCGTAGCGTCATGAGCGCAACCAATTCTGCCGTGACCGAGGATCTTCTCCGCCACCCTCGCCGAGCCCGGTGGACCGTAAACACTGCCACCGCCACCTTCCGGTAGCAAGCAGAAAAAACCAACGCAGTGTCCCCGTCGACGCCGGTTCCGCCAGGGGATTTACGGTCACAAGATCACCCCATTGTTCGATGGGGCCACTTGCCGCTGAAGGTGGCGACGGGTAGGGAAGGTGGATGGGGATGTTCAGTCGCGTGCGGCCGTATGTGCGAGTGCTTTCTGCGGCGCGCCGCCATCGAGTTGATCTGTTGCGCTGGCTGGTCCGTCGTCCGCAGCTGCTCGGTGCGGTCACGGTGTACGAGGCGGCCCTTCTCGCGAGCGCGCGCGTGGACGCCCGGCTGAAGGCACTGGCCGAACTCAAGGCCAGCGCCTTGATCAACTGCGAGTACTGCCTCGACATCGGGTCGGCACTCGCGCAGGCGGCGGGCGTGACGGAGGCGCAAGTGCGCGCGCTGCCCTCCTTTCAGACCAGTGAGCAGTTCAGCGACAGCGAGAAGCTGGTGCTGGAGCTGGCCGAGGCGATGACCCGAGTCCCCGTCACTGTTGAGGATCGCTTGCGTGCGCGGCTACTCCGGCGATTCTCCCGGGCGCAGCTCACCGAGCTCGCGGCGGCGATCGCCTGGGAGAACCACCGGGGTCGGCTCAACCAGGCGCTGGGCGTGCGACCGAGCGGATTCTCCGACGGCGCCGTCTGCGCCATCCCGGAGCGATGACCGGGCTACGGCCATGCGGGGTGAACTCGCCGTCTTTGGCGCCTAGCGACCAAGGATTGCTAAAGCGCTTCTCGAAGCTCTGAGTCATGGCCCACATCGGGGTTGTCCCGGTCGATGGCTTCGAAGTCGTCGAGTCGCAGCTCAGCGTCGAGGTCGGGAAACACGGCGTGGATCTCCAACCGACCGCCGATGGCTTCGATGTAGCGGCGCAGCGTCGACACGTAGAGATCGGCCTGGCGCTCAAGACGAGAAACCGAGGGCTGCACCATGTGCAGGCGCTCAGCGAGAGCGACCTGGGTCATGCGGCGAGCGTGCCGCAGTTCGCTCAAGCGACGAAAGTAGGCGTCGTCTTGAGCCCCCAGGGCGGCCTTGGCTTCTGCGGCACGGTGGTTGTGGTCTGGCCGGGCCTCTAGCTCGACTTGCAGTGCTCGGTAGTTCTTGGTCATCTCACCGACCCTCCTGACGCTCGATCTCTGCTAGGTGGCGTGCATAGATGCGCTCTGCTGCTGGGATGGCTTCGAGGTACCAGCGGCTCCACTGACCTCGCTTGTCGCCTCCGAGCAGCAAAATCGCCGATCGACGAGGATCGAAGGCGAACAGCACCCGGATGGTGCCCGCCCGTAACTCCTTGAGGTTGGCGAGGTTCGATCCGACGAGCGTGTCGACAGCCGGCCTACCGAGGCCTGGGCCTTGGTCGCTAAGCAGCCGAAGTCGCTGGTCAACAAGTTCTTGTTGACCAATGTCCAGCTCCCTCCACCATGCCTCGAACTCGTCACTGACCTCGATCTCCCACATCGAGGACGTAACTTAGCATATCAGCTATATGCATTCCATGCTATAACGTATAGTCGTGCCGCTGCTAGGCGGAACAACGGCCGTGGGCTGTCCTAGCCGACCCGCGCCCACGGCCATCTGCCGCTGGCCGGGCTCACACGGCCGGTTCCATCATCAACGCGGGTCGAACTCGCCGTCTTTGGCGCCTAGGCGGAAGGCGGTCCATTCTTGGTCGTCGAACACGAGTTGCGTGCCGGTCGGGACGCCGCGGACGGTCCAGGAGCCGGGTTGGGGCAGGACCGTGACGGCGCCGTTGGTGTTGGTGAGGTGCTCGGAGATGACCTCGTCGAGCCAGCGGGACCACTGCTCGTCGGTGAAGCTGATCACCGGGCTGTCGGTGATCTTGCTGTGTCTGATCTCCACGCCGTCGCTGGTGAGGTCGACCTCGACGCACCCGTTCTGGAAAGATGAGTACGTCGACTTCCGCCACCCGGCGCGGCGGTGTGCGGTGGGCATGGGATCCTCCGGAATCAGGTCAGCGCGGTGAGACGAGCGCGGATCGCTGTCACGGTGTCGGCCAGCGAGAGGGCGACCTCACGCAGCTTCGCGACGATCCGAGTGTACCCCGCTACTTGATCGTAATCTTGGATGTAGAGAGCGCCGTTGACGATCTCGATGTAGGCGATGGACTGCGCTTGGGCGAAGTCAAGGAGTGTGAACGGTCCGGCGCTCCCGTCGTGCGAGCCAGCCGACGTCGGCAGAATGTGGATCTCCACGTTGTCCCGTTCCGACATGACGATCAGGTGTTCGAGCTGCCGCCGCATCACGGCCGGGCCGCCGATCGGCCGGTCGAGGACCGATTCCTCGATCAAGGCGACGAAATGCAGCGGATTGCTCTCCGAGTCCAGCCGCCGTTGCCGGTCCATGCGCAGCCCCACGACGCGCTCGGCGTGGTCGGGTCGCACGCGACTGCCACCGGCAGTGACTCCGAGGGAGTAATCGCTGGTCTGCAGCAGAGCCGGTACGCCGAACGTCGCGTAGTCCCATGCGGTGCTGGCCAGTCCCTCCAGGCCCACGAACGTCCGCAGCCAGTCGGGCACGACGTCGGTCCACGGTGCCCACCAGGTTGGCCGGTCGGCGCCACCGGAGAGCGATGCCAGGCGCTCGACGTCGGCCAGATCCGCGCCGTAGAACCTGAGCAGCTTGGTCACCTCCGCCGGTTGCTGCTGGTTGCGACCGCTTTCCAGGTGGCCGATCTTGCCCGGGGAACAGTCGATCGCCTTCGCCGCGTCGACGGCTCTCCGGCCCGATCGCTTGCGGAAGTTCGCCAGCTCCACGCCGATCAGCCACCGCAACGCCGAAGGATCCTCCCGGTCGGCCACCCGCTGCGCCTCCTGTCCTCAGGCTGAACTGTGGCGACAGTCTGCACCCGCCGATCGCGCTCCGTGCACCCCACATCACCTACAGATTGCAATCCGTAGAGCTTTACGTATACTGCTTCTAACCGAGCGGGACACGACCCCGCCGCCTGTCCGAGAGAAAGAGGTCAACCATGGCTGACGGCGCGACCCCGCGGGCGTCCCGCGACAACCGCCAGGCGATTCCCGTCACCTGCGCGGTGCACCGAGGCCCGAGGAACTTCGCCAACCTGGTCGTGGAGAGGCAGGGCGGCGAGATCATCCTCGACCCGCACGTCACCGGCGAGTGCGTGATCATTTTCGACGAGGACGGTGCGACGGCCCTGTTCGAAGTCCTCCGCAGGTGGCTGGGCCGGTGAGCGCCGTCCCGGCCCCGCGACTGCCTGGGCCGGCCGGCGCGGGGCACCCGGTGGCCGCCCCGCGCTGGGGCGTGTCCCCACTGGACTGGCAATCCCACGCCATCGACGAGGACGCCGACCACCCCTACGGGGTGTATGTCGCCCGCTGCGGGCAGGGGCTGTTCATGGGCACCAGCCTGTACGACGAGCCACCCGGCTGGATATGCCTGACCTGCCTCCGTTGGACCGAGCGGTGACCACCGACCATGCCCGTCTGATGCTCTAGGTCGCGCGAGTCAGCGCGGCGCGAGCCGTGGTGTCGGTTCGCGGTCAAGTGCGGGACACTGGTGCTCGTGGTGACACCGTTTGAGAGGCTGGAACGACTACGTGTCGCGGCCGACTCCGGTAGCCTTCGCGCGCTCTGCCAGCGGTACCAGATCAGCCTGCTCACGGTCTTCGGCAGCGTCGGCCGGGGCGAGCCGGAGCCACGCGATCTGGACATCGGTGTCCTCAGCGAGCACGGAGCGGTTATCGACCTGTTCGGGCTCGTCACCGAGGTGATCGATCTCGTCGGGCTCGACGATGTCGACGTCGTCCATCTCAACTCCGCCGGCCCGCTGCTGCGGGAGCGCGCACTGGTCGGCGCGGTCATCCTGTATGAAGCCGAACCCGGTACCTGGGCCCGGGCCTCGACCGCGGCCGTCATGGAGCGGCTCGACACGGACTGGCTGCGTCGGCTAGGCCTGGAGCTGCTGGCCGGATGACGCCACATCGGTCAACATCCACATCGTGACCGTTGCTGGGTCGGTCGCCGGACAGCTACGCGGCGTCGTTCGACGAGATGGCGCGGGCCGGTGTGCTCGAATGGGATTTCGCTGCCTCGCTGCGCCCATCGGTCGGCATGCGCAACGTCCTGGTGCACGACTACCTCGAGATCGACCACGGCATGGTGTCGGCGGCAGTCCCGCTAGCTCAGGAGCAGTACGGCGAATACGTGCGACGCGTAGCCCGGTGGCTACGGGACCACACGCAGTGAGGCATGTCGGGGCCGAGCACGATGGGGGTGTGCGGATGTTGGTCGGTGGGCCGTATTTCGAGGATCTGTCGCATGGGCAGGTCTTCGCTGACGCCCCGGGGGTGACGCTGACCTCGGGGCACGCCGCGCTGCACCAGGCGCTGTCCGGCGACCGGCTGCGGTTGCCGCTGGATCACGAGCTGTCCGCGGCGGTCACCGGCCGCACCGAGCCGGTGGCCCATCCCACGCTGGTCTGCCACGTCGCGATCGGGCAGACCACGGCGCCGTCACAGCGGGTCCGCGGCAACTTGTTCTACCGGGGGCTGCGGCTGTTGCGCCCGGTGCACCTCGGGGACACGCTGCGCACCCGCACGGAGGTCGTCGCGCTGCGGCAGAACCGCCCGAAACCGGGGCGGCCGGCGACCGGCCTCGCCGTGCTGCGGGTGCAGGTCACCAATCAGCGTGCGGAGCCCGTGCTCGACTTCTGGCGTTGCCCGATGCTCCCGCTGCGTGACGCGGGCGCGAACACCGGGCATGCCGACAGCTTCGACGACATCCCCGCTGACGCCGACCCCGTCGCGGACCTGCCGTGGGGCTGGCGACTCGGCGCGTTCGAGCCCACCGTGACCGAACCCGGCACGATCTACGACATCGAGGCGCGCGACACCGTGACCGGTGCCCCCGAACTGGCCAGGGCCACCCTCAACCTCGCGGCCACGCACACCGACCCCGCAGCGTCGGCGTACGGGCGTCGCCTGGTCTACGGCGGGCACACCATCTCGATCGCCGGTGCGCACGCCACCCGGGCGCTGCCCGACCTGGTGACGATCGTGGCCTGGCGCAGCTGTGAGCACACCGGCCCGGTGTTCGAGGGTGACGTGCTGCGCACCGAGTTGCGCGTCGAGGCCGTCCACCAGCATGACGGTTACCAGCTTCTCGATCTGCGGGCAGTGGTGCACAGTTGTCCTGCGGCCGATGCCGGTGATCCGACTGCGGCGCAGCAGCCTGTGCTGGACTGGCGGTTCGTTGCGCTCGCCCGGTAAGCGAGGTGGGAGATGACCGGGATCCTGGCGGGGATGCGAGTGGTGGAGGGCTCGGCCTTCGTCGCGGCGCCACTCGGCGGGATGACACTGGCCCAGCTCGGTGCGGACGTGATCCGGTTCGACCCGATCGGCGGCGGTCTGGACGCTCACCGCTGGCCGGTCACCGCTGAGGGCAAGAGCCTGTTCTGGGCGGGCCTGAACAAGGGCAAGCGCTCGATCGCGGTCGACCTGCGATCGCCGCGGGGCAAGGCGCTGCTCACCGATCTGATCACCGCACCGGGCGAGGACGCGGGTCTGTTCCTGACGAACTTCCCGGCTGTGGGCTGGCTGGACTTCAGCACGCTCACCTCGCGCCGCCCCGACCTGATCATGGTCAATATCGTCGGCAACCCGGACGGCTCGTCCGCGGTCGACTACACCGTCAACCCCGCCGCCGGTTTCCCCTGGACCACCGGCCCCAGCACCCTGACCACACCGGTCAACCACCTACTCCCGGCCTGGGACGCGATCACCGGCACACTGGCCGCGACCGGGCTGCTGGCCGCCGAACGCACACGGCGGATCGAGGGCACCGGCCAGTTCGTCCGGCTCGCGCTGTCCGACGTGGCGTTCGCCATGGCCGGGCACCTTGGGAACATCGCCGAGGTACAGATCAACCACAGCGAACGTCCGAAGTACGGCAACGACCTGTACGGCGCGTTCGGGCGCGACTTCGCCACCCAGGACGGCCAGCGGGTCATGGTGGTCGGCCTGACTTCTCGGCAGTGGCGCTCGCTGATGAGCGCGACCGGGATCGGACAGGCGTGTGCCCAGGTCGAGACGCTGCTCGGGGTCGACCTGAACAAGGAGGGTGACCGGTTCGCCGCGCGCCACGTGATCGGCGCGCTCATCGAACCGTGGGTTAGTAGCCGTACGCTGTCGCAGGTCCGCGAGGTCTTCGACGCGCACGACGTGTGCTGGGGCCCCTACCAGACCTTCACGGAGCTGGTCACCACCGATCCACGCTGCTCACCCGCCAACCCGATGTTCGCCGAGGTCGACCAACCCGGCATCGGCACCTACCTCACGCCCGGCTCGCCGCTGGAGTTCTCCGCCGTGGACCGGGTACCCCCCGCGCCAGCGCCCCAGCTCGGCCAGCACACCGACGAGATCCTCGCCGGGATCCTGGGCCTGTCCAACGCGGAGATCGGACGACTGCACGACGAGAACGTCGTCGCCGGTGCCCCCGCCGCATGACCCAGGTTTAGATCGTAGGCACTTGCTCAGGATCAAGAACACGCAGCACGCCGTCGGCGATCCATCGGTGCCGGACCCCCGGTCCGATCCCGATTTCTCGAACTATTCCATGCTGTGTCAGCTGTCGGAGCAGATTCGCTGCTCCGGGTTGGCTGACGCCGAGCTGATTCTGTACGTGACGCACGGTGATAATGGGATTCCCGATGAGCAGGTCCGCGACTTCCTGCGCCCGACTCCTGCTTCCCTTAAGGGTTATTCGATACTTCTCTCGCAGGTCAGCGAGCACCTCGGCGCGCGCAACGGCGTCGTTCGCCTGCACTGCGACCCCGTGCAAGAAGAAGTTCAGCCAGGCGTCCACCTCGCCTCGCTCCCGCACATGCTGGAGGCCAGCATAGTACTCGTCCTTGTGTTTATCGAAGTAGCTGGACAGGTAGAGCAACGGTACCGGAAGGCGTCCTTGATCCACGAGATACAAGATTATGAAGAGTCGACCGAGTCGACCGTTGCCATCCAAGAAAGGGTGGATCGTTTCGAATTGGTAGTGCAACAAGGCACATCTGACAAGTAGTGGCAGCCGGGGGTGCTCGTCATGCAGATACTTCTCCCAGTCATCCAACGCATGCCACATGTGGTCGACGGTCGGCGGAACGAAACGGGCGGTGGCCGGTCGATTGTCGGGCGACGATATCCAGTTCTGGCTGCGCCTGAACTCGCCGGGAGTGCGTTCTTGCCCGCGTACGTTGGATAGCAGTAAGTGATGCATCTCCTTGATCAGGCGCAGTGAGATCGGCAGCCCCTCCGCAAGGCGCTTGAGGCCGTGCCGCAACGCGACGATGTAGTTGCGGACCTCCTGAACGTCCCCTCGCTGCGAGACGCCGGTCACGGCCGCGTCGAAGATCTCGGTCACCGAAGCCTGGGTACCCTCGATCCCAGAGCTGGCGACAGCCTCCCTCGTGATGTACGCGTTGACGAGAAGGAGCGGATTAGGTAGCAGGCGCCCAGCCCCCGCCAACCGGCCCAGCGCGGAGTCAGCCTCCGACATCAACATGATCGTTTCAGGGGCGATCTGGTGCTCACGCGGCACCGGCGCCGGTACGAAGGCGTGGTACGCCGCTGGACCGCCAGTTGACACCGCCCGGCCCCAGCGTGGGGCTACAAACTTCGTTGGGTCCACGTGGCCAACCTATAACATTTCGGCCAGTTTGTTATAGGTTGGCGTCGAAGCTACAAGTATCGTTGGATCCCTCCGGTGGGCGCGAGCCCCGTCAGCGGGGTATGTGGCCAGGCCAAAGCACCCTGATATGGATCTAGAGGCGTTGCTGCGTTCGCTGGGGTCGGGTGGTTGGGTCGGGAGACGTGTTGGGAGCAGGAGCCACGATGACTCGCTACTACCTCGAGGTTCGCTACCGGGTCACCCCGGTGGACGCTGTGGACGAGCACACCGACGCGATGATGGACGCCCTGGACGTGGAGCCGAACCTGATCGATCCCGACATCGGCGCAGATCTGCGCCGCGGCTGGACGGACGTGTGCGCCGTGATCGAGGGAGAGGACGAGGCCAGCGCGCTGCGGACAGGGCTGGCGGCCATCCGCTCCGCCGCGTGGTTGCGGAGGTCGTTGGGGCGGGTGCGGAGGAGACCCGACGGACGCGGGACCATCCGACGAACGGGTGGCGTTGTCAATCGTCAGCGCCTCGCTGCCAGCGGAGACGGTGACCACGTTCTGCGGACCGGTGGCCTTTATCGGCGGCCGCACCGCACCTGGCCCGTGGCCTGAGCTGATCGCGGAATTGTCACCATTGCAATGATTGAGGCTCGCAGAACTCCCGCAGGCCGTAGCTGCCGAACTCGCGCCCGAAGCCGGAGTGTCCGAAGCCCCCGAAGGGGGCGAGCGGGTTGAACCGGCCGCCGTTGAGGTCGACCTGGCCGGTGCGCAACCGACGGGCGAAGGCTGCGGCGTGGTCCGGGTCCGCTGACCAGACCGCGCCGGCAAGCCTGTAGGCAGTGCCGTTGGCGATGTCCGCGGCCTGGTCCTCGGTGTGGTAACCCAGGACGGGCCCGAAGATCTCCTCTTGGGCGATGGTCATGGTGGGGTTGACATCGGCGAACACGGTGGGCCGCACGTAGCAGCCTCGGTCCAGGCCGGCGGGTGGGTCGCCACCACCAAGAGCAAGCCGGGCGCCCTCGGTGAGTCCCCGCTGGATGTAGCCCCGAACCCGGCTCTGCTGGGCGGCCGAGACCAGCGGACCGATCCGCACCCCGTCGGTGAGTGGGTCACCGACGGTGAAGGCCTCGGCCTCGGCGACGGCCAGCTCGACCGCCGTCCCTAGCTGGTCAGCCGGGACCAGCAGCCGCGTGAGGGCATTGCAGGACTGCCCGGAGTTCAGGAAACATTTACCGACCCCGTGGCGGACGGCTTTCTGGAACAGGCCTGAGTCGGCGTCGGGCAGGATCACCGTGGCGGACTTCCCGCCGAGTTCGAGGGTGACTTTCTTGAGGGTCTCGCCCGCGCGACGAGCGACCTCGCGACCAGCTCGGGTGGAACCGGTGAACGACACCATGTCGATGCCGGGATGGCAGGCGAGAGCGTCGCCAACCCCCGGGCCGGTGCCATAGACGATGTTGAGCACTCCCGCCGGAAGGCCGGCGTCGCGCGCGAGCCCGGCCAAAAGATCGGCGGAGAGCGGGGCGAACTCGCTGGGCTTGACGACCACGGTGGCGCCGGCGGCCAGGGCGGCCGCGACCTTGAGGACGACCTGGTGCAACGGAAAGTTCCACGGCGTGATCGCGGCTACCACGCCCACGGGATTCAGGATCACCAGTGAGTTATCGATCTTCTCTTCAAAGCTGAAACCGGCCGTCAGTTCAGCGTATGACGACATCACCGTGACCGGCAGGCCCGCCTGTACCCGGAGCGAGAAAGCCAGCGGCGCGCCCATCTCAGCGGTGATCGTGTGCGCGATCTCCTCGGTCCGCGCCTGGAGCCCGGCGGCGAGCCAGCGAAGATGAGCAGCTCGTTGGTGCGGTGGGGTGGCGGCCCACGCCGGGAACGCGGCGCGCGCGGCAGCGACCGCGGCATCAACGTCGCGTTCCGTCCCTTCGGGCACGGTGGCGATGCTCCGCTCGGTGGCGGGGTTGATCACAGGCAGCCGCCGTCCGCGCCAGCTAGCAACCCAGTGCCCGCCGATGAAGTGCTCGACCTGCCGCCGCTCCGGCGCACTCATACCCGCTCCCTTCGCCTCAAGCGAGCAAGGTCAGCCGCTGGGCGATATCCTGCAGGTCGGGTCGCTTCGGCCAGCGGCTGTGCAGGACGGGGCGGATGCGGCCAAGCTCGCGGCGGGCGGTGGCCGACTCGGTGACCGCGGTCGTGTCGAGCACCTCGGTGAGGGTGTGGCAGGCCTCGTCGGGGTGTCCGGCCAGAGCGTAGGCGTGGGCTAGCCGGGCACCGTGGATTACGTAGGCGCGGGGTGAAACATCCTTAACAGCGTTCATCCGAGTAGCCAAGACCCCTATGGCTGGCTCACCACGGCCGGCGAAGATATTGCAGGTAGCCCAGTTCAGCTCGACGGGGTCATGGTCCAGGACAGACCGAGCACCGATGGACGGCTCGTCCTGGGGACACGCGTCGGCCTTCTGGTAATAATTGGTGGCCAGATCCAGCGCTCGGCGGCTGCCGCCCACATCACCGGCAAGGGCATGACCGTAAGCGAGCTGGGCGGCAGCGAACCGCAGCACTGCGGGGGTTGCACCGTTGATGTGTAAAGCCACCTGGGCAAAGTCGACAGTGCGGTGGGCATCGGCGGCGTGCATGGTCGCGATGACGCTCTTGCGCACCGAGGTGAAGGCGACCATGGGTACCCAACCGCCGACGTGCGCCCACTCACTTGCCCGGTCGATCCACCAGATCGCCTGCGCGAGGTCACCGGTCTCCTCGTGCATCCAGCTCAAGAACTCCGCGTAACGAGCCTGCGTCATCGCAAGCCTGGCGGCCACATCCGAGCTCGCCTTCTGGCGCATGGCGCTGATAACCGCGACCCGCCCGGTCAGCGCGTCGAGCAGCTGACTGGGCGGCATCACCCGGCCGGCAATCGCGAAGCCCTCCAGAGCCTTGTCAAGCTCATCGACCGCCTCGGGGAGAACGGTCGCGCGGCGGAGGTCGCGGAGGGCAGAGCTACCAGCGGCACCAATTCCCAGCGCCATCAACAGGTCGCGTCGCGGCACGGGCACGGGCACGGTGATCCTTCCTTCCGGCGTGTCCACCTCGACGATGAGCAGGTCGCCAGTGGGCTCTGCCTGTCTGTCACACCATCGCTGGCCAGCGTAACCCGCACGCACCAGGCTTGTGATGGCTCCGCCGGTATCGAGGAAACGGTCCGCCAGCTGGGCGAACCCCAACGACAGCGGGCGAACCCCAGACTCCATCCGGGACAGATGGCCTGGGTCACAGCACATAGCCCGGGCAAGTCCCCGCAGGCCAACCCCCTGGCGAGGCGGAGCTGGCGTAGTGCAGTGCCCGGCTTAACCACGTCGTCCATGGTCCCCTCAGATCGTGTTGCCAACTGTTGCCTACACCCACGAATGGCTGGCTATCACAAGTCTGAGGGGACACCCTAGCCACGTGCCCCAAGACAAGGCCCCGGCGGATCCGGCCCGCCCACCGACCCCCCGCGATCAGGTGATGAGCACCCGCGACGGCGTGATCAACCTGGACCCGCACGCCCCAGCGTCCGCAAGGTCATGATCGATCAGGACGGGGCCCGAGTGCTCCGCTATGCGTTGATCGAGTGGCTCGGATGAGCAACGCCCCGGTAATGTGGTACCTGTGGTCCTTGGGTGATCACGACACGCACCGAGGCGCTTTGCACCCCACCGAGGGCACCCTAACCGCCTTGTGCAGGGTGACGTTCGTGCCCAGAGTGCTCCCGTTCGGTCGCGGTCTGGGATTCTCCGGTAGCCCGCCCGACCCCGAACAGGTCTGCCCGGCGTGCGCCAGGAGTGCCCGATGAGCTGGGCGCGGTCCCCGCTGGACTACCACGCGCACCTGCTGGTACCCGACTGTGACCACCCCACAGGTGTGCTCCAGGCCCGATGCGGCGCCTCGCTACCGACGGGCGTCACGCAGCACGACCAGCTACCACCCGGCCTGAAGTGCCAGCGCTGCCATCTGATCTTCCTTGCGGACTCCAACACCTGGGGTAGCTCCACTCCGCAAGACGAGTAAATCCCGGCCGGCCGTCGGTTGAGCCTTGCTCCCCGTGCCTCGAGCTCCCGGCGGCCGGTCGGTTCCACTCACCGCTTGTGAAAGTTCGTCGGCAGAGCCGATGCTTGGATGAACCGTGGACCAAAAAGGCGACCACCGTGGACCACGATCCGTTCATGCCCGCTCGGCACCGATTCCCGATGAACGTGTCCATGCCCCCGACCAGTGACGAGCCACCCAGCCAGCTGCGGCCGTTCGTGCTGCGCGGGGTGGCACCCCGAACGACCGCCGGCCCGGGCGCGGTTGCGCGGGCCAAGCACCGCACCCCAGCCACACAGCGGACGATTCCGGAGAAGACCGGACTGGACAACAAGATCATCGACGACTCCTACACCGTCCCGGACGACTGAGCGTGGCCGAACCTGTGGTGCTCGTGGTCGGCGATGCCGGCGACTGGTCGGTCGCCGAGGTCGGCAGACAACTGGACACGCGCGGCGTTCGCTGGGTGTTACTCGACGCCGCCAACGGTCCGCGGCGGTGCGAGCCTTCGCCGCCGCGCACGGGACTCTGGTGGTCAAGCCGCTGACCGAGCCGATCGTGTGGGAGGGCGGCGGCGAATCGGTCGTGTTCACCCGCCGCGTGGCGGCCGAGGACCTCGACACCCTTGATGGCGTGGACACCACGGCGCATCTGTTCCAGGTTTTTCAAGAAAAACGATGTGAGGGCGTACTCGGCATTCGACTTCGTGATCAGACCCGACGACACGTGGGTGACGCTGGAGGCCAACGGGTCAGGGATGTGGGGGTGGTTGGCCGAGGAGTGTGGGCTGCCCATCGCCGAGGCCATCGCCGACGAGCTGACCGCGGAGTAAGCCCGTGACCACCGTCATCGCCGACACCGACTGGAAACCCCGCGCCGCCGGGCTCGCCACCCAGCTCGCCACCGACGGCGTGCTGAACGACCCGGCGTGGGCCAGCGCGTTCGCCGCCACCCCGCGTCACCTGTTCACCCTCCGGGTGCTGGCCGAGGACGGTGCCCCGCTGCTCGCCGGCCAACCCGGGTGGCTGCAGGCGGTGTATTCCGACACTGCGCTGCTCACCCAGACCGCCCCGGCCGGCGACGGCGAGCAGCAGCTGCCCACCTCATCGTCCAGCAAACCCGCCGTCATGGCCGTTATGCTCGAAGCGCTCGACACCCACCCCGGCCACCGCGTGCTGGAGATCGGCACCGGCGTGCGACACGCGGTCGCACATGACAAGTAAACGCGATAGGGAGGTTGGTCTGTTGAGGTCGTGACAGGCGATATCGTTGTTTCAGGTTAGTGCTCAGAACCTGTCCCCACCTTGGCGGGCGTCGTGAGTAATTGCGGGGTTCGAAG